>NZ_CP144125.1:0-626045 GCF_036429475.1 Halalkalicoccus sp. CGA53
CACCCTTATATTGTACTAGGTTCGTGTCTCGCCGCGTTCGTACGACGGATCGTCGGTCGAATCACGGGGGCGACACCCTCAAGGGGTCGCGTCGTAACTGTGAGCAGCTAGATGAACGAGTTCTATCCGATCGCTGGGCGGCGGCGTGGCGGCGGGCGGACCGTCACGAGGGGGCTCGTCGGTCTCTCGGTCGTGCTGATCGTCGCCGGGATCGTCCTCTCGGCCGTCCTCCCCGGCGGGTATCTCGCGGGCAACCTCATCCTCGTCGGCGGGCTCTCGATGGTCTTCGCCACCGTCTTCCACCAGGTGATCGAGAAGGGACGCCGCGCCGGACGCTGAGGAGTACGTCCGAGGCTACCGGATCCGGTAGCGGTAGGGCTTCGACTCGATCACGTCGACGTCGCCGGTTCGCGCGCGGTGGCCCAGGATCGTCGCGATCCGGTGGGCGCTCTCGGGCTCCTGACCCGATTCGGCGAGGCGGTCTCTGATCTCGCGGGCGGTGAGCGGTTCGTCGGCGCGCTCTTCGAGGACGGTTCGGATCCGCTCGAACTCCGCAGACCGCGGAACCATGTGAGAGACCCCGAGCCGACGGGTAATAAGCCCTCGTCGGACGGAAGTCAGACGGGCGTGTCGTGTTCGTCCTCGAAGTCCCGCGTCCGTCGGTACTCGTCGACGAACGCGCTCACGTCGAAGGCGAACATGCCCTCCTCGAACTCGCGTTCGGCGTCCGGGTCCTCCGCGTGCCCGATCGCGTGCTCCATCAGTTCGACGATCAGTTCGACGACGACCTCGTGGAGCGCCCGCGAGTCGAACCCGGTCACCCAGAGCATCGAGTAGCCCGCCGCCCCCTCCTCGGAGGTGTCCTCGGCGACGACCTCGTCGGGGAACTCCTCTATGACCATCCCCATGAGGTGCGGGGTGCCGAACTCGCCGAACTCGTCGGCCGTCTCGACGGCCTCCCGTAACACCGCGACGATCGACTCCGGGACGAACCGCGAGGGTGGGTGGACGTCGGTGACCACGGCGTGGGTCTCCCCGCAGGAACAGCGGAACTCCCGCATCCCGAGATCGAACGCGCTCACGCGTGCGGACTCGCCACAGGGGAGCGTGAACTCGGCACCGGTGTCCCCGGGAACCCGTGGCGTCGCCATGTGCGCCGGTTGCTACTCCGGACGGTTAACGCTCGCGATCACCACTCGACGCCGGGCGGGTCGTCCCACTCGTCGGCCTCCTTCGGGCGGTCGGCCTCCCCCGTTTCGTCCCCGTCGGCCCCGGCCTCGTCCTCGATCACCTGCGCGTAGACCCGGCCGTGTACCGCGAGCCAGACGACGTTCGCGGCCGCGACGAAGACGACCGAGAGCAGCGTGGAGACGAGCGCGAGGCCGGTCGAGAGCGAGGAGGCGAAGGCGAAGGGCGCGGTCAGGATCACCCCCGCAGAGCGAACAGCGACGTAGATCGCCGCGAGCGAGACGAGCAGCCCCGCCAGTTTCAGGCGAACCCCCTTCGTCCGCGAGACGCTCTCGACCATCGCGTCGACGCCGTTTCTGTCCTCGACGGCGACGCCCGGCCGCGCGAAGACGAAGAGCACGGCGAGGAGGAGGCCGGGAACGACGAAGAGCACGAGGCCGATCCCGACCATCGCCCAGACGGCGACTCGGGCCAGCAGTTCGTTCCCGGTCGCGGCCGCGAGCCGACGCCAGACGAGGTCGTCGGGGAGGCCGTTCCGGACGTCCGCGACCGACGCCCGGACGACGACGACGCTCGCCGCGACCCAGCCGAGCAGCCAGGTGAGCAACAGCAGCGAGATCGCGGCGCCCGGGATCGGGAGCGCGAGCGGCGCGATCGAGTCGTCCTCGAGGAGCGTCCTCGCCTCCTCGTCCAGTTCGACCTCGCCCTCACCCTCGAGCGCGAGCATCGACTCGCCGAGGGAGGCGACGGCGCTGTCGAACGCGACCGATCCCAGGAGGCCGATCCCGGTGAAGACGCCGACGAGGAGAAGACCGTTCCGGGAGACGGTCCACCGGAGCCCCTCGCGCAGCGCACCGAGGACGGAGACTGACATGGCTCGGGGGTCGTCGGGCGACCGCCCTAAACCTCGCGATACGGATCCGTTACGGCCAGTCCTCGCTCGCGTCCTCGTCCCCGTCGGACTCCTCGCCACCCCCGTCGCCGAGCGTCCAGCCGGCGGCCTCCGCGGCATCCTCGATCGGGAGGTACTCCCAGTCGATGGCGGCGGCGAGCTCTCCGTCCTCCTCGCTCGCCCCGACCAGCACGTGGCGCTCGGTGTCGAACTGCTCGCGCACGCGTTCGAGGCTCTCGCGTTTCCCGCGCGGGCCGGAGAAGAAGTCCTGTCGGATGCGGTGTTTGCGCGTGAAGTTCGTCACGACGTACGTCGGTTCGTCGGAGACGACGCCGACGTACCGTGTCCAGCCCCTGGCGTCCTTGAACGTCGTGCCCGGATCCGAGAGTCGGGAGAGCGCCTCGAGTTCGAACGCGAGCGTCATGTCCCCGCTGCCGTTCATACGGGGGTTCGTCGCGGCCGGGCGAAAACCGTGTCGGTGTCGGACGTGGAGCCGACGACGGCAAGTAGATATAAGTCACCCGCACCGAATCTCCCGCGCAGACGGATATGAATCGACGACTCGCACTCGGGGCGCTCGCGGTCGCGGCGGGCGTCGGCGTCGCGGTCGCGGGCGGAAAGCGACTCCGACAGATCGGCGAAACGGATATGACGACGGTCGTCGCGTTCGTCGGCGATCGGCCCGGCGAGTGGATCGCGGCGACGCCGGAGGGAACGGTCGACCGGGACCACGAGGGACGGTTCGAGGTGGACGAGCGGTTCGAACGCAGCGCGGACGTCTAGCCCTGCGGTGGGGCGAGCTTCTCGATGTCGACGTCCTTCTCCAGGAGGAGTTCCGTCGCGCCGCTCACGTCGCGTTCCTCGCGAATGAGCTTCTTGAACCGGGTCTGTGGCGCGAGGTCGCCGATGAGTACGCCGCCGACGATCTTTCCGTCCTTGATAGCGAGCCTGCGCCACTCCGTCTCGGAGTACTTGCGTTCGACGTACTCGTCGCCGAGGGTCGGGTGGCCGAAGGAGAGAAACGGGAAGTCGAAGTGCGTGATCGAGTACGACGAGACCCAGCGAAACGCCTCCTCCTCACCGTCGGCAGCCATGTTCACCCCGGCGGTCTTGCCCTGCTCTTTCGCCGAGCCCCACGAGCCGTTCTGGGCGTACTCCCCGAGGATCGTGTCGTAATACCGGGTGATGTCGCCCGAGGCGTAGATGTCGTCGACGTTCGTCTGCATGTACTCGTCGACGACGATGCCGTCTTCCTGCTCGAGGCCCGCGCTGTGGAGGTACTCGGTGTTGAAGTCGAGACCGATCGCCACGCCCACGAACTCCGCGCCGTAGGACTCGCCGTTCGGGTCGACCGCGGTCTCGACTCTCCCGTCGGAGTCGACCTCGAAGCGGTCGACGCCGCTGTCGAAGACCGGCGTGACGTTTCGTTCCCTGAGCGCGTCGTGGATGATCTCGGCGCCGTCGAGACTGAGCGCGTAGCGCCACCAGCGGTCGCCGCGCATCAGGTAGTTGCCCTCGATATCCTGGGCGGCACAGATCGCGGCGAGGTCGATCCCGAGCAGGCCGGCGCCGATGACGACGCCGGTCTCCGCTTCCTCCGCCGCCTCGCGAATCGCGCGCGCGTCCTGAAACGTCCAGAAGTGGTTGATGCCGTCGGCGTCGCTGTTCTCGACCGGGAGCTGTACCGGCGTCCCACCGGTCGCGATCAGGAGCTTGTCGTAGCCGATCTCCTCGCCGCCGTGGGTGAACAGCAGGTGATCCTCGGGGTCGACCCCGCAGACGTGGGTGTCGAGTTTCAGTTCGATCTCGCGGTCGTCGTACCAGCTCTCGTCGTGGATCGAGATCGGCGCCTCCGGGAGTTTTCCCTTCGCGAACTCCTTGATCAGGATCCGGTTGTACAGCGGCTCGCCCTCGTCCGTGATGATCGTGATTTCGCCGTCCTGGTCGTTCTCGCGAAGTGTCTCCGCCGCCGTGCTCCCCGAGATACCGTCGCCGATAATCACGTACGACGTGCTCATAGATCGGTTTCGCAACGGAGGGTAAAGTCGGTTGCTATCCGGAAACAGCCGGCCGACCCTCGGCCGCGACCGTCTCGTACAGCGCGGCGAGCCGTTCGATCGAGTGCTCGACCGAGAGCATCCGCCGGCGCCGCAGACAGAGATCCGAGAGGCGCTCGCGGTCGCGCAACACCCGGTCGATCGCCCGGCGGAACGCCTCGACGTCTCCCTGCGGGTAGTGGTAGCCGGTCTCGCCCTCGATGACGGTGTCCGAGAGCGCGCCCGCGTCGACCGCGACGATCGGCGTCCCGCAGGCGGCGGCCTCCATCGCGACAAGCCCCTGCGTCTCCGTCGGGCTGGGGAAGGCGAAGACGTCGAGCGCGGAGTAGAAGGCGGGGAGCTCCTCGCGCTCTACGAAACCGAGGAATCGGGCGTCGACACCGCGCTCCCGGGCGTGGCGTTCGAGGGCGTCCCGTTCGGGACCGTCACCCCCCAGCACGAGCGTGTACTCCGTCCCGGCGACGGTGTCGATCAGCTCCCTCAACCGCTTCTCGGCGCTGTGACGGCCGGTGTAGCCGACGAGCGGCCTCGCGCCCTCGAGTCCGTGGTGCGTGCGGAATCCGGAGGGGTCGGTCGGGGCGAAGAACCCGGTGTCGACGCCGTTCGAGAGCACCGCGATCCGTGACTCGATCCCGACCTCCTCTCTGAGGTAGTCGCGGGTGTACGAGGTGGGCGTGATCACGAGGTCTGCCTTCTCGAAGAACCAGCGCTCGTACCGGCGGCAGGCGAACCAGAGCCCGGTCGCGAGCGCCTCGCCGGCGACCTTGGTCTCCGTGCGCTCGCCGAGCATCGTGTGGTAGGAGGCGATCAGCGGGACCCCCTTCCCCCGGGCGTAGCGCAGCCCCGCGACCCCGAGCGAGAAGGGCGTGTGTGCGTGGACGAGATCGGGCTCGGGCAGTCCCCTCGGGATCGGCGGCAGCCCGAGGCGGTACTGCTCGTAGAGCGGGGCCTGGAGGCTCCTGACCGGGAACTCGTCCGGGCCCGGCTCGTAGCCGTCGATCCGGGGGAAGACGACGGGCATCCGCCCGCGCTCGTGCCACCGGTCGCGCCAGAGGTCGATCGCGTAGGTCACCCCGTTGATCGTCGGCCGGTAGAGGTCCGTGAAGACGGTGACGGTCTCGACCATAGGAGGAGGTCCTCGCCGGGGGGTAGGAACCTTCCGATCAGTCGACGAGGTAGGTGATGTCGTTTCGCGAGAGCAGTTCGCGCATCGTCCGCACCCCGCGGTCGGTGTCCCAGCCGATCCCCCGGTAGTGTTTGACCGGGTGGGTGAGCCAGGAGTACTCCCAGTGGGCACAGACCTCGATTCCCTCGCTCCGGGGATCGAACAGCGTCACGTGGAGCTGTTCGTCCGCGAACGTCGAGGCGCGTCGGACCCAGCTCCCGGCCGAGGCGCGGCCGTCGCCGTGGACCTTCAGTGCGGCGATCGGCTCGCGGTGAAAGCCCATCCCCCGCAGGTCCGTCGCGAACGTCGGCAGCTCCCGTTCGACGCGGCCGACGTACTCCGAGGGGTGCATCACACACTGTGCGTAGCCGCCGACCCGCTCCAGCGCACCGTCGACCGCCGGCCAGAACCGACGGCGTGCGCGGGTGAGCCGGTCGAGCTCCGACCGGATCTCGCGTCGATCTCGCTTCGTCGCCACGAGGGGTATAGGGAGGCGATCCGATATATGGTTTCTCGTCCGGGCGATCGGAACCGGCTCCCGCCGATCGCCGATCCATCGGGGCGAGCGAAGGGAGCGGGACCGCCCGTCCACCTGGAGCGGGACGTTCAAGGCCGTCGCGTCCCTCATCCCACCCGATGAAGATCCACCAGAACCCGCGTCACTGGGCGGCGAAGAAGGCGTTGACGACGCCCGGAATCAGCTCCGTCGCGAACTACGGGCTGGTGAAGATGCACACCAAGATCTTCCTCGGGAAGGCAGACGAGGAGCGGCGAGAGGAGCGAAAAGAGCATTTAGACGACTTCTTCGACGCGACGATGGACACCTACGTCGCGGCGCTGGAGGCCGGCTACTCCGAGGCCGAGGCGCGCGAGGTCACCCACCTCCAAGCGAACTTCGACTTCTTCAACCACGGCTGGACCGAGATGATGGAGATACCCGCCGAGGAGTTCGAGACCCACTACCGCCGCTACGGGGACTTTTTCACTGGACACGGCATCACGATCGACGACCCGCTCGGCGAGTTCCGTCCCCCGGAAGGGATCGCGGACGCACCGGAGACGCCGGAGAGACGCGATCGGGGGGCGTACGAGAACGCGATCGCCGGCTTCGCCGACGACGTCTACGTCGTCACCGGCGAGGGCGAGACGGTCGTCGGGGGCGACGGCCCCGAACCCGAGGTGAGCGTCGCCGACGCCCCGGGCGTCTCCGAAGAGGACGCCGACGAGGGCGCGAACGCGGACTGACCCTCGAACGCTAGTTCACCGCGCAGCCGTTCGGTCCGAGCCCGAGGTCCGCGGTACCGTCTACCCACCCGGTTCCAGTACCGGACAGCGCTGTGTAGAGCAGTCACCGCTGCGGACGGTGAGACGTTCGGGTAGCCACGAAGCGGTCACCCAGCGATGGGCTGTCCTCAGAGACGGCTAGACGAGCAGCTGAATGTCGGCTGTCGCCATCCGCTGGAAGGCCGTCGCGGCACCAACACCGGTCGTCACACCCTCGTAGAAGTCGTCCTCCTCGTAGCCGAGCAGGTCGATCGTCATCTGGCAGGCCTGCAGGTCGACACCGCTGTCCAGGGCGGTCCGGACCAGTTCCTCGACCGAGGCGACGTCGTTGTCCTCGATCCGCTTTCGCATCATCCGGGTGGTCATCCGGTCCATTCCGGGGAGGGCGGCGATCGCGTTCGGAACCGGCAGGTTTGGGTTGCCGACGGCGCTCAGCTTCAGGTCCTTCGAGCGCTCCTCGTGGAGGATCTCGAGCCCCCAGAAGGTGTGAAAGACCGTGACCTCGTAGCCGAACGCGGCGGCGGTGCTCGCGAGGATCAGCGGCGGGTAGGCCATGTCGAGGGTGCCTTTCGTGGCGATGATCACCATTTCCTTCGAGCCCTCGTCGACGTCGGTTCGAAGCGCCGAGAGCTCGGTCTCGAGCTCGTCGATGCGCTCTCGGAGCGCGTCGAGTTCGTCGGTCGAGGCGGTCTCGTTTCCCGTGGAGGCCGTGTCCGTGCTCATCTCACTCGACCTTCTCGAGGTAGTGTCTGTAGACGGTCTCTCCGTCCTCGATCGCTTCCTCCTGGCCGAGGAGTTCGGCGCCGTCGGTCGACTCCACCCAGCCCTTGATATCGCTCATGCTCCCCGAGTCGGTCGCGATCACACAGAGCGTCGAACCCGGCTCCAGGCCGTCGAACGCTCCCTTCGTCTCGATGACCGGCATCGGACAGTTCTTCCCTCTCACGTCGAGCGTCTCCGTCGGTGTGTTCGAACTCATAGTTTCTCTCTGTTGGAGCTACCACACAATATCACTGAGAGCGGCATAAGTGTGTTGGTTTTTGTGATTCTAATACAATATCGTCGGACACGGCGACTGTGACGGATAGACGGGAAACCAGCATACCGAAGGAAGAGAGCCATTCATCGGCCACCGTACAGAGACGGTCGCTCGCCTATCCGGAGCGGTATTGTGATGATATGGAACTATAGTACGAACGCTTAAGGCGGTGTGTCCACTACGACGGGACAGAGATGGATCCCGATTCGATGGAGTTCCCGAGTTCGGACGCTCCGGTCGAGACGGTCTCTCCAGGCCGTCTCAAGGAACGTATCGACCTCGGCGAGGACGTGACGCTGCTCGACGTGCGCATGGAGAGCGAGTACGAGGAGTGGCGGATCGACGGCGAGAGCGTCAAGAACGTCAACGTCCCCTACTTCGAGTTCCTCGACGAGGAGATCGACGAGGACGTCCTCGCGCGGATTCCCGACGACCGCGAACTCACGGTCCTCTGTGCGAAGGGCGGCGCGAGCGAGTTCGTGGCAGCAGCGCTCGCAGAGCGCGGCTACGACGTCGACCACCTCGAAGAGGGGATGAACGGGTGGGCGCGGGTCTACGAGGCACACGAGGTCACCGGCTACGACGGCGCCGGCACGCTCGTCCAGTACCAGCGCCCCTCAAGCGGCTGTCTGGGCTACCTCCTCTTCGACGGGAGCGAGGCCGCCGTGTTCGACCCGCTCCGTGCGTTCACCGACCGCTACCTCGCGGACGCCGAGGAGTTCGGTGTGGAGCTGACGTACGCCTTCGACACGCACGTCCACGCGGACCACGTCTCCGGGCTCCGCGAACTGGCCGCCGAGGGCGTCGAGGCGGTCCTCCCGGAGGCCGCGGGCGATCGGGGCGTCACGTACACGGACGAGCTGACGCTGACGACCGATGGCGACACGTTCGCAGTCGGTGACGCGACGATCGAGACGGTGTTCACGCCCGGCCACACCTCCGGGATGAGTTCCTACCTGATCGACGACGCGTTCCTCGCGACCGGCGACACCCTGTTCGTCGAGAACGTCGCCCGACCCGACCTCGAGGAGGACGACGACGGTGCGCCGGAGGCCGCTCGTACCCTGTACGAGAGCCTGCAAGAGCGCGTCCTCACGCTTCCCGACGACACGCTCGTCGGGGGGGCACACGCCAGCGACGCGGCCGTGCCAGCCGCGGACGGCACCTACACGGCACGGATCGTCGATCTGAAGGGACGGATGGACGCGCTCTCGATGGACGACGACGAGTTCGTCGAACTGGTCCTCTCTGAGATGCCCCCCAGACCGGCCAACTACGAGGAGATCATCGCGACGAACCTCGGTCGTCGCGAGACGGACGACGAGGAGGCGTTCACGCTCGAACTCGGCCCGAACAACTGCGCCGCGAGCCGGGAGACGCTCACGAGCGACTGATCGCCCCCTGGACGACGCGAACCGCGAGAGAGTGCCCGATCGCTGATCGCAGAGCTACTCGGATCCGACACGGTCGAGGCGGTCGAGGCGGTCGAGGCGGTCGAGGCGGTGTTCCCGAACGGGATCGCCCGGTACGCGGTCGGCGGGCTCCTCGTCGGACTCGCGACGGCGTTTACCTGCTACGGGACCGGGATCGCTACTGGTGGCAGTGCGTTCCTCGAGTCGACGCTCTCGTACGTCTCCGACCGGGAGCGGTTCCAGCGAGACCGCGGTTCCCGTGACTGGCGGGTCCTCTTCACGGTCGGCATCGTCCTCGGGGCGGCGGTGTACGCGCTGGCGTTCCAATCGGAACAGCTCACGAGTTCGCCGAATGCGCCCGGGTCGACGGACGACTCGCGAGCGTGAACTGACCACCGAGTTCGCCACCCACGAGGACGACCGGACCGGGTGCGCACGGCCGGCGTAGACGGCCGCCGACAGCCCAGCGAACCTCGACCTACGACGGCGATCTCGCGTATCTCCGAGCGGTATCTACTCGGTGTAGGCCTCGATCAGTGAACGGAGCCGGTCCTCGGGCTGGACGCCCACGACCGACTCGACCTGCTGGCCGTTCGCGAAGAGCGCGAGCGTCGGGACGCCACGGACGCCGTACGCTCCCGCGAGTTCCTGGTTGGCTTCGACGTCTACCGTCGCGATCGTCGCGTCGGTCTCGACTGCGAGGCGGTCGATGGCCGGGGCCAGCATCTGGCACGGTCCACACCAGTCGGCGTAGAACTCCACCAAGACAACGTCGTACTCGTCGAGTAGATCGTTCAACTCGGCCTGGCTCTCGACGGTCAGCGGGTCGTCGAGGACGTTCGTGCTGGATTCGGCCGTCGTATCTGCTGTCATCGACTCCGGTACGGGCTCGTAGTAGTTAAGAGTTTTGGGGATATTATGCAATATTCTGTGTGTCCGCCGCACTCCTCCGGTTCCCACGGGGCTCTCTCCACCCGGCGCCGCAGACGCACCTGCATTCTTTCCTCGAAGCGAACTCGGACCGTATCGTTCACACCGGGATCATCGGTGCTCAGCCCTCGGGACCGTTCGACGATCTGCCCCACGAAGCGACCGGACAGTCGTGTAGACGATCGCACCGCTGACGACGACGGCAGCCCCGACGACCATCCCCAGTCCGAGAGTTTCGAGGAGTTCGATACCGAGAGCGGAGCCGGTCTCGCCGACCCCGACCGCGGCGGCGCCGACGAGTAGCATCCCGCCGAAGTAGATCTTGATACCGTCGGCGTCGACGATCGCGGTCGCGGCCGACCCGACCCGTGCACCGAGCGCGCTCCCGAACAGCAACGGCGCGACGATGCCGAGGTCGACCCCGCCACCCTGAGCGTAGAGATAGCTCCCGATCGCCCCGGAGAAGACGATCTCGAAGAGGTCGGTTCCGACGGCGACGGGGACGGGAACGCCGATCGCGTAGATCATCGCCGGCATACGGATGAACCCACCGCCGACGCCGAGAAAGCCGGAGAGTAACCCGGTCAGGAAGGCGACGCCGGTGACGACCCACGCCGACACCCGAACGTTTCCGCGGAGCGTCACCATCGGCGGGATACGGACGGTTCGCTGTATCTTACGGGTGATCTCCGGAACCTCGTACTCGTCGAGGTCCCCCTCTCCGGCGTCGTGGTCGATCCCGCCGCCGTAACCGGAGAGCGCCTCACGGGTGACCAGAGCACCGATGGTGCCGAGTAGGAGGACGTACGCGACGCTGATGACACCACCGGCCAGTCCGAGGTCTTCCAGGTAGAAGACGGTGATCCGACCGACCTCGATCCCGAGCGTCGTCCCCGCGATCATGACGACGCCGAGTCTGTAATCGACCTGCCCGAGGTCGTGGTGTTTCAGCGTCGCGATCACGGCCGTGCCGAAGACGAACGCCATCCCACTGCCGACCGCGACCGGGGCCGGATACCCCATCATCAACAACGCCGGAGTGACGAGAAACGACCCCCCCATCCCGAAGAACCCGAAGAGGATCCCCACGACGAACCCGAACCCGACGAACAGCGAGAGGAGTTCCGGAGAGCTATCCAGGATCCCGAGGCTAGCGTCGAGCAGCGTCGTCACCCCGGGTGAGGAGTGCCAGCAGTCGAGGCCCGACGAGTCGCTCCACCCCACCGTAGCCCACGTACAGAACGATCGCCTCGAGCAGGACGATCCCGATCAGCAGGGCTGCCTGTGGATTCCAGGTCGGCACCGCTACGCTGAGCATACGTGATCCCCCGCTTCACAGATAGCCGTGTGTGGTTCCCACATTTCTACTCGCTACCTCTACCCGCCGTCTGTACATAACGCTTTTGGGGTTATTCTACAATACTATATCGAGTAACGATTCTAGACCACGTGGAGAGATTAGATATACCTACCGTCCGAACGGTTCTAAACGGTTGGGACGGGCGATCAGTAAAAACCGTGGTCGAGGAGAGGTCAGTTCACCTCGCCTATATTGCTAATATGAAACAATATTATAGCAACCGAGCCTACACGAACTCGGGAGAGCAGTGTTCGCGACGGATCTTTCGGCAGCCAGCGAGGCGGCGATCGAGAGCAAGACCTGTCTGGAGTGTCTCGATCGGATCGGGGTCCGTGAGATCCACCTCGTCACCGTCGTCCCGTCGAACGTCCACGCCGGCATGCCCGGACTCGACGTCGAGGCGCGCAGGCGACGAGCGCTCTCGTGGTACCGGAGCGTCGTCGAGGCGTCCGGGTTCTCCGTCGAGACACACGTCGTCCGCGGAACACCCCCCCGACGAATCAACGGTATCGCGGAGACGGTCGTCGCCGACGTAACGATCGTCGGGTCCCGGGGGTGAGCCCGCCCGAAAACCGTCTCATCGGTTCTACCGCCCGGAACCTGTCCCGAACGACCGTCGTCCCGCTGCTCGTCAACCGGATCGAACGCGGCACGGAAGAACCCGACGTCGTTAGGAAGCACCTGTTCAGACGGACCCTGTACGCGACCGATTTCTCGGAGAACGCCGAGTGGGCGTTCGACGCGTTCTCGTACCTACGCCACGCCACTCGGGAAGCGACGCTCGTCCACGTCCGGAGACCGAAGGATCCGGAGCCAGGAGACGGGGAGAACGATCCACACGAACGACTGGAACGCCTCGGGGCACGGCTCGACGAGTGGGGGATCGAGGCGACCGTGGACGTACGCCGAGGGGACCCTGCAGCGGAGATACTCGACGCCGAAGCCGAGCACGACCCGACGGTCACGCTGCTCGGAACGCGCGGACGGAGCAGACTGAGGCGGCTCTTGCTCGGGAGCATCTCCGAGACCGTCATCGCCCGGTCGGCCGGAAACGTACTCCTCGTGCCACCGCCTCGGGTCTGAGCGGTGGAGCGGTTCGACCCCCAGCCGGGGTGCCCGTCCGACCGATTCGGCAGAATTGTGTGCCTTGTGCAAAGCCCTTATCAGGGTTGCATTCGTAGAGACTGGTAATGACCGACTCGATGGCGGAAATGCTTCGTCAGGACATGGAGTGTGAGGGGCTGCTCGAGTGTTTTCACGGCCTGAAGACGCTCGATCGCGAGTGCTTCCGCGCGCTCGTCGAGAGTGCGGAGCCGTTGACGATCGACGAGGTGGCGGAGATCGTAGACCGCGAGCGCTCGACGGCGTACCGTGCGATTCAGCGACTGCTGAGCGCCGGGTTCATCCAGAAAGAGCAGATCAACTACGAGCAGGGAGGGTACTACCACGTCTACCGGCCGACCGATCCCGAGACGGTCGCGAGCGACATGCAACGGATGCTCAACGACTGGTACGCGAAGATGGGCCAGCTCATCCACGAGTTCGAGGAGAAGTACGGCGAGCGACCCGAATCCCGGGTCCCCGCAGAGAACTGATCAGCGGTGGTTCGGGCGATCGGCGACGGTGAACGGAGGACTGGCAACGACCCCGGGTTCGACCGTTTCGGACCGGTCACCGGTCCGAGATCAGATCCGCACACGCGAAGCCCGCGACGACGCCGCCGTCGAGGCTCCGTTCGGGGTACTGTGCCCGCGAGGCCATCCCCGCGTAGGTCAGCCCCTCGGCGACCTCGGAGAGATCGTACGGGATCACCTCGTCCAGATAGCCGCACGTGTAGATCGGCGCCGTCCGCGGGTTGCGCGCCGTCCGCACCCAGTTCACCGTACCGGAGTCGAACGCCGGGAAGAGGTCGGAGATCGCCTCCAGCCAGAGCGCTCTCACCTCGTCGTCGTCCATCTTCCACACCACCTCCTCCCCGGACTGGACGTACCGCGCGACGTAGAGCAGGTGTTCGCCGCCGTAGCGCTCGGGAGGGACGAACTCGGTGTGTTCGATCAGCGCTCCGAACGGCGCGTCCTCCGCGACGTTGAGCCAGTACGTCCCCGTGAGCGGCTCCGAGAGCGAGAGTAGCGAGCAGATCGTCCCCTGGAACTCGACCGAACTCTCGTAGCCGACGAGCGACTCCAGCACGTCGGGCATCGTCGCGACGACGACGCAGTCGACGGGGTGGGTCTCGACACCGTAGTCGGTCGCGACCGAGAGCGAGGTCACGGACCCGTCCTCGGTGCCGACCGCCTCGACCCGTGCGCCGGTCTCGATCCGCTCCGGACCGATCGCCTCGACGAGCGCGTCGACCAGCCGCGAGAACCCTCCCGGGACGTAGCCGAGGACCTCCCCGCGCAAGGGGTCGCGCTCCCCGCGAAAGCGAACCCGGCCGAGCAGCCACGCGGCGCTCACCTCGTCGGCCCGGGAGCCGAACTTCGCCTCCAGGAGCGGCTCGAAGAACTCCTCGTAGACCCGCCCGCCGACCTCTCTGTGGAGGAACGTCACCGCAGGGACCCCGTCGTAGGCCTCCAGGTCGTCGTAGGCGTCGAACCGGGGGCGGAACCCCTCGAACCCGACGCCCTTCGTGAGCATCGCCAGGCGGAGCGTGTCCGGGAGCGAGAGCCGGGGGTAGGCGAGGATCTCCCAGGGGGTGTCGAGCGGGTGGACGAGGTCGTCGACGTAGACGGCGTTCGTGCCGACCCGCCACTCGACCTCGACGCCGAGGTCGTCTGCGAGCGCGGTGATCGTCTCCTCCGACCTGGAGAGGTGGTGGTAGTACGCCTCGACGGGATCGCCGGCGGTCTCGTAGCTCGCGGCGAGCCCTCCCACCTCGTTCGCCTCGAACACCCGGACCTCGTGGCCGTGCTGGTGGAGGCGGTAGGCCGCGGCGAGACCCGCGATCCCGCCGCCGACGATCCCGATCATCGGCGACGGTTGCGGAGCCGCGGGCAAGGCCTTTCCCATCCGACGGCCGTCGGTGCTCGACCGACGGTTGGGGCCCGTGCGGACGCGCTCCGGCGGGAGGGTACGACCGTCCGTATGACACGACGTGGCCGTCTCCGCTAGCTTTTTGCCCCGTCTCGGGAAAGGGCGGGCAATGACTACCGTGCGGGCACCCGCGACGAGCGCGAACCTCGGCAGCGGGTTCGACGTCTTCGGCGTCGCGCTCTCCCGGCCCGCCGACGTCGTCCGCGTCTCCAGGGCGGAGGAGACGTCGATCGAGATCCGGGGGACCGGAAGCGAGTTCATCCCCACCGATCCGGCGAAGAACACCGTCGGGGCGGTCGCCCGCTCGCTCGACGCCCCCGCACGCATCGAGATCGACAAGGGGGTCCGACCCTCCTCCGGGCTCGGCTCCTCGGCCGCGAGTTCGGCGGCCGCCGCCCTCGCGCTCAACGACCTCTACGACCTGCGGTTGAGCCGGGAGGAGCTCGTCCCTCACGCCGCCGAGGGCGAGGCGCTCGTCTCGGGGGCCGCCCACGTCGACAACGTCGCGCCCGCGCTACTCGGCGGGTTCACCATCGCCACGGACCGTGGCGTCACCCGGATCGGCGCGTCGATCCCGTTCGTCGTCTGTCTCCCCGACATCGTGCTCTCGACACGCGACGCCCGCCGGATCGTCCCCGAGTCCGCCGGGATGGACGAGATCGTCAACACCATCGGCCGGGCGGCGACGCTCACCGCCGGGATGTGCCGGGACGACCCGACGCTCGTCGGCGAGGGGATGGAAGACGGGGTCGTGACGCCGGCCCGGGCGTCGCTCATCGAGGGCTACGCGGGGGTGCGAGAACGCGCACTCGACGCCGGGGCGACCGGGGTAACCGTGAGCGGCGCGGGCCCGACGGTCGTCGCGGCCTGTTTCGGCCACGCGAAACAGGCGGTCGCGAGCGCCATGCTCGACGGCTTCGCCGAGGCGGGCGTCGAGGCCCGTGCGTTCCAGACGGAAGTGGGTCGCGGCGCGGAACTGCTCTGATCGGCGCCTCGGACCGATCAGCGCCGCCCTCGCCGTGGCGGTCTCCCTCCGAACGACTCCTCCCGACCGAGCAACAGGTAGAGGAAGAGTCCGGGCAGCGAGAGCATGAGGACGACACCGGCCCACAGCGCCGGCGAGTCGCTCTTCTCCTCCCAGCCGAACGCGTCGTAGAACGTCCAGGCAGCCATCGCGGCGGTTCCCACGAGGTAGAGCAGAACGAGCGCGCCACCGGCGCTCGCGGCCGCGGCCGGCAGCGGAGCCACGGTGAGGAGTGGCGAGTACATGTCTCGCGGATCGAACCTGTCGGACAAGTGTCTTTCGACCTGTCGAGTCAGTCGTCGGCCCGGCCAGAACTCTCGGAGAGAAAGCGCGAACGGAGGTCGGGCGTCGGCATCATACACCGGTCTTTCCGCCCGAACCAGCCGTAGCGGCGGGCCGCGACGAAGTCGTAAACGGCGTCTCTGAGTCGTTTGGGGAGGAGTCGACCCGCCGAGAGCAGTCGGTAGGCACCACCGAGGTGGCGTCCGATCCCCATGACCGCGTCGGACTTCACGGCGCAGCTCCCCTCGTCGACCAGCACGATCGAGTCTAACGTCTCGGGATCAAGCCCGCAGTCGGCGACGAGCCGTTCTCCGACCTCCGACTGGAGCGGGGCGAACCTGAACCGCGCCTCCGGATCGCGTTCGATGAGGAACTGTACGGAGCCGACACAGAGGTTGCAGACGCCGTCGAAGAGGACTACAGGGTGACCCCCGGGTAGCTCGGCGTCCTCGGCGGGTGTCTCTCCGTCCTCGGCCATCGTCGGAGGGAGGTGACGGGTGTGAATGAGGGTTTCCCCTCCTGGATCAGAAGTCGGGCGGCTCGAACTCCTCGGTGTCGCCCTCGCCGCCGCAGGCGTGTTTGTAGATCAGCTCCGACTCCCGGTCGCGCTCGTCGTGGGCGCTGATCGTCTCCAGGGTGATGTCCTCGCTCACGGCGTACATGTTGACGTGCGTGAGTTCGACGCCGTGGTCGTCCTCGTAGGTCCGACAGAGGTACTCCGCGAGCTGTGGTGCGACGTCGTTGTCGAACCCGCCGCGGCGGACGCTGTTCATGTAGAATCGCTCCCGGTAGGTGCCGTACTGGCGCTGGAGCTGGTCGTGTGCCCTGTCGTAGGAGAGCTCCCGGTGGTTGTACGCGTCGATGAGCTCGCCGTCCGCGGTCCGCGCAGGGAAGACGTAGTAGCGGTCGGTCGTTCGTGGGATGGGCGCGAAGACGCTCCACTCCGGCTGGGAGACGGCGAAGGCGCTCGCCACGTCGTCGACCTCGTCCTCGGTCGCGGCGAACCGACCGTCCGGATCGACGACCCCGCCGCCGTGGAGGAACGGTGCGACCGCGAGCATGACCATCGAGAACGAGACGAGGACGACGGCGAAGATGTAGAGCGTCGACTTCGCCCACCGCCCCCGTTCGGAGTTCAGCCGGACGGTCGGGAAGCGTCGTGCGACTGCTGCGGCCCCCGAAGCGCGCCCGGCGATCCGCTCGCGGTCGAGGCCGAGGCGGTCGACCAGCCGCTTGGCGTCCTCCCAGACGGGCGTCTGGACGAACAGGACCAAGCCCGCGAGCGCGACGTAGGCGAACGCCCCGATCCGCACCGTCATCGCGAACGAGGCGTGTCCGCCGACGAACATCAGCAGGAAGGGAAGCCGGAGCCGGCCGGCGAGCAGGATCAGAAGTGGCGACGCCCAGAGCATGTAGTACCAGGTCAGCCCGCCGTACTGCAACAGGGTGGGGAACTCCCGGACGATCGGGGCGAGGAGGAACGTCATGTCGTCGAGACCCATCACGAGCGGGGTGGCCTCCCCGCCCGTCCAGAGCTCCGACTGGGACTTGTGGTAGGCGTTGACGACGTACATATAGACCATCTGACAGAGGATCATCACGGAGGCGATCCCGACGAACGACCCCCGGGGCGGGGTCTCGGAGAGGACCGCGTCGACCGACCAGCGCTCGCCCAGCGGGAGGAAGATCGCCCAGAACAGCAGCAGCCGGAAGAGGACGTCGGCGTAGCTCGTGACGAGCGGGTTGTGGTGATCCAACGAGACGACGAAGAGAAACGAGAGCACCATCGCGATCCGGGTCTTGTAGCCGACGATCAGCTGGAACGCGAACAGCGCCTGGACGACGAACAGCGCGAGGAGGAGCGCCGGATCGGTCGTCGCGTGGTAGAACGAGAAGGCGTTGTCCGTGGACAGTTCGATCGCGAGCGACCGGGGGACGACGCCCTCCTCGGTGTAGAAGAACTCGAAGTTCCGCGAACGCAGCAGCAGGTCGGCGAGGATCAGCAGGCCGACGAACACCCGAAAGACCGCGAGCGTCCGCGTGTCGAGCCGGACACAATCCTTCAGATAGCCGCGGGCCCGTCCCGAAAGCGCTGAGATCTCCCCGCCGGATCGCATCTACTCGAACGGAACTGTTTCCGAACGGTATATGTCTTTTCTTCGCCAGGGTGCCGAGACCTCCGCTCGCGGCCCGCAAGGAGCCATCGCTGCCGTCAGAGTCGTGTCGCTAGAACGAACTGATCGGCCCCGCAGACTCCCACGAACGACCCGAACGTCGGTCGCTCAGACGCCGCGACCCTGGAGGCGCTCCTCCTCGGGGATGTCGGCGTTCGCGCTGCCTTTCATCCCCTTGCCGATGTCGCTCGCGATCTCCGCGAGTTTCTCCGGGTCGTCCCAGTTGAGCGTCGCCTGGACGATCGCCTCGGCCATCTCGGGTGGGTTCTCCGCGCCGAAGATACCCGAGCCGACGAAGATGCCGTCACAGCCGTGGTACATCATCAGCGCCGCGTCCGCGGGCGTCGCGATCCCGCCGGCGGCGAAGTTCACGACCGGGAGCCGACCCGCGTCGGCTGACTCGTGAACGAGGTGTGCGGGCGCGTCGATCTCGCGGGCGAACGCTTCCCGCTCCTCGTGGCTCATCCCCTCTAGCTTCCGGATCGCACCCCGAATGGTGCGCTGGTGGTGGACCGCCTGGTTCACGTCTCCCGTTCCGGCCTCGCCCTTGGTGCGGATCATCGCCGCGCCCTCCTCGATCCGCCTGAGAGCCTCCCCCAGATCGCGCGCACCGCAGACGAACGGCGAGGTGAACTCACGCTTGTCGATGTGGTAGGCGTCGTCGGCCGGCGTGAGGACCTCCGACTCGTCGATCATGTCCACTCCCAGGGCTTCGAGGATCTGGGCTTCGGTGTGGTGGCCGATCCGGGCCTTGCCCATCACCGGGATCGAGACCTCCTCAACGATCTCGGTGACGTTCGCCGGGTCGGGCATCCGGGCGACGCCACCGCGCTTTCTGATGTCCGCCGGCACCGCCTCCAGGGCCATCACCGCGACCGCCCCGGCGTCCTCCGCGATCCTGGCCTGCTCGGCGGTGACGACGTCCATGATGACGCCACCCTTCTGCATCCGCGCGAACCCCCGCTTCACGAGATCCGTCCCGCGCTTTAGCTCCTCGATGTCGGTCGCCTCTGACATACGTGAGGGTAGGACGGACGCCAGTAATACGTGTCGGTAGCGGACGTCAGACTGGCCAGGTCAGCGCGCTTCGAGGATCTACGTATCGTCGGGCGAAGCGGGGTTCACACTACCCCGCGAGCACCGCACTCAGCGCGTCCATCGCCTCGTCCACCGTCTCAACCTCGGCGTTGTAGCCCATGTGCCCGACCCGGAGGATATCGTCCGTGTGCTCGCCCAGCCCCGTTGCGAGGACGACGCCCTCCTCCGCGACGTCCCGCTGGACCCTCTCGGCGTTCTCGACCGCGAACGCCGTGACCGTCGGGGAGCACAGCACCTCCGGCGGATAGGGTTCGAGACCGATCTCCGCTCCTCGTTCACGGCAGTGGGCGGCGGCCCGTTCGTGGCGCTCGAAGACGGTCTCTAGACCCTCGTCCAGAACGAGGCCGAGCGAGGCGTCGAGCGCGTACAGGTTCGAGACGAGGTGGGTGTAGGGAAAGCGGGCGACCGGCCCGTCGCCGAGGTCGCGCCAGGGGTCGAGGCTCGCGTAGAACGACCGTTGCTCCGTCTCCTCGACCTTCTCCCAGGCGGCGTCGCTCACCGAGAGCGTCGAGAGCCCCGGCGGGGAGCTGAGACACTTCTGCGAGCCGCCGAGCAGGACGTCGGGCTCGGGTACAGGGGTGCCGGCGAGCGAGGAGACGGCGTCGACGAGCGTGAGCACGCCGGCGTCGCGCATGACCTCGAGGACGGGATCGAGATCGTTGAGCAGGCCGGTCGGCGTCTCACAGTGGACCATCGTCGCGAGCACCGGATCGTGCTCCTCGACCGCGCGCTCGACCTCGCTCGCCGCGAGCGGTTCGTCGTCCGGATCCTCGAGCAGCACGGGGTGGCCACCGGCGAGCGAGACGAGATCGGCGAAGCCGGTTCCGTACAACCCGTTCGAGAGACAGAGCACCGTCTCACCCTCGTCGACGAGGGAGGCGACGCCCGCTTCGAGCCCGAGCATCCCCTCGCCGCCGAGGACGAGCGCGTCGTGTTCGGTAGCCGAGACCGTCGCGAGCTTCTCGAGCAGGTCGTGGTAGAACGCGGTGAACCCCGGTTCGATATCGGGGTTCTCGATTGGTCGGGCCATCGCCTCCCGGACCGCCGGCGGGAGCGCCGTCGGACCGGGCGTCATCACGAGGCTGTCTCTGTCGTCCATGCGCGGGACTCACACCGCGGGGCGATACGTCCACCGACCCGCGTGGGGAACTGTCGTCGTGTCAATTCTTCTGTTCTGTCAACGAAGTGTCTATGCGGCAATTGATTTCTTCTGCCAAATACTCGAATAGAAACCGTTAGGAGGGCACCACCGATGTGAACGGTCGTACGATGCGGAGGCGATCCTACATCCTCGGTGCCGGGGCCGTCGTGGCCACGTCCCTCGGCCAGATCGGAACCGGCACGGCGGACGCGAACGGCGCTGCTGTCGAGACGTACGTCATCGCGTCGGGAACCCCCTCGGAGACGGAGGTCTCCGTGATCTCCAGCGGGGACGGCCCCACGACGGTCGTGACCGGGGGGATCCACGGCGACGAGCGGGTGGGTGTCGAGGCAGCGGCCCGGATCGTCGAGCGTTGGCGACCGGCGTCGGGGTCGCTCGTCGTCGTTCCCCGGGCGAACGTCACCGGCATCGAGGCGGATCGCCGAGGGTGGGCGCGCGGCACGGACGACTGGGCAGACCTCAACCGGCAGTTCCCGGCGGGCGAGGAGCCGCCGGAGACGCTCCCGTCGGCGATATGGAGCCTCCTCGACGAGCACGACCCGGGCTACCTGATCGACCTGCACTCGGCGTACTACATGCACGGCCGGCAGGACGGGAGCCGCCGGTCGGTCGGACAGGCGCTCTTTCGGTCCCCCGCAGGTGGCGACCGGGATCGGGTGCTGAACCGGCTCAACGAGCGCTACGACCTCGCGAACCTGGAGAGCCACGACGGTCACACCTGCGAGTTCGTCGCCGGAAACGACCTCGGGACGAGCGACTCGCCGCTGTTCCTCCGGAAGGCGGGCGTCGACCGGGGTGTAGAGGGTTTCCTCCTCGACACCTACAGAGCCGACCGGCCGAACGCGGCGCACTCGCTCGACGACGAGGTCGAGTGGGCGCTCACCGCGTGTGCGGTCGGGCTCGCCGACGCGGGTCACGAGCTCTCGCCGGAGATCGAGGAGTGGCTCTGAACCTCGGGATCGGCAGGTCTATACGTCGCTCACACACCCTCTCGGGTGATGTCAGCGTCCCCCGCAGAGGACCTCCCGCGCTACGTCGCCCCGCTTCCGGATCGGCTAGAGGGGTTCGCGCTCCGCTACGCCTGGGCGATCGTCGCGATCAATCTCGGCGGAACGGCCTTCGGCTTCTACTACTACGCCGGGCAGTTCGCGGGCACCCCGGTACTGATGTGGCCGTGGGTGCCCGACAGCCCGCTCGCGACGCTGTTCATGGCGGCGAGCCTCGCGCTTTATAAACTCGGCCGACCGAGCGAGGTGGTGAACGCGCTCGCGTTCATCGGGAACGTCAAACTCGGGCTCTGGACGCCGTACACCCTGTTCGTCCTCCGGGATCACTACGCCTACCTCGACCCCGCGATGTACCAGTTCCTCTTCTGGAGCCACCTCGCGATGGTCGTCCAGGCGTTTCTCATCCACCGCTACGCGCGGTTCTCGGTCCCTGCGGTGGCTGCGGCGCTCGCCTGGTACACGTTCGATCTCGTGGTGGACTACTTCGTCCCGATCGTCGGTGGACCACACCACACACGTCTCCCCGCTGCCAACCCCGCGGAGGTGGACGCCTTTCTCGGTGCGACGATGTTCTCCGCGGCGGCCGCCGGTGCCGTGGTCTTCACGATCCTGCCGACGTTCCTGCTGCTCGCGACCCGGGTCGAGAAGGTGCGCGCGGCGAGACGGATGGCCGCAGGCGAAACGGGGTCGACCGGGGAGCGCTGACCGCTACGGATCACCCCGTCGTCGGTGAGAGATCACGTCACCGGTCGGCGCTGGGTCTGGGGGTGACGTCACCGGGATGGGTCCTGGTGGCCAACCAGCGGTAGTACCAGACGTCATCGAGGAGGATCGGGAGGCCGACGAACGCCACGAGTTCGGTGACCGGCGCCTCGGGAACGACGAAGAAGCTCGTGTCGAACGTCCCGTACAGGACGCCGACCAGCGGGAATTGGACGGAGGCTCCGAGGAGCGCCCACCCGAAAACGTATTACCCGGTGCGGTGACGGGGACGAACCGACACCGGAGCCCCCATGACCCCGCTACAGACCGTCGACGTGC
The DNA here is from genome assembly GCF_036429475.1 of Halalkalicoccus sp. CGA53. Taxonomy (GTDB): domain Archaea; phylum Halobacteriota; class Halobacteria; order Halobacteriales; family Halalkalicoccaceae; genus Natronorarus; species Natronorarus salvus. The sequence goes on from NZ_CP144125.1 coordinate 22,149, forward strand.
TCGTCCTCTCCCTGCTCGCCATCGTCGTGTACGCGCTCGCCGGCGCGGTCGTCGCCAGGGACGCGAGGGAACGGAACGTGAAGAAACCGGCGGTGTGGGGAGGATCGGTGTTCCTCGCGATGCTCCTCGGAACGCTGTTCGTCCCGAACCAGACGCTCGGTGCCGTCGTGGGGGGCCTCCTCGTGATCGGACTGTACGTCGTCGTACGCGACTGAGCGTCCGACCGTCTCCACCCCGGGACGGACTCTCTCTGGTAACCGGTCAGCGAAGGTCGGTTGGCGTGTGGACAGGGTGTTGCGTAGCCGCTCGCCTCGTCTCCCTACTCGCTCTGCTCGTCGTCTCCCGCGTGCGCCCGGACCCAGAGCTCGCCGATCCGCGAGAGCCGCGTCCGGTGGGACTTCCCGTGGGCCTCCTGTTCGACGTAGCCCTTCCCGCCGGGACCGAGCCGATCCACGTTGTAGATCACCTTCGAGCGGAAGCTGTCGGTGTACTCCTCCGAGAGGTCGGTCGCGAGCGCGCTCGCCAGCTCGCTCACCGACTCGAACTCGCCGTCCTCGCCGAGTTTGAACAGGATCAGCTCCTCGAACGGTTTCACGTTCGAGAACGACGCGACGGGGAACTCCACGATGTGTCGACCGTCGATCTCCATCGCACCGATCGTCGTCCCGCGCTCGTCGAACTCCGAGAGCAGTTCCCGGATCGAGTCGAGGCGCTCGTCGATCCGGTCGGGATCGATGTCGCCCGCCCCGATCTCCGAGAGCAGGGCCGCTTCCCGCCGGAGCTCCTCCGCGAGTTCGGTCTCCAGGTACTTTTCGGGAGCCGTGTAGTAGGTGTGGATCCTGTCCCTGTCCTCCTGACGCTCGACGGAGAGCGAGTGCGCGGCGGTCGCGACGGCGAAGCTCACGGGCCGGGGCATCGCGCTCACGTTCACCCAGACGTCGGTGCCGGCGTCGAGCTCCGCGTCGATGAGGCCGTAGGCCTGCTCGAACGCCGCGTCGTAGTCGTAGACGTCCTCGACTACCACGCGCTCGGTCTCGGCACCCAGCAGGTTCCGGAAGTCCTTCTCCAGTTTGCGCGAGAGGTGCCGGGAGTACTCGACGTTCGCCTCGCTCCCGACGGCGCCTTCGAGGAGGATCACCCGGTCGACGGCGAGTCGATCGCGGATCAGGGGCGCGATCAGCCGGTCGTAGTCGAAGCCGACCGGCACGATGTGCGTCGCCATACGTGCTACAGCGGGCAGCTGGGTATAAAGGTCGTAGATCGGGAGTCCGGGACCCCCGACCGCCAGCGGCCCGCGATACACGTCCGACGACCCTCTCTCCCCACACCGTTCAATTACCATACTAGAATGGTAAGGTTTAGGACGATTCGTATCCGATTACCCACAATGACTCTCCCCCTCAGCGTCCTCCACGTCGAGGACGACGCCGCGTTCGCCGAACTGACCGCGAGCGCGCTCGAGCACGAGGCAGAGGGGATCGACGTCGTGAGCGAGACGGACGTCGAGCGCGCGCTCTCGCGGATCGAGGCGGAGTCGTTCGACTGCGTGGTGAGCGACTACGACATGCCGGGGATGGACGGCCTCTCGCTGCTCGCTGCGGTGCGCGAGCGCGATCCGGACCTCCCCTTCATCCTCTTCACGGGGAAGGGAAGTGAGGAGATCGCGAGCGAGGCGATCTCGGCGGGCGTGACCGACTACGTCCAGAAGGGCGGCGGTCTGGAGCAGTACGCGATGCTCCGAAAGCGGATCGAGAACGCGGTGTCGGGGCGGCGGGCGCTCGCGGAGCTCGAACGCGAGCGCGAGTTCGTCGACGCCGCGCTGGCGGGGCTGACCGACGTCTTCTACGTCTTCGACGAGACGGGCCGGTTCCTCCGGTGGAACGACCGGCTGAGCGAGGTCACCGGCTACACGGACGACGAGATCCGGGAGATGCACCCGATCGAGTTCTTCCCGCCGGAAGAGCGAGCGGCGATTACGTCTGCGATCGGGTCCGTCGTAGAGGTAGGGGAGACCGTCGTGGTCGAGTCGGTGATCGAGACCGCAGACGGCGAACGGATCCCCTACGAGTTCACCGGCTCGCCGATCGACACCGACCTCGGGGAGGGCCGCTCTGTCTGTGGGGTCGGACGCGACATCACGGCGCGAAAGCGTACCGAGCGGGAGCTACGCGAGCAGACGGCGTTCGTCGAGGGTGGCCTGGAGGGGGTGATCGACTTCTACTACATACTCGACCCGAACGGCTTCATCCGGGACTGGAGCGAGGGGACCCCCGAGGTCGTCGGCTACGAGCCCGAGGAGTTGCGCGGGGCGCACGCCTCCGCGTTCGTCCCCGAGGGCTCCGAGAACGAGGTCGCAGAGACGCTGTTCCGGGCCGTCGAGGAGGGCAGAGCCCGCGTCGAGGTGCCGTTCGTCGGTCCCGACGGAACCGAGACGCCCTACGAGTTCACGGTCGTCGTGGTGCGCGACGGCGAGGAGGTGACGGGGATCTGTGGGCTCGCACGGGACGTGAGCGAGCGCTACGAGCGCGAGCGGGCGCTCCGTCGCGAGCGTGACCGGCTGGCGGCGTTCGCCAGCGCGGTCAGTCACGACCTGCGGAACCCGCTGACCGTCGCCCAGGGCCACCTCGAGCTCGCACGCGAGGCCGGCGGTGACGGGACCGAGGAACACTTCGAGGAGATCGACCGGGCGCTCTCGCGGATGGAGACGCTCGTCGACCACGTCCTCGCGCTCGCGAAGGAGGGCCGGACGGTCGGCGAGACCGAGCCGGTCGCGCTCGGGTCGGTCGTCGACGACGCCTGGCGAGCGCTCGGGGATCGGGGGGAGGCGACGCTCGAACGCGACGAGCTGCCGACGATCGTCGCCGACGAGTCCCGGCTCCGACAGCTCGTCGAGAACCTCCTGCGGAACGCGGTCGACCACGGCGGCGAGCGCGTCGAGGTCTCCAGGCTCGACGACGGCTTCTCGATCGCCGACGACGGGCCCGGTGTCCCACCGTCGGAGCGAGAGCGGATCTTCGATCCCGGCGTCTCGGACGGCCAGGGAGGTATCGGCCTCGGCCTCGCGATCGTCGAGGAGGTCGCCGAGGCACACGGCTGGTCGGTCGCTGTCGCGGACTCTCCCGACGGGGGGGCGTGCTTCTCCGTGACCGGGGTGGAGCGATCACGCTCCCTCGTCGACAGAAATCGAGTTCAGTAACCCGGCGGACAGAAATATCATTCAGCTAAGGTATATCCGGCCGGGAGCCCTCTCGCTAGCCGTGACCGAGATGCCCCCGACCGATCCGCACTCGACGTTCGACCGATCGACCACCACCCGTCCGCCCGCCAGCGTCGGGACGCGAGTGCTCGTGGCGGCCTACCTCGCGCTCGCCGGAGCGCTGCTGGTCGCGATGCCGGTAGCGGCGCTCGTCCTCGTGGAACTCCTGCCGCTCGGCGTCCTCGGCGGCCCCGTCGCGCTGTTCGCCGCGCTCTTCGGTGTCGCCGCCGCCCCCGTTCTCGCCCGGCGGACGCTCCGGGCCGTGGCGACCCTCCTCGGCCCGGCGTCCGTCCTCGGGTCGCCCGCGACCGAGCGCCGGGCCAAGCCCGCCGACTGATAGGGATCGTCGTCGAAGCTTTCACTCTCCCGATCGCGGAACGACCGACACCGCTTACGTCCGAGCCGACGAGATCCGGGTGGCTACGACGGTCCCTACGAGAGATGGGAGTTGTTTTTGCCGTCGGACGCTAACGTCATGAATCGAGGGGCCGTCTCGGCCCCGCCACCATGACGATTCACGATACAGCGAAGTACCTCATTCACGCGGATATAACGGCCAGCGGAGTGGTCGAACGGAGCGACGTGGTCGGGGCGGTGTTCGGGCAGACCGAGGGCCTCCTCGGCGACGACCTCGACCTCCACGACCTCCAGCAGTCCTCGAAGGTGGGCCGGATCGACGTCCGGATCTCGAGCGAGCGCGGCGTCTCGCGCGGCGAGATGACGATCGCCTCGAGCATGGACAAGGTCGAGACCGCCGTGTTAGCGGCGGCGCTGGAGACGATCGAACGGGTCGGTCCGTGTCGCTCGACGATCGAGGTCACCCGGATCGAGGACGTCCGTGCGGCGACGCGGAGGGAGGTCGTCGAGCGAGCCACCACGATCCTCTCGGATACCTTCGACGACACGGTGATGAGTTCGGAGGAGATGCTCACCCGGGTCAGAGAGAGCGTCCGCGTCGGGGAGATCTCGGAGTACGAGGGCTACCCGGCGGGGCCGAACGTCGCCGACGGCGGCTCGGTCATCCTCGTCGAGGGCCGCTCGGACGTGCTCACGCTGCTCCGCTACGGAATCAAGAACGCGGTGGCCGTCGAGGGGACCGACGTCCCGGAGGCGGTCGCGGCGCTGACGAGGGATCGGACAGCGACGGCCTTTCTCGACGGGGATCGCGGCGGCGAGCTGATCATGAAGGAGCTCGCCCAGGTCGCGGATATCGACGCGGTCGCGTTCGCCCCGCCCGGCGGGTCGGTCGAGGACCTGAGCCGTGACGAGGTGATGGACGCGCTGCGGAAGAAAGTGCCCTACGAGGCGGTCGTCGAGGCAGAGGAACCGCTCGCGGCCGCGGCGGCCCGAACGCAGCCGGCCGCCGGCCCCTCCGGACCGGAGACGAACGACCGAGAGGGTGGTGTGGAGTCGGACGACGAGTCCGCCCCGCCCGACACGGTCGAGACGAGCGGGGACGGAACGACGGCCGATGCCCAGGGAGGCGATCCCGAGATCGAGGGGTCACCGGGCCCCGACGTCGACGAGACCGCGGAGTCCGACCCCGAGACCCTCCGAGGACACGTCGAGGCGGTGATCGGGGAAGGTACGGGAAGCGTCAGGCTGCTCACCGACTCGTTCGAATCGATCGCCGACGAACCCGTGGAGGAGGCCTTCGAGACCGTTCGGGACGCGGAGACGCGACCCTACGCCGTGGTGCTCGACGGCACCCTCACCCAGCGGATCCTCGACGTGGCGGCCCAGCGCGGCGTCGAACAGGTGCTCGCGCGCGATCTCGGCGAGTTCACCAAGCGGCCGACGAGCGTCAGGCTCCGCACCGCCGACGAACTCGAGGTCCCCGCCTAGAGGAGGAGCCAGAGCGCCGTGGCGAAGAGCGCGCCGGAGACCGTCGCGAGGAAGTTCACGCCCTGGTTCCCGAGATACGCTCCCTCGAGCGTCGCCCCGAGGAGGCTGTCGGCGGTCATCCCGGCGACGCCGCCGAGACAGACGACGAGCGCGCCGACGAGTCCGATCGGATCGAACAGCGCGAGGGAGACGAGCGAGACGAGCGACGCCCCCGCGAGCCCCGCGAGTTCGCCCTGCCAGGTGACCGCGCCGTCGGTACCGGGAGGGACCCGACGGCCGGTCGTGATCAGGCGGGGCGTGTCGTAGACCCCGCCGATCTCGCTCGAGAGCGTGTCCGCGAGCGCCGTCGAGAGCGCGCCGGCGAACGCGAACAGGAACAGCGTCTGCGGGAGGTCGATCAGCGCGGGCGAGGCGGCGAAGCCGACGACCGCCGCGAGCGCTGCCGCGGAGTTGCTCAGCACGTTACCGCCCCCTCGGGCGCCGTCGTTCTCCTCTGCGACACCGCGGGCGAGCTTCTCCTCGTAGCGGAACTTCGTCGAGAGCCCGCCGACGCCGTAGAACGCGATCAACACGACGAACCAGGCGTAGCCACCCAGCACGACCGTGAGGAGCCCGAGGACGATCCCGGTGAGCATCCCCGTGATCGAGGCGGTACCGAGCGCGTAGGCTGCCGTCCCGAAGCCGACGGTGACCGCGAGCGCGAGAACGACCTCGGGGACCGAGAGGACGAGGTCGAGTTCGGCGAGCAGCCAGAGCGAGAGCCCGACGGTCAGCAGGATCAGCGGTTCGTCCTGCTTGTAGAGCGCCTCGCGGACGAGTGCCGCGATCAGCCCCCCCGCCGCCGCGAAGAGGACGAGCGGGCCGACAGGGCCCGTCGTGCCGTACGCGACGGTCTCCGCGGTCACCTGCGAGCCGACGCCCGCGAGCGACCCGCCGAGGACGAAGCCGGTCGTCGAGGCGAGCGGGCTCCGGTATCTCCTACGGACCACCGCCGCGCCGAGGTTGCCGAAGACGAGGAGACAGACCGAGGCGGTGAACAGCTCCACCGGGAGGCCGAACGCGATGAGCAGCGCGAGCGCGGTCGTCGCGAGCGCGAAGCCGGCGAGCCCGTAGAGGCGCTGCTCTCGCCGGTCGCCGGGCCGCGCGAACAGCTCGAAGAGCGGGCCGTCCCGGATAGCGAACGCGGCGAGCAGCGCCACGGTCGCGAACGGGGCGACCGTCGCCATCGTCAGGAACAGCGAGTCGAGCGGGAGCCGGAAAACGACGGGCGCGAGAAGCGAGAGACTCCCCACGAGGGCGAACGCACACGCACGACTCACCGAACCGGTCACGCTATCGGGGTTTCGTTGACGCACACTTACCCTTTCCGAAGGCTCCCGTCGGTCGGCAGCCTTACTACGGCCGGGGGAACAGAGCCGTTGTGGGCCTCTACGACCGCTACCTCGCCGTCCGGATCCGGCGCCACGAGAGCGATCCGCCGAGCCACGTCGCGCTCGTGCTCACCGAGCGCGACCTCCTCGAACGCGGGGCGTACGACCGGCTGGAGGCGGCGCTCGACTGGGCGTTCGCCTTCGACGCCGAGCGCGTCACCGTCTACGTCAGCGTGCTCGATCCGGCGGCGGCCCCGACGCTCGTCGGCGAGCTCGAGGGGATCGAGGCCCCCGAACGGGTCGCTGTCAGGGGACCGGAGGACACCGAGACGGCCGACGCCCCGATCCAGATCAGCATCGGCCTGGGAGGGAAACGCGAGTTCGCCCGGGCGGTGCGCGCGCTCGCCGGCGAGGTCGAAGCCGGCGAGCGCTCGCCCGAGGAGATCGACGCCGAGGAGATCGAGGCCCAGCTCGTCTTCCCCGACGAACCGGACCTCGTGGTGAAGACCGGTGCCGAACGGCTCTCGGATTTCATGATCTGGCAGTCGGTCTACGCCGAACTCTACTTCACGGACGTGAACTGGCGCGACTTCAGAAAGCGCGATTACCTCCGGGCGGTGCTCGACTACAAGAACCGTCAGCGACGTTTCGGCCGATAGGCCGAAGCACGGAAGGCGAGCGGAGCGAGCCTTCAGGCGTTTCGGACGGTGAGCAGGGCGAAGCGTCCGAAGCTCGTCACGAGCGAACGCGAAGTGACGGCGGTTTGGCCGATAGGCCGAACCTCGTTGTGGAGCGGAGAGCCTTCAGGCGATTCTGACCGTGATAGACGAGTTGTGGGATCCTCGCCTACGGGTCCGGCGGAGGGCAACCTATTACCCCCACGGCGACCAGCCGGGTGCATGGTCCTCGTGCCCCTCCTCTGGGCCGCGTTCTGTATCGGACTCCTCGTGCTGGTCGCGATCAGGGTCCGGGACCGCGAGTCCGTCGCCGACGTCGCGGTCGGAGTGCTCCTGCTGATCGGGGTGCTGGTCTTCGGGGCGACGAGGGTGCTCTACCTCGTTCCCGAGTCCGAGGTGACCGACGCGCTGTTGCTCGCGGTGCTCGTCTGTTACGCGCTACTGGCCGTCAGCAGGTGGCAGCGAGCGGAGTGAGAGAGCGATCTAGCAGTGCAGTTCGAGGTGGGCCTCGATGTCGGGGCAGGCGTGGTACTCGACGCGGTCGTTCGCGAAACTGAAGTCGATGAGGCCGTTCTCGTCGAGCACCGGGAAGTGCGTGTGCGTGAGCGTCACCTCGATCGTCCGGAGCGAGGGCGCGGGGAGCGCGGGGTCGGGCGAGCGCTCGTGTTCGGCGATCCACTCGGCGAGCTCGGTCGTTGTGGCCGTCTCCGCCGAGGTCGTCATGAAGTACGAGAGGACGAGACGTCGCCGTCGCGGCTTCAGGATGGCGTAGACGGTGTCGGCCGAGAGCTCGGCGTGGACGACGTTTCGTCCGTCCATCGTTCTTGGCCTGCATACAGTTACGACCGAGTATTAAGCGTTTCTCCGGTGTTCGCGCCGTGATTATCAGAGGGAGTATCGTAGCCAACCGGAAGTCACGGCGGCCGATCGACCGATCCCGCCCCTCGGTCCCGAATTGAGAGATCTATAACTCTACGATACTTCCCATCAGTCCGCGCTCTCGCCGGGCGAGAGCGCCTCGGGCTCAGCGCCCGTCGGGTCGTCCGTGGGGATCGACTCGCCCGCCCGGTCGATCACGGTCCGAGCCCGCGGGAGGTCGACGTCCGAGAGCGCGCCGACGAGCGTGAGCGCGCGGTCGCGACGGCTCCGGCGCCAGGAGGCCTCCCGGTGCTCGTAGGTTCGGACCGCGCGCAGGAAGTCCACGCGGGAGAACTCCGGCCAGTACGGCGCACAGAAGAAGACGGCGGCCTCGTTTCCGTTGGCGTGCCACGGCAGGAAGTTCGAGGTACGCTCGTCGCCGCCGGTCCGGATGATCAGGTCGACGTCCCTCACACGGGCGTCGTAGAGCCGCGAGTCGAGCTCCTCGACGGTGATATCCTCCGCGGAGAGGGCGCCCGCCTCGACCGCGCGGGCCGCGTCGCGGGCCGCCCCGAGCAGTTCGGCGCGGCCGCCGTAGGCGAGCGCGACGTTGAGCGTGAACCGGTCGTACTCGCTCGTCCGCTCCTCGGCGTAGCGGGCGACGCGCCTGACGCGCGCCGGGAGCAGTTCGAGTTCGCCGATCGCCCGGATTCGGACCCCGCGGTCGTGGACCCGGTCGGCGTCGGCGAACTCCGAGAGCTTCTCGCAGAGGAGGTCGTAGAGCGCCTCGCGCTCCTCCGGCGGGCGCTCGAAGTTCTCGGTCGAGAAGGCGTAGAGCGTGAGCTCCTCGATGCCGAGCTCCTCACACCAGTTGAGGACGTTCTCGGTCGTCTTCGCCCCCGCCCGGTGGCCGTCGGGGGGCGCGTCACCCCTGCGCCTGGCGTACCGGCGGTTGCCGTCCTGGATGACCGCGACGTGCGTCGGGCCGTCGCCGATCTCGCGCTCGAGCGTCCGCTCGTAGAGCGAGGAGAGCCGCGACCGAATCCAGGTACGCATTCGTCCACCCCGACAGCCGCGAGGGATATGAGCCTTCTGTCACGGGAGTACACTGAGAAACTATCACATCCCGAACCGGTCTCGATCCCGGACCCGGAGCGCGTTCGGCGACCGTGAGCGGTTTAGCCGTCGGAGCTGAGGGGTGAACATGGACGACCCACTGGAGAACGACCTCTATCGACGGACCCTGCGCCTGCTCGAACCAGGCGAGATCGACCTCGTCGGCGCGATCGTACACACCGAGTTCGATCTCGGATCGGACCTGGAGATGCACGACGCGACGATCGAGGTCGGCGAGGTGATCGCGGCGGCCGCCGGGATCGAGCCTGGGGACACCTACGTCTACTCGGGCGTCGACGACCCGGAGTTCTCCTCGAACCAGCACCAGGGGCGCACCCTCGACGGCGAGGAGTTCGTCTGGGAGTGCCAGCAGCTCCTCCGTGACGGCACGTTCGACCTGGTCTTCTACTACGAGGCGAGCGCCGATCAGGAGCGGGTCGTCGAGGGCGTCGAGGGGATCGGCTTCGAGATCACGACCGTCCCGTGACGGTCGGGCAGGTACTTATGCACCGGGAGACTGTGACCCAACTATGGTAGGCCCGGGACCGGGACGGCGGGCGCTGCTTCGTGGCGTCGGCGGTCTCTCGGTCGGCCTCGGCCTCGGCGGCTGCGTCTGGCGGGAGGTGACCGGCGGGGCGGACGCGGCCGACGAGCCCTCGCGGCGCGGCGGTCGGATCACCCTCGGCTCGGTGGGCGCGTTCGAGGCGCTCGCCCCGCTCGCGGTGGAGTCGGTGCCGACGGGCGTCCTCGTCGACCTCTGTTACGCCCCGGGCGTCCTCGTCGAGCCGAGCGGGTTCCAAACGGTCCCGTGGTCGTTCGCCGACTGGGAGCGACTGGGCGAGGGCGAGCGCGTCGGCGTCGACCTCGCGGAGCTGACCTGGAGCGACGACGAGCCGCTCACTCCGGGTGACGTGGGGTTCACCTACGGGACGCTCGCGGAGCACCGGCCCGCACGGTACCGGTCGGTCGCGGACCGCGTGCTCGGGGTGGAGGGAAGCGACGACTGGGACCTCGAACTCGTCTTCGACGAGCCGGTCGGGGTGCTCGCGGATCCGTTCTCGGTCCCGATACTCCCCGAACACGTCCACGCCGACCTGGAGGACCCGATCGGGGACGTTCCCGACGAGCCGATCACGCTCGGCCCGGCCGACGTCGACGCGTTCGAGCCGGAAGTCGGGATCGACCTGACGTTCAGAGAGGAGTGGCCGCCGCTCGACGCCGGGTGGGCCGAGACGTACGAGATGCGCGGCGGCCCATTCCTCGACGAGGTGCGCTTTCGCGTCCACGACACGGCGAGCGAGGTCGTCGCGGCGGTCGAGCAGGGGGCGGTCGACGCCGGCGCGTTCGACCTCGGTCCGGTTGCCCTCTCCGGGGAAGGGGGGTCGACGGCGGTCGCGACCGGACCCGACGACGGCTTCGAGGCGCTCGCGTTCAACACACGGGTCGAGCCGTTCGACGACCAGAGCTTCAGACAGGCGCTCTCGATGCTGCTCGACCGCGAGCGCTGGGTTTCGCGGTACCGGGGGTTCGCCGATCCCGGCAGCACCCTCCTCCCGCCGGCGTACCCCCACCTGCGGCCGGAGGCGGCCGCGGGCGAGGAACCGAACGAGCACCCCGCGATGGCGGCGCTCTGGGAGCGCGACGCGCTGACGCCCGTCCGCGAGTTCCTCGAATCCGGCGGGACGGTCACGGGCGAGGCGGGCGAGTACGCGGGACGCGAGGTGGCCGAGAGCGCGACCGGCGTCGAGACCACGCAGGACGAAGCGCGCCACGAGTACGCCTTCGTCGAGACGCTCACCGACTCGCTGATCGAGGCGGGTGTCGCTCGCGAGCTCACTATCGAGGAGGAGCTCGTGACCGAGCGCCTCGGCCGCCCGGTCTCGGTCCTCGCCCCGCCGGTCGAGAGCGCCTCGCCGCTGGCGGAGGTCACCCACCGCTTCGCGGAGCGTCTCCGCGAGTTCGGCGTCCCGGTCGAGGTGGAGGTCACGGGGACCGCCGAGATCGGCGAACGCGCGTTCGAGGATGGGGACTTCGACGTCTGTCCGCTCGCCTGGCGGGGCTGTTCTCCCCACGGCGTCAGGACGCTCTCGACGCTCCTCCACAGCGGGAACACGGTCGAGGAGGGCGACGGCGACGGCCCGTGGTTCAACCTCACCGGCTACGGGCTGGACGAGGCGAGCGCGGACGACGAACTCGACGACCTCCGGCGCGAGCGCGACGACGAGGCGCGAATCGAGGGGGTGCGCGCGCTCTCCGAACGGCTCTACCTGGAGGCACCGATCGCCGTCGTCGGCTACCGGATCGCCGCCTGGCCGATCGACACCACCTCGTTCGAGGGGATCGTGAGCGACGTCGTCGCGCCCGGCGGCTCGTCGCTGCCGATCCAGCTCCTCGCGCTCAGGTGGGAGCGGTAGGGAACGGCCGTCCGTCCATCCGTCCGGGAACGCGACGCTTATTCCACCCGAACCCCGACGTTCGGGTATGACACGGGCGGAGGCCGCGAAGCTCAACACACTCGACAGGGCCGTCGTGAACGCGTTCCAGGGGGGTTTTCCCGTCACCGAACGGCCGTTCGAGCCCGCCGCCGAGGCGCTCTTCGAGCGCGGCGTCGAGGTGGGTGAGCGCGAACTCGTCGAACGGGTCCGCGACCTCTGCGGGGACGGAACGCTCTCGCGGTTCGGCCCGCTGGTCAACGCCGAGCGGATCGGCGGCGCAGCGACGCTCGTCGCGATGCACGCCCCGCCCGAGCGGTTCGAGGAGGTCGAGGAGACGGTCAACGCCCACCGGGAGGTCGCACACAACTACGAACGCGAGCACCCCCACCTGAACATGTGGTTCGTCGTGAGCGTCGCCGATCCCGATCGGGTCGCGGAGGTACTGGGAGAGATCGAGGCCGAGACAGGCCAGCCGACGTACGACCTGCCGAAAGAGAGGGAGTTCCGCGTCGAGGCGAAGTTCTACGTCGACGGACCGATCTCGGATGGGGCGGTAGACCTCTCGGAGCTCGGGCCAGCGGTCGAGCCGACCGACCGGACGACGCTCACGCCGGCGGAACGGGATCTGATTCTCGCGGTTCAGGACGGCTTCCCGGTGACCGAGACGCCGTACGCGGACGTGGCGGACGAGATCGGAGCCGAGACCGAGTGGGTGCTCCGGACGCTGAAACGGTTCGTCGCCGAGGGGAAGATCAGGCGGATCGGCGTGATCCCGAACCACTACGCGCTCGGCTACACCGAGAACGGGATGACGGTCTGGAACGTTCCCGACGAGATCGTCGGGGAGGTCGGCCCCGCGGTCGCCGCGCTGCCGTTCGTCACCCACTGCTACGAGCGGCCGCGTCACGAGGGGGTCTGGCCGTACAACGTCTTCGCGATGACCCACGGACGGAGCGAGGCCGAGAGCGACCGGCGGATCCGAGAGGTGCGCGACCGGATGGCCGAGTTCTTCGACGTGGACGAGGAGCCGTCGTCGGGCGTTCCCGCACCCGAGGTCGACCTCGGCGGGTGGGATACGCTGTTCTCGACGCGGATCCTGAAGAAGACGGGGATACGGATGGACGAGCGAGCACGGGCCAACACCGCCCGATGATCCCGCTCCTCCACGATCTCTCGGGGGCGACCGTCCTCGTCCTGGGCGGCGGACCGGTCGGCGCGCGGAAGGCGAGACGGTTCTCGCGCGAGGCCCGGACGGTCGTCGTGAGCCCGGCGTTCTGCGAGGCCGACTTCGGTGACGCGGAACTCGTCCGTGATGCGCCGGACGCCGAGGGAGTATACGAGTGGATCGACCGGCTGGAGCCGGCGCTCGTCGTCTGTGCGACGGATAGCGAAAGGATCAACGAGGCCGCCACGGCGGCCGCCAGAGAGCGTGGGACGCTCGTCAACCGGGCGGACCGATCGGGCGAGCGAGAGTCCGGGGGTGTCGTCGTCCCGGCGACGGTGCGCGAGGACCCGGTCGTCGTGGCGATCGCCACGGGAGGGACCGCCCCCGCGCTGTCGAAACACCTTCGAGAGCGGCTGGAGACCGAGCTAGAGGGTGCCGGCGCGATGGCGGAGCTGCTCTCCGAACTCCGGACCGAGCTCCGCGAGACGGGCCACCCGCCGGAGCGACGACGGGCAGCGGTCGGTGCGGTCGTGGAGTCGTCGGCCGTTTGGAAGGCTTTACGTACGGGGGAGTCAAAGCGGCCGGACGTGGCCGATGACGTGATCGAATCCGCGCTCGAGACGGAGGGTGACGACGGGTGAACGCCGGCGTGCTGAACGGCGTCCGCGTCACCCACGAGAGCGCTGGCGTCGACGAGATCGAGGCGGTCTGTACGGGGAGCGAGGGCGAGGCCGTCGAGACGCTCCTCGAACGCGAGGGGGTCACCGAGGCGGTCGTTCTCCAGACGTGCAACCGTGCGGAGGCGTACGTCGTCGCAGACACCGTAAACGCGGGCCGCGAGGCGCTCTCCGCGTACGTGGGGGACGTCGAGGCGACCGCGACGGTCCGGAGCGGACACGAGGAGAGCCTCGAACACCTCCTCAGGGTGGCCTGCGGGCTCGAATCGATCGTCCTCGGGGAGGACCAGGTGCTCGGCCAGCTGAGAGGGGCCTACGAGGCGGCCCGCGAGGTCGACGGGGTCGGCGTCGTCCTCGAGGACGCGCTGTTGAAGGCGATCCACGTGGGCGAGCGCGCCCGGTCGGAGACGGCGATCAACGAGGGGATCGTCTCGCTCGGGAGCGCCGCGGTCTCGCTGGTCTCCCGGGAAGGGACGCTCTCGGAGACGACCGCGCTTGTCGTCGGCGCGGGCGAGATGGGCAGGCTCGCCGCCCGCGCATTCGCCGCCCGAGGCGTCGACCGGCTGCTCGTCGCGAACCGGACGATCTCGCACGCCGAACACGTCGCGAGCGAGGTCGACGTGGCGGCCGAGGGGATCGGCCTCGACGCGCTCTCGCGTGCGACAGAGGAGGCCGACGCGGTCGTCACCGCGACCGGCGGCCCCGAGCCGATCCTCGACGGTGAGACGATCGGGAACGGCCCACTGGTCGTCGTCGACCTCGCTCAGCCCAGGGACGTCGATCCGAGCGTCGGCGAGCGAGAGGACGTCACCGTCTACGACCTCGACTCGTTGCAAGCGATCACCGAGTCGACCCGCGCGGAGCGGGCGGCCGCCGCCGAGGAGGTCGAGGCGATGGTCGAGGCCGAACTCGACCGGCTGCTCCGCGGGTTCAAGGCGAAGCGGGCGGACGAGGCGATCGGCGCGATGTACGAGAACGCCGAACGGATGAAACGACGCGAGCTCTCCACCGCGATCGCCGCGCTCGAGGCACACGGTGAGCTGACCGAGAAACAGCGCGAGGCGGTCTGCGCGCTCGCGAGCGCGCTGGTGAACCAGCTGCTCGCCGCGCCCACCTCGAGTCTGCGCGAGGCCGCCGCCGAGGACGACTGGACGACGATCCACACCGCGCTCGAGCTGTTCGACCCCGAGTTCGAGGAGGCTCCGCCGCTCGGATCGGGTGAGAACCGGGAGCACCTACAGGGGACGACCGACGACCGTCCGGACCGCGCCGCCGCACGGCTCTACGACGACGACTGATCCGCTCGAGCTAGTCTCCAGAGGAGGAGCGCGCTGGCGACGAGCGCACAGACCAGGCCAGCGAAGGCCGCGGTGTAGCTCGCGACCAGCCCGACGTACGTCGGCCCGAGGCCCCGATCCCGAGGTAGATCGTCCTGACGGCGCCGAAGTCGCCACCCGCGCTCGCGGTCGGAAAGATCGACATGACGTAGGCGAGCATCGGCGGCGAGAACGCCATCATCCCGACCGCGAAGACGACGATCCCGACGACGACCAGCGACGCGCTCGGGGCGAGGATCAGGATCGCGAGGCCGACCGCCCCGGTGACGAGCGCCCCGAACGCGACACGGGTCCGGCCGAGGCGGTCGCCGACACCGCCGGAGAGCGGTTTCACGACGATCCCGATCACGAAGAGGACGGCGAAGCCGCCGCCGGCGAGCACGGGCGAGAAGCCGCGTTCGAGCTGCAAGAGCGTCGGGAGGAAGCTCACCGCCCCCTGCCAGGTGAAGAGGTAGAGCGAGTAGGCGAGCAGCACGAGGCGGACGTGGCCGTCGCCGAGCAGCCGCCGCCCGGTCCCACGGACGTCGAGGCCGACCCGGGAGACGCGGTAGGGTTCGACACTGAAGCGGTGGACGAGCAGCGCGACGCCGACGGCGAAGAGGAGTACAGGTAAGAAGGCGGCCCGCCAGCTCAGCATGGCGATGGCGGCGACGGCGAGACCCGCCGCGAGCGAGTCGATGATCGTGGGTAGGAGCGGCGAGAGCACGAGCGTCCCGAGGGCGATGGTCGCGTTGCCGAGCGAGAGCGCGAGGAGCATCCGCCCGCCCGGTCCCTCGAACAGGCGTTCCTCGCGCGGTGACTCCACGGACCTCCCGTGCGACCGCGCAGGCTGAACCCACGACTACCGGCAACCCATCAGCGGATCGCCACCGCCTTTTATTCACGTTCGGGGAGAGAGAGGGCGTATGGCAGAGCTACTCGACGACGAGGAGATCGAACGCCGACTCCCCGAGGGATGGTCGCGAGAGCGCGACGAGATCGTCCGCGCCTTCGAATTCGACGACTACCTCGACGGGGTGGCGTTCGCCCGCGACGTCGGCGAGATCGCCGAGGCGGAGTTCCACCACCCGGAGATGACCGTCCGCTACGAGGAGGTCGAGGTCCGCTTCACCACCCACGACGAGGGCGGGATCACCGAACGCGACATCGAGATGGCGGAGATCCTGAACGAGGAGGTCTGAACCGACCCGGTGGCGTCGTACGTCTTTCACGTCCGGTTCCGGCTCGATCCCGACGGGATGAGAGCGGAGCCGAGCGAGTTCGAGACGACGCTCGTCCGCGAGGCCGACCCGCCGGGAACGGAGGGGTGGCTCTTCTTCAGGGACCGACTGTGGCGGGGCGAGATCGGAGACGAGCGACACATGCGCGAGTTCGCCGAGGAGGTGCTCGGCGTTCGGGTAGAGCGAGTCGAGTTCCACCGGTTCGAGGTCACGGGCGAGGAGCTCGCGACGCTCGAGGCCGAGATCGAGAGAGATCTGGAACCTTTCCGGGCGACGTCCGCGACCGAGGTGCTGCACAAGTACTTCGGCTCCTCGCTCGAGGTCCGGTGAGAGTCGCAAACGTCATATCCGTCCTACCGTGTAGATAGACCGCTCGATGGTTCGATCGGAGTACGACTACTGGCTGCTCGACCTGGACGGGACGCTCGTCGACGTCGAGTGGCCCTACATCCGCGAGACGTTCGACCGCGTCGGCGACCGGCTGGGCCGGGAGTTCGACGATAGCGAGGCGGAGACGCTCTGGTACGGCATCGGCGGCGACCGCGACGCCGAGATCGCGCGTCAGGGCCTCGACCGAATGGAGTTCTGGGACGCCTTCGACGCGGTCGAACGGGTGGACGAGCGGGTGGAGGCGACGACGCTCTACGAGGACGCCGCCTTCCTCGCCGACCTCCAGTGTCCGACCGGGATCGTCACGCACAGCCACCCCGAGCTCGCTGGTCCGGTGCTGGAGCACCTCGACATCACCGACTGGTTCGACACCCTCGTCTGCTGTTCGGACGAGCTCGGCTGGAAGCCCGACCCCCGCCCGGTCGAGCGCGCGAAGGGGCAACTGGGCGTGGTGAACGGTGCTCCGGGCGTGCTCGCCGGCGACGGCGCGAACGACGTGGGTGCCGCCTGGAACGCCGGCTTGGACGCGATCCACGTCGAGCGGCTCGGGACGGATCGCAGGGGGCGGACCGTCGAGGCCGACTACCAGGTCGAGAGCTTCGACGAGCTGGTCTGAGGTCGGTCGACGGACCGTCCGGTCGACGAGTGCACTCCCCCCGGGATCGGGCCCAAAGCGAGGAGATCGCTTCCCGGACCACACCTCTCCGCAGGCACTCGCCGCCGATCAGTCGTCGCCGGCGCGAATCCCCGAGAGGTCTTCGGCGAACGATTCCAGTCCCTCCAGCACCGCTCGAAGCTCCTCGACGCCCGGCTTCCCCACTCGATCGGGGTTCGCGAGCACCCGAACCCGTTCGGTTTCGATGGAGACGAAGTCGAGTCCCAGCCGCTCGGCTGTCGACCGGAGACCGAGACCCGCGTCGGCCTGCCCCGCAGCGACTTTCCGCGCGGGGCTCTCGTGGGCGCGAGCGGCGAGCTCGAAGCCGTCGATGGCCTCCACGAGTTCGTGACGGCGCTCGCCGCGTCCCTCGGCGAGGTCCGCGAGCGCGTTCGAGAGCGTGGTCCGGAGCCCGGAGTCGGTCGGTCGGTTGACGAACCGCACATCGCGATCGACCAGATCCGAGAGCCCCTCGATCCCCTCCGGGTTCCCCTCCCCGACGACGAGCCCCCACTCGCGGTGCCAGGTGCCGAGAACGACCGACTCGACGTCGCGCTCGGTCGGGGCGGAGACGACCGCGAAGTCGGGGACGCCCCTGCCGAGTCGTCGGAGACCCTCACGACTGCCCACTGAGAGGTAACGAGGCCGCTCCAGGTCGTCGAGTACTCGAGAGAGCAGTGGGTCGTCCTCGCCGACGCCGAAGGCGGTGGGGGGGCGGATCTCCGGCGAGAACAGCTGGACGGAGACGGCCTCGCCCGCCGAGAGATAGGCGGTGTCAGCACCGACCTCGACGATACCGTCCGCCTCGACGAGGCTCGTGGTCGCGCCGCTGCCCTTGTCGACGGGATAGGCGAGGATCCGTCCCTCGCCGTCCTCGACGAGCCCCGTCGGCATGAGTCTCGTTCGACCCTCGCCGTATCGCTCCTCGGTCGCCATCCGTGCGTCGACCGTCTCCGACTCGGGCGTTGGGAGGTCGGCGGCCTCGCGGATCGCGGGCGCGACGAAGTGCTGGAAGATCATCAGCGCCGAGACCGGATACCCCGGAAGGCCGACGTACGCCGAGCCGTCCAGTCGGCCGACGAGCATCGGTTTCCCGGGTTTGATCGACACGCCGTGGAGCAGGAGATCTCCCTGTTCCTCGATCACCCGGTAGATCACGTCCACCGCGCTCGCGGAGGTCGACCCCGACGAGAGGACGAGGTCGCACTCCTCCGCCGCTTTCCTGAGCAGGCGCTCCATCTCGTCGTAGTCGTCTCCGGCGTGCGGGTAGAGGACGGGATCGCCGCCGGCCTCGGAGACCGCGCTCGCGATCGTGTAGCTGTTAACGTCGTAGATCTGACCCGCGGCGCTGTTTAGCTCCTCGCCGGGCCGGACGAGTTCGTCGCCGGTCGAGACGATCCCCACGGTCGGGGCCGATCGAACGGGCACTGAGTCGACGCCGAGCGCCGAGAGCAGGCCGATCTCGCGGGGCGTGATCTCGGTACCCGGCCCGAGCGCGCGCTCGCCGGCCGCGACGTCCGCTCCCGCGAGCATCACGTGGTCGCCCGGCGCGACGCCGGTCCGGATCGCTACCCCGCCCTCGCCTCCATTCGCGCTGTCCGTCGAGCTTCGCTCGACGCGGTCGGTCCGCTCGACCATCACGACCGCGTCGGCACCCTCGGGCATCACGGCCCCCGTCGAGATCTCCGCGGCCGTGCCGGGTTCGACGGTCACGTCCGGTTCGGCCCCCGCGTGGACGGTTCCCACGAGTTCGAGGATCGCCGGATCGGCCTCGTCGGCCCCGAACGTGTCGCGGGCGCGTACCGCGTAGCCGTCCATCGAGGCGCGATCGAAGTCGGGCACGTCGAGGTCCGCGTCGACCCGTTCGGCGAGGACCCTGCCTCTGGCCTCCGCGAGCGGAACCACCTCGCTCCCCCCGCCGATCGAGAGGTCGGCGATCGCTCCGTGGGCATCGGCTGGCGGGACGAGGTCGCGGAACTCCTTTCGGTCCATCAGGCCGACCACTCCCAGAGTTCGACCCCTATCCTCTCACCCTCGTCGTACCCCTCGCGGCCCTCGGGGACGACCACCCAGCCGTCGGCGAGCGCGACGCTCGAGAGGACGCCCGCGCCGCTCGCCCGCGTCGGCGTCGCGATCCGGTCGGCACCGCCGTCCTCGCTCTCCTCCAGCGAAACCCTCGCGAACGTCCGGGTGCCGGGCTCGCTCCGGATCTTCCGTGTGAGCGTCGCCGCGACCGTGGGCGTCGCGGGCGGCTCGGCTCCCGAAACCCACGAGAGGAGGGGGCGGAGGAACTGCACCGCGTTCACGATGCACGCCACCGGATACCCGGGAAGCATCAGCACGGGCGTCTCCTCGACGATCCCCAGGGCGACCGGGTGGCCCGGTTTGAGCGCGACGCCGTGGACCAGTACCTCGCCGATCTCGCTCACGACCTCGGGGATCAGGTCGCGCTCGCCCACCGAGGAGCCCCCGGTCGTGACGATCACGTCCTTCGTGAGGTCGCGTTGGATCGCCGCCCGGAGCGCGTCGTGGTCGTCGGTCACGACCCGGCGGTAGGTGGGGAGCCCGCCCCACCGGCGGACGAGCCCCGAGACCGTGAGCCCGTTCGTCTCGATTATCTCGCCCGAATCGGGGTCGGCCTGGACGAGCTCCTCGCCGGTCGGGACCACGCCGACGGTCGGGCGCTCTCCGACCTCGACCTCCCGTATCCCGACCGACTTCAACAGGCCGAGGTCTGAGGGGCGGATCCGATGGCCCGGCTCGTAGAGCGCCTGTCCGGATTCGACGTCCTCGCCGACGGGACCGACGTTCTCGCCCTCGGCGACCGCGTCGAACACCTCGATCTCGGTACCGAGTTCCTCGACCTGCTCGATCATCACGACGCTGTCACAGCCCTCGGGGAGTTCGCTGCCGGTGTGGACTCGGACGGCGCCGCCGGGTCCGCCCCTCTCGGCACGAGAGAGCACCTCGGGCGATCGGTCGCTCGCGCCGAAGGTGTCCTCGGCGCGCACCGCGTAGCCGTCCATCGCCGCCCGCGCGTAGTGCGGGACGTCCCTGTGAGCGGTGACTGCCTCGGCGAGGACTCGCCCGTCGGCCTCGCCGATCGAGAGGGTCGTGGTTCGGCCGTGAGCCGAACAGCGCTCGCGGAGTCGCTCTCGGGCCGCGTCGACGCGGGTCTTCTCCTTGAACCCGGAGCGGCGTAACTCGGAGTCGGTCATGACCGGAGGTAGTGGACGAACGACTAAAAGGCTGAGCGGTCGAGGGTTCCCGATCGCGACGGACCTGACAGAACGCCGGGATAGTGACGGGTAGCGGCGGGTCGAACCGATCCGACGGACGCCCACGGGGTCGGTTTTCTGCGCGGACGGTACGGGCACCACCCATGGTAGTATCAAACATATTTATCCCGATACGTTCTTACGTCTCCGTCTCGTAATACCGCCAATGATACTGGGGGCCATCCGAGCGTTCATCGGCCGAGGCGACGAGACGGAGACGACACCCGAGGGCGCGGACACCCCCCAATCCCCCGACTCCCCGGATAGCAAGCGATCGACGGAGGAGGCGCCGAGCCCTCCCGAGACGCCCCCGTCGAACCGTGCGCTCGTTCTGCGGGCGCTCATCGCGAACGACGGCTACGCCGAGCGATCGACCGTCCTCGAGACGCTCCGCGTCCCCCGCTCCGAGGCCGAGGCGCTGCTCGCGGAGATGGCCGAGGAGGGCGAGATCACACTGATCGAGTCGCGCCGACGGACGCTCGTCTGTCGGAAGGGTTACGAACCGGTGACGAACTGATACGGTCGGTTGTACTCTCTTACCGGTGATCACCGGCTCGAACAGGCGATCACCGGTGACCAGTTACAACCGACCGTACGAGGGGGAACGTCGGAGAGGCTCGTCGTTCTTCGATCGCGGATCGAACGACACCGGGGACGTGTCCGTCCGATGGATACGGTCGACTACGACAAGCCCTACGAGGGGGCGACCGCGGGCTTTTTCGCCCTCCCGTCCCAACTTCGGGTATGTCAGCGTTGCGCGACGCGTTGAGCGACCTGCCGGGAGCCGTCTTCGCCGACCTGCTCGAACACGACGACGAGTACCTCCTCGTGATCGACCTGCCGGGAGCGAGCGAGTCGACGACGACGATCACCGCCGAGGGCGGCCACCTCCGGATCGAGGCGCGCCGTGAGAAGGCGGTTCCCGAGGAGTTCCGGTACCTCCAGGAGGAGCGCTCGCTCTTCCTCGACGCCGACCTCCCGCTGCCGCCCGACGCGACCGGCGCGGAGGCGAGCGCGACGCTCTCGCGTGGCGTCCTCGAACTCCGTCTGCCGAAACGGACGACCGAGGGCGGAACGACCATCCCGATCGACGAGGCGTAGGCCGGGTGGTCTCCCTGGTCTCGCTCCGGGCGTACAGGCGCTTTTTCGTCGTCGCCTGGCAGTTCATGCCGCTCATCTGGGCGTACACGCGCGACAACAACCGGTTCGTCCTCTTCGGCCCCTCCCGGCGCGTCGGCGTCGACGAACAACGCCGCCGGGCCAAGCGACTGCTCGACTCGCTGCTCACGCTCGGCCCCACGTTCATCAAACTCGGGCAACTGCTCTCGACGCGCCCGGACATCCTCCCGCCGGCGTACATCGACGAGCTCTCGAAGCTCCAGGACGAGGTGCCGCCGGCCGACTGGGAGGAGGCGAGGAAGGTCCTCGAAGAGGACGTCGGACCGATAGAGGATGCGTTCGCCGAGTTCAAGACCGAGGCGATCAGCGGGGCGAGCCTCGGGCAGGTCTACCGGGCGTACGTCGACGACCGCCTCGTCGCGGTGAAGGTGCGCCGGCCGGGGATCGAGTCGCTCGTGAAAGCCGACCTGCGCGTGATCCGCTTCTCGTTGCCGCTGTTGATGTACTTCGTCGACGACAACCGGTCGTTCTCGCTCGAGACGCTCGCCGACGAGTTCGACCGGGTGATCAGGGAGGAGATGGACTACGAGCGAGAGGCCGACATGCTACGGGAGATCCGGGCGAACTTCGAGGGGAACGACCGGATCCGGATCCCCGAGATCGTCGACAGCCACTCGACGCGGCGCGTACTCACGATGGAGTTCGTCGGCGGGACGAAGATCACCCGGGTGGGTGAGCTAGAGGAGAAGGGAATCGACCGCGCGTCCGTCGCGGAGACCCTCCAGCGGGCGTATCTGCAGATGATCATCGAGGACGGCGTCTTCCACGCCGACCCCCACCCCGGAAACCTCGCGGTGCAGGACGACGGGACGATCGTCTTCTACGACTTCGGGATGAGCGGCCGGGTCGATCCCTACGTCCAGGAAAAGGTCGTCGAGTTCTACATCGCGGTGGCGAACCAGGACATCGACGGGATTCTGGATACCTTGATCGACCTCGGGACGCTCAGTCCGGAAGCGGATCGAGAGGTGATGGGCCAGGTGCTCGAACTCGCCATCGAGGACGCCCGCGGCGAGGAGATCGAGCAGTATCGCGTCAATCAGATCATCGACCAGGTCGAGAACACGATCTACGAGTTCCCGCTCAGACTCCCCTCGAACCTCGCGCTCGTGTTGCGGGTCGCGACGGTCGTCGAGGGCGTCTGTGTGACGCTCGATCCCGACTTCAACTTCATCGACACCGCGACCGAGTACCTCTCGGAGCAGGGCTACAGGGAGGAGACGGCGAAACAGATCGCGGGCGAGGTTGGCGACCAGCTCCGACGGACGATGGAGTCGTTGATCAGAGTCCCCCCGAAGATCGAGAACACCCTCGACATGCTCGAACGCGACAGGCTGTTCGTCCACGTCGAGATCGAGGACCCGAACCAAATCTTCGACCGCCTCGCGAAACGACTCATCTACGGACTGCTCCTTTCCGTGGGCCTGATCTCGACGGCGATCATCTACGCCTTCCGGGGACCGGACCTCTCGTTTCTCATCTCCGGCGGTCTCTCGCTGCTGATCGTCTTCCTCCTCTACCGGTCGTTCAAGAAGCGCCGGGGGATCCGCGCCCGCCCGCAGTTCACCAGACAGAACCTCAGACAGCGCCGCGGCGAGGAGTGAGGACGTCGTAGCGAAGGAGCGAAACGAGAGGCGGCGATGGCCGACACGGGTGTTTTTCCCGCTCCCTCCCAAGGACGAGCCATGTCGAAGCCACAGCCACGGGCGTTCGCACACGTCGGCGTCACAGTGCCAGATATCGACGAAGCGATCGAGTGGTACGAGTCGGTTCTCGGGTTCGAGCGGCTGATGGAGGCACAGACGATCGCCGGTGACGGCGAGAGCCAGATCTCGCGGCTCTGTCTCGACGTGCTGGGGGAGTTCGAGGAGGTACGGATCGCACACCTCGGGACCGGCGGGGGGACGGCGATCGAACTGTTCGAGTTCAGGGAGGGAAAAGAGAGCGAGCCGAGCCCGAAGGAGGAGGGCTACTTCCACGTCTGCGTGATCGACCCGAACATCGAGGAGCTCGCGGCGGAGATCGAGGAGACGGGAGGGAAACACCACACCGAGATCTGGGAGCTCTTTCCCGACCAACGGTACAGGATGACCTACTGCAAGGATCCATGGGGGAACCTGCTGGAGATCTACACCCACGGCCACGAGCGGATCTACAGCAACCAGGGCGAGTACTAACACCCCGGAGTCCGATCCCCCCCGCATGGGTCGGATCGACGAGTCGGACGTGGAGTGGGAGACGCTCGAACGGGGAGAGACCGCGTTTCGGCGGAAGCGACTGGGCGCGGCCGCCGGGGGCGAACGCATCGGCTGTAGTCTCTACGAACTTCCCCCCGGGAAGCGGTCGTGGCCGTACCACTACCACGCCGGAAACGAGGAGGCGATCGTCGTTCGCTCCGGGTCGGGCACGCTCAGGCTCGCCGGGGAGACGTTGTCGCTCTCTTCGGGCGACTACGTCGCGCTTCCGGCGGACGAACGCGGCGCCCACAGGGTCGCGAACGACGGCGAGGAGGTACTCTCGTACCTCGTGATCTCGACGATGGACGAGCCGGACGTGACGGTCTACCCCGACTCGGGGAAGTTCGGTGTCTACGTCGGGGCGGCACCGGGCGAGGAGGGCGAACGGAGTCTCGAGGGCTACTACCGACCCTCCGATGCGGTGAGCTACTGGGAGGGCGAAGAGGGAGAGGAGTGACCGATCACCGGGACCGATACGGTTGTAGCCACCGAGCGTGAGTCCCGACCATGCAGATCGAACCCTTCGGCCTCGAGCGCTGGTTCGCCGAGGTCGAACACGGAGCCGACGTCATGCTCGCAGAGAGCGGCATCAGGAGCCTCTCCGCGGACCGATTCGACCTCGATCCGGGCGAGTTGGGCTACGTCATCCCGACCAACGGCGACCCGGAGTTCCGCGCGGAGGTCGGCGCACGCTACGACCGCGGTCGGGACGAGGTGCTGTTCACGTGCGGCACCCAGGAGGCGAACTTCCTCGCCTTCCTCGCGCTGATGCGAGGGGACGCACACGCGGTCGTCGTCACCCCCACCTACCAGGCGCTCTCCGCGGTGCCCGAGGCGTTCGGGCGGGTCACCCGCGTGTGGCTCGAACCACCCGAGTGGGAGCTCTCCGTGGAAGCGATCGCCGAGGCGATCGAACCCGAGACGCGCGTCGTCGTCTTCAACAACCCGAACAACCCGACCGGGGTCTACCACGACGAGGGGCTGGTACGCGAACTCTACGACCTCGCGGCCGAGAACGACGCCTACCTGCTCTGTGACGAGGTCTATCGGCTGCTCGCCGACGAGCCGATCACACCCGTCGCGGCGATGGGCGAGTACGGCCTGAGCACGACGAGCCTGACGAAGGCGTACGGCCTCGCCGGACTACGCTTCGGCTGGCTCGCCGGCGACCGGGAGGTCGTGGATCGGGCCTGGCAGTGGAAGGACTACACGACCATCTCGACCGGGCTGATCGACCAGCACGTCGCCCGACAGGCGCTCAGAGGCGAGCGAGAGATCCTCCTCGAGAACCGGGCGCTCGCGGACGAACACCGGGAACGGGTGCGAACGTTCGTCCGCGAGCACGGCCTCGGCTGGCACGAGCCCGTGGGGGTAAACGGCTTCGTCACGATCCCCGAGGGGTTCGAGAACGGCGAGGAGTTCTGTCGAACGGTCGTCGACGAGGAGAGCGTCGTGCTCGCACCGGGCGACCTCTTCGGGTTCGAGGACTACTTCCGGATCGGCTTCGGCCTGCCGACCGACGAGCTGGAGGTGGGGTTAGCGCGGGTCGGGAGCGTGATCGATCGTCACACCTGAGTCGTTCCAAACGGTTTATACCGCCGCCGCGGGTAGCGGGCTCCATGGCGAGAGAACAGAAGGAGGTCCGCGATCTGCAGGAGGGTGGCTACGTCCTGATGGACGGCGCGGCGTGTAAGATCACCCACTACAGTACGGCCAAACCGGGCAAACACGGCAGCGCGAAGGCCCGTGTCGAGGGTCGTGGCGTCTTCGACAGCAAGAAGCGCAGCTTCTCCCAGCCGGTCGACGCGAAGATCTGGGTGCCGATCATCGAGCGGAAACAGGGTCAGGTCATCAACGTCGAGAGCGACACCGTCGCGCAGGTGATGGACTTAGACTCCTACGAGACGATCACGATGCAGACGCCCTCGGACGCGAACCTCTCGCCCGAAGACGACATCGAGTTCCTCGAACTCGACGGCCAGCGAAAGATCGTCTGAGGGATGTTTCCCGGCGCACACGAGGAGGGCGGGTCGTACGGGATCCTCGGCGCGCCGCTCGACGTCTCGACGACCTTCCAGCCGGGAACCCGGTTCGGACCGGACCGGGTGAGGAGGTTCGCCGAGACGTTCGACGACTACGATCACAGGACGGACCAGCGGTTCTCGGAGCTCTCCGTCGTCGACTACGGGGACGTCCGGGCGTGGGACGACGCCGTCGAGTACCTCCATCACCTCGAAGGCAGGATACGGGACGTCGTGATGGACGACGCGGTCCCACTGGTGATCGGTGGCGAGCACACCGTGAGCGAGGCGGGCGTGAGGGCTACCGATCCCGACCTGTTCGTCTGTCTCGACGCCCACCTCGACCTCCGGAGCGAGTACGACGGCAACCCACACAGCCACGCCTGCGTGACCCGACACGTCCTCGACGTCGCGGAGGAGGCGATCGTCCTCGGCGTCCGAACCGGGAGCGAGGAGGAGTGGGAGCGTGCGAGCGCCGAGGACGTCAGCGTGGTTCCGCCGGAGGACGTAGGGGACTGGATCGAGACGGTCGGATCGAACGGGAGTGACCCCTTCGGCGGTCGCGAGAGTTACCTCTCGGTGGATATCGACGGCGCGGACCCGGGGTTCGCGCCCGGCACCGGCACGAAGGAGCCGTTCGGGCTGCACCCGAGGGAGATGCGCGACGTCGTTCGGCTCGCCGCACCGCACTGTACCGGGTTCGACGTCGTCGAGGTGAACGATCGCGACGACGGCCAGGCGGCGGCGCTCGGAGGAAAGCTCCTTCGGGAGTTCGTTTACGAACACGCACGGGCGACGAGGCACGAGGAATGAGACTCACCGAACTCTGCGAACGGCTGGACGATGAACTGAGAACGGAGGCGTTCGCCGACCTCGACGCGAGCGCGAACGGGCTCCAGGTCGGTCCACGCGAGGCCGAGATCGACCGGGTCGCGCTCGCCGTGGACGCCGCGGTGGAGACGATCGAGGCGGCGAGGGAAGCGGACGCCGACCTGTTGCTCACCCACCACGGCCTCTCGTGGGGTGGGATCGAGCGGATTACGAGAAACGAGTACGACCGGACCGCCGCGCTGATCGACGGGGAGATGGCGCTCTACGTCTCGCACCTGCCGCTCGACTCCCATCCCGAGATCGGAAACGCCGCCGGGGTCGCGACCGTCCTCGATCTCGACGATCGAGAGCCGTTCGGGAGCCTCGATCCGGAGACGATCGGGCTCCGCGGTCGGTTGCCCGAAGCCGTCGGTATCGGGACGCTGGAAGCCGAACTCGAGAGCGCGCTCGACCCGAAGCGAGGGGTCTACACGCTCGAGTTCGGTCCCGAGACGGTCGAGTCCGTCGCGGTCGTCACCGGCAGCGGGGTCGACTGGCTGGACGAGGCGGCCGACGCCGGCGTCGACGCGTTCGTCACCGGCGAGGGGAAAGGCCACGTCTACCACGAGGCACGGGAGGCTGGGATCCACGTCCTGCTCGCGGGTCACTACGCGACCGAGACGTTCGGCGTCCGCTCGGTCGGCGAACTGGTCGAGGGCTGGGGCCTCGAGACGACGTTCGTCGATCGTCCGACCGGGCTCTAGCCGGCCGAGCCTCTCGGTGAATCGACGCCCTCATGAGCGACTCGGCCCTCCACGAAGTGATGAGTGGGGAGAACGACCGAACGGGGGGCCGCCTACCCACAGCGGAGGCGATCGACCTCCCCACCCCACGGAACACCGACCTCCCGGTCGTCCGCGAGGACGACCTCCCGGAACACACGGACGAGGAGCCGCCGGAGCCGGTAGACGCGGAGGGCGACGGTGAGGAACCGGGCAGGCTCGCGGGCGTTCTGCTCGCCGCCTCGGTCGCCTTCTTCCTCACGAGCGCCGTCTGGTACGTGGTCACGACGACCGCCGCCTCGATCCGCGGGTTCGGGCTCGCGTTCTCCGTCCCACCGGAGCTGAGCGCCGGCTTCCTCCTCGCCACCTTCGGGCTCTGTCTCCTCCTCACCTACTGGATTCCCCTGTTCGTCCTCGCGATCCTCGTCTGCACGGCGGGGGTGTTCGGCCTCACCGCAACCCTGATCGTCCTCGTCTTCGGCGCGGGGGCGATGCCGACGGGGTTCGTGATCCTGCTCGGGACATCGCTCGCCCCGGCAGCCTTGCTCGCGCTCGGCCTGAAACTCGGTGCGGTCAGGCCCTGATCGGTCGGAGCCCTTCGGATCAGCACGGACCGGGTCGTTGAAACCGTCCGGCCGCGGACGTGGGCCATGAGCGACGACGAGCTTCCGGAGCGCGAGGAGTTCGCCCACGACCCGATCGGTCACACCCGCGTCACCGCGGGGATGAGCGTCGGGGACCTCGCGACGGAGTACGGGAACGCGGGCATCGGCGCGGCGGACCTCGCGGACGCGGTCGGGATCACCGCGGAGATGTTCGGGGACGAGGAGACGAGCGTCTTCTTCGGGCTGGCCGGGGCGATGGTCCCGTGTGGTATGCGTCAGGTCGTCATCGACCTGATCAGAGAGGGGTACATCGACGCGCTCGTGACGACCGGCGCGAACCTCACCCACGACACGATCGAGGCGATCGGCGGGAAACACCACCACGGTCGCGCCGGGCCACGCGACCGGCGGCCCGGCGCTTCCCGCTCAGGCTCGTCGGAGGACTCGGGTGAACACGGAACGGATCGTCACGACGAGAAGACGCCCCGAGAGCACGACGAGGCCCTGCGCGAGGAGTGGGTGGACCGGATCTACAACGTCTACCTCCCGCAGGAACACTTCACCGAGATGGAGACCCACGTCCGCGAGGAGGTCTTCTCCGGCCTCGAACGGACCGTGAGCATCCAGGAGCTGACCGCGGAGTTGGGGAAGGCGAACGCGGCGGCCAACGAGCGCGAGGGAGTAAAGGAAGATCCGGGCGTCGCCGCCGCGGCGTACGAGTGCGACGTCCCGATCTACTGCCCGGCGATCCAGGACTCGGTGCTCGGCCTCCAGGCGTGGATCTACTCGCAGACGACCGACTTCTCGCTCGACGCGCTCGCGGACATGACCCACCTGAACGACCTCGCCTACCACGCCGAACGGACCGGCGCGTTCGTCGTCGGCGGGGGCGTCCCGAAGAACTACACCCTCCAGACGATGCTCGTGACGCCGACGGCGTACGACTACGCCGTCCAGCTCACGATGGACTCACCACGGACCGGCGGACTCTCCGGGGCGACGCTCGACGAGGCTCGATCGTGGGGGAAGATCGAGACGGCCGGCGAGAACGCCAGCGTCTACGCCGACGCGACGATCACGCTCCCGCTCGTGGTGGCGGCCGCGTGCGAGCGGATCGATCGGTCGTGACTCCCCGTCGGGGGGAGCCACGGTCGGCCGTGCGAGAACGAACGGGGTGGATGATTTCGGAGTGCCTCTGATGACCGTTCGAAACCGCGGGTAAGACGAGGTGCCGGGCCCGCCTCCGTGTAACCGTTCAGTACTGAACCTGCTTATATACTCACGCGGGGAGGGCCGTCAGATCGGTGCGTTCGAGCAGCGTCGCCTGCCCGCGTCTGAGCCGGCCGGCCAGCGCCCGCGGGGTGATCCCGATCTCGCGAGCGACGTCCTCGAGCGTCGCGCGGCGTGGCTCCTCGAAGTAGCCACGCTGGTAGGCCACCGCGAGCGCCTCGCGCTGTTCGTCGGTGAGTCCGTACCGGTCGTCTTCACGGGGCGAGGCGGTCGTGACGCGTTCGATCGAGAGCGGTACCCCCCGTTCGGCACAGAACGTCCGGAACGCCCCGGCGGCCGCCCGATCGACGAATCGGACCTCGAAGCGCCACCGCTCGGTCGTCGCCCGTGCGTCGAGGAGTGCACCCTCCGAGCGGGCGATCGCGAACAGCGTGCCGGCCTCCTCATGGTTCCAGCGCGCGGCGAAGAGCGTCCCACCCTCGACCCGCTCGACGATCGATATCTCGTCGATCGCGCGTTCGTCCCTCGCGGCAGCGGCGAACAACTCCGGGTCCCGGTTCCACACCCAAAAGAAGGGCATGACGGTGTCGTCGGTCGGAACGATCCGGTCGAGTTCGAGGCGTGCACCCGGCTCCCCGCCGAGCGACCGGCCGAGCGCACAGGCGCTCGTGGGGACGGTGAACTCGATACGAGTGCTCATCACATCATCCACCACCGCCGACGAGATAACCCTTTTTCACCCCCGATTTCTGCCGGGTTTTCCGACCGTCCCGCTCGTACGGGGCCGTTTCTACGGCCGTCACCGGTCGAGAAACAGCCTCGCCTCCCCGACGTCCGCGTCCTGCTTGACCTGCTCCGTCCCCGAGACGGCGTGATCGCGGATCGAAGGGAGAGCGTCTCGACGTCCGGCCAGTCTACCTCGACGAGGTTCCCCGCCGGATCCCAGAGAGCGCCGGACCGCGCCGTCGGACAGCGAGATGAGTCGTGGCTCCGAAGAGGTCTCGCCACGTCGTCGAAGATCCCCGCGCCCGTGCGATCTCGAAGACGCGCTCGACGTCGTCTGCGTGGATTCGAGTGATTGAACCCGGTCGCGACCACGTGCCGGTGACGGATCGCCCCGTCATAAGGACGGTTGTGATTGATTACCGGTGATCGCCGACTCGTACTGGCGATCACCGGTAAGAGACTACAACCGTCCTTATCGAACGTCTTCCACCCGCCCGGAACCGGCTCAGACCGGCGTCGTCCGCTCCGCTCTCTCGGCGAGACGGTCCTCGGCGTACGCGTCGGCCGCGTCGAGGACGGTCGTCCCCTCGCGGTCTGCCCGGTCGATCAGCGCCGAGAGCCGGTCGCCGATCCGGTCGGCCTTCTCGTACGCCTCCTCGCGCCTGCCGCCGGCGTACTCCTCGTAGACGGTGATCAGCCCGCCCGCGTTGATCACGTAGTCGGGCGCGTAGAGGATCCCGCGGTCGGCGAGTGCCACGGCGTGGCGCCGCTCGGCGAGGACGTTGTTCGCCGCGCCCGCGACGACGTCACAGGAGAGCCGCGAGACGCTCTCGTCGTTCACGACGCCGCCGATCGCACACGGCGCGAAGACGTCACACTCCTCGTCGAAGACCGCCTCGGGGGCGACCGATCCCACCCCCCGTGTCTCCACGAGGTGGCCGACCCGCTCGGAGTCGACGTCGCTCACCACGACCTCCGCGCCGGCCTCGACGAGCTGTTCGACCAGGGCCGAACCGACCTTCCCCGTACCCTGGACGACTACTCGACGGTCGTCGAGCGAGTCGGTCCCGTAGACGTGCTCGGCACACGCCTCGATCCCCCGGAAGACGCCGTGAGCGGTGATCGCGGAGGGGTTCTCTAGCCCACTGCTCGTCCCGACGACGTGGTCGGTCTCGCGGGCGATGGCGTCCATCTCCGCTGCGCCCGTATTCACGTCCACGGAGGTGACGTAGCGCCCGCAGAGCCGATCGACCGCCCGACCGTACGCCTCGAACAGCGCCTCGGACGCGGCGTCGGGTTCGCCGAGGATCACGGCCTTCCCGCCGCCGAGCGGGAGGTCGGTCGCCGCTGCCTTGTACGTCATCGCCTCCGAGAGCCGGAGGACGTCCTCTAGCGCCGTGCCCTCCGTCTCGTAGTCGTAGAGCCGCGTTCCTCCCAGTGAGGGCCCGAGCGTCGTGTCGTGGATCGCGACGATCGCTCGCAGCCCCGTCTCGTCGTCGGTGAAAAAGGAGACCTGTTCGTGGCCCCGCTCCTCGATCGTGTCGAACACCATACCGATCGAACGGCAAGTATTGCGAAAGCCGTTCCGACTCGTCGCGACCGGCGCGATCCGCAACGGACCCGCGCGAGCGGCGGGTTCAGACGACCCGGTTCACCATCGCCTCGGAACGACCCTCAGCCAGCGCCCGGTAGTTCTCCGCCACGATCTCGCGCCAGCGGCCGAACTTCTCCGGCGTCGACCCCGCCATGTGCGGCGTGATCACCACGTTCGAGAGCTCCCAGAGCGGCGACTCCCGTGGGAGGGGTTCGGTCTCGAAGACGTCGAGCGCTGCCCCGCGGATCCACTTCGACTGCAGCGCGCGGGTCAGCGCCGCCTCGTCCGCTACCGCCCCGCGAGCGATGTTGATGACGACTGCACTGCTCGGCATCATCCGGAACTCCTCGTAGCCGAGCAATCCTTCGGTTTCGTCGGTGAGCGGGCAGGCGAGGACGAGGTAGTCCGACCGTCGGCAGAGTTCGTGGTGCTCGTCGGCCGGGTAACAGTTGGAGAGCACGTCCGGTGCGCTCTCGACGTCGCGTTTCGTCCCGATCACCTCCATCCCCAGTGCAGAGGCGAGGTCGGCCGTGCGAGCGCCGATCGCACCGACGCCGACGATCCCCATCGTCTTCCCGCGGATCTCTCCGCCCTCGACGCGCTCCCAGACGCCTCTGGCCTGCTGGCGGACGCTCTCGTGCAGCCCGCGCTCGAACATCAGCGCGTAACAGAGCACCTGCTCGGCGATCGGCTGCGCGTGGACGCCCGAGGCGTTTGTGAGCACGATCCCGCGCTCCGCCAGCTCGTCGAGGTCGTAGTGGTCGACCCCCGCACTGAGTGCCTGCACCCACCGGAGGCGTTCGGCAGCGTCGAGCAGTTCCTCACCCAGGTGACCGGCGACGATCGCCTCGACCTCGGGGGCCGCGGCGAACGTCTCCTCGGGGGTGCGAGCGATCCGGATCGCGCCCTCGGGGAGGTCGTCGTCGAGGATCTCGGAGAGCCCGTCGAGGCGGTCGGGGCCGAGCGTGTGCGGGAAGAGGATCGTCGGCTCGTCTGTCATACCCTCGGATTGATCGGTCGCGTCCTAAACCGTCCGGGTTGCGGCGAGCTAGTGGTCCGTGCGTATCCGGTGCCAGTCGAGGCGAACGTAGTGTGCGAGCGTGCCGGTGAGTCCCGCGGAACGGAACCGCCGGGCCGACGTCTCGACCAGTACGTCGGGACAGTAGCCCGTCCGGTAGGAAGCCCCGAGCCGTCGACTGAACGCCGTGTCCTCGTTGGGGACGTCCGGGAACCCGCCCGACGCACCGTAGACGTCGCGGTCGATCGCGAGGTTGAACCCGGGGAGGACCGGTCGGCGCAGGTGCGGGAACACGTGGTTCACCACCGCCTGTTTCGCGAGGCCACGACGAGCACCGACGACGCGACACCGAGAGCTCACCGCGTCGTACTCGCCCCCGTTCGCGAACGCGAGGATCCGATCCAGGTAGTCGGGGCGAACCGTCGTATCCGCGTCTACGAACGCGAGCCACTCCCCCCGTGCTCGTCGGGCACCCAGGTCGCGACCGCGACCGATTCCGCCCTCCTCCTGTTCGACCGGTTCGACGCCGAACTCCCTGGCGATCTCCGGTGTCGCGTCGTCGCTTCCGCCGTCGACGACGATCGTCTCGTACTCGTGTCCCGTATCGAGTGCACGGAGACTCTCGAGCGTCGCCGGGAGGTACGCCTCCTCGTCCTTCGCTGGGATCACGAAGCTCGCCGTCGGAGGGTCGTTTCCGGCCACCGATCCACCGGTAGATCGTTGAATCGGTTATCGGTTGCCCGGCACGTGACGGTTCGACTTCGGGGCCGTCGCCGGGTTCGGTCAGTCGTACGTCCGATAGCTCCCCGAGGCGACGTCGACCCGGACGAGCGTGTTCCCCTCCCAGGCATCGGGATCCGCGCCGTACTTCGGGTTGATCACGGCCTCGGCCTCGCGGATCGCCACCTCCTCTTCGATCACCTCCGCCGTCCCGCGCATCGCGACCATCCACTGCGCCGAGCCGTTCTCTGACTGCTCGATCGAGATAGCCACTCTGGGATTTCGCCGGACGTTCTCGAGTTTCTTCCCCGAGAGCAGCGCCGAGAGCGTTCCGTTTCGGTACCGATACCAGACCGGCGCGACGTGCGGACGGTCCTCGTAGCTGGTGGCGAAGTGTGCCATCAGCGGCGCGTCGCGGATCAGGTCTTCCGCTTCCGGAGGGAGTCCCCTGCTCATGGGTCTGCGAGGGGGGCCAGCGGGATAGGCGTTCGCGGGCCGAGTCGGTTTTGCGTGTGTGGTGGATAGTGGTGAGTGGCCGATGACGAGCCCGCTCACCGAACGCGTCTAGGCAGCGCGGTATGTGGAGCCCTATGAGTGCCGAGGCCGACTTCCTACCCCTAGACTTCGATAGGAAGTGACCGGACGTCAGCAGCTGCGATAGCGAAGTGGCATATCGGGTACCGATCGTGTGGGCTCCGCAGCCACTCGCCGGTCTCGAGCCGGCAGCGCCGTCTCAGGGGGTGAGACACCCTATAAGCGGTTCTCGTGGATCGCGATACTGTCACTCGGTGATTACATTCGATCCGGACTCGACGTAGGGAACGTGCTCCCGTTGGGCGGGCTCGATCCACCCGATGTGAGCTAGAGAGACCTGGCAATGGAGTGATCCAGCAATGACCACCCACCCCCGAAGCCCAACCGACCACGATACGCTCGGCCGAACGTTCGTCGATGCGGCCTGGAAGCGCGATACCCTCGACGATCTCGATGGCCTGTGTGCCCCGGACCTCGTCGTCCACGACCCCGCGAATCCGACCACCGGAACCGGACCGGAGGCGTACCGGCGGTTCGTCTCCCGGGTTACGGACGGGGCCACCGACGTGGAGGTCGCGATCGACGACGCCGTCGGCGACGACGGGACGGTGGCCATCCGGACGTCCGGGACCCTCGGAGGATTCGCCCAGGATGGCGATCCCGACGGTGCAACGGACGAGACGGCCATCTCAGGGTTCGAGGTCCTCCACGTCGAGAGCGGCCGCGTCGTGGAGTGGGCCGGGACGGTGCTGCCGGATCGAGTCCTGGAGGAGTTCCGCGCGGGATTCGCCGGGGACGTGATCTGTCCGGGTGATGCCGACTACGACGACGCCAGAGCCGTCTGGAACGGGGTCATCGACCGGTATCCGGGGCTCGTCCTCCGGTGTTCGGGCGTCGCGGACGTGATCGACGCCGTGAACCTCACGAGCGCACACGACCTCCTCGTGACGGTCCGCGGCGGCGGCCACAACGTCGCCGGGGCCGCGGTCTGCGACGGGGGGATCGTCATCGACCTCTCGGCGATGACCGGCGTGTGGGTCGACCCCGACGAGCGAACGGCGTGGGTCCAGGCGGGCGCCACGCTGGGGGACGTCGACCGCGAAACGCAGGCGTTCGGGCTCGCGACACCCCTCGGCGTCGTCTCCGCGACCGGGGTAGCGGGGCTCACGCTCGGTGGCGGTCTCGGACACCTCCGGAACAAGTACGGGTTGAGCGCCGACAACCTCGCCTCCGTCGACGTCGTCACCACCGACGGCGAGTACCTCACCGCGAGCCCGAACGAGCACGCTGACCTCTTCTGGGGACTCCGCGGCGGGGGCGGAAACTTCGGCGTGGTGACGGGATTCGAGTTCGACCTCCACCCCGTCGGACCCGAGGTGGCGGTCCTGCTGGCCGTCTACCACGCCGACGATGGCGACGCGGTGATGCGTGGCTTTCGGGAGTACGCACAGTCAACGCCGGACGAACTCAGCATCATCGCCTCGCGAGGCACGCACCCCGACGAGGCGCTCTTCCCGGCGGACGTCGTCGACGAGCCCAAGATCGTCATCGTAGGCATGTACGCCGGCTCGCCGGCCCAGGGTGGGGCGGTGATCGAACCGCTCCGGGAGCTGGCCGAGCCAGTGGCGGACCTCAGCGGGACGATGCCCTACACCGACTTCCAGCGGGCGTTCGACGAGACCGCTCCCGACGGGAGTCGATACTACTGGAAATCGTTGTATCTCGACTCGCTCTCCGACGACGTCGTCGACCGCATCTTCGAGTGGGGGGATGCCGCGCCGTCACCCCTCTCGACGATCGACGTCTGGGCTCTGGGCGGTGCGGTCGCCGACGTCGGTCTCGACGAGAGCGCCTTCATCGGGAGGGACGCCCCGTACCTCCTCGCGGTCGAGGCGCACTGGGAGGATCCCGGGGACGACGAGGCGAACATCGCGTGGGCACGCGAGTTCCTGGAGGAGATGCACCAGTACTCCGACGGATCGCTGTACCTCAACTTCCCGGGGTTCTACGAGGACGGCGACCGGCTGATGGACCGGACCTTCGGCGACGCCTACGCCCGGCTGTCCGAGGTGAAGACGAGATACGACCCCGAGAACGTGTTCCGGTCGAAACAGCACGTCAAGCCAGCGGGCTAGGAGAGGAGCCCCTCTCTCGCACCCCCACACGACGTGGAGACGATCAACTCGAGAACGCGGGTGTTTCCATGACCCGCCGGAGGCCCTCGGGTCCGAACCCCTCCATCTCGATCGCCTCCGCGTCGTACGCCTCGTAGACCTCCCACGCCCACTCGTGCACCTCGTCCGCGTCGGTGTCGACGAACAGGCGGAGGATCCGGGTGTCGGGCTCGGTGACGCCGATACCGACTCGATCGTCGAAGATAGTGAGCGCGAACGGGATCTCGTCGACCAGCTTGACCGTGAGGTGACCGCTCTCGCACGCCTCGATACACTTCTCCGGGTAGCCCTCGATGACGTCCCTGGCGACCTCGGGGAGCCCGATGAGCTCCGTCTCCATCCCCTCGACGATGCGCCCCTGGATCTCGTCCAGCCGGGCCGGGGCGACGACGTCGAGATCGAGCGCGTGGAGCCGTTCAGTCCCTCGAACGAGCGCGATGAATCGGACCAGCGGCGCGTGCGGATCGCCGTGTTCGGCGCCCGTCACCGTCGCGCCGGCGAACGCTCCGTTGTCGATCGGTACCGGGGCGTTTTTCACTGCCTCGAGCACCGGAGCCAACTGGAGCGCAGTGCTCGCCTCCCGCTTGAACCTGGAGCACGCCTCGACGAGAAGCGCGCCCGACTCCGTGAGCCTGAACCGACCGTCCACCCGTTCGATCACACCCAACTCGTCGAGCAGTTTCGTGTGCCGATGGCTGGTCGCCCTCGAAACGCCTAACCGGTCCTGTATCTCCCGTCGATCGTACTCCGCCCCCTGGAGTTCCTCCAGAAGGGGCGATCGACGGAGGAGGTCGATCACGACGTCGATGTCGTCCCCGTGTTCCGTGCTAGCCATACTCATGAATCGTTCCCATCTGCAATAGCTCTGACTCAGATCCCGAGACACCGCTCGACGGGGAGCTTCAGTGCACCCTGCGAGGAGCTATGGATCGGTCGTTTACCCTCCACCGACCGCGAGCTGGTGGGATGTGTGTCGCGAATTCACTGAGAAAGCGGGACGATAGATTCGCGTGTGTGGGTGCCGAGGCCATCGATTAATTCGAACACTACACCACCTCTTCGATCTGCTACCGCCCCGTCCGAGGGTATAGAGCGAGCAGTCCGACGTACTCCCACGGTGGCCGATAGCGTTTCCGATCGGGTCCGGAGGCTCGCCGAACACCCGACACGGACGAGTCCGTCGTCACTCAGCGAGCCGTCGACACGCTGTACCGCGACCTGCTCGTGAACAGGCACCTCGCCGAGGAGCTCACGCGCGAGGAGGCGAATCGACGAACTCGGCACCGAACTCGTCACCGAGATCGAGTTCATCGGTGCGGCGGTCGAAGAGCACGTGACCCGGGAGCCACCCGGAGTGAGGCGATCGCAGCCGTCCGAGAGCCGCCCTTTATCGAACGACCGCCCGTCTCGGGAGTATGCGACTCGACGCTATCCGCGTGCTCGACCTCTCGCGGCTGCTCCCGGGGCCGTACGCGACCCAGCTGCTCGCCGACCTCGGCGCGGACGTGATCAAGGTCGAGGACACCGACGTGGGCGACTACGCACGGGAGATGCCGCCGTTCTCGGATCGGGGGGTCGGGGCCATCTTCGACGCCGTCAACCGGGGAAAGCGGAGCGTCGGCCTCGACCTCAAGTCCGAGAGCGGCCGTGCGGCCTTCTACGACCTGGTCACCGGGGCCGACGTCGTCCTCGAGGGGTTTCGACCCGGCGTCGTCGACCGGCTCGGCGTCGACTACGAGTCGCTCCGGGCGCACAACGAGGAGCTGGTCTACTGCTCGCTGTCGGGCTACGGTCAGACCGGTCCGTACGCCGATCGGGTGGGCCACGACGTCAACTACGCCGGGCTCGCGGGGCTGCTCGACATGACCCGCGAGGACGAGTCGAAGATGCCACAGCTCCCGGGCTACCAGATCGCGGACCTCGCCGGCGGGCTCGTCGCCGCGTTCTCGATCCTCGGGGGGCTCCTCTCGCGCGAACTCGGCGGTGGCGGCGACTACGTCGACGTGGCGATGACCGACGTGGTCGCGTCGTTCTCGCAGTCGATCGCGACCGAGGCGCTGTCGGGGGAAAATCCGCGTCCGGGCGAGACAGCGCTCACCGGCGCCTACCCCTGGTACGACGTCTACGAGACCGCCGATCGACGGTACGTCACTCTCGGCGCGCTGGAGCCGTCGTTCTGGCGGGCGTTCTGCACGGAGGCCGGCCGCGAGGACCTGATCGGCGTCCACGGGACGACCGATCCCGCGGAACGGGAGGCGCTACGGGCCGACCTCGAGGAGCTGTTCGCGGGTCGAACCCGGGAGGAGTGGGTCCGGACGCTGGGCGACGAGACGGCGACAGCGCCGGTGCTCACGCCCGCCGAGGCGCTCGATCACCCTCAGATCAGAAACCGGCTCGTACGGCGGCCGGACGACGTCCCGGCGCGGGTCGGGTTCCCGGCCCGCGGGCCCGGGCTCCCCGAGGAACCGAACGAGTCGATCCCGGAACGGGGCGAGCACACGGAGGCGGTGCTCCGGGAGGTCGGCTACGACGACACGACGCTCGAGCGACTCCGCGAGGAGGGAGCGATCGGGTGAGAGCGAGCGGGCGATCGAATCGGACGAGCGATCCGTCGAACCGGCGGTCCGGCGATCGAGTTCGACGGGCGCTCCGGCCTCCGGGCGACCGATCGGCCGGGCCGGCTCATCCGTCCGGCTCAGACCGAGACGACATCCCGGATCGCCTCTCGCACCCGGGTCGCGTTCGGGAGCTGGAAGTCCTCTAAGTCGTACAGCGGGTAGACCGTGTCCCAGCCGGTGACCCGGGCGATCGGCGCCTCCTGGTAGTAAAGCGCCTCCTCCTGGATGAGCGCGGTGATCTCGCCGGCGAGCCCGCCGGTCCTCGGCGCCTCGTGGACGACGACCGCCCGGCCGGTCTTCCGGAACGAGTCGACGATCGCCCCCCGGTCCATCGGCGAGAGCGTCCGCAGGTCAACCACCTCGACGTCGACCTCCCCCTCGAGCTCGTCGGCCGCCGCGAGCGTCGGCCGTGTCATCGCCCCCCAGGTGAAGACCGAGACGTCCTCGCCCTCACGTCGAACCGCGGCCTCGCCGATCGGCAGCTCGTAGGGGCCCTCGGGGACCGCCTCGCGGAACGACCGGTAAACCTTCTTCGGCTCGAGGAAGACGACGGGATCCGGGTCGCGGATCGCCGCGATCAGCAGCCCCTTCGCGTCCCGCGGCGTACTCGGGACGACCACCTTGAATCCGGGGTGGTGGACGAAGATCGCCTCCATCGACTCCCCGTGGAGGTCGGGCGCGCGGACCCCGCCGCCGAACGGCGCGCGTAGCACCATCCGACAGGGGAACTGGCCCCGCGATCGGGCGTGCATACGCGCTGCCCGGGTGTAGAGCTGTTCCAGCGCGGCGTAAGTGAACCCGGAGAACTGGATCTCCGCGACGGGACGCAGCCCGGACGCGGCCAGCCCGATCGCCGCGCCCGCGATCCCCGTCTCCGTGAGTGGGGTGTCGATCACCCGGTCGGGGCCGAACGCGTCGTACAGTCCCTCGGTCGCGCGGAAGACGCCACCCGAGCGACCGACGTCCTCGCCGAGGACGACGACCGATTCGTCCTCACTCATCTCGTCGTGCATCGCCTCGGCGACGGCCTCGACCAGGGTGAGTCCGTCGGCCGCCATCGTCACCACCGGAAGGCCCCTTCGCCGTGTTCCTCGACGAGTGCGAGCAGCTCCTCGCGCTGCTCGTCGACGTACGCCGGCGGGTTCGCGAACAGCTCGTCGAACAGCTCCTCTGGTGAGCCCTCGCCCCGGATCGCGAGCGCCTCCTCGGCGGCCTCCCGGGCACGTCGCTCGGCCCGCTCCCGGACCGACTCGGCGTACCCCTCGTCCCAGAGATCTCGATCGACGAGAAAGCGTTCGTAGCGGTCGATCGGGTCGCGCTCGCGCCACCGTTCGACATCTTCCTCGGAGCGGTAGCGGGTGTCGTCGTCGCTCGAGGAGTGTGCGCCGCGGCGGTAGGTCAGCGCCTCGACCAGGGTCGGCTCGCCCGCCCGGGCGCGCTCGACCGCCCGGCGGGTTTCGCGGTAGGTCGCCAGCACGTCGTTCCCGTCGACGAGCACGCCGTCGAACCCGTAGCCTGGCGCCCGGCTGGCGTACGTCTCGGCGGCGGTCTGACCGTCGACGGGCGTCGAGATCGCCCACTGGTTGTTGAGCACCAGGAAGACGACCGGCACGTCGAACACGCCGGCGAAGTTCATCCCGGCGTGGACGTCGCCCTTGCTCGCCCCGCCGTCGCCGACCCCGACGAGCCCGACCTCGTCGTGTCCCTGAAGCGCCCGCCCCCACAGCAGCCCGACCGTCTGCGGGACCTGCGTCCCGACCGCGACGATGTGGGGCAGCCGCCGCTCGTAGGCGTCCATCTCGTCTATCTCGTCGGATTCCCAGGTCTCGTACCCGCGGAGCCAGAACAGCAGGATGTCGACGAGCGGACGCCCCCGCTGGATCTGTGCGCCGTACTGGCGCCACTCGGTGTTCATCCAGTCTCGGTCGGCGAGCGCCGCCGCCGGGCCGACGTGGGCCGCCTCCAGGCCGCGACACTCCATCCAGAAGTGGAACTCGCCCCGGCGCTGCAACGCCAGCCCGCGCTCCTCGAGCGCCCGCGCCTGGACCATCGACTCGTACAGCTCGCAGAACTCCTCGTCGTCGAGTTCGAGGGCCGCGACCGCCTCCTCGTCGTACGACCCGTCCGGGGCGACGATCCCCTCGCAGTCGTCGAACTCCTCCGGGAACCTGCTCATGGAGCGCACGTCGCGGTCGATACTCATATACGTTGACCGGCCACACCGTCCGGGTCGCGGGTCGACGAGCTCCTCGGTGTGGTCGGGGCCACATCGATAGGGGTTACCCCTCTCGTCGGGAACGGGGTGCATGCGCGACGCGTTCGGCGGACACGAGCCCGCGGTGGACGAGACGGCGTTCGTCTCGAAGATGGCCTACCTGATCGGCGAGGTCTCGATCGGAGCGGCGTCGAGCGTCTGGCCGTTCGTTTGCCTCAGAGGCGACGGCGGCGAGACGAGCGTCGGCGAGGGCTCGAACGTGCAGGAGTTCTCGATGCTCCACGGTGCGGAGATCGGCGATCGAGTGACGGTGGGCCACAACGTGGTGATCGACTACGCGACGGTCGAGGACGACTCGCTCGTGGGCATACAGAGCGTCGTGCTGGGCGGCGCAAGGGTGGAGTCGAACGCGCTCGTCGCGGCGGGGAGCGTCGTGCTCCAGGACCAGACCGTCCCGGAGGGGCACCTGGCCTACGGCGCGCCCGCGGAGACCCGCCCGCTCAGCGAGGGCCAGCGCGCGGAGATCGCCCGGATCCAGGACCACTACGTCGAGCTCGCGGCGGAGTACCGATCGACCGGAGGGTTCGAAGAGCGCTGAGCGGTCGCTCGGGGACGAGCTCTCGGCCCGGAGAATCAGTTGATGTGGCCTTCGCGTCGGAGCTGGTCGGCGTCCTGCTCGGTGTAGCGCCACTCGATGTTCGCCTTCTCGTCCTGCCAGGACCACGGCTCGACGAGGACGATGTCGTCCTCGTTGATCCAGGTGCGGTACTTCATTCGGCCCGGGATCCGCCCCAGACGTGTCTTGCCGTCCTCACAGCGGACGCGG
The DNA here is from genome assembly GCF_036429475.1 of Halalkalicoccus sp. CGA53. Classification (GTDB taxonomy): domain Archaea; phylum Halobacteriota; class Halobacteria; order Halobacteriales; family Halalkalicoccaceae; genus Natronorarus; species Natronorarus salvus. The sequence continues at coordinate 63,717 of NZ_CP144125.1, forward strand.
ACGTGGTTGCCCCCGAGATGTTCGGTGACGACGGCGAACAGCTCGTCGTCGGAGGGCATACGGAGGTTTCGGCGTCCGGAGCCTTCGTTCTCAGACATGTGCCGGTAGTAGAGGAGGAGTCCACTTAAGTTACCGGAGAGGCGCGATAACGCGGCGCACTCCCCCGATGCCCGCCTCCTACCGAGGAGAGAGCACCCCGCCCACGACGGGGGTCGGACGGCCGTGTACGAGGTCGAGGCTCCGGTCGACGTCGGGGGAGGGAGGAAGTCCCGAGACGGTCAGCGCTCGGACGGGCGGAGCGCCCGCAGGAGGTCCTGTCGCGTGACGATGCCGACGAGCACGTCGCCCTCAAGCACCGGGAGCCGGTTGATGTCGCGTTCCTCGTCGGTCAGCAGCGAGACCAGGTCGTCGAACTCGGCGTCGGGGTCGACGCTCACGACGTCGACGGTCATCGCCTCACGGATCGGCTTCCGCGCCCGTTTCGCCACGTCGATCCCGAAGTCCAGGTCGTCGAAGGGAAGGTCGATCGCGTAGGTGAGCGTCTCGCTGAACGGCGGGACGCCGATCGGGACCCAGACGACGCGGTCGTCGCTCCGGAAGAGCCGGAGGATGTCACCCCGGGTGACGATGCCGACGAGGCCCCCCTCGTCCAGCACGGGCAGACCGTCGAAGTCGGCGCGTGCGAGGCGGCCGAGCACGTCCCCCACCTCCTCGTCCGGGCTGGCGGTGGCAACGTCCCTCGTCATCAGATCGCGGGCTCGGAGCGTCATGTGATGGGGGAGGCGACGGCGCGTGCTATGCGTTGCGGTCCGCGCGGTTACCGCGGGGTCGGTGGGTGGGCTACCTCTCGCTGAGCGAGGAGTTATCACCGCCACTAGAGGAGCGGCGATAGAGATGCACACGCGACGAACGAGCCGCCGGAGCGTCCTCGCCGCGTTCTGTGGCCTGCTCGTCGGCTCCGCGACGATCGACGGAGACGGCGTGGCCGGTGCCTCGGAGGACCCCTCCGGTACCGACCCCGGCCGGTCCGGTGCGACCGCCGACGGACCGACGATCGACGACCCGACCGAACGCTGGTGGCGGGACGGTACGGCGACGAGCGTCCCGACGCTCGCCGACGGCGCCGCGTTCGTCGCCACCGAGGCCGGCGAACTCCTCTCGCTCGACACGGCCGACGGCGAGGAGCGCTGGAGCCTCCCGGTCAGTGAGGGGATCGAGGGGGCACCCGCGACCGACGGGGATGCGGTCTACCTCGCCGTCGGCGAGGAGCTCGTCGCCGTCGACGCCGGTACCGGGGACGAGCGCTGGCGATACGCCCTCGACGGTCCGGCGACGTCGTCGCCGGTCGTCGCGGACGGGACGGTCTACGTCTCCGACGGGCGCACCCACGCCGTCTCGACCGACGGCGAGCGGCGGTTTCGGGTGGACGGGACCGCCCCGGCGGCCACGGACGGGGCCGTCTTCGTCGTGGACGACGGGGTGAGAGCGCGCTCGGCGAACGACGGCGAGGAGCGATGGCACGCGGATCCCGCACCAGGGATCGTCGCCGTCTCCGCGACCGGGCGAGCGGTGCTCGCCTGGAGCGAGACCGAGGCGTTCGTCCTCGATCCCGACACCGGCGAGGAGCGCCGGTCGATCTGGGGGGACGGGATCGAGGGCGTCGCGACCGACGGCGAGACGGTCACCGTCGGGAGCCGATCGGGGCTGTTCTCGGACGGCCCGGACGGCGGCTGGGAGGTGATCAAGGAGCCGCGCTTTCGCGGTCCGTTGCTCGCGGGCGACCGGGTCTACGCGACGAACACCCACGAGGGCGGACGGAGGGCGCCCGCGCTCTACGCCTTCGAGGCGGAGACGGGCGTCGAACGGTGGTCGCTCTCGAACGTGGACGCCCACGGCCTGGCGGTCGGGGACGGGAGCCTCCTCGTCTCGACCGCCGATGGGATCGGCGCGTTCGGCGACGCGACGGAGGGAGAGGACGAGGGAGACGGGTCGGACGATCCGGAGGATCAAGAGGGTGACGACGACGAGAGCGACCCGACCGGTCCCGACGACGGGAGTCCGGAGGGGAAGGTGACGGACGACGGCGACGAGAGCGAGGACGGCGAACCTGGAGAGGACGGGGAGGGCGACGAGGCTGGAGACGGGGGAGACGACGACACCGGAACCGGCGACGAGGTGGAAGACGACGCGAGCAGTGGCCACGAGAACGGGGACGACGGAGGGTCGAGGTCCGAAGACGACGGAACGGAGGAGGGCGAGGAGAGCGTAGCGCCCGGTGACGGGGAGCGCGACGACGGGAGCGGGCTCGCGAACGAGCCCTCGCCGACCGAGAGCGGAACGGAATCTCGCGACATCGACTCGATCGCGAGTGCGGTCGAGGAACAGCCGGGGTTCGGAATTCTCGCCGGTCTCGGGGGGATCGGGGCCGCGGCCTACGCGCTCTACACGCGCGTCGAGCGAGGCGACCGCGACTGCGAGTGACCGGGCCTCGGGCGCGATAGCGTTTACCGGAGGGAGTCCCTAGCTGATCGTGTGTCCGATCGATCGGTCGTCGGGGCGTTCGCGTCGCTGATCGCGGGGATCGCCGGAGTTCTCGGGTCGTACCTCGCCACCGGCGGCGCGAGCGCGTTCATCGCCGTCCCGGCGACCGAACTCCTCGTCGGCTACAGCCCCGCGATCGTGGTGAACACGGTGATAGAGACGCTCGGCTCCCTCGGCGAGACGCTGCTGGTCCTCACCGCGGGCGCGATGACCGCAAGCCTGCTCGCCGTCGTGAGCTACGCGAGTCTCGTCGCAGGAGCGCGGGCGGAGTCACCGCACGCCGGAGCCGCACTCGGGGGCGTGTCGAGCGGTCTCCTGGCCCTCGGGCTCGTCGGCTCGCTCCTCTCCGCTACGGGTGTGGCGACCGGCGTCCTGCTCGTCCTGCTCGCCGTGCCAACACGCCCCGGAACGGGGAGCGTCGACGGACCGCGACGACAGGTGCTTCGCGTCGGCGCGGCCGTCGTCGGCGTCGGCGTGATCGGGACGCTGCTCGGACGGCTCGGCGGCGAGCGCGCGCCGCCTCCGCCGCTCGATCTCCCGACAGGGACGGAACTCGCGGTCGAGTCCCGCCTGGACGAAGCGCGGGAGCGCTCGTTCGACCTTCCCGGCGCGCCGGGGCTGGTGAGCGAGATCGGCGAGTTCTACACCGTCGACATCAACAGCGCGACGCCGACGTTCGACGCCGAGGGCTGGACGCTGTCCGTCGAGGGCGCGGTCGAGGGGACGGTGGCGATCGACTACGAGGACCTCCTCGCGCGCGACGCGGAGGTGGTCACCGCGACGCTCCGGTGTATCGGAGAGCCGGTCGACGGGAACCTCCTCGACACCGCCGTCTGGACCGGGGTGCCGGTCGCCGACCTGCTCTCGGGGGCTGCACCTCGTGGCGAGTACGCGACGATCCACGCGCTCGACGGCTACGACGAGATCGTCCCGATCGAGGGCTACCTCGAGCGTGGGCTGCTCGTCTACGCGATGAACGGCGAGACGCTGCCGCGGGAACACGGCTTCCCGGTCCGGCTGCTCATGCCCGGCACGTGGGGGAAGGTGAACGTGAAGTGGATCGACCGGATCGAGATCACCGAGGAGGAGGGAGAGGGCTACTGGGGCTCGCGCGGCTGGAACGGCACCGCGCCGATGCGGACGGTCGCGAAGCTCTGGAGCGCCGAACAGAGCGGAGAGGGGATGCAGGTCGGCGGCCACGCCTACGCCGGCGATCGGGGGATCGACGCCGTGGAGGTCTCGATCGACGGCGGGACTAGCTGGGAGGAGGCGAAGCTGAGCGAGACGCTCTCGGAGGCCGCGACGTGGCGGCAGTGGCGCCACTCGTTCGAGGCCGATCCCGGCGAGTACGAGGTGGTCGTCCGGGCGATCGACGGCGACGGCACGGTACAGGAGGGCGAGGAGGGAGACGCGCTCCCGGACGGCGCGACCGGCTGGATGTCTCGGACGATCAGCGTCGAGTGAGAGCGATCTACGACGCGTCGGGCGACCGATCGAGCTACTGGCCGGTCATCACGTTCGTGCTGCCACACTCCGGACAGCGCGTCATGGTCCCGAACTTGGGCACCTCGACCGTGGCCCACCCCTCGCCCGGCGGTGCGCTGAACCCGCACTGGAGACACCGCGACGCCGGCAGTTCCACTGACATGGGGTCGCATACGACACGGGAGATCAAGTGTGTTTTCCGGGATTCGCCGAGGGATCGGCCCGGGGAAAACGGTATCACTCGGTGTGCGGTAGCTGGGGTCATGGAAGACAGGCGCGAGTACGGGTTCGAGGGATCGAGGCCGACGGTCGATCCGGCGGCGTTCGTGAGTCGCGAGGCGACGCTGATCGGTGACGTCACCGTCGAGGCGGACGCGAGCGTCTGGCCCGGGACCGTCCTCCGGGGCGATATCGCGCCGGTACGGATCGGTCGCGAGTCCCACGTCGGCGACAACGCGACGCTTCACGCCTCGGTCGTCGGCGAGCGGGTGATGGTCGGCCACGGTGCGGTGACCGACGAGGTAGAGATAGCGGACGGCTCGCTGATCGGGTTCAACGCGACGCTCGCGAGCGGGGTGCGCGTCGGCGAACGGTCGATCGTCGCCGCAGGAACGGTCGTTCCGGACAACTACGAGATTCCCGCCGGGTCGTTCGCCCGGGGGGTCCCCGCACAGGTGATCCCGCTCTCGGAGACGACGATAGACCCCGAGGAGACGTTCGAGGAATACTCCTCCGGGGCGTATACGGATCTGGCGAGCCGGCACGGGGAGCTGTTCGAGTGACTACTATACTCGCTCGACGGTGTTCAGCGCGTTGATCCGTCCGGCGCCGAACTCCAGGCTGCTGCGGCCGTCGACGAGTTCCGCGCCGTGGGCAATCGCGTTCTCGACCCGGTTCGCGTTCATGATAGGTTCGAGTTCGCGGACGAGGGCGACGAGTCCCGCGACCTGTGGGGCGGCCATCGAGGTGCCGGCCTTCCAGCCGTAGGTGGCATCGGGTTCGGTCGAGAAGACGAGGTCGTCGGGAATCACCGTCTCCTCCAAGGTCTCGCGGCCGCCGCCGGGTGCGCCAACCTCGATCTCGTTGGTTCCGTAGTTCGAGTAGAACGCGAGGTCGTCCCCTGGACCGCTCGCGGAGACGGTCATGACGCCCTGGACGGTACCGGGGAGGTAGAACAGTCCTCCCTGCTGGAGGTTCGTCTCGGCGTTACCCGACGAGACGGTCGAGACGGTGCCGCGACGGGCGGCGTCCTGCATCACCCGCTGAACCGCGACGCGCGTTCCGTCCGGATTCGCCTCCGACGGGAACGGCCCCGCACCGAGGCTGAAGTTCGCGGCGTCGGCACCGATCTCAGCTGCGTAATCCGCGCCCGCGAGGACGTCCGCGAACGAACTGCTGTCGGGGCCGAGCACGCGCACCGAGACGAGTTCGGCGTCGGGGGCGGTGCCCGTTACACCTTCCGCGCCGGTCGCCGCCGCGGTCCCCGCGACGTGAGTGCCGTGGTCGCCGCTGTCGCCGCTGTGGGGGGCTTCCTGGCCACCGTTGATGAAGGAGAGGCTCAGGTCCTCGTTGAAGTTTCCTTCGAGGTCGTGATGAGTGCCGTCGACGCCGGTGTCGGCGATGACGATTCGGCTCCCCTCGCCGGTCGCGTGGTGGTGGGCTTCGAACGTGTCGGTGATCTCCTTGTCCCACTGGTTCTCGGTGAATTCGGCGTCCCCGGTCGTGTGGTCCTCCGCGAAAGGCTCCGCGAGATTCACCTCGAAGTTCGGCGTGACGGCGTCGACGCCGCCGACGTTCGCGTCCTCCTCGGCGTTCGCCGGTCCGGAGACGATCAGCACAGATCCACCCGCGAGTTCGCGTGTTACGTCGAACCCAGCCCTCTCAAGGTTCCGTCGAGCGCCGTTTCCACCCGTGCTGACGATATAGGTCCCCTCGCCGCCCGCGCTCGTGCTCCCGGCGAACGTCAGACCGACGCCCGCCGCACCGATTCCCCGCAGTACCCCTCGTCGTGACACGTGAATTGGTGTCATACCAGTAATCGGTACAGTAGTCTAAATTTATGTCTTTCGTAACAGTATGCAAGTAGCGATTAAACTATATTTCTACCAGAAGAGAGTTTTTTGTCTAGATAGAAGTGAGAAGATATCCGAAGAAAGGGCGTCCGCAATGAGAAGCTTCACCCGCACCCGGACGTAACACCCCACAATGAGCACGATAGAACTCGGCGAGACCCCCTTCTGGTACGACGACGTCGGCGAGGGGCCGCCGATCGTCTTCCTCCACGGCGGCTTCCTCGACGCGACCAGCTGGCGACCGCAGGTCGAGCGGTTCAGTGAGGACCACCGCGTCGTCACCTTCGACGTCCGCGGACACGGCCGGACCGGGAAGACCGACCTCCGACGGTATACGGTACCTGGATTCGCCGACGACCTCCACGACCTCCTCACCACCATCGACGTCGAGGAACCGGTAGTCTGCGGGCTCTCGCTCGGGTCGATGATCGCACAGGCCTACGCCGAGCGGTACCCTGTGCGGGGACTCGCACTCGCCGGGGCGCTCCGGACGATGCCGCCGGTCCCGCTGCCGACGGCGTACAAGCGCGCGGCTTCGCCAACCGGAGGGCTCGCGATGACGCTCGCGCTCACCGGCCAGCGGGCGACGTTCGAACTGCTGCTCTCTGGGATCAGAGCGGTGGAGGGCCACCCCTGGCTCGCGATCGACGACGAGGTCAGAGAGCGCGCGCTCGAGACCGTCTCCGAGATCTCGCGCTCGGAGTACGTGAAGACGTTCGACGCGCTCTACCGGTTCACACCGCCGGAGATCGTGACCGACGCCCCCTCCGCCCTGATCTACGGCGAGTACGAGGCGAGCGCGGTGAAAGCACAGAGCAAGCGGCTCGCCGACGCGCTCGACGCGTCGGTCGCCTCGATCCCGGACGCCGGCCACCTCGTCAACGCCGACGCGCCCGAGGCGTTCAACGGCGTGGTCGACGACCTCCTCGCACGGGTCTGAGACGTCAGCCGAGTCGTCTTCCGGTCGAGCGGTCTTTTTACCCCGCGCGTGGTGTGTGAGCCATGGCATCGCCACGCACGCTCTGCAAATCGGCGCTGTTTACGCTGGTCGTCCCCGGATCGGTCGGGGTGTGGATCCCGCAGCTACTCCGCCGACGCGAACACCCTGACGGTCCGAAACTACCGCTCCCCCGGCCGGCTTCCCGGGTGGCGGGGACGCTCTCGATCCTCGCCGGCGCGCTGCTCTACGTGCACACCGCCTGGCGGTTCGCGGACGAAGGGGAGGGGACCCCGGCGCCGATCGACGAACCGGAGCCGCTCGTCGTCGGTGGGATCTACGCCCACGTGCGCAACCCCATGTACCTCGCCGTCCTCCTGGTGGTCCTCGGTCAGGCGATCCTGTTCAGATCGCTGCACGTGCTCTGGTGGGCCGCGGGCTGTCTCCTCGGCTTCCACGACCGGGTGGTCGGCTGGGAGGAGCCACATCTAGCGGAGAAACACGGCGAGGTGTACGAGCGATACTGCGAGGCGGTCCCACGGTGGATACCGCGACTCCGTCCGTGGACCGGCGGGTGACGCCCGACTGGATCTACGACGCCACCGGCTCTCGGCCGACTACGACCGGGAGGGGACGACCTCGTTGACGAGGGTGCCGACCCCCTCGTAGGTGATCTCGATCCGGTCGCCGGGTCCGATCAGCCCCGGGTTCGCGGGGCTCCCGAAGGCGACCACGTCGCCGGGCTGGAACGTAAAGCGCTCGGAGAGGTACGAGACGACCTCGAACGGGTCGAACAGCATCAACTCTGTGTTCGCCTCCTGACGCCGACCTCCGTTTATCTCGGTGTGCATCTCGATCCCCCTCGGGTCGAGGTCGGTCTCGATCCACGGTCCGAGCGGACCGGAGCCGTCGAAGGCCTTCCTGGCCGTGCGCCCCTGCTGGTCGAGCGCGTCCAGGTCGTTCATGACCGTGTACCCCCGGATCGCGTCCGGAACGTCCTCCTCCGAGAGGTCGGTACAGCGCTCGTCGATCACGGCCGCGAGTTCGCCCGCGTAGGTGAACTCCTCGGTGAACGCCGGGTACTCGATCGGGTCGTGGTGGGCGATCACCGAAACCGGGGGTTTGATGAAGAAGTCGGGCTCTGTGGGGCGGTCGTAGTCCATCTGTGAGAGCGTCTCCGCGTAGTTCCTGCCAACACAGTAGAGCGCCGTCGGATCACACGGGGCGAGCAGCTCCGTTTCTGGTACCTGGAACCGTTCGCCCTCGTGCGCGATGCACTCGCCGTCGTAGGAACCCGAGACGACCCGGCCGTCGACCGCCGCGCGCGCCAGACGCATACCCCCGTTCGAGTCGCCCGCGACCTGAGTGGTTCGGTTTAACCCTCGAACACGCCCACCAGGTCGTGGAGGCTCTCAATCTCGTGGGTGGGGGTCGCCGGCAGGTCGTAGTCGACCCTGTGCTCCCGGCGGATGAACGCGCTGTCGGCACCTACCGCCCGTGCGGCGAGCACGTCCACGCCGCTGTCACCGACGTAGAGCGCCTCGCCCGGATCGCAGTCGAGCGCTGAGAGCGCGCGTTCGATGTAGTGGCCGCTCGGCTTCTTCCGCTCGATCCCTTCCGGGGTCGGCTCGCGCCCGTAGACGACCTCGAACTCCGTGAGGTCGAAGTGTTCGACGATGAACGAGACGGTCTCCTGCTGGTTGTTGCTCACCATTCCGAGCGTCGATGGGAGGGTAGAGAGCGCCGAGACGTCGTCGTAGAGCGACTTCTCGCCCGCACGGATCGCCTCCTGCTGGACGGCGGAGGCGTTCGCGTCGCGGGCGCGCCAGAGATCCGCGGGGTCGAGGCCGTGCCGGCGGGAGACCGACGCGAGACCCTCCGGCGTCGTGCGCAGGAGCGCCTCGACGTCCTCCTCGCGCGGGTCGACGTCGAACGACGCGAACGTCTCCCTGACCGCCTCGCGGATGACCGACCAGTCGGTCAGTTCGACGATCACGCCGTCGTTGTCGAAGACGACCGCCTCGTAGCTCACGCGCCGACCTCCTCGATCAGTTCGGGTCCGTCGACGCTCGGATCGTTCACCGCCGTCGAGACGGGGTAGGAGTGGAACCCCTCGCCGGGGATCGGCCGGAGCAGGTCGCGTCGCTCGTCCGGGTCGGCCGTCAACCACTCCCGTTCTCGGTCTTCGGGGAGGACGACCGCCATCCGGTGGTGCAGTGGCTCGACCACCTCGTTCGGCCCGGTCGTGAGGATCGTGAACGCCTCGGTCGGTTCGGTCTCGTCCGCACTCCCCTCCCCCGAGAAGGCGTCGAGTCCGGTCTGGCGCGTCGGCGGCGTCCAGGCCTCCCAGAGCCCGGCCATCGCGAACGGCTCGCCGTCGCGACGGGCGACCCGGTAGGGTCGCTTCTCCCCGCCCTCGTCGACCCACTCGTAGAAGCCGTCGGCCACCACGAGACACGGTCGCTCGCGGTAGGCCTCCCGGAAGCTCCGTTTCTCGGCCACGGTCTCCGAACGGGCGTTGATCAGGTCGCGGCGGTCCTCCGCCCACGTCGGGGTGAGCCCCCAGGTCATCGGCGAGATGGTCTCGGGCGTGTCGGCACGGATCACCGGCAACGACTCGCGCGGCGCGGCGTTGTACGTCGGCTCGATCGGTTCGGTCGCTCGCGCGTCGAATCGCACCTCCAGGACCTCGCCCGAGACCGTCAGGGTGTAGCGTCCGCACATACCCTTACTACACGCTGCGAGGAGCATAACGGCTCTGCGTTTCGAGAGACCCCTCGTGATCGAAGGGGCCGTGGAAATGCCCACGGGCCCGTCGACACTCATACGGGGTGTATGCGGACAGTCCCGAAGCGAGACCATCCACGTCCCGCTACACGTCCACCCGGTATGTACTTTCGCCATGCCATAGACGAACGGGAAGAAACTCGACCGTCCGCTGATCGACGACCGGGGTGTAGAGCCGTTCGACGGGGGCCGACGACGACGCTCGAACCGGGAACCGTCGGGCGCTCGGCATATCGGTCGTTCGACATAGACACCGCAATTAATATATTTCTGGCCGTAAAAGAAACTGGTGTCGGCGATGGGTACTGTGTACCTCCCCACCCCACTCCGCAGGTCCATCGGCCGACACGGTTTTCACGCCTTCAGACCCCGTCGAGCGGTCGAGCCGTCGCCCGCGTCGCGGTCGCCTTGAACGAGACCTCGACCTCGGTTCCCGGAGCGAGGTCGAGACGGTCGAGGCTCGACCGGGTCACGAGCGCCGAGAGCGGCGTCTCGCCGCCTACGTCGACCGTGACCGTCGCGACCGTCTCCCCCGCGTCGATCGAGCGGACGGTCCCCGAGAACCGGTTTCGCGCGCTCGTCCCGTCCTCGTCCGGCGATTCCGAGGGGGCGGTGAGCGTGACCGCGTCCGCCCGGATCGACACCTCGACCGACTCGGACTCCGGAGGGACGAGCGCGCGGAGCCGGCCGACCCCCGTCTCGACGACGCCGAGTTCGCCCGTCCGGTCGACGACCCGACCCTCGAGAACCGTCTTCCCGACCGTCGCCAGCCCGGAGGAGGCGGCTTCGAGCCGCCCGAACCGCCGCGAGAGCGCCCGGGCGGTGTCGGTGAGGCTGCTCCCGCCGCCACCGGATCCCCCCCGGGTTCGCTCCGTGAGGGGGCCGAGCGCCTCCTCGAGGGCGACGATCCGGCGCTGGGCGTGGGCGTACGACCGACCGAGGGCGGCCGCCGCGGCGTGGATCGAGCCGTGGTCGTCGATCGCCGAGAGGAGCTCGACATCGCGTTTCGTCACCGCGAGGTCGCCGACCACGAGTTGCACCTCGAACCCCTCGCGCAGTTCCTCGTCCATTCGACGTTCGCTCAGACCGGCGCGGTCGGGATCAATCCAGCGGTCGGGCCGGGTCATACTGTCGGCTGTATCCGTCTACCGAGTCCCGGCACCACGAGGGTTCGATACTTGTGAACGACGTACAGACGACAGTATCAGTAGACCAGCTCGCCCTCGACGAACTTCCGCGTCCGCCCGTCGCGTGGCTCATCGAAGACCCGCTCGGTCGGTCCGATCTCGGCGATCCCGGTCCCGAGCACCACCGCCACGCGGTCGGCGATCCGCTCTGCCTGGTGCATGTCGTGCGTCGCGAGGACCACGCCGATCCCTCGCCCTCGCGCCTCGTCGATCGCCTCCTCCAGCACGGCGGTGTTCCGGGGGTCGAGGTCGGAGGTGGGCTCGTCGAGCAGCAACACGTCGGGGTCGTAGGCGAGCGCACGGGCGAACGCGACGCGCTGGGCCTCCCCACCGGAGAGCGATCGGGCGTTCTGCTCCTCTTTCCCGTTCAGACCGACGACCGAGAGCGCCTCGCTCGCCGCCTCGGCCGTCCCGTTTCGTCTGCCGACGAGGTCCGCGACGCTCCGTCTTACCCTGTCGGTCCAGGACTGGCGCACCCGGAGGCCGTACTCGGCGTTCTCCAGCACTGAAACGTCGAAGAGGCTGGCCTCCTGAAACACCATCCCGACGTTCCGACGCATCGCGAGTCGCCGGCCCTCGGAGACCGCCCAGACGTCGGTTCCCTCGAACCGGATCGCCCCGCTACCGGGCCGTTCGAACAGCGCGAGCAGCCGGAGGAGGGTGGACTTGCCGACCCCGGACGGACCGATGATCGCCAGCACCTCGCCGCGCTCGACCGAGAGCGAGAGCCCCTCGAACACCCGCTCGTCGTACGCGTGCGAGACGTCGCTCACCTCGAGGAGGGCCGTCATCGCGTCCCCCCGCTCCCGCCGAGACGGCCGACGGCCGCGTTCACGAGGAGGACCAGCACGACGAGGATCGCCCCGAGGAACATCGCGGTCTCGAACCGGCCCTGTCTCGCCTCGAGCTGGATCGCCGTCGTGAGGTTTCTGGTGTAGGAGGTGCCGTCGGCGTAGGCGATGTTCCCGCCGACGATGAGGACCGAGCCGACCTCGCTGATCGCCCGGCCGAAGCCGGCGAGGACGGCCGTCGCGATGCCGAAGCGTGCCTCCTTGATCACGACGAGCGCGACGTCGAGTCGGGTTCCCCCCATCGCGAACGCCGCGTCGCGGACACTCTCCTCGACGCTCGTCACCGCCGCGAGGCTCACCCCCGTGATCACCGGCGTCGCGAGCACGAACTGCGAGATGATCATCGCCTCCGGGGTGAAGACCAGTCCCAGCGAGCCGAACGGGCCGCTGCTCGAGAGCGCAAAGAGCACGACGAGGCCGACGACGACGCTCGGAAAGCCCATCCCCGTGTTGATGATCGCCGTCACGAGGCTCTTTCCGGGGAACCGATTGAACCCGACGGCCATCGCGACGGGGAGGCTGAACAGCGTCGAGATCGCCACCGCGATCAGGCTCACGGTGAGCGAGACGCGGACGATGCTCGTGATGTAGTGGCGTTCGAACGGGAGATCGACGAACGCCGGGAGCGTCTCGGCGGTCAACAGGGCCACCGCGGTCACCGGTATCGACATCGTTCAATCACCGTCGTCGTCCTCCGCATCGCCGTCGGCACTCCACCCTTCCGGGACGTACTGCTCGAAGTTCGGGTCCTCAGAGAGTGCCTCGGGGAAGAACAGCTGTTCGCCGTCGAGCGCGTAGTTCTCGACGACGTCCTGGCCTTCCGGACCGGTGAGGAAGCCGAGGTACGCCATCGCGAGGTCGTAGTTCCGATCCTCGAACCGGGCGGGGTTCGCCGCGAGTACCCCATACGGGTTCGCGAGGATCTCGGGGCCGCCCTTGACGGGGCCCTCGACGAGGATCACGAGTTCGATCTCGCCCTGCTGGGAGATGTACGTCCCGCGGTCGGCGAGGGTGTACGCCCCCTGCTGGCTCGCCTGGTTGAGCGTATCACCCATCCCCTGTCCGGTCTCGAGATACCACTCCCCGCCCGGCTCGGCGTCGGACTCCTCCCAGATCGCGAGTTCGGCCGAGTGCGTCCCCGAGTTGTCCCCGCGAGAGGCGAACAGCTCCTCGGCCCCGGCGATGGCAGCGAACGCCTCGATCGCGTCCCCCCCTCCCTCGATCCCCGCCGGGTCGTCCGCGGAGCCGACGATCACGTAGTCGTTGAACATCAGATCCCGTCGGTTCACCCCGTAGCCCTCCTCCAGGAACTCGTCCTCCTGTCCGCGGGCGTGGACCATGATCACGTCCGCGTCGCCGTTTCTCGCCGTCTCGAGCGCCGCACCGGTGCCCTGTGCGATCGCCTGAACTGGCGTGCCGAAACGCTCTTCGAACGCGAGGTTGACCTCGTCGAGCAGGCCCGTGTCGTAGGTGCTCGTCGTCGTCGTGAGGACGAGTTCCTCGCCCTCGACGCTCCCCCCGGATTCCCCGCTCGCGCTATCGCCGTCCTCTCCGGCATCGTCACCGCCGCCGTTCTCCCCGTCTCCGGCGTCTCCCTCTCCGTCATCCACCATCCCCGTACAACCGGTGAGTCCAGCCGTCACCGTTCCACCCGCGAGCGCGAGGAACCGCCGGCGTTGTATCGACATAGATACTACGAACGATGGGACGGTGAAATAGGTTCCGATGGGGTAACCGTTCGGAGTTACTCACGACGAACGAGTCGTCCATCCACGGGGGTGTGGGACGAACGGTGGTCACACGGTCGAATCGGTGTAACCGAAAGTAGTTCCGTTGTTCGGACTCCAGCGAGCTATCGACCGCGTCCGCGGTGCGATCCGCGCCGTGAGGTAGATACAGCTCGTCGGGAAGTATCGGGGGGAGTCGATCGCCTGCCAGGAACCGGGTTCAGGACGCCGTTTCTGAGGAGGCGTTGGCGTCAGTGAAGCCCTCGTTCAACATTCCCTGCTGCGCTCGGCGGAGCCGTTCGGAGAGCGACTGGTGTGAGATGTCGAGGTGTTCGGAGAGCTCCTCCAGGGAGATCTCGCGGGGGATCTCGAAGTAGCCGTGCTCGATGGCGAGTTCGAGCGCCTCGTACTGCTCCTCCGTGAGCCCGACCTCGGAGAGGTCGTCTTCCGCGATCGTCCGGATCGCGGCGATCGAAACGTCGACGCCGTTCGCTCGCAGCGATTCGAGCGACTCCTCGATGTCCTCCCGGTCCACGTAGCGCAGCCGGATCGACCACGTCCCCTCCGAACACGTCGCCGTGAGGATCGTCCCGCCGGTCTCGACGATCGACGGGAGCACCCTGAACGCCTCTGCACACCGGATCGAGTAGAGAGACTCCCCCTCGCCCCCGGAGATCAGCGTGTACTCCTCGACGCCCGGGGTCGCCTCGAGCGCCGCCTCGACCCTCTCTCTCGAGGCTCCCCGAAACCGGATCGGGACACCGTCGGTCAGCACCACCTGTTCGAGCTCCATCTCGATCGAGGGCTCGCGCTCTACCGTCTCCGCGAACAGCGTGTCCGCGGCCGAAATCCTGAGTTCTACTATCGTGACCACGTGGATGTATCCCGGATCGACACCGCCCGCGAGACCATCGGCCAGCACGGGTGCTCGATCGACGATAGCTCTAGACGACGGCGCTGGAGATAAGTACCACGTTTGGGTATTCACCGGTGGTCGGACCGTTTCACCGCGATTCGATCGGTCGCGATCGCCGAGAGAACTCGGCCGTCGGTCTCCGTCACCCCTCGTCCGTGACCGAACCCGTTAATCGCCGACGGACGGTACGGCCGATTATGAAGGTCGCGATCACGGGCGGGACGGGCTTCGTGGGGTCGCACCTGCTCGACCGTCTCGGCGACGACGGACACGAGGTCGTGCCGGTTGCACGCGGAACCCGGGAACCGGAGGTCGACCCGCTGGAGCGGTCGGACACCCGGTTCGTCGCGGCGTCCGTCACCGACGGCGCGGCGCTCCGCGAGGCGTTCGCCGGTTGCGACGCCGTGGCACACCTCGCCGGGATCAACCACGAGCGTGGCGCACAGACCTACCGGGAGGTCCACGTCGCCGGGACGAAGAGCGTCGTCGAGGCTGCGACCGACGCGGGGGTCGAGAGGCTCGCCCTCACGAGCTACCTGCGCGCCCGCCCGGACTGCGGGTCGGGCTACCTCGAGTCGAAGTGGGCCGCGGAGGAGGTCGTCCGCAGTTCGGACCTCGAGTACACCGTCGTGAAACCCGGCGTCGTCTACGGAGCCGGGGACCAGATGCTTCGGGGACTCGCCCGCTCGCTCGTGACCACCCCGGTGTTCCCGGGAGTCGGCCTCGGGGAACGCAGGGTCCGCCCGCTCGCGGTCGCGGACCTCGTCGACGTCCTCGCCGTCGCCCTCACGACCGATCGGCTCTCGGGGACGACGGTCGCCGTCGCGGGCCCGGAGGAGCTCCCGTTTTCGGGACTCGTTCGACGAGTCGGGGAGGTGATCGGACGACGGCCGCTGATCGTCCCCACGCCGGTCCCCGCGCTCTCGGCCTCGGCGTGGCTACAGGAGCGGGTGATGGAGACACCGGTCGTCTCGACGGCGGGCGTCCGGATGCTCGCGGAGGGGGCGACCGAACCGGCCCCCGAGGGCGTCTGCGATCCGCTGCCCGACCACCTGCGACCGTCGAGAGCGTTCTCGGAGCGACGGATCGCGGCGGGCCTTCCTCGTTTGAAGCCGTTCGGACTTTCGGACCTCCGGTGGTGAACCCGCTCCGCCGTAGTTCGTCGATCCGATCGGGTCGGGCTCCGACGCCGCCGGCGACACCGCTCTCGAAAACTGGTACCGACCGAAGTTAGGTGGCTGGGGAGTCGGGCCCACGGATGACGGTCGGCCAGGAGGCGACCGTGCTGTGGATGGGCCAACTCGGATTTGAACCGAGGACCTCCCGGTTATCAGCCGAGCGCTCTACCTGGCTAAGCTATTGGCCCCAGACGAGCGCGTTTCCACGTTGACCGCTTTCGGTTTTAAGGGTTTCTCTTCGGCCCTCAGCGCCGCTCCTCGTCCACGTCGTACTCGTCGCGTCCGAGGTCGACCGTTTCCCCCTTCGCTCCGCCGCCCGAGCCGGCGTTCGACCCGCTCGGGGCGCCGGTGTTGGGGAAGCCGAACGTGTAGATACTCCCGCTCGCGAGCCCCCCGGTCTTCTTATCGACGTACGGGACGATGACGAACCGCTTGAGCGCCCCCCGGAACACCGCGCGTGTCGGTGGGAAGACGAAGAGGAAGCCGAGGCCGTCGGTCACCAGGCCGGGGGTGAGCAACAGCGCGCCGGCGGCGATCAGGAACCCGGCGTCGAGCAGTTCGTTCGTCGGGATGTCGCCCTCGGCGACCGCGCGCTCGAACCGACGGATCGTGTGTCTGCCCTCCGCGCGGATGAAGACGACGCCGAGCAGCGCCGTGAGCACCACCAGCAGGACGGTGAGCTGCCAGCCGAGCTGTCCGGCGACGAAGACGAGAAACAGCGCGTCGAGTAGGGGTATCAGCAACAGCCCGGCGAGGAGCTTCTTCCACATACCTCTCTCTACCTGCCCCGGGTGCAAAACGCTTTATCCCCGAACCGCAGGCTCTTACCCCCTCGCGGCGGTAGCGGGGGCATGGACGACGCGTCGGGTCACGTCGAGTGGCGCGAGTGGGGCGAGGAGGCGTTCGCGGAGGCGCGCGAGCGAGACGCCCCGATCCTGCTCTCGCTGGTCGCCCACTGGTGTGCCGAGTGCCGGGAGATGGACGAGCGGACCTACGGCGACCCGAGCCTCGCCGCCCACGTCGGTGACTCGTTCGTCCCGATCAGAGTCGACGTCGACGAGCGCCCGCGGGTCAGGGACCGCTACAACGTCGGCGGCTTCCCCTCGACCGTGTTCCTCACCCCGGGTGGGGAGGTGCTCACCGGCGCGACCTACCTCGGTCCCGACGGCTTCCGGAGCGCGGTCGAGAGCGTTCGCGACGTCTGGAGCGAGCGCGGCGAGGACGCGGGGCGAGTCCCCCGAGCGCTCGGAGGGGGCGACCCCCCGAGAGGGGAGGTCGGTCCCGAGATCGAGGCCCACGCGCTCGCAGCGGTCCGCGAGCACTTCGACGCCGAGAACGCCGGCTGGGGGTCGGGCGCGAAGTTCCCCCTCCCCCGGACCGTCGAGTTCGCGCTCGCCCGCGAACCGGAGCTGGCGACGGCGACGCTCGACGCGGTGACGGCCGCGCTGCTCGACGAGTACGACGGCGGCGTCCACCGGTACGCCGCGACGCCGACCTGGGGAGAGGTCGCCACGGAGAAGCTCCTCGATACGAACGCGGGCGTCCTCCGCGCGTTCTCGAACGCCTACCTCGTCACCGGCGAGGAGCGCTTTCGCGAGCGAGCGGTGAGGATCGTCGAGTTCCTCGCGACGACGCTCTGGACCGGCGAGGCGTTCGCGGCGAGCCAGGCGCCCGACGCGGCCTACTACCTCGGATCCGCGACCGACCGCGAGGGTTCGGAGACGCCGCTGGTCGATCCCGCTATCTACGCCGGGGCGAACGCGCTCGCGGTCGACGCGCTCTGTACCTATGTCGCGACGACCGACGACGACCGGGTGAGGCGGTACGCCGAGCGGTCCCTCTCACACCTCCTCGCCGAACTCGTCGAGGGTGGCGTCGTCTCACACTGCGAGGGAGGCGAGCGAGGGCTACTCGAGGACCAGGGTCGGGTACTCCGGGCGACGGCGACCGCGTTCTCGGTGCTCGGCGACCGGGAGGCGCTCGAGGTCGGTCGAGAGATCGCGGACTGGACGGTCGAGACGCTCTTCGAGGACGGCGCGTTCGTCGACGGCCGACCGATCGGTGAGGGGTTGCTCGACCGACCCCTGAAACCGATCGACACCACCGTCGAGGTGGCCGACGCGCTCTGTGATCTGTCGCTGCTCGCCGACGAGGCCCGCTATGGCGAGGTCGCTCGGGAGGCGATCGGGGCCTTCGCCGGAGCGAGCGACCGACTGGGTGCCGAACTCGCGGGCTACGGAGCGGTCGGCGCCCGGCTCTGTACCGATCCGCTGGTGATCCGGGTCGGGGAGCCGGGAAGCGACCTCCACCGGGCGGCACTCCGGATGGCCGACCACGAGAAGGTGGTCGTCCCGGACCCCGAAGTAGCGGGTGCGCTCGCCGAACGCGGCCAGGATCGCCTCGACCCGGTCGGGACGCCTGCTGACCTGGAGTCGTGTGTCGTCCGACTGCTGGAGTGAGCAACAGGCACAGGGTTTATCTCCGCCGGACGAATCGATACTCCAATGGCCAGCCTCAGAGACCTCGGTCTCTCGGAGTACGAGGCACGCGTCTACCGGACGCTGCTCTCGACCGGGCCGACAACCGCCAAGGAGTTGTCTCGCACGAGCGAAGTGCCGATGGGGCGGATCTACGACGTGCTCAACGGGCTCGAGGGACAGAGCCTCGTCCGCAGTCAGACCGCGAGCCGGCCGAAGAAGTACATGGCCGTCGAGCCGGGGACGGCGCTCTCGCGACTGCTCGACGACAAACGCCGCGAGCTGGAGCAGACGATCGGCCAGTACGAGGAGATCGTCGACGAACTCGAGGGCGAACTCGAGTCCGCCGAACCCGTCGAGGAGCAGTTCTGGACCGCGGCGGTGGGCGAGGCGGAGACGATCGACCTGCTGCTCGAACGGCTCTCGGCCGCCGACGAGCGGATCGTGATGATCGCCGCGGGGACCAGCCCGCAGTTCGACCTCGGCGAGGTCGGCGACGACGTGACGGAGAAGCTCGAGGAGGCGGTCGAGCGCGGCGTCGACGTCTCGGTGCTGATGACGCGGGGACTGGTCGATTCGCTCCCAGAGAGCGTCGGCGAGCGGTATCGCGAGCGCCTCTCGGGACACCCGCACTTTGCGGTCAGGACCACCGACGAACTCGACGGGACGTTCAACATCGTCGACGACGGCGAGGTCGTCATCCAGGTGGCGAACCCGCTCCGGCCGGGCGAGGTGTTCGCGATGATCGACCTCAAAGACCCCGAGTTCGCCGCCGACGTCCACGAGGAGTTCGCCCCGCGCTGGGAGGAAGCCGACCCGCTCTCGTTCTAGTCGTCGTCCGCCGGCATCCCCGAGCCGTTCATCTCCGCTCGGAGGGTGCCGAACTCCGCGACTCGCTCGGCGTGGGCGTTGTGCTGGTGGATCGACTCGTCGTTCGACTGCTTCATCGTCACGACCGCGTCGTCGGGCAGGTCGGGGAACTCCCGGACGACGCCCTTCGCCATCGAGCGCACGCAGTCCTCGACGAACTTCGCGTTCGAGTGACTCTCGAAGGTCATGTGGTCCTCGTCCGGGCGCTTCGCGAGGTTGTAGATCCGCGCGCTCATCGACGAGCGGGCGACGTCGATCAGCTCGATCAGGTCCACCTCGGGTGCGCCCTCGCTCTCGACGACGAGCGTCGCGTGCCCGCGCTGGGAGTGGCCCGGTTGGGGGACGCTGTCGAGAAACGCCTCGATCGTCCCGTCGTCGACGTCGAGGTCGACGAGCGTGTCGCGGGCACGCACCGCGGACATTCCCTGTGAACAGGGACAGACGGTCATCCCGGTGACGCGGGTGCCGATGCGCTCTCTGGTGCCATCGGGCGTCGCGACCGCACCCGCGATGATGTCGACGGTGCCCTGGGTCTCGCGGCCGGTCGCCGGGGTCTCGTCGCGGGTCATGAACTCCGCCTCCATGCGGACTTCCGCCTGGGTGGTGTAGTCGTGTTTCGCGAGCAGGCGTTCGGCGGCGTCGCCACAGACGTCCTCGACGCGGTAGGTCTCCTCCCGTACGGTGTCCTCTAGGACCTCGTTTACGACCTCCATGTTCCGGCTCATGTCGGCGCCCTTGCGCCAGCTCGGCAGGTCGACGAAGACCTCGAACTCCGCCATCAGCACGATCGGGCGGTCGTCGGCGCGGGCGAGCTTCACGAGCTTCTCGACGCCCGTGACCCCGACCTGGCTCAGACCGACCGTGACCTCCGGTCGGTCGGCCTGTACGTCCGGCAGTTGTCGGCTCATCGGAACCCTCTAAGGACGTTCGCCGGTTCAACGTTTCCCTTTACCAGTCAGTCTAGCTTCGAGAGCGCCTCGAAGAAGTCTACCTCCGGGCCCGCCATGCAGACCGGCTCGTCGGCACACGAGATCCGTATCCGTTCGGGTGGCTCGACCCGCCTGCGTCTCCGGCCGTCGGCGATCGCGTACGCCGCCTCGGCGTCGTCCACCCGGACCGTGATCTCCCTGCCCGCGGGGATCATCAGCGGCGGCATCGACTCCCGGGCACACATCTCCGTGATCAGAACCCCGTCGAGGTCGGGGTGGACGAGCGGGCCACCCTCGCTCAGGTTGTACGCCGTCGATCCGGTCGGCGTGGCGAGCAACACACCGTCGGCGTGGCCGCCGGTGTAGAGCGAGCCGTCGACGCGAACCTCGACCGAGAGCCCCCCGCCGGTGCCACGCTGTGGTCCGCAGATCGTGATCTCGTTCAGTGCAGGTGGGAGCGACCAGCCCGGACCCACCGCCTGGAGCCGCGAGACCGCCCGCGAACGGACCTCGCCGGTCTCCTCGTGGTGGTCGAACGCGGCCCGCACGGCCGAAAGCGCCTCGTCCGGTGCGACGGCGTTCAGGAAGCCGACCTCCCCCAGGTTCACCCCGAGGATCGGCGTGTCACCGACCGCCCTCGCGGTGAAGAGGAAGGTGCCGTCGCCGCCGATCGAGACCACGAGGTCGGTGCCGCGCATCGCCTCGGGGGGAACGCCCTCGTCGTCGAGGGCGGCCGCCGTCGCCTCGTCGATACGGACCGTCGCCCCCTCGCGTTCGAGCGTTCCTCGGAGCTCCTCGGCGAGGTAGGCCGCCCGCGGGTTCTCCCGTTTGGCGACGATCCCGACGTCCATAGCCGACTCTCTCGCCCCGGAGTGGAAAAGCCCACCGCTACCGGATCACCCGCGCCAGCGGTCCGAGAGGCGAGCGTCCGATCGGGACGGCGAGCGCGAGAAGAGGAGGTCGTCGGTTCACCCTCAAGGGGATCGGATCGAGCGGAAGTCGTTGGACGGTTCGATCGGGGAGACGCCGGTACGGAGCGGCACGCCGACCCGACGGTTCGGGCGCTCAGTCGTCGTCTTCGTCCTCGTCCTCTTCGGCCGCGTCGCCCTCCTCGCCCTCCGGGGCGTCGGCCTCGTCGTCGCCCGTCGCACCCTCGAGCACGAACTCGACGTCGGTGTCCTCGCCCTCGAACTCGACCTCCTCCTCCTGGGGCTCGAACTCCTCTTCGGGACTCGTCACCGTGATCAGGAGCGTGCCCTCGTCGACCACCGAGGGCTGGAGCTCGCCGCCGTCGATCTCCTCGCTGAAGTTGTGCGTGGTGAAGCCGTCGAGCTCCTCGATCCTGACGAGGACGCCCGTCGAGACCGGCTCGCCGTCCTCGTTCTCGAGGCGGATCGTCAGCTGCGGCTCGTCCTCCTCGTCCTCGATCTCGAAGTCGTCGTCCGCATCGTCCGTCTGGTCGTCGTCGGCGTCGTCCGCGTCTTCTTCGTCGGCGTCGTCGGCGGCTCCGTCGTCCGCCACATCGTCCGCATCCGCGTCGTCCACCGCATCGTCGGCGTCCGCGTCGTCCGCGGTGGTGTCCGTCTCGTCGTCGATCTCCTCTCCCTCTTCGTCGGCACAGCCCGCGAGACCCACGACTGCGGCACTGCCGGCCGCGAGCGTGAACCGTCGTCGGGTAAGCGTTCGCTTCGCCATGTTCGACCACGGACCCTATCGGGCGAACGAACAAAAGTGTCCAGGGGTCGAACGGTACCACGTCACACGAGAACGGACGACGGCCCACCCACCCCAAAGGAGCTTCTCGAGAGGGGCCGACGCCGACGGGACGACCCGGAGGCCGTCGCTGCGGCCTGGAAGTCCGCTCGTACGAACGTGATCGGGTGTGTGTAGGGGTCCGTAAGAGGTCCGTCCGGACCGGTCGCGAGGTTCATACGGACGGTTGTAATCGCTTCCCCGTGATCGCCGGCGATGCTCGTCGACTCGTTGACGAGGACGACGGTCACCCCCCTGTTCTTCAGATACTTCCCGAGCTTGTGGAGTTCGCGGTTCAGCTCCCCCCGCTCGCCGCGAACCGAGAGCCGGTAGCCGGCGATCCCGTCGATCATCACGATCCGCGCGTCCCTGTTCTCGACCTCCTCTCGCACCATGTGCGCGAACTCGTCGGCCGACAGCTGCAGCGGTTCGATCTCCTCGATCGCGAGGGTCTCGCTCTCGAGCATCTCGCGCACCGACACGTTGATCGCCCCACACCGGTGGACGAGCGTGTCCTCTGCCTCCTCGAACGAGTAAACGACCGACCGCTCGCCACGACCCGCCGCCTCCTTCATGAACTGCACCCCCGTCGTCGTCTTTCCGACGCCGGTCGGGCCGGTGATGATCGTCACGGTCCCACGTTCGATCCCGCCGTGGAGGAGCTCGTCGAATTCGGGCACTCCGGAGGGGACCTTCTCCGAGACGAACTCACGTCGGTGCTGGCGCGGGATCAGGTCGGGGTAGACCGTCATCCCGCCGCGGTGGATCCGAAGCGAGTGTTCGCCGCCCTCGAAGTCAGAGCCCCTGAACTTCGTCACCTCCACGAACCGGCCGTCTCGCGTGTTCTCCAGGGTAATCGTGCCGTCGCTCATGAACTGCAGGTCGTCGTCGGGGTCGGGTTCGATGTCCTGGGAGGTGAAGAGCACCGTCGTGCCCTGGTCGTGGAGAAAGCGCATGAACGCGAGCACCTGCTTCCTGAACTGGTAGTCGTCGGGGGTGAGATACCGCAGCTGGGTCAGCGGGTCGACGACCACCCTGTCGGGCGAGAGCGCCTCCACCCGGTCCGCGATCGTCGCCGTGATCGTCCCCTGTTCGACCTCGTCCGGGCGGAAGACGTCGTACGAGAGGTCCCGTACGAAGAACTCCGACTCGGGGCTCAGATCGAGGAAATCGACGCCCTCGATGTCGAAGCCGAACGAGCGTGCGCTCTGGCGGATGTTCGCCTCCGTCTCCTCCAGGTTGATGTAGAGCACCGTCTCCTCCGACTCGAAGCCCTCGATGGGGAAGTGAAGTCCGAGGAGGCTCTTTCCGGCCCCCGGGTCGCCCCGGACCATGTAGGTGTGTTCGGGGACGAACCCCCGTGAAGAACGGTGTCGATCCCCTCGACACCCGTCGAAACTCGATCGCCGAAGTCGTACGTTGGCGAGATATCCGTCCGTCCTGCCATACCCCCTCTCGGTCGGTCATCGGAGAACTCTTTTTCGGTTCCAAAAGTATCTTGATATTAGATCCAAAAATTCGAGTATATCTTGCTCGCCGGTCGGGCTCTCGAAGGACCGCGATCGCACCCCTCCGTTCGAGTGACGGCCTCCGCGAGGTGGTCTCTCCCGGATCACCGCTCGCCGAACCAGGTCCGTCCGACCGCCTCGACCGTCTCCGGGTCGATCGACTGGTCGACGGGGAGGAGTCGCGTCCGTGCGGCGAGCGCCCGTTCGGTCTCGTAGGCATCTCCCTCCAGGACCGCCGGGACGAGCCTCGGCCAGGCCTCGCGGAGGCGACCGGCGGCCCTCCCGTTCTCGACGATCACCGGAAGGGCAGAGGGACAACACCCCCGTGTAGAGGCGTCGAAGAGGGGAGAGACGCCCTCGACGTCCGCCAGGTGCCAGCGCCACGCCGTCGCGTTCGCTCGCCGGGCGCCGACACAC
The DNA here is from genome assembly GCF_036429475.1 of Halalkalicoccus sp. CGA53. Lineage (GTDB taxonomy): Archaea > Halobacteriota > Halobacteria > Halobacteriales > Halalkalicoccaceae > Natronorarus > Natronorarus salvus. The sequence goes on from NZ_CP144125.1 coordinate 87,351, forward strand.
CACTCGGGATCGACGTGATCGAGCAGCATCCGGGAGAGCTTCGACATCGCCACGTCGGTCGACGCGTACGCCGGTGCCCGCTCCGTTTCCCGCGGGTGTGACCGTACCGGGGAGAGCGTCCGTGAGAGCGACGAGACGACGGGGGCCGCGGCGGTCGCGCGAAACACCGTCGAGAGGCTATAGCGAACGTCGTCGCTCGTGAACCGATGCTCGACCGACGCGTTTCGGAGCGCCTCGCTCCGTATCCCCGCTCCGGGTACGAGCGCAGCACCGTTCGGCACCCGGAAGAACGGGGAGAACGCGAGCAGGCCGACGTCGCCGGTGAGCCCGACAGCGTCTCCGTCGTGCGTGCTCAGCGCCGCTCGAGTGGCGTCCTCGATCAGGCCCGCGCCGTGGTCGACACAGCGGTCGGCGAACGAGTCGATCGACTCATCGGGCTGGAGGCGGCCGAACGGGTGGGCGATGACGGCCGCGAGCACGGTCTCGTCGAACCACTCGGCGACCTCCTCGGTGGGACGGAGGTCGTCGGTGAGCGGGTAGAACCGGGGGACGAGTCCGGCTACCCGTACCGCCTCCGCGAGGGTCCCCGGCGTGAGCGAGGGGAGCAACACCGTCTCCCCCTCGTAGATCGATTCGAGCGCGCGGAGTGCGTCGGTGAGCGCTCGCGCCTCGTGGCCGTAGAGCGCGATCCGGCCGACGCCGTGTGCAGCGTAGAACGGGAACAGCCCGGTACGGGTCGTCCGTTCCGGTCGATCGACCTCGGGTTCGATCGACCCGAGTTCCCTGTTCGGGGCCGGCTCGATCGTCTCGGCTGCCGAGCCGACGTGGTCGGGGACCCCCCGGCTGCTCATCGTCGCCCCCCGTCGGTCTCAATCGCCGCGTCGGTCGCCGGCTGTGGGTAGCTCATCCGCCCGGTCCGGGGCGCTACCGGGAGCGGGGCTCCGTCCATCCGGTCGGAGAGCGGGAGCGACAGCGCGGCGAGGACGGTCGGAGCGACGTCGAAGAGGTGAGCGTCGGAGAGCGTCCGCGGGTCGATGCCGGGGCCGGCCACGGCGAGGTAGCCCGTCGGGGTCCGACACGGCGTCCCTCCCCGCGAGTCGAACACCTCGCCGCCGAGGGCCGCCGAGAGCGAGACGCCCTCGTTCGGGATCGCGACGACGTCGGGCGCCTCGTCGACGTGCGGGCCCCAGAGGTACGCCTCCCGTCTGACGACGTCCGTGAACGCCGGGTCGCCGTTCGGCGCCGTCAGGTCCCTGAGCGTCTCGATCAGTTCGCTCCGCAGCGTCTCGTACCGGTCTGCTCCGACGACGCCGTCGGGCTCGCGGCCGCGACGGTTCACCCGGAGACCGTACTCGACCGGCGAGCGGAGATAGGCCGTCGAGCCCGCGAGGTCGACCGAACGCGATCCCCTCCCGAGCAGCGCCCGCGGCAGGACGCGGCGGGTCCCACCGATGACCCGGTCGATGGGACCGGAGCCGATCGGTTCGGCGACACACTCCGCCTCGGTCGGCGTCGCCGGCTTCCCGCGGCACGGACCGCTCTCGAGGTAGCCCCGCCGGTGGAGGAACTCGTTGACCCGGAGCTCGTGACCACAGCTCTGGGCCAGACCGTACGCGCTCGCGACGACGACGAGGTCCGCATCGACCCGTTCGAGGAGGTCGCCGAGTCCCGCGTCGATCGCCCGGTAGAGTTGTTCGCGGTCCGCGTCGCCCCTGTTCACCCGTCCAGGTGACTCGAACCGGACGATCCCGACGTCGGGCGCAGCCACGTCGAGCAGGTGAGAGAACGCGGCCAGGCGCTGGTCGACCAGCGCCCGCTCGGCACCCTCGACACCGGGTTCGGGTGAGAGTCGGTACTCCCCGATCGCCTCGCGAACCGCCGAGAGGTCTTCGTCGACCGACGACGCGGGAGGACAGGCCGCGGGGACCGCCGCGACCGACTCCCCGGACGTCGCGAACGGGACGTTCACCACGGTACTCGAGAGGCCGTGGTAAGCGAGGATCTCCCAGAGCGCCGGCTCCCGGGGCGCGTTCACGTCCGTGTGGACCCAGTCGTAGCCCTCGTAGACGAACGGTCCGAAGACGCCGTGTTTCCCGGGGTTCGTGCCGGTGTGAAGCGAGGACCACGCGCTCGTCCCGTGGAGGGGGACCTGTGATCTGAGCGGACCGCTCGCGCCCGTCTCGGCGAGCGACGAGAGCGTGGGGAGGAGGCCACGGTCGAGCATCGGGTCGAGGAGCTGTGGGCTCGCGCCGTCTATCTCGACGATCAGCGCCCGGAGCGACGCGTTCACGGCTGCCACCTCGCGTTCGGCCGATCGCGTGGCCGATCGCCTCCAGCAGCAGTGACGGACTCCACGACGGGCATCGAGAGCAGCGTGAGCGCCGTCGTGAGTTCCGCCGTCCGATCCCTCCCCGCGTCGTGCTCGCGCTCCCAACGCCGGAGCGTCTCCGTATCGAGGCCAGGTACCTCCCGGGCGAGGTGGCAACGACCGTCGATCGCGCGCCGAACGATACCGACCTCCCGGAGGGGTGTTGGGTCGGTCCACGGGTCGTCGCTCATCCGCGCCCGGGGTGGCGTCTCGTCGCCGAGATGGTTCCGCCAGACGTGCCGCGCGGTCCGTGTGAGATACTCGACGGGGAACGGTCGGGTGAGCGGTTCGCCGCTCTCGGCGTCGGGGATCCCCGCGAGCGTCGGCGAGACGCGCTCGACGGCGCGGGCGACCAGGTCGCCTCGCAGCCGGTACTGTACCGGAACGGTCAGCGCGAGGTCGACCAGCCGGGCGTCGAGGAACGGCGTTCGGTAGGGGAGGGTGCGGGTCAGGCTCAGGTGTGGGACGACCCCCATCCCGTTCGCGAGCGGCCACCACTCCCCGCAGTAGCGCAGGTCGGCGAGCGAGGCGTACGCCACACCGTGGTGGTCGATTCGTCCGTCCACGCACCCGACGTTCGAGGCGAGGATCCGCTCCGCCTCGCGGCCGCCGACCGGTTCGTCTGCCGCCCCCTCCGCGAGCCACCCGACGTACGCCTGGACCGAGTCGAGAGGGCGTTCGACCGGGAGCGCGAGGGTGCCGACCCGATCGTGCTCGACCGTTCGTGCCGGAATCCCTCCCCGACCGAACAGCGCGTCGGCGAAGGCGCCCGAGAGCAGCACGTCGACCTCGGAGATCACGTGTCGTTCGAGCCCCGCGAGCGGGCGGTGTGTCGCCGGGCCGTCGAACCCCGTCAGCTCGCCGCCCGCGTCGAACGCGTGTCCCTCGCTCCCGTCACGCCGGAGGAATCGGAACTCGTGGCCCCCTCGCAGGGCGACCCGCTCGGCGGTCCGGGCCTCGCGGCTCATCCAGTCCGCGACGTGAAACGCGGTCGCGTCGGCGTCGAGCGCGGCGAGCACGAGCCGCGAGGCGCTCCCGCCCGAGAGCAACACGCCGTACTCCCGACCGCGTTCGATCCGCTCGAGGAGCACCGTTCGCAGGGTCTCGGCGAGCTCGTCGATCACCGACTCGACGGGCCGTTCGCGAGGGCGGTACCGCGGCTCCCAGTACCGCCGAGAGTCGGTGCTCCCAGTGCCGAGATCCACCGTCGTCACCGTCGCCGGACCGAGCGATTCGACCCCGTTCAGTGGCGTCGTGGTCCCGAACGTCCTCCCGAACGCGAGGTACTCCCGGGTGAGGTCGGGGTCGAACGCGGTCTCGACTCCGGGGTGGGTGGGGAGCTCCTGGACGTCGGTGGAGAAGACGACCGAACCGTCGTCGGCCCGAGCGTGATAGACGGGGAGCGTCGCGAGCCGGTCGGTGATCAGGTGGACCCGGCCAGTGTCCCGCTCGTAGACGAGCGCGAACCCGTTGGCGTTCAGCCCGTCGGCGAACGCGGGCCCGTGGTCGGCGTAGAGCCGCGCACAGTAGTGTGCGCTGTCGACGGATCTGGGGCGAGGGACGTGACCGAGATCGCCCCCGACGGCGTCGTCGTCGAAGCCGAACGCCTCGCCGACGAACCAGACCAGTGCCTCGCCGACGTGGTACGGACCCGCCGTCCCGATCCCCGGGTGGGAGGCCGCGTAGACCGCCACCTCCCGGTCGCTGTAGCGGGTGACCGCGCGGTCGCTCCGCGCGAGGAACTCGGTCGGGGTGCCGTCGTCGCCGCCGAGCACGCAGCAGATACCGACCACGTCACCCACCCCCGGAGGAGGGTGTGGGCGTCTCGGGCTGGCCGTCTCCGGCCGTGGACCGGCGACCCTCACGCCGACACTCGACTGAGAGCATACCCTCACCACGATCTATCGGATGTTTACTACTAGTCCGGTAACGCCGGCTACACACCCCTCTAAACCCGGTCGAGTAGGGGTTAGACGGAGGATAACGCTCGTCGGGAGTCGTGCCCCCCAAGCGACGAGTTCCCCTGGAGCGTTATGTGGGACGTAACGCCGCTCACGGGACGTGCGCCTTTCGAAAGGCTTTTTCTCCGGCTGATCGTCGCTCGGAGTAGGGCCGCCTTAGCTCAGCCTGGGAGAGCACTCGACTGAAGATCGAGCTGTCCCCCGTTCAAATCGGGGAGGCGGCATTCGAATTCTACTCGGACCGCGTTCGGCTGAATACTTGACGGTCCCCTACCAACCGTGTGTGTGGGTCGCACGGTCGGACGCAACGTTTATTTTCTTACCCGTTGTCTCTTGGTTAAGAGTATGGTCGAGGAGTGGCGGTCCACCGAACCTGACTACGCGGAGACGGCGACGCTCGTCCGCGAGCTCGATGCGATGAAGCGTCACGGCTCCGCGCTCCTCGTCGTCGGCTCGGTCCCGGACCGGATCAGAACGCACGCGTGCGAGGCGTTCCTCGGGACCGACGTCGCCCGACGCCGGCTGTTCGTCCTCACCGAGGGACGGGAGCCGCCGCTGTCCTGTCTCCCGCAGACACACAGAGGAGGCGATCACACGCGCGTCGTCGAGTACCACCGGCCCGCCCGTAGCGCGACCGCGGCGACCTCCACACCGCTGTTGCCCGTTCCGACGCGGACGGTCTCCTGCGGGCGGCTCTCCGAACTCGGCATCGAGATCTCGGGGGCGATCGAGGCGCTCGACCGGGCCGCCTGCGGGCTCTCGCCCGCGGAGCTCCGGCTCTGCTTCGACTCGCTCGTCCCGGTCCTCGCCTCCTCGGAGGAGGTGACCGTCTTCCGGTTCCTCCACCTGCTGACCCACCGGGTCCGATCGGTCGACGGCATGGCCCACCTCCATCTTCCGATCGACCCCGACACACCCGTCGTCGGCCGGCTCACGCCGCTGTTCGACGCCGTGGTCGAACTCGCGGAGACCGAGACGGGGCCAGCCCAGCGCTGGACGCTGCGCGACAGGAACCTGGAGACCGGCTGGCTCTCGCTCTGATCAGAGGTCGGGAACGTCCCAGTGGACCTCGTCGGCTCTATGCCACTCGTCGTACGCCGAGAGCCGCTCGCCCGCGAGACCGGTGAGCCTGACGTCGTGATAGAGCGTCGAGTGGGTGTAATCGAGGAAGGTGACCGCGATTCGGAGACCGTCCTCGAGAAACGCCGTCGCGAGGCCGTTGTAGACGTGTTTGTGCCGCCTGTCGCGAACCCAGAACGCGGCTACGGGAACGGCCTGTCTGACCGCAGGGACCGCGTGGAACGCCTCGATCGCCCGGTAGGAGAGCTCCCAGCAGAACAGCCCCGTGTGTCCCCGTTCGAGCAGCGAGTCGAGGTCGGTCGTCACCTCGAACGGCGCTCTGAGGTCGACCCTGCCCAGAAGCACGTTGTCCTGGATCGACCCGCCGACGTACCGCGGGACGTCGTAGCTCCCGTACTCCCGGAACCCCTCCGCGAGGCCGTTCGCGAGCGCCTCGGGGTTCGAGGGTTCGGCGGCAGCGAACTCGACTACCGTCTCCGGCGAGACGGGAGCCGCGACCGAGCCACGCATCGCCCCCGTGATCGCCGGACGGTGCTCCGCGTCGCGGACCCGGTCGAAGAACCCCTCCGGTCCGTGGAACTCGTAGTCGTGTGCTCCTCGCTCGATCGCCGCGGCATCCTCGACGAGCGTGGTGACCGCCCAAGCGAGGCCGTGGTCGTCGTCCGCTCGGCGAACGGCGTCGGTCGGAGAGGGGGTCGAGGACCACTCGCCACCGTGCGGTCGGAGCCACGCCCGCTCGTCTTCGGATTCGACGAGGAGTTCGTAGCTCCCGCGTTCGCCGTCGACGGTCACCGGGTCGAGTTCGAGGCGTTCGTCGAGCAGGCCGTCGAGTTCCTGGTCGAGTAGGTTCGTCCCGCCGTCGACGTGTCCGTAGCCGAGCAGGACGTTGTCGACCGCGCGGAACGATCCGAGCGCGAGGAGACCGCCGCCGATCGCCGAGAGCGCCCGCCGTCGGTTCATCGCGAGGAGTATCTCCTCGGCTGTAGTAAGCTTTCAGTCGTCGCTCGGCCGAGTGATCGGTGCTGGCGAGTCGAGGAGGTCGTACTCCGTACCGGTGAGCAGGTAGAGCAGGTCCTCGACGATCACTGCCAGCTCTGGCAACAGTTTGAGGACGACCCAGAACAGCGCGAGCAGCGCGACGACGGCGAGCCCCTGCGAGAGGATTCGATCCGCGACGAAAAAGGAGACGCGGACGGGATCGGAGAGTCCGAAGACGGTCATCACGGGCCCGACGAGCGCCTCGTGGGCGAAGAGCTGTTCGCCCGAGGAGTGAGCGATGAAGACGTTGCGGACGACGTTCATGACCCAGATCGCACCGATGGCGAGGCCGAGCGCGGCGAGGCGCCGGCGCAGGGGTGCACGGACGGCGGCGGTCAGCCCGCCGAAGATCGCCATGCTCCCGATGCCCGTACACGCGAAGACGATCCGGGTCGAGTACGCCCCACCGGAGGCGGTTTCGGTGCCCGGGAAGACGAAGAGGCTCCGCAGGCCCCGGTCGTCGTCGACGAACTCGTACTCGGTGCCGAGCGCGGCGAGGCCCCACTCGGTCTGTGCGGCGACGACCTCGATCAGCCCGTCGTGGAGGGGGGTGACCGTCTCGAACGGGATGTAGATGACGAGCGCGACGGTCACCGCCCGCGAGAGCACGAGCAGCGAGACGCGACCCGATGAGAGGTGGTAGGCAACGGCGAGACAGGCCGGGACGCCGATTGCCACGAGGACGGTCTGGATCACGCTCCGGTGTTCGAACGCGAAGAAGGGGATCATCAGCAGCCAGAACCCGGCGAAGAGCACCCACGCGCCGGCCATCGCCCGCCGGCCGAGTGAGGGATCCCGCCACTCGGCGGCGCTCGCGACGAGGAACGCCGCGACGACCGCCCAGAGAAGTGGGTCGGTCACCGCGGAGAGCTCGGTCATGTCTCGTGGGTGGCGGCCCGTCGGTATATGTTTGCTGACCGTCCGAGGAGCCGTTCGACGTCCGTTCCGGTCGCTCCCGCTCGGCGGTCGAGCGCATAAAAAACCGCGGTGGGTAGGGACCGGGCGCGTACCCGGTGGTTCGGTGGTCGAGTTCAGACGCGGTTTCGCGCGGCGAGGCCGGCGGCGGCCAGCAGCGCGATCAGCGCGACGATGACACCGAAGCCAGGCTGGTCCTCGCTCGGGGTCGAGACGTCGTCGTCGCCGTCGAAGTCGTCGTCGGCACCGGGGACGTCGTCGGCGTCGTCGTCAGACACCGCCGGGTCGTCGTCACCGTACTCGTCCTCGGTCTCCTCGGAGAGCGTGACCGTCACGGACTTCTCCGCGGAGTCGAGGGTGACCATCTGCGAGTGGTCCTCGTAGCCGTCGGCGCTCACGTCGAGCGTGTGGTCGCCGCGGTTGAGCTCCATGACGACGGAGCCGTCGGAGCCGGTGGCCTCGGACTTGTCGCCGACGGAGACGGTCGCGCCGGAGATGGCGTTGCCGTCCTCGTCCTCGACGTTCACGGTGAGTTCACAGACACCCGCGGGGCCGTCGGCGTACTTCGCGTCGACGATCATGCCGGTGTAGTCGTAGGCTGCGATGTTCTCACCGCCGCTTCGGAGCATGATGTCGAACTCGGTGCCGAGCTCTTTCTCGCTCAGGTCGACGGTCGCGTTCCACGTGTAGTCGTCGTCAACGGTGACGTCCTGCGTGTGGATGAACGAGGTTCCAGCGGTCGAGCGGAGTCGGAGTTCGATCTCCGAGCCCGGCGCGAGCGTGGTCTCGCCGCTCATCGAGACGTCCTCGCTGGCGGTGACATTCAGGTTCGCGTCCATCGTGTCGTCGAGGGTCGCCTGTCGGTCGACGATCTCGAACTGGGACTCGAGTTCGACGTCGTCGTCGAGGTAGTGCTCGAGCGCACCGTCGTCCTCGAACTCGACGAGCACGTCGTAGACTTCACCGGACTCCGCGCCACTGATGTCGATCACCAGGTAGTGCGTGTCGTTCTCGAAGTCGTTGACGATCTCGATGTTATCGACGGAGATGTTCGCGGGGTTCTGGTTCGGGCCGACGGAACTCTCGTTCTCCTCGACCGTCACGCTCAGAACGCCTGCATCGATCAGTTCCTCGAGGTCGTCCTCACCGTCGAAGACGCCCTCTAAGCTGCTCGCCTCGAAGGAGGCGATGACCTGGTCGTTCTCGGCGACGACGTCAGCGGCGGTCGCCCACTCGCGGACGTCCGATGCGTCGTCGATGTCCTCACCGCTCGGGGCGATGTGGTTCTTCAGCTCGTCACCGGACTCGTACTCGTAGATCACGAGGGCCGCGAGGTCCTGTTCCTCGCCGCCTTCGATCGCCGTCACGGACATGTCGTAGTCGGCGGCGTCAAGCGGTCGCTCGAGATGCTCGTCGGGGTGGTTGAGCGTGGCGGAGACGACTTCATCGTCGTCGTCCTCGGTCCAGTAGACGTCGTTCTCGTCGACGTCTTCCTGGCCGGCGAGGTACGTGTTCATGTAGACCGTGACGTTGCCGGACTCGCTACCGTCGTGGACGTGGACGGTCGCGTTGTATCCGAGGTCGTCAGTGCCGACCTGGACCCAGGCGTCCTCGCTGCCTTCGAGGTCGACCTCGAACTCAGCGATACCGCCCTGGTAAGCAGTGTAGGAGGACTCGGTGAACTCAGCCTGCGCGTCGGGAGCCTCGCCGACTTCGATCGTGGCGTTGGCCTCCGCGGTCGTGTCGATCACGGACGCGTCGAAGGTGTAGTTACCCGCGTCGACGCCGGTGAAGTTGGCGACGAGCGTCGAGTCACCGTCGATCTGGTAGACACCGTCGGTGGCGGAGGCGTTGTCCTCCGCACCGAAGAGGTCTTCGAGCTCAGCGGAGTCGAAGTCGTCAGAGGTGATGTTGGCCGTGTAGCCAGCGCGGTTCGAGTCGATCTCGAGTTCCGCCTCCTCACCCTCTTCGACGGTGGAGACGTTCCAGTTGGCGTCGAGGGTCTGCACCGCGACCTCGAACGTCAGGTCAGTGTCGTCTTCGCCGTCGACTCGGAGGATGTACTCGCCGTCGAGGTCATCCGTGTCGATCTGGACGAACTGCTGGCCCTGGTCGTCCACGTGGACGTTGAGCTGCGTGACGAACGAGCTGTCGTCCTCGTCGCCCTGTCGGAGTTCGACGTCGTCGTCGTCGACGTCGGCCCAGACGCTCTGGCCCTGGAAGACCGTGCTGACGTCTTCGATGTTCGAGCCTTCTCGCTCGGCGTCGCCGACCTCATCGACGAGAGTAATGTCGAGCGCGTCGCTCTCATACTCGAGGTTACCTTCGTCGTCGTAGATGGCGACGACGTGGACGTAGTCACCGTTGTCGAGTACCGAGAGATCGATACCTTCGAAGACGAACGAGTCGTCCTCACCAGCATCGATTCCATCGAAATCGGCTTGAGCCTCTGCTTCGATGTCATCCACGGTGGCCTCGTCCAAGTCAACGTCACCGTCGTAGAGCTCCCAGTAGATCTCGTAATCGTCCGGGATGTCTTCAACGTCATCGTTGTTCGTTACTGTGGCCTCCACGTCAAGGTCGATATTCGTACCGACCACCGCACCGTCATCGGGTGCGGTGATCTCAACGTCGACGTCGCCAGCCTCCGGCTGGGCAGCCGCTCCGCCCACAAACGCTGCGGACATGGCGACGACGGAGAGGACCATAATCGCGGCAAGGAACAGCGCCTGTCCCTTCTCGCGAATGTCTGTGTTTCCTGTCATGATTTGTTGTGGTTGTTGTACCTGTCTGACCGACCGACCCCGTCGCGCGTCCATGAAACCCGGACGACCGACGACGGTACTGGGACAGCCATGGGTAGGGGCAGTTCCCCAAAACAGCAAACGTATAATAAGCCTTGTGTGTTTTTGGGTTGCGAAAACCGCATGAAGAGAGCTAAATTGTGGGTCGCAGTACCACGATACGTCTCGAAAATACAGAGTGAGTTACCGGACCGAAATCGGGACGGGTACCGGGTGGTAAGTCGGTTGGACGCTTCCGTGACTCGGGGGAGACGGTTCCACCTAACCGCCGCGGAACGTATCGACGATCAGTACGGATACGAGTCAGTTCGCACCACCCGTCTTTCGTGCGTGCCGTTCGGCGAGCGCGGGAGGTCACGAACGACACAACTATTTATAGATTTCACACACTACTCTATAGACATGGCGAACACGAAGACGATCGCCGTGAGCGAAACGGCCTACGAGCGGTTGAAAGCCCGGAAGAGAGGGTGAGAGCTTCAGTAACGTGGTCGAGCGGCTAACCGGCGGACGATCACTGCTGGAGATCGCGGGTACCGGAGACCCGAACGACGGCTACGCAGAGCGTGTCACGGACGCGGGCGCGAGTCTCGACCGATCGGTCGAGGAGGTCGGTGAGGAGCTGCGCGACCGGTAATCCTCGACACCTCGTTTCTCCTCGACGTGCGACACCGGGACGCGGAGGCGATGGCCTGCGCACAGGAGATCGAGATGGGACCGGAGCAGGTTCGTGTCTCGGCGATCACGCTCGCAGAGCTCCAAGCCGGCGTGCCGCGATCTCACGAACCGCTCGTCGAGCACACGGCGATCGTCGAGGTGACTGCTTCGAAAGAAGTCGTCCCAGTTACACGGCCGATCGCGCTTCGCGGCGGCCGGCTGTACGGCGAACTGCAGAACGACGGACAGAGCGTCGGACTGGGCGACTGCCTGATCGCCGCGACCGCCCTCGAGTTCGAGGAGCCGGTCGTCACGCGGAACACGGAACACTTCGAGCGGTTCGACGGGCTGCTGGTGCTCGAGTACTGATCACTCTCGAAGATCGTTGAGGGAGCGTTCGGACCTCGACGGCGACGAAAAGAGCGTCGAAAACGCGGTCCTCGAACGGTCGCTCGTCTCTCTGCTACCGTCGTGCGTGGACGGCCGCCCCGACGGCGGCCGCGAGCGCGAGCAGCGCGACGAGGACGCCGAATCCGGGCTGGTCCTCGCCGGTGATCGCCTGCACCGGCGCGCTCTCGCCGTTCGAACTCCAGCCCTCGCCGCCGGTATCGACGACGCCGGTCGTCCCGTCGTCGTCGCTTCCGTCGGCTCCCTCGCTCGGGGGCGTCGTGTCGCCCTCGTTCTCGGCGGGCGAGACGACCGTCGCCTCGCCGATCAGCTCGTCCACGGGGTCGCTCCGGATCTGGACCTCGGTGTCGAGCGCGACGCCGGAGAGGTCGACCTCGACCGCCCAGCTGCCGTCGGAAGCGATCTCGGTGCTCAGGACGTCCGCGAACGGCGTGCCGGCGACCGATCGGAGGTGGAGTTTCAGTTCGGTGCCGGGCGCGAGCGTCGACTCTCCGGCGAGCGTCCCCCGGTCGCCCGCCTCGGCCTCGGCGACCTCGATCCCCTCGCCCGCGAGCGTCACGGCGGGTTCGACGATCTCGACGGTGGCACTCGCCCCTTCGGCATCGTCGGCGGCGGGGAACGAGTCGTCGACCTCGATCCCGATCTCGAGTCGGTCGCCCGCGTCGATCGCCTCGTGGGACGTGTCGACGACGACGTAATGAGTCCCGTCGTCGCCAACGATCACGTCCGTCGGGGTGAGTTCGATCGGGTCGCTGTTCTGTCCGGTCGGTACGACGGTCACGGTGTGCTCCACCCCGTCTAGCTCGTCGGCTGCGAACGCGCCGGAGAGGCTGGGTGCGGAGACGGCGAGCACCGCGCGGTCGCCCGCGGCGACCTCGTCGCGCTCCGTGATAGCGGCCTCGACCGCCTCGCTGTCGGCGAGCTGGCCCGTCGCGGGTGCGACGTGCGCGCTCGCGTCTCCGAGGTCGAACGGTTCGATCACGAGCACCGAGAGGTCCTGGGTCGCCTGGTCCAGGTCGGCGCCGACCTCCAGTTCGTACACCGCGGGTTCGAGCGTCGCATCGAGTGAGTCCTCGTCCTCGACGATCACCTCGTCGCGGTCGTCGGCGGCCGAGTAGGCGGCCCCGTCGCCGCTCCCCGCGAGCAGGGTGTTCACCTCGACGGTGACGCTGCCGTCGTTCGAGCCGTCGACGACGGTGAGGTTCGCCTCGTAACCGACGTCCTCGCCACCGATCCGGAGTTCGGCCTCGTCGGTGTCCTCCAGTTCGACGGTGGACGCGGTCACGTCCCCGCGGTCGGCCTCGGTCGATCGTTCCGCGAAGCCGGCCTCGGGGTCGATCTCCGGCACCGAGAGCGTCACGGTGTCGCTCACATCGGTGTCGGTGACGGTCACGGTCAGCTCGTACTCGCCCGCCTCGAGCGTCGAGAGCGAGAGGGTGTGCTCGCCGGCGGCGTCCTCGACGAGGAGCGTCCCGTCGTCGACTTCCGTGCCGGCGTCGAACAGCGCGGCGAGCTCCGCGCCGCTCAGCCCTTCGGAGCTTACCTCGACGTCGTAGCTCGTCCGCATCGAGTCGATCCAGAGCGTCGTCTGAGTCGCGTCGTCGTACCAGTCGATCGCGTACTCGGTGCTCGCAGTGAACCACTGGGCGGTGACGACGAACGAGCGGTCCTCGCCGCTCTCGTCGCGCAGCGTGTACTCGCCGTGTCGGTCGTCGGTCTCGACGGTTATCCGACCCTCGTCGTCGGCTCTGAGCTCCGTCTCGAAGCCGTCTGCCGACCAGAGCTGGAGCTCCTCTCCGGGGTCGAAGCCGGTCACCTCGACCTCCTGGCCGGCCCACACGAGCTGGCCGTCGAGGTCGTCCTGTGCGTACGTCTCGTCTGCCGAGGACCCGTCGGCCGCGGCGACGCCACCGAGGGCGGTGGCGAGCGCGAGGGCCGAACAGACGACGATCAGGGTGAGGAGCGTCGTCGGATCGGGTCGGCGGTGTCTCTGTCGTCTCATCGTGGTCGGTCGCCGGCTCGTCCGGCGCAGTGGCGGTGCTCTCTCCAGGATGGGTAAAAGGCCGCGGGGAGTCGGGGCTCACCGGCGGGGTTACCGGGGGATCTCTCGGCTCGGGAGGACCGTTCGTCCCCGCTTCGAAGGGGTTATGTGCGGCGTACACGTCCGAACGGGTAAGACTATGGCCGACAAACCAGGCTCGATGTACCGGGAGATCTCGAAGCCCCCGTACACCCGACGGGAGTACATCACCGGGATCCCCGGCTCGAAGATCGCACAGCACCGAATGGGCGACCGGAACAAGAGCACGGACGAGTGGCCGATCCAGATCAGCCTCGTCGTCGAGGAGGAGGGCCAGATCAGAAACGGCGCGCTCGAGGCCTCGCGGCTGGCGATGAATCGCCACCTGCTCAAGAGCCTCGGCGAGGGCAACTACGCCGCCACGCTCCGGAAGTTCACCCACCACGTCCTCCGCGAGAACAAGCAGGCGACCGGCGCGGGCGCGGACCGGGTTTCCGACGGGATGCGCCAGTCGTTCGGCAAGGTCGTCGGAACCGCCGCACGGATCGGCGCCGAGGAACGCGTCTTCACCATCTGGTGTGACGTCGAGGACGCCGACGTCGCCAAGGAGGCGCTCCGCCGCGCGTACAACAAGATCGCCCCGCCCTGCAGGATCGAGGTCGAACGCGGCGAAGAGCTGCTGATCGCGTAACCCGACTCGGCCGCACTCACTCGTCTCTACAGGTATCGATTCCCAGTACTCTGTTCCCCAGACAGCGTCCGCTCACGACGTTGAACGTCAGTCCGATCCCCGCGACGATGGCGAGCAGCGGACCCAGCGAGGGGCCCTCCCTGAACAGGTCCCGATAGGCGACGGCGAACAGGGCCGCAGCCACTACTCCCCGAAGCACCCGATCCGCACCGCCGACGTTTCGCTTCATGCTCCTCTTTGGAACGGCTCCGACATACCTTTTGATCCCTCGTCCCTCCTCCGGGTATGCGCCTCGCGGTCACCACCCGCGCCGAGACGTACGACCGCCTCCGCGAGATCCTCCCCCCACACGGGATCGACGTCGGGTTCCTCCGGGCGACCGAACGGGCGACCGTTCTCACCGAAACGCCCTCCCACTCCTTCGACGTGGGCCTCGTCGCCTCCTCGCGGCCGATGGAGGCCGGAGTTGTCGACGCGCTCTACGGACTCCCGTGGGTGAACGACCGCGAGGCGATCCTCACCTCGCGGAACAAGGCGGAGGTGCTCGCCCGTCTCTCACGAGCGGGCCTCCCCGTCCCCGAGAGCGTCTCCGTCTCGAATCCCGTAGACGAGGACGTCCTCGTCGAGGTCTTCGAGCGGTTCGATCCGCCGGTGATCGTGAAACCGAACTCGACGACGAGAGGGACCGGCGTCGCGCTCGCCGCGGACCTCGATACGTTCCTCGGGATCTGTGATTACCTCTCGCTCGTCCACGACTACCGCGCGACCGGCGACCGCTCCTTCCTCGTCCAGGAGTACGTCCCAGAGGCGACCGACTACCGGGCGATGGTGGTCGAGGGAGAGTACGTCGGGGCGGTCGAACGTCGACTCCCCTCACGTGCGCGCGCGCACGGACGGTGGAAACACAACGTCCACCGAGGGGCGACTGCGGAGGATGTCTCCCTTCCCGACGATCTGCGGGAACTCGCGGAGGAGACGGCCAGAGTCCTCGATATTCCGTATCTGGGCGTCGACCTTCTGGTGGCCGGGGAGAGAGCGGTCGTCTCGGAGACGAACGCCCGGCCAACGATCGACGAGACGACGAAGTACGAACCCGGCTTCGAGGAGCGTCTCGCGGGGCTGATCCGCTCGCGGGTCGAGTGAGTGCGAGAGAAAGCCGGCGCGGGTTACTCGACGTCGATGTCGGCCGAGCCGTCTGCGACGTCGAAGCTCACTTCCAGCACGCCGTTGTTGTAGGTCGCCCGCGCGGAGTGTTCGTCGACGCGGATGGGAAGCCGAACCCGCTCGTCGTACTCGCGGTGGTCGGTGTTCGCGCTGATCGTCAGGATCTCGCCGTCGCACGTGAGGCCGATGTCGGACTTCTCGACGCCGGGCATGTCCGCGACGACGCGCACCTGATCGCCGTCGTCGTAGACGTCGACGTGGGTGTCGGCGCCGAAGCCGGCGTCGGCGCTGACGTCGACGCGCGCGTCGACGCCCATCATCTCGTTCATCATCCGCTCGATCTCGCGGAAGAGGTCGTCGAAGGGGTCGTTGCGGTCGTCGCGTCTCATAGCCACGGGTAGGAACGGCTGGGTGAAAGCTCTTGCTCAGACGGCGAGCGACGCGTGCTCCCGATCGACGACCGCCGGCAGCCCGACGCCGAGGGTCTCGTCGGTGAGCGCCATGCTCTCGTCCTTGCTCTCAAGCCCGCAGACCGCGCGGATCGCGTCGACGTTCTCCGGGATGACGTCGCTCTCCTGGTGGATCGCCTGGAAGCAGTAGAGCTCGTTCCCCGAGACGGAGAGTGACTCGCCCCAGACGCAGTTCTCCCAGAGGTCGCCGCGCGGGCGGCCGAGGTCCCGGGCGTACTCACGAAGTTTGCCGGTACCGTCGGCGGCGAGGCGCTCGGGAACGACGAAGATCCGGGACTCGCCCTCCAGGAGCTCTCTGACCTCCGCGGTGGTCGGCTCGCTCCCGAGTTCGACGTTGAGACTGTGGACGTGCATCATCGTCGCCGGCACTTTGAGTCCCAGAGTGTCGATGGCGAGGTCGGGGAGGATCGTGTTCACGTCCGGGCCGTGGTGGGAGGGCAGCGCGACCGGGTCGGGGAGGATGTCGTTGATCGGTCCGCGTCCAGCCTGGTCCGGGTCGCCGCCGCGGCGGACGAGCGTCGCACGAACCTTCTCGACGCCGAACGTCTCCTCGAGGGGGGCGACCAGCCGCGAGATCCCGGTCGTGTTACAGGAGACGACCCGGACGTACTCCTCGCCCTGGGCCGCCTCGAAGTTCGCGCGGGCGTTGAAGCTCGTTCCCGTCAGCTCGTGCTCCTCTTTCCCCTGGAAGATCGCCGGCGTGTCCGCGGCCTCGTAGATCGGTTTGTACGTCGCACCGACGCCGCCGGGCGTGGCGTCGACGACGACGTCGCTGCGCTCGACGAGCTCCTCGATGGTTCCCGCGACGTCGAAGCCCGCCTCCCGGAACCCGCGTATGCGGTCGTCGATCGTGTAGAGCGGATAGCCGCGGCCGACCGCTCCGTCGGCACCCAGATCGGGACTCGTCTTCGCGACGCCCGCCACTTCCATGTCCGGCTGCGCGGCGACCGCATCCGCGACGCGTTTCCCGATCGTCCCGTACCCGTTGATACCGACTGTGACCATGGTGAGGGATGGACCATACGAGGGAATAATATTTGCGGGTTAAGGATTAGGAAATTAACTCGGCGTCGAGTAACGCACGCCGGAAAATAACCCCCACGACCGTTAGCCGGGGGGTAACCGCGTTAGCCGGTGGCAAAACTCCCCCGAAAGAGCGACGTAAGCTACTTGCACCTGCTCGAAGTACACTCGGATATGAGTGGTGACTTCGACGGTGAGCCGCTGCGCGTTGGGCTCAACGGGTTCGGGCGCATCGGCCGGAACGTCCTCCGTGCGGCGGCGGCCAGGCCGGAGATCGAGCTGGTGGGGATCAACGACATCATGGACGAGGAGGACATGGCCTACCTCGCGAAGTACGACACCGTGATGGGGCGACTCGACGACCTGACGCTCAAGGACGGTCACCTCGTCACCGGGGGGATGGAGGTGCCGCTGTTCGGCGAGCGCGAGCCAGCCGACCTCCCGTGGGACGAGCTGGAGGTGGACGTCGCGCTGGAGGCGACCGGCATCTTCCGAACCTACGAGGACGCCGCGAAGCACGTCGAGGCCGGGGCGGAGAAGGCGATCATCTCCGCGCCGCCGAAGGGCGAGACGCCGGTGAAGACGATCGTCTACGGCGTCAACCAGAACGAGTACGACGACGAGGACGTGCTCTCGAACGCCTCCTGTACGACCAACAGCGTCGCGCCGGTCGCGAAGGTGCTGAACGACGCCTTCGGCATCCGGTCGGGGCTGCTGACGACCGTCCACGCCTACACCGGGACCCAGGCGCTGGTCGACGGCCCCGCCGGGAAGACCCGTCGTGGGCGTGCTGCGGCCGAGAACATCATCCCCACCTCGACCGGGGCTGCACAGGCGACGACAGAGGTACTGCCCGAACTCGAGGGGAAACTCGACGGGATGGCGATGCGCGTGCCGGTCCCGAACGGCTCGATCACCGACCTCGTCGTCGACCTAGAGACGGATGCAGGAATCGAGGCGGTCAACGACGCGCTGAGCGAGGCGGCGACCGGCGAGATGGAGGGCGTCCTCGGGTACACGGAAGACGAGATCGTCTCCCGGGACATCCTCGGGCTGCCGTACTCCTCGTACGTCGATGGCGGCTCGACGATGGCCGTCGAGGGCGGACAGGTGAAGGTGCTCGCCTGGTACGACAACGAGTACGGCTTCTCGAATCGGATGCTCGACCTCGGGTGCTACGCGGTCGACCGGACGGACCGCGTCCAGGCGGCCGTCTGAGCCGCGCTTCCGATACACATTACCGGGCGGATCGAGACGGGTCGATATGACCGAGAAGAAGTCTCGTGGAGCACTCGCCGCCATCGGGGACACCCCCCTGATCGATCTCCCAGCGCTCTCGCCCGACGGGGGCGCGACGATCCACGCGAAGTGGGAGGGGGCGAACCCGACCGGCAGCGTGAAGGACCGGATGGCGCTCGCGATGGTTGAGGAGGCGAGGCGACGCGGCGATTTACGACCTGAACAACCGGTCGTCGAGTTCACCGGTGGTTCCACGGGGTCGAGCCTCGCGCTCGTCTGCTCCGCGCTCTCCCACCCGATCTCGGTGGTGACCGCCGACTGCGTCGCCGAGGAGAAGATCGCCTCGATGCGCGCGCTCGGCGCCGAACTCCACGTGATCGAGACGCCCGAGAGAGCGCCCTACGACGGCCTCTTCGACGACCTGCGCGACCGGGCGGAGGAGATCGAATCGGAGCAGGGCGCCTACTTCACCGACCAGTTCGAGAACCCGGATCAGCTCGCGGGCTACGAGGCCCTCGGCCGGGAGATCCTCGAGGACTGCCCCGACGTGACCGAGTTCGTGATGACCGTCGGCACCGCCGGCTGCGCGATGGGGACCGCCCGGGCGCTGCGCG
Organism: Halalkalicoccus sp. CGA53; assembly: GCF_036429475.1. Classification (GTDB taxonomy): domain Archaea; phylum Halobacteriota; class Halobacteria; order Halobacteriales; family Halalkalicoccaceae; genus Natronorarus; species Natronorarus salvus. The sequence goes on from NZ_CP144125.1 coordinate 105,803, forward strand.
CCGAACGGGAGGTTCGGGTGACGCTCGTCGAGCCCGAAGAATCGCCGGTGATCTCGGAGGAGCGGACCGGGAGTCACGACGTTCAAGGAACTGCTATCGTCGGCTCGCCTCCACTGCTCGACCCCGACCTGTTCGACCGGGTCGTGACGGTTCCCGCCTCGGAGGGCTCGCACTGGGCGTGCGAACTCGCCGCACAGGAGGGTCTGCTCGCGGGAACGAGCACCGGGATGAACCTCGCGGCCGCCCGGCACGTCGCCGCCGAGCGCGACGGGGACGAACACGTCGTGACGATCGCGTGCGACACGGGCCTGAAGTACCTCTCGGAGGGGCTCTACGAGGGGCTCTCCGGGCCGACGTTCTGTCTCTGCTGAACCGGCTACCTGCCCGCGAACCACCGCTCCTTATACCGTTCTCTCGCGTTCTCTCTCGTATGTTCAGGACCCTCGACGACCTGGAGCCCGGCCAGCGCGTGCTCGTCCGTCTCGACCTCAACTCACCCGTGGAGGGGGAGGAGGTACAGGACAACCGCCGGTTCTCGCGTCACGCGGGGACGGTCTCCGAACTCCTCGCCGACGATCACGCGGTCGCGATTCTCGCCCACCAGGGCCGTCCGGGACGGGACACGTTCGTCCCGCTCGAGCAGCACGCTGCGATTCTCTCGGAACACGTCGGGCACGACGTCGGCTACGTCCCCGACACCCACGGCGATGAGGCGATCGAGGCGATCCGCGCCCTGGAGGGCGGCGAGGCGCTCCTCTTAGAGAACGTCCGGATGGTCGAGGACGAACTCAGGGACCTGAGTCCGGAAGAACACGCCGAGAGCGATCTGGTGACCGACCTGGCACCGGAGTTCGACGCGTACGTCAACGACGCCTACTCCGCCGCCCACAGGGGTCACGCATCGCTCGTCGGCTTCCCACGGGTGCTGCCCGCCTACGCCGGGCGGGTAATGGAGGCGGAGTACGAGGCGAACACCGCGATCCGGACCCGGGAGTTCGACGGCCACGTCGCGATGGTCCTAGGAGGGACGAAGGCCGACGACCTGATCGACGTGATGGAGCGGGCCGAGAGGGTCGACACGTTCCTCCTGGGTGGGATCGTCGGGGAACTCTTCTTGCGCGCGAGCGGCGCACACGTCGGCTACGACGTCGAGGGGAGCGATCTCTTCGACGAGCAGTGGGCAGAGAGCGAGGGGACGATCCGCGACCTGCTCGCCCGGTACGGCGACCGGATCGTCCTCCCGGTCGACCTCGCCTACGAGGACGAGGAGGGCGGCCGGAGCGAGGTGTTCGTCGCCGACGCGGAGAAGAGCTCTCAGTACCTCGACGTCGGGCGAGAGACCGTCTCGGAGTACGCCGAGGTGATAGCGGGTTCGGATGCCGCGTTCGTGAAAGGCGCGCTCGGTGTCTTCGAGGACGAGCGGTTCAGTGACGGAACCGTCGGCGTGCTCGAATCGATCGCCGGTACCGAGTGTTTCTCCGTCGTCGGCGGGGGCGACACCTCGCGAGCGATCGGAATGTACGGGCTGAACGAGGAGGAGTTCTCGCACGTCTCGATCGCGGGCGGCGCCTACGCGAGGGCGCTCACGGGCGAACCGCTCGTTGCGATCGAGGCGCTAGAGCGGTAGTCGGGCCGGATGATCCTCGACGTGGGTATCCCCCTCGCGATACTGGTCGGCACAGTGATCGGGCTCTGGATCGGCGCCCGCCTCTTCGTCGATAATGCCGTCGACCTCGCCCGCCGGTTCGAGATCTCGGAGCTGATCGTCGGGTTGACGATCGTCGCGGTCGGGACCTCGCTGCCCGAACTCGTCGTCACCGTCGACGCCGTTCTCGCCGGCGCGGACGACGTCGCGGTTGGCAATGTGGTTGGATCGAACCTCTACAACCTCGCGTTCGTTCTCGGGGTGGTCGTACTGTCCGGGAGCGTCGCTATACCGAGGTCGCTCGCCCGGCGAGACGGCGTCGTTCTGTTCGTCGCGACAGCCCTCGGTGCCCTCGTCCTTCTGGACCTCCACCTCGCTCGGTTCGAGGGGGCGCTGTTACTGCTCGCGCTGGTAGCGTATCTGACCGTGCTCGCGCGAGCGGACTCGGAGTCTGGAACCGGCGAACTGGGGACGGAGGATCCGGGAACCGCGAGCGACCGGGGTCGACTCCGCCCCCTCGTCCTGCTCGGTCTCGGGTTGGCGCTCGTCATCGCGAGCGGTCATCTGCTGGTCGAGGTGGCGGTCGACCTCGCGCGAACCGTCGGCGTCTCCGAGTGGGCGATCGGATCGACGGTCGTCGCCGCGGGCACCTCGACTCCCGAATTTGCAGTCTCGGTCGTCGCGCTCTGGGGCGGTCGTCCCGGAGTTTCCGTCGGGAACCTGCTCGGGAGCAACGTCTTCAACGTACTAGGTGTCCTCGGTTTCGCCGGCGTCGTCGGGCCCGTATCGGTCGACCCGAGTGCCCTCGCCGACCTCGGTTGGCTCCTCGTCGTCACTGGATTCGTCACCGTCTCGCTCTGGACCGGCCACCGACTCTCGCGCACTGAAGGAGGGCTGCTCGTCGCCTCGGAACTGCTCCGCTGGGCGCTCGATCTCTTGCGGTGATCCCGGCCGGCGACCGACGAGCCCTCGCGGAGCCGAGCCAGTCGGTCGGTCGGATCTCTCCGACCAGCAACAACGTTTATGCCGTCCCGACGGGTCCTCCCCGTATGACACGGAGCGGGAAGGAGACGGAACCGAGCGAGCAACCCGAATCGGCGACCGCGGGCTCCGGCGGCTGGCTTCGAGAGATCGTCGAGGCTCCAGCCGATCCCGGTGCGGCCGTCTACGAGGTCAGCGTCCGTGGTCCGCACGCCGCGACGCTCGATGTCGAGGGCGTCCTCGCCGAGGTAGCGAAACCGGTCGAACTCCTCGGTACCGCCGTCAGCGAGCGCGGCGACGAACTCACGGCGGTGCTCGCCACCGGCGTCGACCCGGTCACGATCGGCGAACTGTTCGGCTCGGCCGGCGTCGTCGAGTCGCTCGACGTCGAGGACGTGACCGCGGCCGTGGCCGGAGAGTCGGAGGTCAGCCAGGAGAAAGCCGACGAACCCACACCGTCGCGTTCCCCGTCGCTCCCGGACCTGAACGCGGCGATCGCTGCCGAGGAGACCGACGACCCCGACCGGATCGACTACGACTACCGCGAGACCTCACCGCCCGACCCCGATCCGACGAGTCTCGACGAACTCCTCGACGCGATGGCCGATCCGGAGCCCGATCCCGGCGTCGAGTACCTCCTCTCGGAGCTCCGTGCGGACCACGACACGCTCGTACGGCGCGTCGAGGCGACCGAACGGCTCTCCCGGCTGACCGTGGAGGCGACACTCGACGCGCTGGCCGAACGCGACGACCGGGTCGAGGCGCTGGCCGAGCGCGTCGACGCGCTCGAAGCCCGTCTCGGGAGTGCGGACGACCCGACACCGCCCGAAGCCGACCGGTAGGACAAGGACTTTTCCCCCGCTCGCCCTCTCCCGGGTATGAGTCTCAGATCGGCGGCCGAGACCGCCGTCGGCCAGTGTATGGACCTCTCGCCGAACGAGCGCTGCGTGATCGTCACCGACGATCGGAGGAAAGAGATCGGCGAGGCGCTCTACGAGGTTGCAAGCGAGGTCACCGACGAGTCCGTGATCGTCCGGTACCCGCCGGGGCCACAGCACGGCGCCGAACCGCCGGAACCGGTGACCGCCGCGATGGCCGAGGCGGACGTCGTGCTCTGTCCGACCTCGAAGAGCCTGAGCCACACTCGCGCTCGGACCCGCGCGAACGACGCCGGCGCCCGCGTCGCCACCCTCCCGGGGATCACCGAGGAGGTCTTTCTTTCGGGCCTGGACGCCGACTACGAGCGGATCGCCGCCGAGTGCGAGCGGATCGTCGAACGGGTCTCCACCGCTTCGGAGGTCCGCGTCACCTCGCCCCAGGGGACCGACATCACGTTCGGGATCGGCGAGCGCGAGTGGCTCTCCGATACCGGCATCGTCCACGAACCCGGCCAGATGTCGAACTTGCCCGCTGGAGAGGTGTTCGTCAGCCCCGAGACCGCATCGGGAACCTACGTCGTCGACGGGACGATGCGCCCGCACGGCCTGCTCGAACCGGGCCAGGAGATCACGATCGAGGTCGAAGACGGGTTCGCCACCCACATCTCGGACCCGGCGGTGCGTGCGGGCTTCGAGGAGGCGGCAGAGTCCGTGGGGAGAGACGCGTACAACCTCGCGGAACTCGGCATCGGGACGAACGTCGCCGTGACGGATCTCGTCGGGAGCGTACTGCTCGACGAGAAGGCGGGGGGAACCGTCCACATCGCGCTCGGCGACGACGCCGGGATCGGCGGCGACACGGAGGCGCCGATCCACCAGGACGGCGTGTTGCGCGAGCCGACGGTGTATGCGGACGGGGAGGTCGTAGACCTCCCATAAGTCGAGCGGTGAAACCGCGAGACGGCGCGGAAGTGTTCCACTTCCTCACGTGGAGTGAGCGGCGCGGGGCGGCGTGACAGCTCGCGCCCTACCACGGCGTGTTTGTAGGAGAATGACAACGATTATGCGAGCGGGGAAAGTCATAGTGCACAATCGATGGCTCTCCAGTTCGTCCCCGTCGATCGGGTGGTCTCGTGAGGCGCGTGCACGCCCTCGCCGCGGTCTGTCTCCTGGTCGTAGTGGTAGCCGGCGTCGGGATGGTCGTGGCCGCGGACCCGGTGGTCTTCGCGCCGACGAACTCCGGTGGCCCGGGCGAGACGGTCGAGATGGATCTGCAGGTGCTGAACGACGGCGAGGCGATCATGACGGGGACGTCGATCACGCTCGATCCGGGCGACGCGCCCGTGAGCGTCGAGACCGGCGAGACGGCGATCGGGACGATACCGGAGGGCGAGATCGTTCCCACGACGGCCCTCCTCACCGTGGACGACGACGCCGACCCCGGGGAGTACACGATGGAAGTGATCGTCGAGTACACCGACGACGGGGACGGAGAGACGCTCGTCCAGGAGATCGCGTTCACCGTCGAGGACGAGGACGCCCCCGAACCGGACGCGGCGGTGTTCGCCCCTGCGTCGTCGGGTGCCCCCGGCGAATCGGTCGAAGCAGAGGTCCAGCTACTCAACACCGGAACCGCCCCGCTCGAATCCACCTCTATCTCGCTCGACGAGGGCGGCGCACCCCTCTCCGTCCGGACCGGGGCGACCGGGCTCGGGACCGTCGAACCCAGCGTTGTGAGCCCCGCGACGTTCCAGGTAGACGTGGACCGGGACGCCGCGCCGGGGACTTACACCCTCGAAGCGACGATCGAGTACGTCGACGACGGCGAGACGGAGACGATCACTCGAGATGTCGAGTTCACCGTGGACGAGCGGGCCCGGTTCGCTGTCACCGGCTCCTCGACCGACACCGTGGTGGGCGAGTCCGGGACGATGACGATCGACGTCGAGAACGTCGGCTCCGAGACGGCGAACGCCGCGCGGATCACTGCCACCTCGACCAGCGGGCAGTTCACGATCGAGGGCGACGCGGAGGCGACGCGGAGCGCCGGCGACCTCGAACCGGGTGAGGCGGTCGCGTTACAGTACGACGTAGAAGTCGCGCCGGACGGCAGCGCCCAGCCCTACGACGTCCGCGTGAGCACCGAGTACGAGGACGACGCGGGGGTCACCCGGGAGGGTAACCCTCTCTCGACGGGCGTCGCACCGGCGGGCGCCCAGTCGTTCGCGATCGACGGGATCGAGAGCACGCTCCGGGTCGGCGACGAGGGCACGGTCACGGGGAGGCTCACGAACGAGGGACCGAACGCCGTCGAGGACGTCGTGATCACCGCGACCTCCGAGACGGGCACGCTCGGGCTCGAGGAGGCGGAGTACGCCGTCGACTCGCTCGGGCCGGGCGAGTCGGTCGACTTCTCGTTCGACGTGAGCGTCGGGGGCTCCGAACACGCCGGGACTCGCTTCGCCGAGTTCGGCGTCGAGTACAGAACCGCGGGCGGCGACCGCTACCGCTACGACGAGGCGAGCGCCATCGTCGCGGTCGCGCCCGACGACGAGGAGTTCTCGGTGGAGGCGGTGAACAACACCGTCGAGGCCGGCGGCTCGACCACGTTCGAGGTGAACGTCACGAACGAACGCGAGTACACGGTGGGTGACGTGAACGCGCGGGTCTTCGCCGACAGCCCGCTCTCGGAGTCCGACGACGAGGCGTACGTCTCGGAGATCGCGCCGGGCGAGACCGCGACGCTCCGCTTCACGATCGACGCCGAGGGTGGCGCGATGGCCAAGGAGTACCCCGTCTCGATCGACTTCCAGTACGCCAACGACCGCGGCGAGAGACGGCTCTCTGACACGTATCAGCTCCCGGTGAGCGTCACGGAGCCGAGCGACGACGACGGCTTCCCGTTCGTGATACTCGCGGCGCTGCTCGTCGCGCTCCTCGGGCTCGCGCTGCTCGGCCGCCAGTACTGGCCCGAACTCTCGGAGATGATGCGCGAGGAGGAGCCCCCGGGCGAGCCGCGAACCGACCCGGAGCCCGATCGGTGAGGTCGCCCGAGCCGATCCGCCGGGTCAACGACCTGATCGACGGCCGGCCCGGGACGGTCGTGGTCGCGTTCCTCCTCGTCACCGTCGTCGCGTTCGGCGGGGTCGGTCTCGTCACTCAGGACGCGGGAGCGGACCAGTTCACGGAGGACATCGAGGCCGCCGAGGCCCAGGAGCGGATGGAGGAGGACTTCCAGTCGAGCCCGTTCGCCGAGGGCGGCGGCCAGCTCGTCGTCTACTTCAACGAGGAGAACGCGCTCTCCCGCGAGGCGCTCCTGAGACAGCTGGAGACGCTCGACCGGCTGGAGGGTCACGACGCGCTCCGGATCGACACCGCGACCGGACCGGCGATACAGGTCGCACTCGCCCTCGATCCCGAGGCGGGAGGGTTCGACGAGCGCTACGAGGCGATCGAGGGAGCGACCGGGCCCGAGCTGCGAGAAGTGATCCGCGAGGCGGGTGTGGAGGGCTCCGTCGGCACCGACTTCAACCCGACGGCGGGCTCGTCTCGGACGGCGGTGACGACCGCCTCGATCGACCTCCCGCCGCAGGCGGACTCGAGCGACGCCGCGACGTTCGAGTACCGCGCCGTCGAGGTGATCGAGGACGTCGAGGGCAACGCCGTCAACGAGAACGTCTACGTCTTCGGCCAGGGTATCCTCGAGACCGAGATCCTCGCGTTGCTCACCGACACCGCGATCCTCGTCTTCCCCGCCTCGATCCTCCTGATCCTCCTCTTTCTCGCCGTCGCCTATCGCGATCCGGTGGATCTCGTCCTCGGCCTCTCGGCGCTGGTGATGACGATGGTCTGGACGTTCGGTTTCATGGGCGTTACGGGCATCACCTTCTCCGACTTCATCGTCCCGATCATTCCGCTCTTGCTCGCGGTCGGTATCGACTTCGGCATCCACGTCATCAACCGGTATCGAGAGGAGCGTCTCTCGGGCAGCGGGATCGGTCCCGCGATGAGGATCACGACGGATCAGCTGATGGTCGCCTTCTTCATCGTCGCGCTCACGACCGTCTTCTCCTTTCTCGCGAACCTGACGAGCGAACTCGGCGCGCTCCGGGACTTCGGGATCGTCGCGAGCGCGGGGATGGTCTTCACGTTCCTCATCTTCGGGATCTTCCTCCCGGCGGCGAAGGTGAAAGCCGACCGTCTCCGCGACGGGACCCGCTTCCCCGAGTTCGGCACGACCCCGCTCGGCCGCGAGGGCTCGCGGTTGAGCCGCGTGCTCTCCGTCGGGGTGGTGATCGGTCGGGTCGCACCCGCCGTCGTCCTGGTCGTCGCGCTCGTCGGCGCCGGTGCGGTAGGGATCTACGGCACCGGCGTCGACACGGAGTTCTCCGAGGAGGCCTTCTTCCCGGACGAGGATCGCGTCGAGGCCTACCAGGCGCTCCCGGGACCGCTCGCGCCGACCGACTACACGTTCGTCGAGACGCTGCGGATCCTCACTGAAGAGTTAGAGGAGGGGTTCGTCCCGGACGTGGTCGTCTACGCGGAGGGGCGGATGGACGAGAGCTACACGCTCGCCGAACTCGACCGGATGAAAGAGCGTCCGCCCGAGGCCATCGCGACCGAGGACGGGCGCGCCGAGGCGGAGAGTCTCGTCACCGTGATCGACGCCGCTGCCGAGGAGGACGAGGCGTTCGCGGAGGTCGTGCGAGAGAACGACGGGAGCGGCGACGGCATCCCGGACAGGAACCTGGAGGAGGTCTACGACGCGCTCGCGGAGACCGACCGTGGGGGAGAGGCCGAGAACTACCTCGCGGAGGACCGCCGGTCGACGCGGGTGATCTTCACGCTCGAACCCGACGCCGGGGAGACCGAGGTGACCCAGGGCGCCCAGCGGATCGCCGACCGGAGCCACCTCGACGCCGCGCCGACCGGCGACGCCGTGGTGAACAGCGCCGTCTCGGACCTCGTCTTCGACTCGGCCATCGAGAGCCTCGCTATCGCGTTCGTCCTCACCGCCCTCCTGCTCGTCGCGAGCTACGCCGTCCTGGAGGGTCGACCCGTGTTCGGCCTCCTGAACCTCGTTCCGGTCCTGGTCGCGGTCGCGTTGCTCGCGGGGACGATGCGGTATCTCGGCATTCCCCTCACCGCGTTCAACGCGCCGATCTTCACCGTCGCGATCGGTCTCGGGGTCGACTACACCGTCCACTTCATGCACCGCTTTACCGACGAGTTCAACGAGAGCGCCGATCTCCAGGAGGCGCTCGCGACGACCGTCTGGGGGACCGGCGGCGCACTCACCGGGTCTATGCTCACGACGGTGCTCGGGATCGGCGTCCTCTACCTCGCGGTGATCCCGTTCATCGGGGAGTTCGGCGTCGTTATCGCCCTCGGGGTGCTCTACGCCTACCTGGGCTCCATCCTCGTCCTCCCAGCGGCGATCGGCGCGTGGTACGCGCTGAGCCAGCGCCTCGGCCTCCCGTTCGTCTGATCCTCTCGCCCGCGATCAGCGGGCTTTTGCCCACCGCAGACGTGGCTCAGCCGATGCAGGTCGCCATCCTCACCGTCGGTGACGAGGTGCTCGCGGGGGACATCGCGAACACGAACGCACAGTGGCTCGCGAGCCGGATCACCGGGGGCGGGTCGCGGGTCGCCCGCATCCTCACCGTTCCGGACGACCGGGCGCTCATCGCGGACACCGTCAGCGAGTGGTCGGCGGCGTTCGACGCGGTGATCCTCACGGGGGGCCTCGGCGGGACCCACGACGACGTCACGGCCGACGCGCTCGCCGACGCCTTCGGCCGCGAGCTCGAGGTCTCCCCGGCGGTGCGCAGGGACGTGATCGAGACCGCGGCGGCCTACCGCGAGGCGAACCCCGAACGAGTCGAGGCTTACGACCTGGAGATCGACGTCGACGCCTGGGCGGCGCTCCCGGCGGGCTGTCGCCCGCTCATCAACCCCGAGGGTCTCTGTCCCGGCTGCGTGCTGGAAAACGTCTACGCCTTCCCCGGGGTGCCGGGGGAGATGCGGGCGCTCTACGACCTGGTCGCGGTCGAGTTCGCGGGCGAGGCGGTGACACGCACCCTCTACACCCCGCAGCCAGAAGGGTCGATGGTCGAGGCGGTGAGCGAGGTGAGAGAGCGCTTCGACGTGACCGTCGGGAGCTACCCGAGCACCGAGACCGAGAACCGGGTGAAGCTGACCGGGGAGAACGAGGAGACCGTCGAGGAGGCCGCCCGGTGGCTCTCGAATCGGATCGAGGTCGTCCGGCGGGAGTAGCCGACGAACCCACGACGGGCGAGCGACCGGCACGCGGACCACTTTTACCGTTCGACGGACCTAGGAGGGATATGACCAACGAGATCGAGACGGGCGAGCGCGTCGCCGTCGCCTGTCCCTCCTGTTCGCCCGCCGTGGAGACGGTCCACGAGGTGCTCAGGCCGGGCGGCCAGGCGACCGTACGCTGCAGCGACTGTGACCACGTCCACAAGACGCGGATCGAACCCGAGCGCGAGGTCCCCCTGGAGGTGATCGTCTCGCAGGACGGCGACTCCCGGCGCGAGTCCGTCGAGACGCCCGCCGACGAGACGGTCGCGGTCGGCGACGAGTTCGTCCTCGAGACCGAGGAGGCGATCCACCTCGTGCGGGTGACGAGCGTCGAACTCGAGGGGGACAGGCGGGTCGAGGCCGCCCCGGCCGAGGAGGTCCGGGCGGTCTGGACGCGCGCGGTCGACAACGTCTCGGTGAACGTCACGGTCCACCCGAACGACGGACGGCGGGACAAGAGCAGGAGCGTGACGACGTACGTCCCGGGCGACCACGAGTTCACCGTCGGCGAGACCGAGGAGGCCGAGGACGAGGAGTTCCGGATCGTCGGCATCCACCTCCGGGACGACGTCTCGGGGTATCACCACACGAAACTCGACCACACGGGCGACTCGGTTCCCGCGAAGGACGTCAAACGGCTCTACGGCGAGGACGTCTCCTCCTCGGCGTGGTCTGCCTGGTAGGAAAATGAGCACCGATGACCGGTCCGCGGAGCGCGATCGGATGGTCGACGGTCTCCGGTCGCGGGGGCTGATCGAGCGCGAGTCGACCGACCGTGCACTCCGGACGGTCCCCCGTCACGCGTTCGTCCCCGTGTCGAGGGAGGGGGAGGCGTACGCGGACCGGCCGCTCCCGATCGGCGACGGCCAGACGGTGAGCGCCCCGCACATGGTCGCGAAGATGCTCGACCTCCTCGATCTCGACAGGGGCGAACGGGTCCTCGAGGTCGGCACCGGCTGCGGGTACCACGCTGCGGTCACCGCCGAGGTCGTCGGCCCCGAGAACCTCTCCTCGGTGGAGTACAGCGCCGACCTCGCCGAGGGCGCCCACGGAACCCTCGCCGACATCGGCTACGGAGACGTCTCGATCCGCGTCGGCGACGGTCGCGAGGGCTGGCCCGAACACGCCCCCTTCGACGCGATCTACCTGACCTGTGCGGCGCCGACGCTGCCCGACGCGCTGGTCGACCAGTTGAGGGGAGAGGGGCCGATCGTCGCCCCGATCGGGACGCGTTCGCAGACGCTCTACCGGTTCTGGCGGCGCGAGGACGGCTCGCTCGATCGGGAGAACCACGGCGGGGTGCGCTTCGTCCGGATGCGATAGCGTACGACGGGGCCCGTCCGGTCTCGTACACGGAGGGGCTCGGCGAGCCGTGACCCGGAGTCCGACCGTGAGCCGTTCGGGTCGGTGTGCCCGTTTTATCACCCGACCGCACCATCTGTGCGCATGCCGGCCGACCGCATCCACGGACTCAACACCGCGTACTGGACGCTCGATCACTCGCTGGCCGTACAGGCGACGAGGATCGGCGAGCCGCTTCGGGCGACCGTCCCCTGCTTTCTGATCGAACACCCCGAGGGGCTGGTGCTGTTCGACACCGGGGTGAACCACGGGATGATCGAGGACCCCACGGGCTACGGCGCGCCGCACATGGAGGGGTTCGTCGAGGGGATCGAGCCACAGGGGAGCGTCGACGAACAGCTAGAGGGACTCGGGGTCTCCCCCGAGGAGGTCGACACCGTGATCCTCTCGCACCTCCACGTCGACCACGCGGGCGGGATCGACGCCTTCCCGGAGGCAACGTTCGTCGCGCGGACCGAGGAGCTTCGCTACGCCTGGTGGCCGGAGTCGAGCCAGTGGCTGTTCTACCTCCAGGAGGACTTCGCGTCCCTGCGATCCCCCGAGTTCGAGGTCCGAGAGGTGACCGGGGAGTACGACCACTTCGGCGACGGGAGCGTCGTGGCGTTCCCGACGCCAGGACACACTCCGGGTCACCAGTCGCTCCGGGTCGAGCTAGAGGGGGAGACGGTGATCCTCGCCTCGGACGTCGCGAGCACGCAGACCGGTTTCGACGAGGAGCTCCCCGCGTCGTTCGCGTGGTCGATGTCCGAGTCGGTCGCGTCGATGCGCACGGTGAGACGGATGGCCGAGCAGGGTGCGGACGTGGTCGTCAATCACGATCCCGAACTGGTAGAAGCGCGGATCGATTCTTCGTAGGCTAGACCCGGACCTCCTGCTCCGTCTCCTCGTACTCCGGCGTCCCACCGCTCCCGCCGCCGTACTCCGCGTAGAGGTAGGCACCGAGGTAGCCGCCCAGCGCGCTCAGCCCGACAGTCCAGGCGGCGGCGACGGCGAGGCCGACCAGGACGAACAGACCGATCGCGATCACTCCGCCGGGGTCGAACGCGAACAGTCCGAACCCGACGATCGCGACGAACCCCAGGAGGACCATCGGGACGAGGACGATCGTGCCGGAGAGCGCCCCGCTTCTGAGCCCTTCGCTGGTCGTCCCCTTCTCCAGGTAGGCGGTCACCGCCCCGCCGATGACCGGCGAGACGGCGGTGAACGAGAGCAGGACGGTGACGACCGCGCCGATGATCGCGTTGATCCAGGTGTTCGACTCTGACATACCTGCTATCGTCGATCCGTGCCCAAAGTCGTATCGCCCCCTCGCAAGCGCGCGGTTCATATCCCCTCACGGTCCTACGGGCGACATGGACCCGGCGACCCTGCGCGACGACATGGTCGAGGGGCTCGCCCACGAGACGAAGGGCGTCCTCGACTCCGAGCGGGTCGGACTCGCGATGCGGGCGGTCCCGCGTCACGAGTTCGTCGACGAGCGGGTCGCTTACGAGGACCGCACCTGCGAGGTCGACGGAACGACTGTCCTCTCGCCGAGCCTCGTGACCACGCTGCTCCAGGCGCTCGATCCACGCGACGGGGACGACACGCTCGTCGTCGGCGTCGGTGTCGGGTACACCGCTGCGGTCTGTGCGGAGATCGTCGGCGCGGAGCACGTCCACGCGGTCGACATCTCTCGCCCGATGGTCTACCGCGCCCGGGAGAACCTCGCGGAAGCGGGCTACGGGGCGGTTCTGGTCGATCACAGGGACGGGACCCGTGGCCTCCCGGAGTACGCCCCGTTCGACCGGATCCTCGTCGAGGCCGCCGCGGTCAGGCCGCCCGAGGCGCTCCGTTCACAGCTCTCCCCCGACGGTCGGCTGGTGATGCCCCGGGGGTCGCCGGGCGAACAGTCGCTGGTCGCGGTCTCGGCCGACGGGGAGGCTGAACGGTTCGGTCCGGTCCGGTTCAGACCGCTCCTGCTCGACGGCGAGCAGACGGGCGCACCGGAGCGAAACCGAACCCACCGGGAGGATCGCGAGTTCGCCGAACGGTCGGCAGACCGACGGCACGGCTGGGAGCACGAGTGGATCGACTGGGACCGGTACTAGACCCCTCCGGTCGGGGGCGGCTCTGCGTCGTAGAGCGAGAGGAAGACGACCGCGGCGACGAGCATGAAGCCGGCGGCGACCCAGAACGCGACGAGGAACGAGGCGCCGTCGAGGACGAGTCCGAACGCCGTCGGGCCGACGACCGCCCCGACCTGCCAGGAGACCGACCGCAGCGAGAGGCTCCCGCCGACGGCCTCCTGGTACTCGCCCTCGCGGACGAACAGCGCCATGCTCGTCGGCAGCCGGAGACTGTCGCCGATCCCGAGGATCACGTAGGCGAGAAACAGCGCGAAGAAGGCGGGCGGGATCGGCGTCTCCCGGCCCGCCAGGGTGAGCTCGATCGGGTCGAGAACGAGGGCTGCGGCGGGCGCTAATGGAATCAGCGCGGTCCCGAGGGCGTACGAGAGCGTCCCCACGACGATGAACCACTCGTAGCCGCCGACACGGTCGGCGAACCCGCCGACGTACCCCTGTGCGATCGACTTCGTGAGCTTGCCGCCCGCGAGTACGGCGCCGATCAGCAGCGCAGTCATCGCGAAGTCGGTCCGGGCGTAGATCGGGAGGAAGATGATCACTGACATCTTCCCGAAGCTGAACGCGAAGCGGAAGACGACGAGCGCGAGCACCGCCCGCCGTCGTATCAGGGCGAACAGGGTCTCGATGCCGGTCGCGTCGGACTCGCGTTCGGTCCCGCCGGGCTGCTCGCGAACGAACGCGATCACGCCCGCGGTCGCGACCAGCGAGAGGACGACGAGCACGCCGTAGGTGGTCTGAAACCCGACGAAGAAGAGCAACGCCCCGCCGAGGAGGTCGCCGGCGAGGCTCGAGAACGCGCTCGTCTGGTTGTACGTGCCGACCCAGAGCCCGCGCTCGCCCTCGACAGCGATCGTCCCGACGATCGCCGTCCCGGCGATGTAGACGACGATCGAGCCGACCGCCTGGAAGCCCCGCAGCGCGACGACCTGCGAGATCGAGGTGACGAACGCGAACGCGACGAGCACGAGGACGTTGAGCGCCATCCCGACGACGAGCAGCCGCTTCGCGTCGCCGATGTCGACGTAGCGGCCGACGGGGAGCACCAGCAGCAGTCGGACCGCGGCGTAAACGGTGCCGAAGAGGCCGGCGACGAACCCCGACGCCTCGAAGAGGTCGGCGTAGAGCGCCAGCGCGATGATGATCGTCGCGAACGCCATCCCGCTCGCGACGTTCATCGCCGCGAGCGCGGCGAACTCGGGGTTTCGAAAGAGCGAGAAAGGGCTGCGACCGTTCGAGAGCGAGGGCATTCAGCGTGAGCCGACTCGTCGATCCGCGGTACTCAACGGTTGGATACCGGTGGCTCTCGCCGGAAAAAAGAAAGCCCCTACGGTCGCCCGGTCACTCGAACTCGAACTCGCGCTCTCTCGATCGGGAGCTCGATCGCGAGCGCGGCTTGGAGCCGCCGCTTCCGCCGTCGCCGCTCAGGTACGAGTACGCGAGGTAGAGACCGTAGACCACCGCGGCGATGATCAGGAGCGTGATTGCGAGGCTCACGATCGAGACGAAGATGCTGAAGATCGTCGTGACGATCTGCCAGACGATCCACAGCGCCACGACCGCGAGCAGCGCTCCGCCGGCGTACTTGAGCCACTTGCTCATGCCTTCCCATGGTCGCTGAGCGTACATGAGTGTTCTGAACGGTTTGGGGAGAGAGAACGCTGGCCCTCGCGGGAGCCGGTCCGATCAGGTCTCGATCGCCCGTTCGATCCCCGCCAGGATCCGTTCCCGGTCGGGGAGGTACGCCTCCTCGCGGGCGAACAGCGGGTACGGGACGTCGTAGCCGGCGACGCGCTCGACCGGTGCCTCGAGGTAGAAGAACGCCTCCTCCCCGATCCGGGCGGCCACCTCCGCGCCCATCCCCCCGCTCCGTGGCGCCTCGTGGACGACGACGCAGCGACCGGTCTTCCTGACGGAGTCGGTTATCGTCTCGGTGTCGAGCGGGGAGATGGACCTGGCGTCGATCAGTTCGACGCTCGCGTCGACGGCGCCGGCCGCCCGTCTCGCCTCCCGGAGCATCGCTCCCCACGCGACGACCGTGACGTCCTCGCCGGGATCGACGACGCGGGCCTCGCCGATCGGAACGAGGTGGTCGCCCTCGGGGACCTCCTCGCGGAACGCCCGGTAGATCCGCATCGGTTCGAGAAAGAGCACCGGGTCCGGATCGCGGATCGCGCTCGCCAGCAACCCCTTCGCGTCCGCGGGGCCGGACGGGATCACGACCTTCAGCCCCGGGATGTGGGCGTAGCCGGCCTCGTAGCTCTCGGAGTGGTGTTCGAGCGCCCTGATCCCGCCGCCGTACGGCGTCCGGAGCGTCATCGGACAGGAGAGCGTCCCCCGTGTGCGGCTGTGCAGCCGCGCGACGTGCTGTTGGATCTGGTGGAACGCCTGGAACGCGAAGCCCGAGAACTGGATCTCGGGGACCGGCCGAAGCCCCACCGCGGCGAGACCGACGCCGAGGCCGACGATCCCGGACTCCGCCACCGGCGCGTCGTAGACCCGTTCGGGATACGTCTCGGCGAGCCCCTGGGTCGCCCGGAAGACGCCGCCGTCGACCGCGACGTCCTGGCCGTAGACCACGACCGAGTCGTCGCGCGCGAGCTCCTCCGAGAGCGCCTCGCGCACCGCCTCGACGAGCGTCCGGTTACTCGCCATGCCCGCCTGCCGAGGTGCCGTCCCCGGATGCACCCCCCGGTCCCTCCTCGAACGCCTCCCGCTGACGCTCGACCCACGGGGGGAGGTCGGCGTACGCGTAGTCGAACATCTCCGCGGGATCGACCGAATCGCGCTCGTCCATCGCCCGCTCGATCCCCTCCTCCAGGTCCGCCTCGACCCGCTCCTCGATGGCGGCGATCAGTTCGTCGTCAAGCACTCCCCGTTCACGCAGGTACGTCTCGAACCGATCGATCGGGTCGTAGGCCTCCCAGTCGCGTTCCTCCTCGGGCTCGCGATAGACGGATGGGTCGTCGGCCGTGGTGTGCATCGACCGTCGGTAGGTGATCGCCTCAACGAGTGTCGGCCGGCCCTCTCGGGCGCGCGCGAGCGCCGCGCGCGTCACCGCGTACACCCCGAGGACGTCGTTGCCGTCGACCTGGATCCCCTCGATGCCGGCGGCGATCGCCTTCTGTGCGAGCGTCTCCGCCCGCGACTGCTCCTCCCTGGGCACGGAGATAGCGTACTGGTTGTTCTGACAGAAGAAGACGGTCCGCGCGTCGTAGACGCCCGCGAGGTTGAGCGCCTCGTAGACGTCGCCCTCGCTCGTCGCGCCGTCGCCGAAGTAGACGAGCGAGGCACCCTCCTCGCCCAGCATCGCCTGTCCCCAGCCGATGCCGACGCCGTGCAGCGCCTGCGAGCCGACGGCGATCGACGGCGGCATGGAGCGCGAGCCCTCCGGGACCTCCGCGCCCTCTTCCATCCCCATCGCGTAGCACAGCAGCCGGTCGATCGGCGTCCCCCGGGCGAGGTAGGCCGCGCTCTCCCTGAACGAGGTCGTCATCCAGTCCTCGGCGGCGAGCGCGCTCGCGCTTCCGATCTGGGCCGCCTCCTGGCCGATCGCCGGCGCGTACGTCCCGATCTCGCCCCGACGCTGGAGCGCGATCGCCCGTTCCTCGAACCGCCGCGCGAGCTTCATCAGCCGGTAGAGCTCCTCGAGCCGCTCCTCGCCGAGGTCGGGTTCGAGGTCCGTATCGACGGTTCCCTCGCGATCCAGCACCTGCACGTGATCGACCGTGAACTCCGCGACCGTCTCCCTGGGCATACTCCAACGTTCGCGCCGTGGCGTATAACGGTGTGCTCGTGGGCGAGGCCACTCGGACGTGACGTCCCTCGATCCTCCGGTGGTCGATACGTTCACGTGTTCCGGCGGGCAGATGCGTTCGCCGACGCCCGCGTTCGATGGGGGATACCAGTGGGCCCGCTGATCAGGGGTCGGTGTGGAACCCGTCTCCACCCCCGGCGAATCCCCCTCGTTTCGGATGGAAACGGTTCTCCGACGGCACCGGTGACGCTCCCCTCGATCCCCTCCGTGGATCGACGAGACGTCCGGCGGACCGGGTTCCAGTCGGCCGGTTCGACGACGGTCCACCCCGTCACGCGTCGTTGCCCGTCGACCCGCTCGGACGGTGCGATCGCCGACGATCGCCCGCTTCGAAGTTTCGCCGTATCGATAGATACTAACGTTTAATCACTCAGGAATCGAACCGTTTCGGATCGCTAGGTCCATGAGACTGACACGACTCACGCGGCGCGGGTTCGGCGCGCTGGCGGTCGCCGCCGCGCTGC
Organism: Halalkalicoccus sp. CGA53; assembly: GCF_036429475.1. GTDB lineage: Archaea > Halobacteriota > Halobacteria > Halobacteriales > Halalkalicoccaceae > Natronorarus > Natronorarus salvus. The sequence goes on from NZ_CP144125.1 coordinate 123,397, forward strand.
TCTCGGGACGAACGGAGGGGGACGAAGGGACAGCCGGTCGCGGACGGGACGCAGACGCGACCCTCACCGGGGGAGACGCCCCGCCCGGCAAGAGCATCGGGTTCTACGTCGGCTGCGAACTGACCGACGACGGCTCGACGCTGCTCGGCGGGTTCGGACACGAGCCGTCGAGCCACTGGATCGAGGTCGTCCCGCACCAGGAGCACCCGGAGGGCGCCACGACCACGGTGGGCGTCACCGAGGACGCCGACATCCCGGGCGAACCGATCGAGATCCCGCAGGCAGCGGAGACCAACAAGTACGTCGCCTCGATGTACTCGGAGTTCGCCGGCTTCCCGCCGCCGCTGACCAACGGCGGGCTCAACGAACACGGGGTCGCCGCCCGGGACATCTGGTCGCCGTCGCGGCCGGAACTGGTCGAGATGGCCGAGGAGGCCGCGCCGCAGGAAGGTCCGCAGTACTCGGACCTCACGAAGGCGGCGATGGAGCGTGCAGAGAGCGCCCGGGAGGCCGTCGAGGTGGTCGGCGGGCTGATGGACGAGCACGGCTACTCGACGTACGGCGGGAACTCGCACTTGTTCGCCGACGCGACCGAGGGCTGGGTGTTCATCAACTACGCCCACCCCGACGGCGACCTGTGGGCCGCCGAACGCCTCGCCCCGGACGAGGTGCGGGTCTCCTACCCCGGCTACATCCTCGAGTTCCCGGTCGACCACGAGGACGACCCCGACTTCGAGGGCTCCGACGCGCTGGTGGGCTTCGCCGAGGAGCAGGGCTGGTGGGACGGCGAGGGCGACACCCTGAACCTGCACGAAGTGCTCGGCGTCGGCGAATTCCCCGCCGAGGAGGAGGAGTACTTCTACCCCGAGTTCTACCAGGGCGCTCGCCACCCGCTCGAACGCGAGGCGGAGCTCGAGGAGCTCGCGCCCGTGAGCCTCGAGGACGTGCTCGCGCTGGTCCGAGACCCCCGCTGGTCGACCGACTTCGCCGGCTACGGGCAGGTCGCGCACCTCCGTCCCGACGTCCACCCGGAGCTCCAGGCGCTCTGGACCGCGGTGACGAGCGCGATCACCACGCCGTTCGTGCCGATCCCGATCGGTGCCGAGGAGGTCCCCGTCGAGTTCCGACAGCACCGCTACACGACGTCGAACGCCGCGGGTAACTTCCTCGATCGGGACTGGCAGCTCCAGGAGGCGACCCGGTACGCGACCCGGGAGTTCAAGCGGCTGCTCTACTTCACCGCCGACCGGCCCGAGGAGTTCTACACCGACGTCGTCGGCGCGATCGAGGGGTTCGAGCACGAACTGCTCGACGAGCGAGCGGCGATCGAGGCGGAGGCCCGGGAGCTGTTCGAGGCCGGCGACCAGGAGGTCGCGCGGGAGCTACTCACGGAGAACGTCGACGAGCGGCTGCTGGACAGCCTCCGGCTCGGCATGGAGCTCACCGACGAGGTCGAAGCCGAGACCCGCGAGCGCTTCGGGATTCGCGAGCCGGAGGGTCGCGAGGAGGAGGGCGAGACCACCCCGCCCGCCAGCCAGGACATGGCCGAGGGGGCGTGGGGCGACATGGTCCACGCCTACGACGACGAGCTGCACGCGGGGTATCCCCGAGAACACGGCGCGTACACCGACGGCGACTGAGTGCTTCTGGCTCGCTTTAGCACTGAGTGCGCTCGTCGCCAGCTCTCCTCCTGGTCTCGATTCCCCTCACTCTCCCATCTACCCGGGCAGGAACGCTCGAGGTGTTTGGTAGGCCTCTGGTCGGTCTTCGCGGTCCTCGAGTACCCGAAGGGAGCCCGGTCACACGCGCTGGCCGGGAAAGTTCACAGTTTCGGATCGAACCGGATCCGTCCGTCGCGAACGGCGGCGCTTGGAAGGGCGCGGAGGACACCTTCCTCGTCCTCGAAGCGTCCCCCGGCTTCTGGAGCCGGGACGACGCTGATCCATTCGGCTGGTGACGTGACCGGGACGCCGAGGTTTCGGACCCCGTCCGGGATACCCCGTACCGTGGATGTGGAGGTGCAGTTGTACACCCGATCCACGGGTCCCTCGCGTCGTTCTCGGTCCGCAAACGCCCTCCGGCTTGCCTCGTAGCTGTCCTGGCAGCGCCGGCCACGGCGGCCGCAGTAGCTCCCTCGACATCGCACGATCAGCTCGACGTCCTCTCGGTCGTGCACGATGGCGAAGCCGTCGCCTACGAACGTGAGTTCGGAAAAGCGCCCGAGGCGGGATTTGAACCCGCGTCACGACCGTGACAGGGTCGTATGATAGGCCACTACACCACCCGGGCAGGACGCATCTCTCCCTTTCCGACTGCCGGATATAAGCCTTTCCAAACGGCCGGTCGTGTGGGTCTCGACCCCAAAGCGATATACGCTTTCGTCACCTCCGGGCGAGTATCGACACGACTCACCCGTCGATGATGGCCCCGGAACTGGGGACGGAGTGAGCGTCCGCTTCGCCGCGTTTGGGAACTCTTAAATGGCCGGCTCCTATAGGAGTCTGTAGTATCTCGTAACAGCCATCGAGGCGATTCTCTACAGGCCGAGACACATGGACGTAAGCCAACACACGCTGGTACCCGAGCACACCGTCATGGACGAGGAGTCGATCCAGACGGTACTCGACGAGTACGGCATCAAACCGACCGATCTACCGAAGATCAAACGCACGGATTCCGCGCTTCCCGACGACGCCGAGGTGGGCGACGTCATCCGGATCGAGCGCGAGTCACGCACGACCGACCGGGCGGTCGTCTATCGGCTGGTGATAGAGTGAGCGTCAGCCGAGAGGAGCGACGGCGACTCTCCCGGGAGTACTTCTCCCGAGAGCGCCTCGCCGAACACCACTTCCGCTCGTTCAACGACTTCCTCCGCCGGGGGATGCAGGAGGTCGTCACCGAGAAGGCGACGATCGACACCGACATCGGCGACAAGGAGGGCGAAGAGCCCGTCTACGTCGAACTCGGCGACGTCCGCGTGGTCACCCCGAGGGTCAGGGAGGCCGACGGATCGGAAGAACTGCTCTACCCGCAGGAGGCGAGGCTCAGGAACATCACCTACGCCGCGCCGGTGTTCATGGAGATGTCGATCGTCAAGGGTGGCGAGGAGGAAGAAGAGCGGGTCGTCGACTCGACGGAGACGAAGGTCGGGACGATGCCGGTGATGGTCGGCTCCGAGAAGTGTAACATCGACGGCTTCACCGACGAGGAACTGATCGACATCGGCGAGGACCCGAAGGACCCCGGCGGCTACTTCATCATCAACGGCTCCGAGCGCGTGCTGATGACCAGCGAGGACCTCGCGCCGAACAAGATCTTAGCGGAGTACGACTCGCGCTACGGCGACGAGATCCAGGTCGCGAAGACCTTCTCCCAGCGCCGGGGCTACCGCGCGCTCGTGCTCTGCGAGCGCGGTCGCGACGGCCTGCTCGAGGTCTCGTTCCCGAGCGTCTCGGGCTCGATCGAGTTCGTCACGCTGGTCAGGGCGCTCGGGCTCGAGTCCGACGAGGAGATCGTCCACCGGGTCTCGGACGACCCGGACATCGTGAAGTTCATGCTGGAGAACTTAGAGGAGGCGGAGGTCCAGACCACCGAGGAGGCGATCGAGACGCTCGGCCAGCGCGTCGCCTCGGGCCAGGGCAAGAACTACCAGTTGAAACGCGCGAACTACGTCATCGACCGGTACCTGCTCCCGCACCTCCACGAGGAGGGCGTCGAGGAGGAGGAGGTACGGATCAACAAAGCGTACTATCTCTGCCGGATGGCCGAGGCGTGTTTCGAACTCGCGCTCAAACACCGCGACTCCGACGACAAGGACCACTACGCGAACAAGCGGCTGAAGGTCTCGGGCGACCTGATGAAGGACCTGTTCAGGACGGCGCTGAACAAGCTCGCCCGCGACGTGAAGTACCAGCTCGAGCGGGCGAACATGCGAAACCGCCAGCTATCGGTGAACACGGTGGTCAGAAGCGACGTGCTGACCGAGCGGCTCGAACACCCGATCGCGACCGGCAACTGGGTCGGCGGGCGCTCGGGCGTCTCGCAGCTCGTCGACCGAACCGACTACATGGGCGTCCTCTCCCACCTCCGGCGGCTTCGATCGCCGCTCTCGCGCTCGCAGCCACACTTCGAGGCGCGCGACCTCCACGCGACGCAGTGGGGCCGGATCTGTCCCTCGGAGACGCCCGAGGGGCCGAACTGCGGGCTGGTGAAGAACTTCGCCCAGGCGATGGAGCTGACACAGGACATCGAGGACGAGAGCCGGCTGAAACGCGAACTCGCGTCGATGGGCGTGCGGGGGCTGCCCGGCATCGAACAGCGGAGAGCGGAGGCTGACGACTGATATGAGCACACAACGAGACGCGAAGGTCTACGTCAACGGGAGTCTGATCGGTACACACCCCGATCCGAACCAGCTCGCAGAACAGGTCCGCTCGGCACGACGCCGCGGCGACGTGAGCGAGATGGTGAACGTCGCGGTGAAAGAGCGCACCCGCGAGGTGATCATCAACGCCGACGCGGGTCGCGCACGGAGACCGCTGCTCGTCGTCGAGGGCGGCGAGACGCTGATCACCGAGGAGGCGATCGAGGCGCTCGAATCCGGCGAGATCGAGTTCGAGACGCTCGTCGAACACGGCTACGTCGAGTTCATCGACGCCGAGGAGGAAGAGGACATCCTCGTCGCCGTCGACGAGGAGGAACTCACCGAGGACCACACCCACCTGGAGATCGACCCGCAGCTCATCTTCGGCATCGGCGCGGGGATGATCCCGTACCCCGAGCACAACGCCTCCCCTCGAATCACGATGGGTGCGGGGATGATGAAACAGTCGCTCGGGCTTCCCTCCGCGAACTACCGGATCCGGCCGGACACCCGCCAGCACCTGCTGCACTACCCGCAGCTGGCGATGGTGAAGACCCAGACGACGGAGCAGATCGGCTTCGACGACCGGCCGGCGGCCCAGAACTTCGTCGTCGCCGTGATGAGCTACGAGGGGTTCAACATCGAGGACGCGCTCGTGATGAACCAGGGGTCGGTCGACAGGGCGCTCTCGCGCTCGCACTTCTTCCGCACCTACGAGGGCGAGGAACGACGCTACCCCGGCGGCCAGGAGGACCGCTTCGAGATCCCGTCGGAGGACGTCCGCGGCGCCCGCGGCGAGGAGGCGTACACGCACCTCGACGAGGACGGCCTCGTCAACCCCGAGACCGACGTCGGCGAGAACGACGTGCTGCTCGGGAAGACCAGTCCCCCGCGGTTCCTCGAGGAACCGGACGACATGGGCGGTCTCAGTCCCCAGAAGCGCCGGGAGACGAGCGTGACGATGCGCTCGGGCGAGTCGGGCATCGTGGACACGGTGACGCTGATGGAGGGCGAAGACGGCTCGAAGCTCTCGAAGGTGAAGGTGCGCGACCAGCGTATCCCGGAGCTAGGCGACAAGTTCGCGAGCCGACACGGCCAGAAGGGCGTGCTGGGTCACATCGCTCCCCAGGAGGACATGCCGTTCACCGAGGAGGGTGTCGTCCCCGATCTCGTGCTCAACCCGCACGCGTTGCCCTCGCGGATGACGGTGGGCCACGTGCTGGAGATGCTCGGCGGGAAGGTCGGTTCGCTCGAGGGCCGACGCGTCGACGGCACGCCGTTCCAGGGCGAGAGCGAGGAGGAACTGCGCTCGGCGCTCACGGAGCACGGCTTCGAGTCCTCCGGGAAGGAAGTGATGTACTCGGGGGTCTCCGGCGAGAAGATCGAGGCGGAGATCTTCGTCGGGACGATCTTCTACCACAAGCTCTACCACATGGTCTCGAACAAGCTCCACGCCCGTTCCCGTGGACCCGTGCAGGTGCTCACCCGCCAGCCGACCGAGGGTCGTGCCAGAGAGGGTGGGCTGCGCGTCGGCGAGATGGAACGCGAGGTGTTCATCGGTCACGGCGCGGCGATGGCACTCAAGGAACGACTGCTCGACTCCTCGGACCGCGAGTACATCGAGATCTGCGGCAACTGCGGGATGAGCGCGGTCGAGAACGTCCAGCAACGACGGGTCTACTGCCCGAACTGCGGCGAGGAGACCGACATCCACGAGATCGAGATGAGCTACGCGTTCAACCTGCTGCTCGACGAGATGAAAGCCCTCGGCATCGCCCCCCGACTGGAACTGAAGGACGCGGTCTAACTCACCAATGCCACCACAGACGACACCCAAAGAGATCGACCGGCTCACGTTCGGGCTGATGGACCCCGAGGAGTACCGGGAGATGAGCGCGACGAAGATCATCACCGCCGACACCTACGACGACGACGGCTTCCCCATCGATATGGGGCTGATGGATCCCAGGTTGGGGGTGATCGACCCCGGTCTGGAGTGTAAGACCTGCGGCAAACACTCCGGGGCGTGTAACGGTCACTTCGGACACATCGAACTGGCCGCGCCGGTCGTCCACGTCGGCTTCACCAAGCTGATCCGTCGGCTGCTGCGCGGGACCTGTCGGTCCTGCTCGCGGCTGGCGCTCACCGACGAGGAGGCCGCGGAGTTCAGGGATCGCTTAGAGCGGACCCGCGAGCTCTCGGGCGACCCGAGCGACGTGATGAAGGCGGCGATCCGCCAGGCCAGGAAGGCCGATCGCTGTCCCCACTGCGGCGAGGTGCAGTACGACATCCAGCACGAGAAACCGACGACCTACTACGAGGTCCAGCAGGTGCTCTCGGCGGACTACCCGGAGATGATCGCCGCGGCGATGCAGCCCGACGACGAGGACGACGAGGGCGTCTCCCCGCCGGCGCTCGCCGAGGAGACCGGCATCGACGTCTCGCGGATCAGCGAGATCCTCTCGGGCTCGTTCCGTCCGCGCGAGGCCGACCGGAAGGCGATCGAGAAGGCGCTGGACGTCGACCTCACCGTCGAGGACCTGAACAAGCTGATGCCCTCCGACATCCGCGACTGGTTCGAGGATATCCCGGACGAGGACATCGAGACGCTGGGGATCAACGCCGAGAAGGCCCGTCCCGAGTGGATGATCCTCACCGTGTTACCGGTGCCGCCGGTGACCGCACGGCCGTCGATCACGCTCGACAACGGCCAGCGCTCCGAGGACGACCTCACCCACAAGCTCGTCGACATCATCCGGATCAACCAGCGGTTCATGGAGAACCGCGAGGCCGGTGCGCCGCAGCTGATCATCGAGGACCTCTGGGAGCTGTTGCAGTACCACGTCACGACGTTCATGGACAACGAGATCAGCGGGACGCCGCCGGCGCGTCACCGTTCCGGCAGGCCGCTGAAGACGCTCAGCCAGCGGCTGAAGGGCAAGGACGGCCGGTTCCGGAACTCGCTGTCGGGCAAGCGCGTGAACTTCTCGGCGCGAACCGTGATCAGCCCGGACCCGACGCTCTCGCTCAACGAGGTCGGCGTCCCGGACAGGGTCGCCCGGGAGATGACCCAGACGATCCACGTCACCGAGCGGAACCTCGACGACGCCCGGCAGTACGTCAGGAACGGCCCGAAGGGCCACCCCGGCGCGAACTACGTCCGGCGGTCGGACAACCGCCGGCTGAAGGTGACCGAGAAGAACTGCGAGGAGCTCTCGGAGAAGGTCGAACCCGGCTGGGAGGTGAACCGTCACCTCGTCGACGGCGACATCGTGATCTTCAACCGCCAGCCCTCGCTCCACCGGATGAGCATGATGGCCCACGAGGTCGTCGTCATGCCGTATAAGACGTTCAGGCTCAACACCGTCGTCTGTCCGCCGTACAACGCGGACTTCGACGGCGACGAGATGAACATGCACGCGCTGCAGTCCGAGGAGGCGCGTGCGGAGGCGCGCGTGCTGATGCGGGTCCAGGAGCAGATCCTCAGCCCACGCTTCGGCGAGAACATCATCGGCGCGATCCAGGACCACATCAGCGGGACGTTCCTCCTGACGCACCCGCGGCCGACGACCGGCGAGCCGCCACGGTTCAACGAGACACAGGCGCTCGACCTGCTGCGCGGAACGAGCATCGACGAACTCCCGAAGGCCGACGGCGAGGAGGACGGAGAGGCGTTCTGGACCGGCATGACGATCTTCTCCCAGCTCCTGCCCGCCGACCTCGACCTCGAGTTCACGAGTTCCTACGGGGATACGGTCGTGATCGAGGACGGCCAGCACAGGGAGGGGACGATCGACGAGGACGCCGTCGGGGCGTTCGGCGGCGAGATCGTCGACACACTCGCGAAGGAGTACAGCCACACCCACGCCCGCGTGTTCGTCAACGAGGTCTCGAGCCTCGCGATGCGGGCGATCATGCACTTCGGCTTCTCGCTGGGGATCGACGACGAGTCGATTCCCGAGGTGGCGAGCGAGCAGATCGACGAGGCGATCGCCAACGCCTACGACAGGGTAGGAGAGCTGATCACGACCTACGAGAACGGCGACTTAGAGAGTTTGCCGGGGCGAACCGTCGACGAGACGCTCGAGATGAAGATCATGCAGACGCTCGGGAAGGCCAGAGACAGCGCGGGCGACATCGCGGAGGACCACTTCGCGGACGACAACCCCGCGGTGATCATGGCCGAGTCGGGAGCGCGTGGCTCGCTGCTCAACCTCACGCAGATGGCCGGCTGTGTCGGACAGCAGGCGGTCAGGGGCGAGCGGATCAACCGCGGCTACGAGGGTCGGACCCTCAGCCACTACAAGCCGGGCGACCTCTCGGCGGAGGCCCACGGCTTCGTAGAGAACTCCTACAGGGCGGGGCTCACCCCGCGGGAGTTCTTCTTCCACGCGATGGGCGGTCGCGAGGGACTGGTCGACACGGCGGTCCGGACGTCGAAGTCCGGCTACCTCCAGCGTCGGCTGATCAACGCGCTCTCGGAACTCGAGACCCAGTACGACGGCACCGTTCGGGACACCTCGGACAAGATCGTCCAGTTCGAATTCGGCGAGGACGGCACCTCGCCCGTGCGCGTCTCCTCGTCGGTCGACAACGAGATCGACGTCGAGGGGATCGCCGACCGGATCATGGAGGCGGAGTTCGACAGCGAGGCCGAGAAGGAGGCGTTCCTCGAGTGGAGCGAACCCCCGACGAACCTCTCGGAGCACGCCGATCCGCGGCAGCTCCGAACGGAGGTGACCTCCGATGACTGAGCTCACCGACGAGGTCCGCGCGGTCGTCGAGTCCCGTGACCTCCCCCGCCGGCTGAAAGACCGGGTGCTCGAGACGATCGAGGGCCGAGAGTCGGTCAGTCAGGAACAGGCCGAGGAGATCGCCCGAGCGGTCGAGACGCGCTATCTCGACACGCGTGTCGATCCGCTCGACCCGGTTGGGACGGTCTCGGCGCAGTCGATCGGCGAGCCCGGGACGCAGATGACGATGAACACGTTCCACTACGCGGGCGTCGCGGAGATCGACGTCACCCAGGGGCTGCCCAGACTCATCGAGCTGGTCGACGCCCGGAAGACGCCGGACACGCCGATGATGACGGTCTACCTCGAAGACGAGTACGCGACCGATCGCTCGCTCGCCCACGAGGTCGTCTGGAAGATCGAGGCGACGCGCATCCTCGCGCTCGGCGACGTCTCGACGAACGTCGCGGACATGCGCGTCGGGGTCTCGCTGAACGAGGAGACCTTAGAGGAGCGGCTGATCGAACCCGAGGAGGTCGCGGAGACGATCGAGGACGCGCTGGGCGTCTCGACCGTCCAACAGGGCACTCAGATCGAGTTCGGCCCCGACGAGCCGAGCTACCGACAGCTGCTCCAGTTGGTCGAACAGCTCCGCGAGGTGGTCTTCAAGGGGATCGAGGACGTCAGCCGGGTCGTCGTCCGCAAGGAGCAGTCCGACGAGGACGACGAGTTCGTCCTCTACACCGAGGGGTCGGCCTTCGGCGACGTGCTCTCGATCGAGGGCGTCGACGCCTCCCGAACGACCTGCAACAACATCCACGAGATCTACCGCGAACTCGGCGTCGAGGCCGCCCGCGAGGCGATCATCGAGGAGACGATGGAGACGCTCAAGGAGCAGGGTCTCGACGACGTGAACGTTCGACACCTGATGCTGGTCGCGGACATCATGACCAACCGGGGCGAGATCGAGTCGATCGGACGCCACGGAATCGCCGGCAGCAAGGACAGCGTACTCGCGCGCGCGGCGTACGAGGTGACGGTCAACCACTTACTCGACGCCGCGATCCACGGCGAGATCGACGACTTAAACGGCGTCATCGAGAACGTGATCGTCGGCAAGCCGATCAAACTCGGCACCGGCGACGTCGACCTGCGGATGGGCTCGCTCTCCGACTAGATGGGCCGGACCCTCTCGACGGAGGCGATCCAGCACATCGGGGTCTTCGAGGCGGTGACCGACGCGAGCGCGACCGACTGCGTGATCGACGACGAGTTCGACCGGATCGTCTTCGTCGTCCCGCCCGGCGAGATGGCGACGGCGATCGGACCCGGCGGCGGAACGGTCAGGCGGCTCGAAGAGCGTCTCGGCTGTGTGGTCGAACTCGTCGAGGGTGCCGAAAGCGCCGAAGCGTTCGTCGCGAACGCGCTCTCGCCGGCCGCCGTCTCGCACGTCACCGTCAGTGAGAACGAGACGACGGTCGCCTACGCGGAGGTGCCCGACGCGGATCGGGGCGCGGCGATCGGTGCCGGCGGACGGAACATCGAGATGGCCTCGCGACTCGCGAACCGCCACTTCGGGATCGATCGGGTCGAGTTGACCTGACGCGTTCGCTCGCTGTTCGTGGTGAGACCCCGGTCCGATCGAGAGCTACGCGAAGAGCGATCGATCACGTCTCGACCGGAATCGCGGGGATCGGTCGACCCGAAAACGGTGTCGTGTCGGTCCGATCGAAACGCGACGGGCGGCTCCGTGGCCGCTTCGCCGCGAGCGCGAAGAGCGAGTCTTAAGTAGCCTCGTCGGATACCACAGCCTACTATGGCGAACGGCAAGTATGCGGCGCGCAAGCTGAAGAAGGACCGCCAGAAGTACCGGTGGTCCGACTCGCGGTACGCGCGTCGTGCACGAGGACTTCGGAAGAAGTCCGACCCGCTCGAGGGCGCTCCCCAGGGGAGGGGGATCGTCCTCGAGAAGGTCGGAATCGAAGCGAAACAGCCCAACTCCGCGATCCGAAAGTGCGTGCGGGTGCAGCTGATCAAGAACGGCAAGCAGGTCACCGCGTTCTGTCCCGGTGACGGCGCGATCAGCTTCATCGACGAGCACGACGAGGTGACGATCGCCGGGATCGGCGGGGCGAAAGGTCGCGCGATGGGCGACCTCTCGGGCGTGAACTACAAGGTCGAGAAGGTAAACGGCGTCTCGATGATCGAACTCGTCCGCGGAAACGCGGAGAAACCGGTGCGATAATGAGCGGGGAAGAGACCGAGGCCGACGTCGAGGAGACCGAAGGGGAGCCCGAGGAGGAGAGCGAGTCGACCACGGACGCGCTCCTGTTCGGGCGCTGGGAGGTCGACGAGATAGAGTACCGAGATCCCTCGACCGCGCGCTACATCACCGTGACGCCGATCGCACACACGATGGGCCGCCACTCGGGCAAGCAGTTCGCGAAGAGCGAGATCTCGATCGTCGAGCGGCTGGTCAACCGGCTGATGCAGACCAGCGAGAACACGGGGAAGAAACAGCAGACGATGCGGATCGTCCGCGACGCCTTCGAGATCGTCCACGAGCGTACGGGCGACAACCCGGTGCAGGTACTCGTCTACGCGGTCGAGAACTCGGGGCCGCGCGAGGAGACCGTCCGCCTGAAGTACGGCGGGATCTCGGTGCCGAAGGCGGTCGACGTCGGCCCGCAGCGCCGCGTCGACCAGGCGCTCGGCTTCATCGCGCGTGGCGCGCACAGCGCCTCGTACAAATCGCCGACGAGCGCCGCCGAGGGCCTCGCGAGCCAGCTTATCGGCGCCGCAAACAACGACGTCAATAGCTACCCGGTGAGCCAGAAAGAGGAGAAAGAGCGCGTCGCCGCCGCCGCCCGATAGCGACTTACGTTTTCAGTCTTCGGGGCCCGCCATCCTCGCGCAGTAGCTCTCGGTGTTTCAGTACGAACCCCTCCAAGTCGGTCGGATCGCGACCCACGACCCGAGACCCGTCGTCGATGACCCGTCCCGGGAGCACCGACGAGAGCGCCGTACAGACCTCGTGGTAGGTGAGCGCCTCCGGACCGATGAGGTCGACCGTCCCGATCAGCCGCTCGTGGAGTCCGCGACCCCTCGCCGTACCCGGCCCACACACCGGGGGGCGTTCGGCCGTTCACGCCGGTCCCACCTTCGGCATCTCTCGGACGTAGTCGCCGTTCTCGACACGGTCGAGGAGACAGGCCGCGACATCGGCTCTGTCCACCGCGTCGAAACCGAGCGCGACGTCGCCGACGCGGTAGGCTCCCTCCGGGCCACCCTCGGTCAGTCGGGGTGCCCGGACGACCGACCACTCCGGATCGGTCGCCTTCACCCGCCGGACGTGCTCGGTCGCGTCGTCGAGGACATCGCCGGCCACCACCCGCAACAGCAGGCCCATCGCCCTCCCGGCGAGCGTGACCGACTCGCCCTCCTCCCGGACGCCGGCGCCGACGAGGACGACGAGACGGCCGACGCCCGTCTCCGCCATCGCGCCCAGGATATGGTCGCCGGACACCGTCAGGAGGTCGCCGGGCGAGTTCGACCCCTGACCGAGCACGCTCACGATCGCGTCGACCCCCGACACCGCCTCGACGACGCCCGCACCGGTGTACGCGTCGCCCCCGACGACCACGAGTCGGTCGCGCTGGGGGAGTTTCTCGGGTGAACGGGTGTGGGCGACGACCTCGTGTCCCCCATCGAGCGCCCGCTCGATCAGCGGGAGGCCGGTTCGTCCGGTCGCACCGAAGACGGCGATCTTCACGCCCCGACTACGGCTTCCGAAGTGATATACTCGCAACTTCGAACTCTCGTAGTAAGGACGGCGACGTGCCCGCTGCAACGCAATACACACCGCGAATACTTCTGTCCGATCCACGTAGCGACCCGTATGCACGAGGATTCGGTCGGATCCGTCCCGGGCCGGGAGGAGGCGGCGGCGCTCAGGGAGTCGCTCGACCCGGACGAGCGCGAGCGGGTCGAGGCCACCGTCGCGACGCTGCTCGATCTGCTGGGGAAGACGCACACGATGGCGCTGTTGCGCGAGTTCGCCTTCGCCGAGGGGCCGGTTCGTTTCGGACACCTCGAAGAGACGCTCGCGATCTCGCCGAGCACGCTCTCGGAACGACTGCGCGAACTGACGGCAGCCGGCCTGCTCCGTCGACGGTCGTACGACGAGATACCCCCGCGGGTCGAGTACGAGCCGACGGCGAGAGCCCGTGCGCTCTTTCCCGCCTTCGCGCACCTCCACCGCTGGGCGATCGATCACCGACTCGAGCCCGAGGGGTGAGCTCCGCGAGGACCGATCCCCCGACTGTGACCCACTCAGTCCGCCGCCGGACCGCTCTCTATCGCGTAGCTCCTCGTCACCTCGACGAGCGCCTTTCTGTACTCGCTCTCGTCGGGGTCGTCGACGAGGTTCCTGAACCGTCGTCGGAAGTCGTCGAGGGCGATCCCGGGTGCGTCGCGCGAGGCGGCGTGGGCGAGGTCGTAGAGGCGGTGCGTGGGAGAGAGCAGGTCGTGACGTTCACAGAGCGCGAGGGCGAAGGCGGCGTTCACGGCCGTTATCTCGGGATCGGAACCGGGCGAGAGGCGCTCGCCGTCCGGCCACGGCGAGGCTCTCGGCCTGTCCGCGAGCGCCTGTGCGAGGCTCGATTCGAGGAAGCTCACGAGCTTCGTCGCCGGGGCCACCGAGAGGGTGATGTCGTCGGCGTAGATGTCCTTCATGTGGTTGGCGATCTGATAGCAGTGAGCGAGCTTTCGACGCTCGATCCGTCTCCCCGCGAGCGCGAGGTAGATCGCCTCCTCGGTGGACTGGGTGTGCGAGGGGTGGGCCATCTCGTGGCGGTACATGTGGGCGTACTCGTGGAGGGCGAGTTCGCGGGCCATCACGCCCGTCGCGGCCTGTCGCGAGATGTTGAGGACGTGGTAGTCTCCGGGGTGGGCGGTCCAGGTCCGCTCGTCGGGCTCGGTCCTGACACGTACCTCGACCTGCCGGTCGAGGTCGTACTCGGTCTCGAAGAGGTCGCGGGCACTGAGAAACGGAGCGGGGGAAACGTCTCCGCCTACGCGAACGTCCATGTCTATCACTACCAAGGACCGTCCGATCATTACTCTTCTGCCCGTCGAGGCCGAGGGCCGTCGCTCCTCGGCGCACGGACTCGACGCTGCCGGCGAAACGCCGTGGTACGTGTCGGGCGCGACGACCCTCGCGTCCGGCGAACGGACGCGCCGGATGCGAAACACTACCCTTTTGACCCTCCTGCCGGTAGGAGCACACAATATGGGTAGACGAAAGAAGATCGTACAGCAGTGTGAGCGTTTGATGGACAACCCGGAGAACATCCGGAACATCGCCATCGCCGCTCACGTCGACCACGGGAAGACGACGCTCACCGACAACCTGCTCGCCGGGGCGGGGATGATCGCCGACGAGAGCGCCGCCGAGCAGCTGATGATGGACACCGAGGAGGACGAACAGGAACGCGGCATCACGATCGACGCCGCGAACGTCTCGATGACCCACGAGTACGAGGACTCGGAGTACCTCATCAACCTGATCGACACCCCGGGCCACGTCGACTTCGGTGGCGACGTCACGCGGGCGATGCGCGCGGTCGACGGCGCGATGGTCGTCGTCGACGCCGTCGAGGGCGCGATGCCCCAGACCGAGACCGTCGTCCGCCAGGCCCTGCGAGAGGGCGTGAAGCCGACGCTGTTCATCAACAAGGTCGACCGCCTCATCTCCGAGCTCCAGGAGGGTCCCGAGGAGATGCAAGAGCGGCTGCTGAAGGTCATCCGCGACGTTAACGAGCTGATCAACGGGATGACCGAGGACCGCGACGTCGACTGGTCGGTTTCGGTCGAAGACGGCACGGTCGCGTTCGGCTCCGCCCTCTACAAGTGGGGCGTCTCGCTGCCGTCGATGCAGGCGACCGGGATGGACTTCGGCGAGATCATCGACCTAGAGCGCGCCGGCAACCGCGAGGAGCTCCACGAGCGCACCCCGCTGTCTAACGTCGTCCTCGACATGGTCTGTGAGCACTTCCCGAACCCGGTCGACGCCCAGCCCACCCGTGTCCCGCGGATCTGGCGCGGCGACGCCGAGAGCGACCTCGCGATCGGGATGCGCGACGTCGACCCCGAAGCCGAGGTCGTCTTCATGGTCACGGACATCTCGATGGACCCCCACGCCGGCGAGATCGCCACCGGACGGCTGTTCTCAGGCACCCTCGAGAAGGGCCAGGAGCTCTACGTCTCCGGCACCGCGGGCAAGAACCGCATCCAGAACGTCGGGCTGTTCATGGGCGGCGAGCGCGAGGAGGTCAAACGCGTGCCCGCCGGGAACATCGCCGCCGTCACCGGGCTTCGGGACGCGATCGCCGGCTCGACCGTCTCCTCGGTCGAGATGACGCCGTTCGAGTCGATCGAACACATCTCCGAGCCGGTGATCACCAAGAGCGTCGAGGCCCAGCGGATGGACGACCTGCCGAAGCTCATCAAGACGCTCCAGCAGGTCTCGAAAGAGGACCCGACGATCCAGATCACGATCAACGAGGACACCGGTGAGCACCTCATCAGCGGCCAGGGCGAGCTTCACCTCGAAGTGATCACCCAGCGTATCGAGCGTAACCAGGGTATCCCGGTCCACACCGGTGAGCCGATCGTCGTCTACCGCGAGGCGGTCCGCGAGCCGAGCCGAACGGTCGAGGGGATCTCCCCGAACCGGCACAACCGATTCTACATCCACGTCGAGCCGCTGCCGGAGGAGGTCGTCGAGTCGATCAAGATGGGCGAGCTCTCGATGGGGATGCCCGAGATCGAACGCCGCGAGGTGCTCCAGGAGTCCGGCATCGACAAGGACACTTCACAGAACGTCGAGACGATCATCGGGACGAACGTCCTCATCGACGACACGAAGGGGATCCAGTACCTGAACGAGACGATGGAGCTCGTCGTCGAGGGTGTCGAGGAGGCGCTCGTCGACGGCCCGCTCGCCGCCGAACCGGTCGAGGGCGTGATGATCCGACTGGAGGACGCCCGCCTCCACGAGGACGCCATCCACCGCGGCCCGGCACAGGTCATCCCCGCCGTTCGACAGGCCGTCCACAACGCGCTGATCGACGGCAAGATCGCGCTGCTCGAACCGATCCAGAACGTCCGGATCGACGTTCCCTCCGAGCACATGGGGCCCGCGAGCGGCGAGATCCAGGGTCGGCGTGGCCGCGTCGACGACATGTACGACGAGGGCGGCATGATGGTCGTCGAGGGCGTCGCGCCCGTCGAGGAGATGATCGGCTTCTCGTCTGACATCCGGTCCGCGACCGAGGGTCGTGCCTCCTGGAACACCGAGAACGCCGGCTTCCAGGTGCTCGTCGACAACCTCCAGCCCGAGACGATCAAGGAGATCCGCGAGCGAAAGGGTATGAAGACGGAACTGCCCCCGGGCGTCGACTACTTCTAGAACACGCACCGTTTTACGGTTCGGGACCGCTCGCTACGCTCGCGACCCACTCACCGCAAAAATCTGCACCATAAAAGTCGCGCCCTCGCGTCCGCTCGGGCGCGACCGCACGAACGTTCTCCGATGGACTAGTCACACAGAAAACACGGGGAATCACCTTTCGCTACTCGTCCCGGACGAGCGCTTCGTCCCCGTGGCGTTCCCGTAACGCTCGAAGGTACGCCTGCCCCTCGGCGATCCGTGGCGTCTGCTCCGCGAAGACGTACTCGAACATCGAGTCGGGTGCGACCTCCATCGCCTCGGCCCCGTCGATCAGGTCGGCGATCTCCTCCTCGATCCGCGTCTCGATCGCGTCGATCGTCGCGTCGTCGAGCAGGCTCCGATCCCGGAGAAAGCGCTCCATTCGCGGGATCGGGTCCTTCGCCCTCCACCGCTCGACCTCCTCCTCGTCGCGGTAGTTCGTGGGGTCGTCGGCGGTGGTGTGTGCACCGAAGCGGTACTGCACTGCCTCGACCAGCGTCGGCCGCGGCTCCTCGCTCTCCGCGTCGCGCGTCCGCTCGACCGCCCGCTTCGTGACCTCGTAGACGGCGAGCGGGTCCATCCCGTCGACCCTGACCGAGGGGATCCCGTAGGCGGTCGCCTTCCCCGCGAACGTCTCGCTCGCGGTCTGACTCTCCGCCGGGTGGGAGATCGCCCAGCCGTTGTTGTTGCAGAAGAGTACCACGGGAACGTCGAAGACGCCCGCGAAGTTGGCGGCCTCGTGGAAGTCGCCCTCGCTCGTCGCGCCCTCGCCGAAGTGACAGACGACGCACTCCCCGGCGCCGTCGAGCGCGCTCGCCCACGCCAGGCCGACCGCGTGGGGGATCTGGCCCCCGATCGTGATGTTGATCGGGAGGATTCTGTCGTCGGCGAGCGCGGCGTTGCCCGCCTCGTCGCCCATCCAGTACCGGAGGTACTCGGGTCCGAGCCCGCGGACGACCGCCGCGCCGTGTTCCCGGTACTGGTACTGGATCCAGTCGTCGTCGGCGAGCGCGTACGTGGAGGCGACCCCCGAGGCCTCCTGGCCGGCGAGCGACGGGTAGGTCCCGATCCGGCCCTGTCGCTGCAGACTGATCGCCCGCTCGTCGAACCGTCGGGAGAAGCGCATCCCGACGTAGATACCGAGCAGCGTCTCCCGATCGAGGTCTGGCACCGTCGCGCCCTCTCGCACCTCGCCTGACTCCGAGAGCACCCGGTACGGTTCGTCGGCGGTGTCGCTCATCGTCCCCTACTCACACGTGCGAGCGAAACCTCTTGCGGTCGGGAGTTCGGAGGCCCGCCTCCTCAACCCTTATGTCGGCCCGTGAGCGAGGGGGACCATGAATCGACCACTCGGATGGGGGAGAGCACTGTGAGCGACGCCGAGACCGATGCCGGCCGGGGTCGAGCGTACACGATCCGGCTCGAACTGGTCGACGAGCCCGGAGAGCTGCTCAACGCGCTACGGCCGATCGCCGAGAACGGCGGCAACCTCCTCTCCATCTACCACGAACGCGGCAACCTCACCCCGAGAGGGAGAATTCCCGTCGAGGTCGATATCGAGTGCGCGCCCGGACGGTTCGACGGCGTCGTCGAGGCGCTCCGGGGGGCGGGCGTGAACGTCGTCCAGGCCGGCGAGGAGCGCTACGGCGAGGAGGTGACGGTCGTGCTCGTCGGACATCTGATCGACACCGACCTCTCGGATACGCTCAAACGGTTCGAGGAGTGTGCGAGCGCGTCGGTCGTGGACGTCTCGCTCTCGGCACCACAGGGAACCGACGACGTCTCGAGCGCCCGGCTTCGCCTCGCCGCGGAGACCGAGCGTGTCGTCGACGCGCTCGCGACGGTGCGAGAGATAGCCGCCGAGAAGGAGCTGCTCGTGATCGAGCCGCAGCTCGACGGAGGTGCGTAGATGGCCCGACTCGCCGTCGTCGGCGCGGGCGCGGTCGGTCGCTCGGTGGTCGACCTCGCCGGCGAGTACGGCCACTCCGTCACGGCGATCGCCGACTCTCGGAGCGCCGCTGTCGATCCGGCCGGCCTCGATCCGGAGCGGGTCCTCGACCGGAAGACGAGCGAGGGCGTGGTCGGCCCCGACGACCCGGAGGCGGCGCTTTCGGCCGAATACGACGTGCTCGTCGAGGCGACACCGACGACGCTCGGCGACGCGGAACCCGGGTTCGGTCACGCGAAACGCGCGCTCTCCGCGGATCGCCACGTCGTGCTCGCGAACAAGGGGCCCGTCGCCGAACGCTACGGCGAGTTGCGAGGCCTCGAGGTCGAGAGCGCCGGGAGCGTCCGCTTCGAGGCGACCGTGGGCGGTGCGATACCCGCGCTCTCGACGCTCGAGGACCTCGGGGCGGGCCACGTCACCGCGGTCAGGGGCGTGCTCAACGGCACCGCGAACTTCATCCTGACGCGGATGGCCGCGGAGGGCCTCGACTACGAGCACGTCCTCGCCGAGGCCCAGGACCTCGGGGTCGCAGAGGCGGATCCGAGCTTCGACGTCGAGGGCACCGACGCCGCGCTCAAGTGCGTCATCGTCGCGAACGTCCTCGGCGGCGAGTTCTCGCTCGTGGACGCCGACGTCTCGGGGATCGAGGGGATCCCGGGGAGCGCGCTCGAACTCGCCGCCGAGGACGGTCGGACGGTTCGGCTGATCGGCGAGGCCACTCGGGAGTCCGTCCGAGTCGGTCCCCGACTGGTGCCAGAGAACGGCACGCTCGCGGTCACCGGCACGAGGAACATCGTCCAGATCGAGACGACGCAGGCGGGTCGGCTGAACATCAGCGGTCGCGGTGCGGGCGGCCCGGAGACGGCGAGCGCGGTGCTCGCGGACGTGGGGCGGCTCACCCGCTGAGGGGAGTTCATCCCCTCGCGAGTGGTGTGCCATTTCCTGGCAGTAACCGCACGAGGGCGGGAGGATCGCCCGAACGGGCTTTCGAAATGGTTTTACGAGCAACCGCCGAAACGAACGCACAGAGCGCATCTGCGCGTGAGATACCAATGGCGAAAAAACCACACCAGAACCTGGCCATCATCGGCCACGTCGACCACGGCAAGAGCACGCTCGTCGGGCGACTCCTCTTCGAGACGGGGTCCGTACCGGAGCACGTCATCGAACAGCACCGAGCGGAAGCCGAGGAGAAGGGCAAGGGCGGATTCGAGTTCGCCTACGTGATGGATAACCTCGCCGAGGAGCGAGAGCGCGGGGTCACCATCGACATCGCCCACCAGGAGTTCGACACGGACAACTACTACTTCACGATCGTCGACTGTCCCGGCCACCGGGACTTCGTGAAGAACATGATCACGGGCGCGAGCCAGGCGGACAACGCGGTGCTCGTCGTCGCGGCCGACGACGGCGTCCAGCCCCAGACCCAGGAGCACGTCTTCCTCGCGCGCACCCTCGGGATCAACGAGCTGATCGTCGCGGTCAACAAGATGGACGTCGTCGACTACGGCGAGGCGGAGTTCAAGGGCGTCGTCGACGAGGTCTCGAAGCTGCTGAAGCAGGTGAACTTCCCGGTCGACGACGCCGGATTCATCCCGATCTCGGCGTTCGAGGGCGACAACATCTCCGAGCACTCGGAGAACACTGACTGGTACGACGGCCGGACGATCCTCGAGGCGCTCGACGACCTCGAAGAGCCCCAGCCGCCGTCAGACGCCCCGCTTCGCCTGCCGATCCAGGACGTCTACACGATCTCCGGCATCGGGACGGTTCCCGTGGGCCGAATCGAGACGGGCCAGCTCAAACCCGGCATGAACGTCTCGTTCCAGCCGAGCGACGTCGGCGGCGAGGTCAAGACCGTCGAGATGCACCACGAGGAGGTCCCGGAGGCGAACCCCGGCGACAACGTCGGGTTCAACGTCCGCGGCATCGGCAAGGACGACATCCGCCGCGGCGACGTCTGTGGCCCGGCCGACGACCCGCCGACGGTCGCCGAGACGTTCACCGCACAGATCGTCGTCATGCAGCACCCCTCGGTGCTCACCGCCGGTTACACGCCGGTCTTCCACGCCCACACGGCGCAGGTCGCCTGCACGTTCGAGTCGATCGACCAGAAGATCGATCCGGCGAGCGGGGAAGTCAAAGAGGAGAACCCGGACTTCATCCAGTCCGGCGACGCCGCGGTCGTCACCGTCCGCCCACAGAAGCCGCTGTCGATCGAGCCGTCGAGCGAGATCCCCGAGCTCGGGAGCTTCGCGGTGCGCGACATGGGCCAGACGATCGCCGCCGGCCGCGTGCTCGAGGTCAACGAGAAATAGATGCAGCAAGCACGCGTCAGGCTCGCGGGGACGAACCCGGGTGACCTGGATACGATCTGCGGCGACGTCCGCGAGATCGCCGACAAAACTGGGGTAAGCGTCTCGGGGCCGATCCCGCTGCCGACGAAGACGCTCAACGTCCCGGCCCGCAAGTCGCCCGACGGCGAGGGCACCGCGACCTGGGAGCACTGGGAGATGCGTGTCCACAAGCGCCTGGTCGACCTCGACGCCGACGAGCGTGCGCTGCGCCAGCTCATGCGCATACAGGTCCCGAACGACGTCTCGATCGAGATCGTCCTCGAGGACTGACCGACGTTTCAGCCGGTTTCACCGGTTTATCGACCGCATTCTTTTACCCGCCGACGCCCAACCGAGAGCGAATGCGACCCCCGCGCAGCCCCTCCCTCGAAACGCTCGGGATCATCGCCGCCGTCTTCGCCGTCCAGCAAGCGGTCGCGCTGATGGGGATCGGACCCGAGCTGTTCGCGCTCGCCGCCCCGCTCGAACACCGGCCCTGGACCCTGGTGACGAGCGTCTACGCCCACGCCGGACCCACCCACCTGCTCGCGAACGCGCTCGGTCTCGCGGTGCTCGGCCTGCTCGTCGAGCGCGCGTCGAACCGCTCGCGGTTTCACGTCTTCGTCCTCCTCACGGGGCTGCTCGCCGGGCTCGCGGAGGTCCTCTTCGGACTGCTCGTCGGCTACCCCCGGATGGTGCTCGGCATCAGCGGCGCGGTGTTCGCGCTGATGGGCTACGTCGTCGCGGGCAATCCGCTCGCCGACTCGATCATGGGCCGGTTCCGACCGACGCGCAGACAGCAGCTGCTGATCGTCGTCGTCCTCGGCGGGCTGGTCACGCTGTTCACCGCCTCGGGGGGCGTCGCGCTCGTCGCCCACTTCACCGGCTTCGCGCTCGGCCTGGTCGGTGGTCGCCAGCGCGTGCTCCGGGCGCACTGACGGAACGGAAGCCTCAAATAACGCCCGCCGGTAGGAAGTGGTGCGGGCTCGTAGATCAGCGGTAGATCGCTTCCTTCGCAAGGAAGAGGCCCTGGGTTCAAATCCCAGCGAGTCCACTACTCCTGTTCGGCGAGCACACCCGCGAGCCGCGCGAGTGTCAGACGAGGTGGGGTTCGAAGCCCCGTGAGTCGCTGTGCGAGCGAAGTGATCGACCGTCGCGCGGTTCACGTCCCGGTGAATCCACCGTCCGTCGGATCGTCTGGGGGCACACGCTCCCCTCCCGAGGATCAGCCGACGTCCTCGAACAGGGTGTCGATGAGCCGCTCGGCACGGTCGAGCAGCCGTTCCGGGAGGAGCGGTCGAACCTCACCCAGCAACGGTTCGAGGTCGTCAGGCCGCGAGATGTCGAGCCAGATGCGGTTTCCGTCGCGGCGCTTCTCGACGATATCCTGTTCGGTGAGGCGGTCGAGATGCCACGAGAGGGTACTCCGGGCGATGCCGACCGTCTCGAGTATCTCGGACGGGGAGGACTCGCCGTGTTCGAGGAGGTAGACGATGATATCCCGGGAGGTCTCTCGCCGCAACATCGCGAGCGCGGTCCGCTCCCAGGCGTCGAACTTCGGTGGGTAGTAGTGGGTCTGTCCGTACACGGACTCGCGGACGATCGTGTCGTACTCGAGGTGATCGCGCACGTAGCGGTCGACCCGCTCGGGCGAGACGCCGAGTTCGCGGACCAGGGCGTTGAAGTGGATTCCTGGGTTGCGGTGGACGAGCCCCGTGAGTTCGATCCGCGGGTCCCCGCTCACGGGGTTCCTCCGCCGCGCTCGCCACGTGCGATGTAGACGGCGACGAGCAACGCGCCGATGAGCACCACGTCGAGTCCGTGCTCGACGGTGTTGTACAGCGTGAACCCGCCTGCGTCCAGTGCCACGGGATCGAACAGCGATGCGAGACCGAGGGCGCTCCTGACCAGGAGCGTCGAGAACGCGATCAGGACGAACAGATACGGGAGCGAGCGCCGACGCAGGTACAGCAGCCCTACCCCGGTCACGATTATCAACGAGAGAGCGGTCTCGAGGAAGACGACGACGAGGTACTCGATCGGGGTCCCCACGAGCGCCGATGTGAGCCCCTCCATATCCGAACTGAACGGGGCCGAGGGGATAGCCGTTGTGCTCGTCGGGCGCGACCGGGGGATCCCCACCGCGACTCGGGGAACGAACCGACCCGCGGATCCCGAAGTCCGCCGCGCCCCGAAACCGCTCGAACCCGGGGGTGACGAACCGAAATGCTATTGATAGTCGAAATGGTGTGCACCTCCATGCAGGAGGAGGTCCTCGAACTTCTCGTTCAGGTGTTCTTCGCGCTCGGATACACGGCGGTCGCCGTGGTCGTCGCCGGGCTGGGGATCTCGATCGAGTACGCGGGGCTCTCTCTGGCGAACGTCGGTGACTATCTGCTCGCGCTGTGGGTGGGCGCCATCGGGGCCGTCGTCCTGCTGTTCGCGTACCTCATCGTACGCCACAGACTGTTCCCGCTCATCGTACCGAGCGGGGGATAGTCTTCTCGGGATGCGGTCCGGGTCGCTAGCCGCGAAGCTACTCGGTCAGCGGAAGCGCGATCGCGTCGTCTTCCGTCTAGTCGAGCAGTTCTCGCTTTCCCTCGTCCGGCGGCGTTGCTCGCCCGAGCCGGGATAATCAGTTCTGGCTCGCGGCAGCGAGGATATCCGGATGCGTTTCTCGTCACCGCTTTCATCGACCGAGTCCGCGGTACGAGCCTGAAGCTCCTCTCGCACTTCATC
The DNA here is from genome assembly GCF_036429475.1 of Halalkalicoccus sp. CGA53. GTDB lineage: Archaea > Halobacteriota > Halobacteria > Halobacteriales > Halalkalicoccaceae > Natronorarus > Natronorarus salvus. The sequence continues at coordinate 147,008 of NZ_CP144125.1, forward strand.
CAGGACGCCGTTCTCACCACGAGGGTAGGACAGTACGCCGATGGCCCGACTACACATCTCTCGGTCTTTAGTTCGTTAGTTGGTCTAATAATAAAAGGTTCTGAAGCCTTCAACTACCGGCGTCCGCTAACCGCACGCGTATTTATATAGAGATGTAGGATCGTCGATTCTCAGAGTATATGGCTGGAGGAGACACCGACATCTACTTCGATTATCAGTTGACTACCGGCAAAATCACCGTAACATACATGCTGGTTCGTACCGTACCGATTCACGTCAGTATAGGGGGATCGGGACATACCCCTTTAGTCACGGCGTCGTGTGCCGATACCCGCTCACTGACACGAGAAGGGCCGAACCTGGAACGTTCTCCACCCTTCCTTTCCTCGTCGGCGTCGGTGAGAACCGAACAACCGTGTCGCGAGGTCGGCGAACTGACGGGAGGTCGGTTCCCTACCGAAACTGTTACTGTACGAGCGAGGTCGCCAGCGTGGGTCGGAACGTACGGGCGAGTGGAAGTATCGAGGACGACGAACGACGCGACGTTCGATCGACGCGATCCGGCGTTCGTCAAGTGTCCGTCTCGACGGTCGGTTCCCGCGTCCCGACGACGTGGACGGCCACTGACGCTACCGTCTCGTCGTTCCCCAGCCGCCGAGCGCGATCAGGATCAACACGAACGCGACGAACGCGACGAGCAGCCACTGGCCCATCTGTGTCTCCATGATCGGCGAGATGAGGTCGACGCCGAACGCCTGGCTGAGCGCGAACAGCAGCAGGACGAGCCCGAAGAGCGCGAGGCCGATCCGGAGCGCGCTTCGAGTGACGATGGAGGCCGTCTCCTCCGCGCCGTCCGCCGGCTGTCCCTGGGCCCCCGTGTTTCCGCCCTGTGCGCCCGCGTTGCCCTGTTGGTCGGACATAGGCGAAGTATACAGGAGTGTACCCTAAAAATAGGACCCTGATATTTATACTATATTTCTGATACGTCCGGATCGTTTTCGACCAGTCAACCGGGTCGAACTGAGACACGGCCAGCGGGCGGTGGTCAGTCCTCGATCCGCGCTTCTGTCCCGGCGAGCATCTCGACGATCTGCATCACGCCGGAGTTGTCGTCGCGACCCATCCCGTTCTCCTCCATCGCCTTGTACATCTCGTGGGTCACCTCGGTGATCGGCATCGGCGAGCCGAACGCCTCGCCCGCGTCGGTGGCGATCCGGAGGTCCTTGTACTGGTACGAGGCGAAGAAGCCGGGGTCGAACTCGCCGCGGATCATGGTCGGCGCGCGGTTGTCGAGCGCCCAGCAGCCGGCCGCACCGCCGCTGATCGCGTCGACGACGGCTTCGAGGTCCGCACCGGCTTTCTCCGCGAAGACGAGCGCCTCGCTCACCGCCTGCATCGTGTTCGCGACGACGATCTGGTTGCAGGCTTTGGTGACCTGGCCCGCACCGCTCGGCCCGCAGTGGGTGATCGTCCCACCCATCGCCTCCAGGATCTCGTAGTTGGCGTCGAGCACCTCTCCCTCGCCGCCGACCATGATCGAGAGCGTCCCCTCGATCGCACCCTCCTCGCCGCCGCTGATCGGCGCGTCGAGCATCGCACCTCCCCGTTCTGCGACCTCCTCGGCGAGCTCTTCGGTGACCGTCGGCGATATCGTCGACATGTCGATCACCGTCGTTCCTTCGCTCACCCCGGCGAGGATCCCCTCGTCCGCGTGCATCAGCTCCGAGACCACCTCGGAGTCAGGTAAGCAGGTGATGAGCACGTCCGCGCGCTCCGTAGCTTCCTGGGGTGTCTCGGCTGCCTCACCGCCGTGGTCGAGGAGTTCCTCGACCGGTTCCTGCGAGCGGTTGTGACCGACGACGTCGTAGCCCGCCTCCAGCAGGTTCTTCGCCATCGGCAGTCCCATGATCCCGAGTCCGACGAACCCGATCGTCTCTCCTGACATCGGTAGAGGAATCCGACCGAGGCGTCAAATAACCCCCTCTCTCGGCTACGCTCGCCGTCTTCCCGTACCGATCACTCGGTCGGTCGGGAGGTGTTCGCCTGCTCCTCGCCGGACCAGGCGGACTCGGCCTCCGACGAGATCACCTCGAACTCCGAGTCCGTACAGGAACACGCCGCCTCGCCGCTGATCGAATGAATCGAGCCGTCGGACCAGACCCGGACCGGAACGATCGCACCACAGCCCGCACAGCGGGCGACGGCTTTCACTTTCTCCTCGTCCTCGACCATTTCAGAGGGCTTTCGGACGCAGGGGGTATTTGTGTATCGGATCGATCCGGGAACCTCGAACCCCCCGTCGTGATGGAACCACGCTACCGAGGGAGAGTACCAACGGCCCGAACCGCACTCGGTGTCCAGGGCTCCTCGCGTGAGGTGGTCCCGAAGAGAGCACAGGCGCAGGGCTCCGTGCTGCGGGCCGTGAATTTTCGGTAAAAATTCACGCCGCCACCAGCACTCGAACCCGGCGAGACGGTCCTGCTCGCTCGTCTTACTCGCTGTGCGGGCTGCGACTCGTCTGCTCCAGTCCTTCGGATCGCGTTTTCGACATACCGACTCCTCTCTTCGCTCGTCGCGTTGTACTCGAAAACGCCGCCACCAGGACTCGAACCTGGGACAACCTGGGTAACAACCAGGTGCTCTACCAACTGAGCTATGGCGGCTCACTCTCCCCTACCTGACTCGATTTGAAAGCGCTTTCGCTTTCCCCCTATCGACACGCTTTCGCCCGCCCGACGAAAAGACCCGGCATGACCGAGGACAGGGCGCTCTCCGAGGCGGTGGCGGCCGTCCGTGAGCGGGTCACCCCCGACGAGGCCGAACGCCGGGCACTCGCGCGCGTCGCCGCCGACCTCGTCTCGCGGACCGAAGAGGCGGTCGCCGACCTCCCCGTCGAGGCCGACGTCCTCCGCGTCGGTTCGACCGCCCGGGACACCTGGCTCGCCGGCGACCGAGACATCGACGTCTTCGTCCGGTTCCCGCCCGACCTCGGCCGGGACGACCTCGAACGCTACGGCCTCGCGGTCGGACACAGGGTGCTCCCCGACGGGCGCGAGGAGTACGCCGAACACCCCTACGTCACGGGCGAGATCGAGGGGTTCGACGTCGATCTGGTGCCCTGCTACCGCCTCGACGCCGCGACCGAGATACGATCGGCCGTCGACCGGACGCCGTTTCACACCCGGTACGTCGAGTCCGAACTCACCCCCGACCTCGCGAGCGAGGTGCGTGTCCTGAAGGCGTTTCTCACCGCCTACGGCCTCTACGGGAGCGACCTCCGCACCGAGGGCTTCTCGGGCTATCTCACCGAACTGCTCGTGATCGAGTACGGCGGGTTCGAGGCGGTCTGTCGGGCCGCCGCCGACTGGCACCCCCCCGTGGAGCTCGACCCGGCCGACCACGGCGAGGCGAGCTTCGACGACCCGCTCGTCGTGATCGATCCAACGGACCCCGAACGCAACGTCGCGGCGGTGCTCTCGGAGACGAACGTCGCCCGGTTCCAGCACCACGCCCGCGCGCTGCTCGCCGATCCCTTGACCGAGCGCTTCGAGTCGACCGACCCCCCACCGCTCTCGGAGGAGGAGGTGCGATCCCTGATCGACAGACGCGGGACGACTCCGCTCGCGATCCGGTTCGAGGTACCCGAAATCGTCGACGATCAGCTCTACCCACAGCTCCGGCGGACGCTCACCGGGCTGGTCGAACGCCTCGCCCGCCACGGGTTCGAGCCGCTCCGGGCGGAGACAGTAGCCGACGACACCGCGCTCTTGCTGGTCGAGTGTGCCGTCGCCTCCCTCCCCGCCGTCGAGCGCCACCTCGGGCCACCGGTCCACGTCCGGACGCACGCCGAGGCGTTCACCGACGCCTACGCCGAGGACCGAGAGAGCTTCGGGCCGTTCGTCGACGGCGAGCGCTACGTCGTCGAACGTCCGCGGGAGTTCACGACGCCCGAAACGCTCGTGAGGGAGACGCTGTTCGACGGGCCGCTCGGCCCCGACGTCGAACGCGCGCTCGAGGGGGGCTACGACCTGTTCGTCGGAGGGAGTGTCGCGTCGCTCGCCGAGGAGTTCGGTGCCGACCTCGCCCGGTACTACGACCCGAGGCCGTGACGCTCTCCGAGCTCGTCGACGAGGTCACGGGTCGTGTCCGTCGGCTCGCCGTCGATTTCGAGCGGCACGTGACCATCGAACACCTCGTGGACCATCGCGACGCCCTCCGAGAGCGTGTCGAGGCCGTAGCCCCCCTCGAGGACGAACGCGAGCGGGGTGTCGGTCTCCTCGGCGAGTTCCTGGAGCGAGAGCGTGAACCGGCCGTAGCCGTCGGTGGAGACTCGCATGCGTGAGATCGGATCGTGGCGGTGGGCGTCGAAGCCCGCGCTCACGATCAACAGGTCGGGGTCGAACCCGGTGAGCGCCGGGAGGATCACCCGCTCGAACACGTAGCCGTAGTCGTCGTCGTCGGCACCGGCGGCGAGCGGGACGTTCATCGTCGTCCCTTCGCCCTCGCCCTCGCCGACCTCCTCCGCCTCCCCGGTCCCCGGGTAGAGCCCCTGCTCGTGGATCGAGAGGTAGAGGACGTCGCCGCGCTCTTCGAATATCTCCTGGGTGCCGTTGCCGTGGTGGACGTCCCAGTCGAGGATCGCGACGCTCTCCGTGGCCCCGGCGTCGAGCGTCGCCTGTGCGGCGACCGCCGCGTTGTTGAAAAAACAGAAACCCATCGCGTCGTCCGAGAGCGCGTGGTGGCCCGGCGGTCGCCCGATCGAAAAGGGCGTCTGGCGGCCGTCGGCACCCGCGACGGCCGTCTCCGCGGCCCACTGCGCGAGGCCCGCGCTCGCGAGCGCGGCGTCCCACGTCGCCTCGACCGCGACGGTGTCCGGGTCCCAGTTCCCGCCGCCCTCGGCACAGAACTCGCGGACCGCCTCGACGTACCCCGGGTCGTGGACCGCCTCGACCACCTCGACGCTCGCCGGCTCCGCGTCGACGTACTCGACGCCGTACTTCCGTGCGAGGCCGCGTCTGATCGCCCTGAGCCGATCCGCCGTCTCCGGGTGGCGTGTGCCGGTGTCGTGCTCTAAACAGGTCTCGGTGTAGCCGAATCGCATCGGATCAGTCGACCAGGTCGAGATACGTCTCGACGTCCTCTGCTTTCACCGTCCGTCTCCCCGCGTGGTGGGCGAGCGTCGTCGCCCCCGCCGCGACCTCGTCGGCGTACCCCTCTAAGATCTCCGCGAGCGCGATCCGGGCGTCCATACCCACGCGGTAGCTGTCGTCGATCTCGATCCGGGCGATCCGGTCGACCGGCGCGATCGGGAGTTCGAGCGTCTCGGCGTCCGGGGGCGTCTCCACCCCGAAGTCCGTCGCCATCAGCGTCTTCCGCCCGTCGGCGGTCGCTCGTTCGGCCGCGTCGACCGCGAGTGTCGCCCCCTGGTTCTGGATCCGTTCGGCGAGCTCCTTCGCGGCGTCGGCACTGACCCGTAGCCCGTCCGCGTTCCGTCTGATGATCGCGTCGACCGGCGCGAACGGTAGCTCAACGCCCATGTCCCTTTCGTACCGGTGGAGTGCTTAAGGGTTTATCCATCAGAACACCTCCTCGGCGTCGAGACGTCCCTCCCGCATCGTCCCCCGGGCGGTGACTTCCTCGCCCAGGCTGAGGTCGGCGTCGGTCACCACGCGCATCGTCTCCTCGCCGTCGTCGAGGATCGTCGGGTCGCCCGGCTGAACGACGACGCCGGTGAACTCGACGGCCGCCCCCTCCTCGCGACCGCCCTCGGTTCCGTCCGCATCGTCCGGCACGGCACCCTCCGCTCCGGCCGCGTCGCCCCCCTCGGTCGACGTCCCGTCGCCCCCCACGTTCTCGGCCCCGGTCGCGTTCCCGGACCCGCCTGTGTTCCCGGATCCGGTCCCCCCCTCGCCGAACGACGAGAGGCTCGCCGAGCCGTCGGAGGAGGCCAGCGACGGGGCCGACGCGTCGGTGACCGTCACCGTCGACCGCCAGCCGGCGGAGGCCTCTAAATCCTCCTGCCAGCCGTCCCTGATCTCCACGTCCGTGAAGTAGGCGGTGTCGCCGGGTCCGAGGTCGACGTCGGCCTTCTCGCCCCAGAGCGCGACACGGATGTCGCCGGTCTCGTCCTGCACTCGGACGTTCCTGACCTGGCCCTCCGAGCCGTCGTCGCGGTCGAACGTCCTGACCGGGTCGGCCGACCGGATCACCCCGCCGATGTCCACCACCTGCTCGAGTTCGAGGTCGTCGATCGGCGTCGTCTGCGGGACGTACTCGATCTCCGCGTCGGTCGTCTCGACGGCACCGCGGTTTCCGACGTGGAGCTCGAGGCTGCCGTCGCGCTCTCTGACGTAGCCGTCGACCACCTCGACGCTCTCGCCGACCGATAGCTCCTCGGTGTCCTCGGTTCGCTCGTCCCAGAGCGTCACCCTCACTCGACCGGTCTCGTCGCCGATCGTGAGGTTCGCGACTCTCCCTTGCGAGCCGTCGTCGCGGTCGAACGTGCGGACCGTGCCGACGTCGAGCACCCGTCCCTCGACGTTCACGTCGGACTGGCCGAGCGCGAGGTCCTCGATCCGCACCTCGTCGGTGAGCGCCACCTCGATCTCGGCGTCCTCGTCGACCTGCGCCTCGTAGACGCTCACCTCGATCCCGTTCAGCCCCTCCTTCGGGCGGCCCTTCACCCGGAGGACGGTACCCTCCTCGAAGCCGTCCTCGTCGACGGCGACGGCCTGCTCGTCCCAGAACGCGAGACGGACGACGCCCGTCTCGTCGGCCGCCTCGACGTTCACGACTCGACCGGGATCGTCCTCGCCCTCGCGCTCGAAGGTGCGGAGCTCGCCGACCGATCTGACCTTCGCGAGGAACTTCACCTCCTCCATGCCCGGTTCGATGTCGGCGATTCCCGACACCTCGTCGTCCGAGAGCTCGTGGGCGATGAGCATCGCGGCGGTCTCCTCGTCCGCGAGCCCGCCCATCTGTTCGACCTTCGCCTCGACCGCCGCCCTGAACTCGGAGAGCGGGACGTCGGTGTCGAGGTCGTCGTAGACGTCCTCTAGCGCCCCCATTCTACGGCATGCGACGGCCGGCCGGCGCATAACGCTGTCGTCTCTAGCGGGCGACCGTAACCGGCACCGGCGAGCGTCGCACGATCCCCTCGGCGACGCTCCCGAGCAGCACCCGCGAGGCGCCGGTGCGGCCGTGGCTCCCCACGAAGACGTGGTCGACGTCGTGGTCCTCGACGAACGCCACGATCGCTCGCGCGGGCGTCCCGTAGACCGACTCGGTCTCGACCCTCACGCCGTACTCCCCCGCGCTCGCCCGCACCTCCGAGAAGAGCTCCTCGGTTTCCTCCGCTGCCGCCTCCTCGCGCTGGTCCTCCGAGAGCCACATCGCCGGCTCGCCGTGCATCGGTTCGAGGACGTGAAGCGCGGTGATCCGGGCGTCGGGATAGGTCTCGCACGCGAGCACCAGCGCGTCGCGTGAGGGGTCGGACTCGTCGACGGGAACCAGAACGTGCATGGGCCGTCTACGACGCTCGCCGGTAAAAGACTGCGGCAGGGAGGCGGCCGCTGCAACGCCAAGCTATTGGCCGCCGTGGCGAGAAGTCGGGTCGATGGGAGCCATCGAGACCGGTCGTGCCGTGGTCGAACGCGCCCGCGAGGAGGGGCTCACGTTCATGGCGGCGAGCATCGCCTACTACGCCTTCTTTTCGGTCATCCCCCTCCTCCTGCTCACGCTGGTCGTCGGCTCGGCACTGGGCGAGGAGGGTCTCGCGACCGCCGTCGTCGACCTCACCGAGGAGTACCTCTCCGAGAGCGGCGAGCAGGTCGTCGAGGAGGCGCTCTCGGGCGAGACCGGACAGCTCGGCGCGTCCGTCGGTGGACTGCTCGCGCTCGGCTGGAGCGCACTCAAGGTGTTCCGCGCGATCGACGTCGCCTTCGACGACCTCTACCGATACTCGGCGGACAGCTCGTTTCTCGATCAGGTGAAACACGGCGTGGTCGTGCTCCTGACGGTCGTCGTCGCGCTCGTCGCGCTCGTCGCCGTCGAGGCGGTCGCGGGAGACGCGGCGGCCGCGGCGGTCCCGTTCGCGGGCGCGCTCACCTACCTCGGTCTCGGTCTCGGTCTCGTCGTCGTCTTCCTCCCGCTCTACACGGTGATGTCACCCCCGGGCCACTCGGTCCGAGAGGCGGTCCCGGGTGCGGTGCTCGCGGCTGCCGGCTGGGTAGTTCTCCAGGCGCTCTTCTCGCTCTACGCCGCGAACGCCGACCAGTACCAGGCGTACGGGATCGTCGGCGCGGTGTTGCTCTTTCTCACCTGGCTCTACCTCGGCGCGATCCTCGTGTTGCTGGGGGCGGCGGTGAACGCGGTGCTCTCGGAACGCTCGACGCCCTGATCAGCCCCGTTCAGGCGTCTTCGACCCGCGTCGCGTGTCTCTCCAGCTCCGCCGCCAGCGTTCTCGCTTCTTCGGGAGAGAGCCGAACGGTCTCCGCGTGCGCCGGGAGCTCGTCGATCTCGTCGAGTTCGAGCTGGAGTTCGACGTGCGTTGGCTCCTCTCGCGCGCTCGTGGCGTTCACGACCGCGAACGCCTCCTCACGCCAGCCGTGGCCGCGGACCTCCGCGTCGGCCAGGTCGAGCGTCGTGTACGCGTTCACGCGGAGCAAACGGTCTGCCATGGGGAGAGATCGCACCGGAGAGCTATAGCGGTTCGTGCGGACTCGGACGACCCCTCGCGCAGGAAGTCCCCGAGAGCGCCACCGGGGATCGGAATGAGCACCGTAAACGATCGCACGACGGTCACGAACGCACCGATAGCAGCGTTCAGGATCGTCGCCCGTCCGACGTCGATCGTACGGACGGGCTCCGTCGCTCGCTCGTACGGCGTTTCGCCCTCACGTCGTCGGTGGCCCCCGATCCGACCGGTCCGGACCGGACCCGAAACGCTATATACTTAAATGCGCATATGATCACGTACACATGAGCGGGCTGATCGAACCGGTCGAGGGGTGCTGTACGGGCGTCGGCCACGACCTCCCGGAGGAACGGGTCGCCCGGGACGTCCGGGTGCTCTCGGCGGCCGGGTCGGAGACGCGCTACGCGCTGTTGCGTTCGGCGCTCGCCGCCGACGGGGAGGTCTGTGCCTGCGAGTTCGTTCCCCTCGTGGACGCGAGCCAGAGCACGGTGAGCCGCGCGCTCTCTGCTCTCCACGAGGTGGGGCTGCTCACCCGCAGAAAGGAGGGACGCTGGCGCTACTACGGCCCGACGGAGCGTGCGAAACGCCTCTGTGCGGCGCTGGACGAGGTGGAGCGATGAGCGGTGAACGCGAGCGCGTCCAGCGGGCGGCCGTCAGGGAGCGCTACGGTCGGATCGCGGAGTCGGGCCGCTGCTGTAGCGACGGCGAGGAAGTCCGGGACGACCGAACCGACGAGGGGTACGCCGAGCGTCTCGGCTACGAGGGCGAGGACGTGAACGCGGTCGAAGCGGGCGCGAACCTCGGCCTCGGCTGTGGCAACCCGACCGCGATCGCGAGCCTCGAACCGGGGGAGACGGTGCTGGACCTCGGCTCCGGCGGCGGGTTCGACTGCTTCCTCGCCGCCCGCGAGGTGGGAGAGGAGGGACGGGTGATCGGCGTCGATATGACGCCGGAGATGGTCGAACGGGCACGCGAGAACGCCGAGAAGAACGGGGCCGGGAACGTCGAGTTCCGACTCGGCGAGATCGAACACCTCCCGGTTCCCGATAGCTCCGTCGACGTGATCGTCTCGAACTGCGTGATCAACCTCTCGCCGGCGAAAGCCCGGGTGTTCGAGGAGAGCTTTCGCGTACTCGAGCCGGGTGGCCGTCTCGCGGTCTCGGACGTCGTCGCCGCCACGGAGATCCCGGCGGAGTTCGAGGACGACCTCGACAGCCTCGCCGGCTGCGTCGCGGGCGCGGCGACGGTCGACGAGCTAGAGGGACTGCTCTCGGTGGCGGGGTTCGAGGACGTCCGGATCGAACCCAAAGAGGAGAGCGCGGCGTTCATCGGCGAGTGGTCGGACGACCACGACCTGGAGGACCTGATCGTCTCGGCGACGATCGAGGCGCGGAAGCCGACGTAACGGATACCCACGCCTTTGCTTCTCGTTCCGACGTCACTCCGAAATTACTTATCACTCGGCGGAGTAGTTTGGACATGACCGCATCCCTCTGGCACCGCGGTCTCGGTACCGCTCGCGAGCAGTTGCCCCGGGCCGACCGGCGGGACGTCGGTGCCGGCTACGCGGGCGCCGGGGCCGCACTCTGCGTCTCGGTCCTGTTCGCGCTCGCGATGACGCTCGCCGACCGCGTCGGAGTCGGCGACGCGGCGCTCGCGCTGGTCGCGCTGACCGCCCTGCCACTGGTCGTCCCCGCCGCCTTCCTCTCCTGTCTCCTCGTCTGGCGACTGGTACCCGGGGAGGGGACCTATGTCGGCCTCTTCGGCGGCCTGCTCGCGACGCTCGGGACCTATCTCGTCTCGCTCGCGGCGCTCTACGTCTTCGTCCTCGCCGTCGCGTTCGGTTCGGGGAGCGACCCGCTCGGCGTGGTGCTGACCGACGCCTGGTGGTTCGTCTCGCTCGTCGGCGTCGCCTCCTTCCTCTGGACCTGCTGGCTGACCGTCCCGGTCGGCTGTCTCGGCGGCGCTGCCTACGAGCGCGCGCGAACGACCTGATCCGATCCGCGGCCGGTGGCCCTACTCAGGGTCGTCTCCGATCACGGAGCGACGTATCCACCGTGAGTATCTCCGACGCATCCGCCGGTCGTTCGTCGATCGATAGACGGAGCCGTCTCCGGGGGCTGTGAAAGAAACGGAAAAAACCGATCCGGCGTCGCCCGTGCGACGCCCGGGGTCGGCCTCAGTTGCGGACGACGTTCGTCGCGCGGGGGCCCTTCGGGGCCTGTTCGATGTCGAATTCGATCTCTGTGCCTTCGGTCAGGTCTTCACCGCCGACGTCCTCCATGTGGAAGAACACGTCGTCGTCAGCATCCTCGGTGGAAATGAAACCGTAGCCGCCTGTGTCGTTGAAGAAATCAACTTTACCGGTCGCCATTACAAACAGACGTAGAGGAGGGAGACGTATAGGGCTTGCGAGGGTCGCGGTACCACGACCACCGACACGCCGACGCCCGGCCGTTCGCCCAACTCACGTCGCGCTCGGTCGTCGGCGTACTCTACGGACGACTGCGCGAGTTCGCCTTCACCTGCCTCCGTCAATCGTCCGCGTACTCCGCCGAGATCGCGGGGGCTCAACTTCGTCCCGCCCCGGTCAATCGTCGGCGGAGATCGGCGTGTCGTCCGGCGTCGTCGGCGCGGGGCTCGCGTCGAGGTCGTCGTCCTCGGCGTACGGGTACCAGGTCCGTTTCGTGTTGTGCAGGAAGCCGTCCTCGTAGCTCGTCTCTTTCGGCTCACAGAGCGCCGCGAGCTCCCCTTCGTCCATCTCTCGGGCGAACTCGCGGAACGTCTCCTCTCCCTCGCGCTCTGCGACGTACGTCTCTACGAGGTTCTCGATCGCACCGGGCACCTCGTCGGCGGGCACGCGCTGGCGGACCCACCGGGCGAACTCGGGCTGCTCGCCGAGGCCACCGGCGAGCCCGATGTCGAACGCCTCGACCGGCTCGCCGTCCTTTCTGGTCTTCATTCCGCGCAGCGAGATATCGGCGATCTGTGGCTGCGCGCACGACGCCGTACAGCCCGAGAGGTGGATGTGGAAGTCCTCGACGTCTTCGGGGAGCTCGACGTTCTCGGTCAGCCAGCGCGAGTAGCGCACCTGGCGATTTTTGGTCTCGACGATCGACAGCGAGCAGAACTCGGTACCGGTACAGGCGATCGACCCACGCTGGAACGCGTGTGGGTCGGGGCTGTAGTACTCCAGGACGGGCTCCGCGAGCAACTCGTCAACGTTCTCGTCCGGGACGTCCGTGAGGATCACGTTCTGGCGCTGGGTGAGACGCACCTCGCCAGAGCCGTGGCGATCGGCGACGTCTGCGAGTTCCAGCGCCTCGTCCGCGCCGATCCGTCCCACCAGGACGTTCAGCCCGACGTAGTTACTCCCGTCGCGCTGCTCGTGGACGCCGACGTGGTCCCCGTGGCCGTGGGCGGTCCCGGCGTTGTAGCTGTACTCCGAACGCAGGTCCTCGCCGGCTTCGTGCATCTCGAACTCGACGTACTCGTCCTGGAGCACGCGGCGGAACTCCTCGGGGCCCCACTCGTCCATCAGGAACTTGATCCTCGCGTTGTACCGGTTCTCGCGATCGCCGTGGTCCCGGAAGAGCGCGCTGATCCCGGCGGCGACGTCGACGGCTTCTCCGGGCGTGACGAAGACGTCGATCTCCTTCGCGAAGCGAGGTTCGTTGCGCGCGAGGCCGCCGCCGACGCGGACGTTGTAGCCGCGCACGCTCTCGCCGTCTACCTCCCGCTCCGCGGGCTCGAACGCGAGGTCGTTGATGTCACCCTGGCCGCAGCCCTCGCGGCAGCCGGTCACCGAGACCTTCCACTTTCTGGGCAAGTTCGAGTGTTCGCGGTTACCTTTGAACGCCTCGTGGAGGTCGTCGGCGAGCGTCCCGGCGTCGACGAACTCGTGTCTGTCCTTCCCCGCCACCGGACAGCCGACGATGTTCCGCCAGGAGTCACCACACGCCTGGATCGTCGAGAGCCCCGACTTCTCCAGACGCTCGAATATCTCGGGGACGTCTTCGAGGTTGATCCAGTGGAGCTGGATCGCCTGTCGGGTCGTGACGTCGAGCCAGCCGTTGCCGAAGATCGGGTTCTCGGCGGGACCGGTGGAGAACTCCTTCGCGATCTCGGCCACCGCGCGGAACTGTCCTGGCTCCAACACACCACCCGGCGGGCCGATCCGCATCATGAAGTAGCTCTCCTGGCCGGCGCGCTGGTGGTACAGCCCGTACCACTTGAAGCGCTCGAACCAGGCGTCTCTCTCGTCGTCGGGGATCGACTCCCAACCCTCCTCGGCGAACCGTTCGATGTGCCCTCGGATATCCGTCCCGTAGACCTCGTCTTTCCACTGCTCGACGTCGCTCGGCATGTATGGGGACAGGTGACTGCGGTTCATACCTCCGGCCGTCGCGTCACCATTCCCCGCGACTCCCGCCTACCGGCGAAGCTTGCACGTAGGGACGACCATCGTCTCGCCCCCGGTGAACGACGACGCCTCGCGACCACCCGCGGCTGTACCACCGCGATCCTCACTCTCGCGGCTCGGCCGCGTGTGACTGCACCCCGTTCGGGTCCGTCCTGTGGAACTCGCCGTCGACCACCCGTCCGACCGTGAGCCAGCCCATCGACCCGCTCTCGCCACAGGCGATACACCGACCGACCGCGCTCGCTTTCACCTCCCGCCCCACGGACTCGGCCTCGACGAACGCCTCGAGCATCACGTCGCCCACCTCGCACGAACAGAACCCCGAGAGCCGCCAGAGTTCGCTCACGCCGACGACACGCTCGTTGTCCACGCTCACCCACGCCCCGTCGTCGAACGTCCGCACGGAGACCGTCATGGGCTCGACTACCGCGTCGAGCTATCAAAGCCCGTCGCTCAGAGGGACCGTCACCGGCCCCGGTGACGCGTCTCGTGGGGTCGATCGCCCGACGGGAGTTGATTTAACCCACGTAGCCCGACGTAGATACCGTCAAACGTCGCCGACAGGCGGCAGATGGGGTAGGGATTGTGAACGAGGGCGACCTTATTCGGACGAGTTCCCAACGGGGGACCGATGACACGGCGACGAAGGGACGAGAGACGACAGCACGCGTCGGCGGACGTCGCGCCGGAGCTCTACGAGGGAGAGAGAGCGAAATGACCGACGCGTGTGTAGAGGAGCGAGAGCGGGTGGAGCCGGTCGAAGACGACGAGCGCGGAGAGCGCGACGACGGGCACCTCCGCGACGTCCCGGTGGGTGCGGGCTGTACGGAGATCTGGGAGCACCTCTCCGAGCGCCGTGAGGAGTGATAAGGGCGGTTGTAGTCCCTCACCGGTGATCGCCGACCCGGACTGGCGATCACCGGTAACCAGTGACAACCGTCCTCATGAGACGGCCGCCGTCTCGCATCCAGCGATCGGCCGGACAGGACCGAGGTCGCCAAGAGGCGGTCGCGACCGTCCGTCCGAGGCGGCGAACTTTTGTCGACGGGGGCGAAGGGGTGTGCAATGACGTCCGACGGAGCTGATCGGGACGTACCGAGCGAGCGTCGCTCGCCGGTCGGTACCCCCGTCGTCCGGGGTGACGAGGCGATCACGGGCGAACGCGCACGCGATGCGGTCGGCTTCGACCCGGACGACCCCGAGAGCGTCGCCGAGGCCGCCCGCGTCGTCCGTCAGTTCGCCGAGGGTGCGGTGAACGAGGACAACATCTTCATGCTGCGCGGCGCGGCGGCGTGTGCTGCGCTCGTCCGTGGCGTCGGCTCGTACAAGGAGGCCGTCGAACGCGCCGGGGGCGACGTGACGGTCTCGTTCGTCAGGAAGTGGGCGCGGGTGCACGACCTGCCCCAGTCGATCCGGAGACACGTCGCGTTGGGCGACATCGCGCCGACCGCGGCGAAACACATCGCCCGCGTCGGCGGCGAGGCGCGCTACCAGCTCGCGTGGGCGACGATCGACAACGACCTCACGGTACGAGAGATCCGGACCATCGCGAGCGAGATCAACGACGGGAGAGCTATCGAGGACACGCTCGCGGACAGAGGGGTCACGATCGGCGAGCTGACGCTCACGCTCGATCCCGAGACCTACCGGGACCTCCGGCGGCTCGCCGCCTACGACCAGGTCGACCCGGGTGAGCTCACGAACGACGTCCTCGGGGAGTGGATCGACGAGCAGAACCTCAGACGACCTCAGTCACGCTTCCGATAGGTAGCGGGCGGCGGCGTCGGCGAGCAGCGTCGTTCCCTCTTCGAGCTCCGAGACGGACATCGTCTCGTCCGGGAAGTGTGCCTGGTCTATGTTCCCGGGGCCGAAGAGCACCGTCGGGATTCCCGCCTCGACGTAGTGCCGCGAGTCGGCCCCGTAGGTCGCCCCTCTGGGGCCGCCCTCCCGACCGTACGCGGCCAGCGCGTCGCTCACCACCCGGACGATCCCCTCCTCGGGATCGATCTCCGATGGCTCGAACTGGATCGAAAACCGCTCGAACGAGGGGGGGTGGTCGGTGAGCCACTCGCTCTCGGCGGCGACGTCTGCGAGCCGTTGCTCGAACTCCGCCTCGACCTCGCTCACGGTCTCGTCGGGTGCGACCCCGATGCGGAACTCGGCCTCCAGTGCCGCCGGCACGGACGAGGCCCACGAGCCCGCCCGAACCGTCCCGCAGTTGACCGGCAACGGGATCGGGAACCCCTCGTAGAGCGGGTGACTCAGGCGATCGCCGCGTTCGGTCTCGAGGTCGGAGAACGCCTGTCGGATCCGCTCGAAGTGTGGGAGGACCGACTCGCCGCGCCAGGTCGTCGCCGCGTGTGCCGACCGCCCCTTGATCCGGAGTCGCTTCATCAGCGAGCCCTCGGTCGCGATCACCGGTTCCAAACCCGTTGGCTCGGCGACGATCGCCGCGTCGCGCTCGAACGGGTACGGGTTCGAGAGCGCCGCCGCGGCCGCCCCGATGCCGCCCTCCTCCTCGCCGGCGACGCTCTCGACGACGACTCTCCCCGAGAGGCCCTCGCGTTCGGCGAGCGCGAGCGCCGCGAAGACGCACGCTGCGAGCCCGCTCTTCATGTCGACCGCACCGCGTGCGGTGAGCCGATCGCCCTCCCAGACGGGGTCGAACGGGTCGGAGCTCCAGCTATCGAGGTCAGCCGGGACGACGTCGACGTGGCCGTTGAGCACGAGCGTCTCTCCCCCCGATCCGAGGTCGAAGACGCCCCCGACGCTCGGCCGACCCTCGACGTCGATCGCTCCCGGATCGTCCGGGAACGAGGGGTGGGCGGCGAACTCCTCTGGATCGGCCTCCCACTCGTAGACCTCGAAACCCATCCGGTCGAGTTCCTCCGCGAACCAGGCCTGAGCCTCCGCCTCGTTCCCGTCTGTGGTGTCGAAGCGGAGCAGTCGGTCGAGGAACGCTCGAAGGCCGTCCGGGAGGTCTGAGGACATTACGACGAGGTGATTCCGGCCGCTGTTAACGCTTCGGATCGGTCGACGGAATCTCAATTCTTATAACACGGCGCTCCGATGTACTGGTGAGGGCCGGTAGCTCAGTCCGGCAGAGCGACGGACTCTTAATCCGTCGGTCGCGTGTTCAAATCGCGCCCGGCCCGCTCATCCTGCGGCGAGCACGTTCGCGAGCCGTAGGTGACGGACCCAGCGATTTGGACGCAGGGAGTGAAGCGAGCGAACGCGAGCGGAGTGACCGTGTGTTCAAATCGCGCTCGACTAATCTCCACACACCCCCTACCAGTTACTTTACAATCACCTCTTGCCCGTCCCCCGTGTACGCCCTCCATGTTCCGCAAACTCCTCGTCCTGACCGGACTCGTGGAGGTACTCGCGCCGGAGGGGTTCATCGGTATCGTCCATCGGTACGCCTGCGAATCGCCCGAGGACTGCGAACTGGAGTCCTGGGTCGTCCCGGCCGCCCGGGCTGAGGGGCTGTGCTACCTCTACATGGGACTGCGTGGCGAGTGGTCGTACCGGGCGTTCAGGCGCTTTCTGGGGCTGCTCGGGCTGCTCGCCCTGTTCTCGCCGCGGCTCACCATCCGATCCGTGACGAGACTGGCGTACGCCGATCCCGATGGCTGCGAGTGGAAACCGTGGGTCTACCCGCTCGCGCGGCTGTTCGGAGCCGTTTACCTGCTCCTCGCGTTCGAGACGTTCGGAGAGGGCGACCGCGAGTGAGAGCGATTAAGACCCGAGCGCGCCCATCGGTGCGTATGACCGCAGACGCGACAGTACGGGATCCGGTGACGATCCTCGAGGGGATCGGCGGCCTCGCGC
The DNA here is from genome assembly GCF_036429475.1 of Halalkalicoccus sp. CGA53. Lineage (GTDB taxonomy): Archaea > Halobacteriota > Halobacteria > Halobacteriales > Halalkalicoccaceae > Natronorarus > Natronorarus salvus. The sequence goes on from NZ_CP144125.1 coordinate 163,957, forward strand.
TCGCGCTCGTGGGGCTCGGGACGCTCGCGGGCGTGCCGTGGCCGCTCGGCAGCGGTATCGTACTGACCGTCGCACAGATCGTCGCGGCGCTGGCAGCCGTCGGGATCGGTATCGGGTTGATCCTCCTCTCGGGAAAACGGAGTAGTTAGCCCCTGACGGGGAGGTAGGCGAGCGAGAGCAGTATCACGACGGTGAGCATGCTGAGCACGATCACCCAGGTGATCCCGTCGATGCGCTGTTCGTAGGCGGCGATCGCGTCCTCCTGTTCGTCGTAGCTCGCGTGGTCGCTCGTGAGCTGGACGGTGTCGCCCTCGATGTGAACTCTGAGCTCCTCCTCCTCGCCGACCGTGAGGTTCTCGCCGCTGTCGACGCTCTCGGTGGAGGTGCGCTCGCCGGTCCAGACGAGCGTCGCCTCGTCGTCGGTGACCTCGGCGATCGTCGTCTCGTTGCCCTGGTACTCGACGGTGTCACCCTCCTCGAAGGTGAGCTCCTCGCCGATCTCGACGTCCTCTTCGTCGACCGGTTCACCCTCCTCGGGTGCGTCCTCGTCTGCCTCTTCCTCGTCCGCCTCGGCGTCTTCGTCCTCCGCTTCGGCCTCTTCCTCGGCCTCTGCGTCTTCGTCATCGGCTTCAGCATCGTCGGTCTCCTCCGCGTCAGCGTCGTCCGTCTCGGCCTCCTCGTCTTCGGCTTCGGTCTCGTCCTCAGCCTCCTCGTCCGCCTCAGCGTCCTCCTCCTCGGCCTCTTCGTCCTCGACCGCCTCCTCGTCCATGTCGACGATCTCACCGAGGATCACCGTCGGCGGGTCGAGGCTGACGAGGTACATCCCCTCCTCGTACTCGATCATCGTTCCGTTCGCCCAGCTCTCGGTGTACTCGTGCTCGGGTTCGAACACCTCGAAGGTGGCCTCGCCGTCGGCCGTCTCGTTGAGCGTGTAGGTGGTGCCATCGTGCTCGAACTCGTCACCCTCGACGAGTTCGTAGTCCGGGTCGTCGACGGTGACCTCCGGGGCCTCCGCAGTCGCGTAGATCCCGCCGGCGACCACGGCAATCACGAGAAAGAGCGCCGTGTACGCCGCCGCTGCGCGTCGTTGCATACCGGCGCAACGGCAGGCCCGCAAATAGAGGTTACCTTTCGCTCCCGGGATGCGGGCACGATGCCCGGCAGGGTCCGCTCGTGTGAGATATATACACTCCACCGAGTCGGATATGAAGTGCTAAGTCACCCGCCCCACGACGACGAGCCATGACCCCGAATCGGAACGCGCTCGCGCCCCGCTCGCGTCGATCGTTCGTCCGGAGTGCTGGCGTGGCCGGCGTCGCCGGCCTCGGCGCGCTCGCCGGCTGTACTGGCGATCCGGCCGACGACGGTGTCGAGACGATCGACTTCGTCCTCACGCCCGCGGAGGCCGACGTCGACGTCGAAGCGCAGTGGCAGCCGCTGTTCGACTACATCGAGGAGGAGGTCGACGACGTCGAGGTCGAGCCGAACGTCGCGGCCGACTTCGCCGCCGTCGCCGAGGCCGTCAGGAACAACCAAGCGGACATCGCCGACGTCTCGCCGGAGGTCGGCATCTACGCCGTCGAGGAGGGGTTCGCGGAGATACTGGGCATCCGCGAGGCGTTCGGGACGAGCGTCTACTTCACGTTCATGACGACGAACGCCGACTCCGAGGTGGAGGCGCTGACCGACGCCGAGGGCGAAACCGTCGCACTCGCGGACAGCCTCTCGGCGACCGGATCGCTGATCCCGCTGATGCTGCTCTCGGAGGCCGGCCTCGACATCGGCGATGCACCGAGCGGCGACCCGGTCGACTTCACCGTCGAGTACTCCGATCACGCGACCGCCCGCGAGTCGGTGCTGAACCGGGAGGACACCGTCCTCGCGGGCACCGGCGAGTTCGCGACGATGCCGAACCTCCCCGAGGAGGAGGTCCCCGAGGAGATCGCGGAGCTCTCCTCGGACTACCAGCACGTCGGGACGGCGCTCGACGAGGGCGAGCTGCGACTGATCGAGGCCTCCGAACCGATGCCGAACGCGCCGATCATCGTCCGCGAGGCGTGGGACGCGGACGCCCGCGAGGAGGTCGTCGACGCCATGCTCTCGGGAACCGAGGAGGACTGGGTCGACGAGGACGCCGACCAGCCCCTCTGGTTCACCGGGCTCGACGAGGGCGAGGCCGACGACTACGAACTCGTCGCGGAGGCGCTCGACTACCTCGGCGTCGAGTTCCAGAGCCAGAGCGACGACTGACCGTCGGCGATCCCGGACGGCTCGCTCTCGTTCGACCTCGACCGAGGCGCCGCATCACGATTTCTCGAAGTACCAAAGGGGTCCCGGAACGTGTGGGTTCCGGCGCTGGCGAGGCCAGCTACCCGTTAGTCGGGGAAGGCGGGCTTAATTATCACCCGATTAAACGACAGAACGACGTCACGCCTCCGGTCGAGTCGCCCGAAACCGCGCGACCGTCGACGGGAAGCGGGTCCGGACCTGCCGGCCAAACACCATCGGGGCGAACTATTAGTCCGGCCGTCGAAGGTCGGACGATGAGGCTACAATCGTGGGCGGTGAGCGCTCCGTGAGCGGGGACCGGGACCTCTCGGGACTGTTCTCGCCCGAGCGCGTCGCCGTGGTCGGCGCGACCCCGCGCGAGGGCTCGGTGGCGCGGGCGATCGTCGAGAACCTCGCCGCGTTCCGTGGCTCGGTCGTCGGGGTCAACCCGAACTACGACGAGGTCTGTGGGATCGAGTGTGTCGACTCGATCGCGGAGGCGAGCGACGTAGACGTCGCGGTGATCGTCGTCCCGCCACCCCTCGCGCTCTCGGCGATCCGTGAGGCGGGGGAAGCCGGTGTGAGAAACCTCGTCGTCATCACGGCCGGGTTCGGCGAGACGGGGAGCGAGGGGGCGAGCCGCGAGGGTGAACTGCGCGAGGTCGCAGCGGAGTACGACCTGAACGTGGTCGGGCCGAACAGTCTCGGGGTCCTCTCGACCGTCTCGGATCTGAACGCGACGTTCGGCCCCGACGCGCCGCTCTCTGGCCCGATCTCCTTCATGAGCCAGTCGGGCGCGTTCGTCACCGCGGTGATCGACTGGGCGCGCGAGGAGGGGATCGGTTTCGCGGACGTCGTCTCGCTCGGTAACAAGGCGGTGCTCGACGAGAGTGACTTCGTGCGGGCGTGGGGGAGCGACGAACGAACCGAGGTAGTGATCGGCTATCTGGAGGGGATCGACCGGGGCCGGGAGTTCATCGAGACGGCGAGGGAGGTCACAGGCGAAACGCCGGTGGTGCTCGTCAAATCCGGACGGACCGACGCCGGCGCGCAGGCGGCCTCGTCCCACACCGGGACGATCGCCGGGAGCGACCGGGCGTACGAAGCCGGACTCGACCAGGCCGGGGTGATCCGCGCCGAGACGGTCCAGGAGCTGTTCGACGCCGCGAGCGCGCTCGCTGGACAGCCGCTCCCCGACGGAAACGGCGTCGCGGTCGTCACGAACGCGGGCGGGCCGGGCGTGATGGCGACGGACGCGGTCGGCGACTCCTCGCTCCGGATGGCCTCGTTCTCCGAGAGAACCCTGGATCGGTATCGCGAGACGGTGCCCGAGGAGGCGAACGTCTACAACCCGGTCGACGTGATCGGCGACGCCGACATCGACCGCTTCCGCGAGGCGATCGAGATCGCACTGGAGGACCGAAACGTCTCGGCGGCCGCGGTGCTCTCGGCCCCCACCGCGGTGCTCTCGTACCCCGATCTCGCCGAGGCGATCGTCGAGTTACAGGCCGAGTACGGCACGCCGATCGTCACCTGCCTGATGGGGGGCGAGCGCGCGCGCGCGGCGAAATCCGTACTCGCTGACGCCGGCATCCCGCTCTACTTCGATCCGGCGCGGGCGATCGGGAGCCTCGACGCGCTGGTTCGCTACCGCGAGATCAGCGAGCGGGAGTACGACGAGCCCGCAGAGTTCGACGTCGACACCGAACGCGCCCGCGAGCTGCTCGAGCGGGCGACCGAACGGGACAACCGCGTCGGCGTCGAGGCGATGGAGCTGCTCTCGGCCTACGGCATCCCGATCCCCGACGGCGAGGTCGTCTCCGATCCCGAAGAGGCCGAGCGCGTCGCCCGCTCGATCGAGGGTGACGTCGCGATGAAGATCGTGAGCCCCGACATCCTCCACAAGTCCGACATCGGCGGGGTGGCCATCGGGGTTTCCGAGGGAGACGTACGCGACACCTACGAGGACCTGCTCACACGCGCCAGGAACTACGGTCCGGACGCGACGATCCTGGGGGTGCAGGTCCAGGAGATGGTCGACCTCGAGAGAGGCGTAGAGACGCTCGTCGGCATGAGCGAGGACCCGCAGTTCGGGCCGCTGCTCGCGTTCGGCCTCGGTGGTATCTTCGTCGAGATCCTAGAGGACGTCGCGTTCAGGGTCGCGCCGATCAGCGAGCGCGAGGCCGGGGAGATGGTCGAGAGTATCGACGCCCTCCCGCTCCTCCGGGGCGCACGGGGTCGCGAGCCCGTGGACGAACGGGGGATAATCGAGACCCTCTGTCGACTGGGTCAGCTCGTCACGGACTTCCCGGAGGTCGTCGAACTGGACATCAACCCGCTGGTCGCGACGCCCGACGGGGTGTGCGCGATCGACCTCCAACTGACGGTGGAACAATGACACGTACGATACTCGTCGCCGGAACCGCGGACAGCACAGGAAAGACGGCGATCGCGCTCGCGATCGGTCGGATCGCCGCCGAGCGCGGGCTCTCGGTCGGCTACATGAAGCCGAAGGGCACTCGCCTCCAGAGCAACGTCGGGAAGACGCTCGACGAGGACCCGCTGCTCGCTCGCGAGATCCTCGGCCTCGACGCCGGGATGCACGAACTCGAACCCGTCGTCTACTCTCCGACGTTCGTCGAGCAGGCGATCCGCGGGCGCGAGGACCCCGACGAACTCAGGGAGATGGTGAGGGAACGCTTCGAGGGGCTCGCTGAAGGTGTCGACCTGATGATCGTCGAGGGCGCTCGGTCGCCGGCGACGGGCGGGATCGTCTCGCTCACCGATCCCGAGCTCGCGGAGCTGTTCGACGCGGAGGTCCTGCTGGTCGCCGCTCACGAGACGGCGGCGGACGCGGACGAGACGCTCGACGTCGCCTCCCGCTACGGCGACCGGTTTCTCGGTACCGTGTTCAACGCCGTCTCCGACGCGGCGTTCGACGGACTCGAGTCCGACGTCGTCCCGTTCCTCGAAGAGCGCGGCGTGCCGGTCTACGGTACGCTCCCGCGTACGCAGGAGCTGGCGGGCGTCACCGTCGCCGAACTCGCCGACGAACTCGGCGCGCGGCTGCTCACTTCCGATACCTCGACCGACGCGTACGTCGAGCGCTTCCTGGTCGGTGCGATGAGTGGCGAGTCCGCGCTGCGCCACCTCCGCAGAACGAGGGACGCCGCGCTCATCACCGGCGGCGACCGAGCGGACCTCCAGACGGTCGCGATGGAGGCGGCGGGCGTGAAGTGTCTCGTCCTCACCGGCGGGCTCACCCCCTCGAGTGCGGTGTTGAGAACCGCGGAGGAGAAAGGGGTGCCCGTGCTGCTCGTCCGTTCCGACACGCTCGCGACGATCGATCGTGCGGAGGACGTCGTCCGAAGCGGGCGGACCCGCGACGAGCGGACCGTCTCGATCATGGAGGGGCTGCTCGCGGAGCACGCCGACGTAGGCGGGCTGCTCGGCGAGTGAGTCGACTCACTTCACGACGGTCACCGGCAGCGAGGCGCGCGCGAGCAGCCCCTTCGCGACGCTGCCGAAGGCGTCCTGGTACCGGTCGCCGAGCCCGCGGTGACCGACGAAGATGCCGTCGTAGCCCCCGTCCATCGCGAAGTCGGCGATCTCTGCCACCGGGTCGCCGTAGAGCAACACGGTGCGGACCTCGATTCCCAGCTCCTCGCCGAGCGCCATCGCCTCCGCGAGTGTCGCTCGCCCCCGGCGCTCGGTCGCGTCGATCCCGTCGGCGACGAGCAGATTACCCGCGGCGATCCCACCGCCACCGTCGGCCACGGCGGGCGTCACCTCGAGTTCGGGTGCCGCCGCGTGGACGACCGTGAACGTCGCCTCCGGGAGGAGGTCGGCGGCGTACCTGAGCGTGTTCGTAGCCGATTCCGAGCCGTCGAACGCGACGATGAAGTGCATGTCGGGTACCTCGGTACTCCGAAGTACGACATCCGCCGGATAAGCGACGTCGCCGGTTCCCACGCCGTGAGAAGTGGGATCTGTGTCTTTCCTCGACACGTCCACTCACCGACGTGGACCGACCTTCGGAGGACACGATCCGACGCAGCGACCTGCCGGTCGTCGCCGACCCGCTCGACCTGCTCGTCCACGAGGGGGACTGGACGCTCGTTCCCCGCGAGGTCGACGACGAGAGACGGACGACGGTGTGGCTCACCGCTGACGAACGGACGGTCTGCGAGCTGGCGGAGTGGCGGTAGTTCTCCTCGGACGGGAACCGTCTCGACCGTCCGTACGGCTCGGTCGTCGACGATCGCTCGGCTGGTCGAACGGACGAGCATCGCACTATCGGGACACCCGCCGTCACTGTGGACGGTCGGCCCGCGCCCGCGAATCCGACCCAAAAACGGTTCGTTCTACCGCGCGATCAGCCCAGCAGGTACCGGAGCCACGGCCGCGACCGGACCGCCTCGCTCTCCTCGAGTTTCGCGTCGATGCCCAGGATCCGTCCCGCCCCGAACGCGCCCACCCCGAAGAGGATGATCGCGTAGACGAGGTGGTAGGTGACGACGTAGCCGTTGTCGACCGGGAGACCGGACAGCACACCCGCGTGGAACTGTGTCATCCAGTAGAGCAGCATCATCAGCGCGCCGCCGAACGCGGCCAGCCTGACGAACGTCCCGGTCAACAGCGCCAGGCCGATCAGGATCTGTCCCCAGACGTTCAGCGGGTCGATCAGCCAGAGCCAGCCGTCGGCCATCGCCGCGAACATCCCACCGAACGGGTTGCCCTCGGGGACGGCGTTCGTGAGGAAGCCGGCCGCTGTCCACTGTGGGTCGAGTAGCTTCTGTATCCCCGCCGAGAGGAACACGTAGGCCATCACCAGCCGCAGCGAGAGCAGCGAGTAGCCGACCCACGGCTCCGAGTACTCGAACGCGACGTTCCGACCGAACACCTCGGTTCGCATCGTTTGTGTTGACATAATCGTTCTCCTACAGGTAGTGCTTCGACCCCCCGGCTCACAGTTCTATCGGCGATTCTCACCGCGTAAGAACGACTCTCACCGTTCGAGGAGGCCTGCATCGTCTCGGTCGACGTCTCGCTACTCGGCGGACGCGAGTGTAACCCCTCCCGGAGAGCTCCGCGGATCGTCCGTGACGACGGTCATACGCTCCACGAACAGCCGTCAGTCGGAGGTACCGTCGTGGCCCGTACTGACGAGCCTCGGTCCGTCCACGGGTGGCGACGGCGAAACCTAAGCCTCCGCCGTTGCGGTGGTCGTCGGCCTCATACGGACGGTTGTAACCGGTTACCGGTAGATCGTCCGTCCGGCTCGGTGATCACCGGTAAGAGACTACGACCGTCCTTCTCACAGGTCGGACTCACCCGTTTCGGCTCGACCCTCCGGCGGTGACCGCCGCCGGCTCCGGGCGCCGGTGGGAACTCGCCGTCGCCGCGTCCTCCCCGACGACGTGTTCGACCGCGGCCTCGATCCCGGACGGTCGGAGCTCCTGGTGGACCGGGAACGTGTAGAGGCGTGCGGCGAGGTGGTTCGTGACGACGAACCGGTCGTTGCCCCGTACCCCGTCAGGCAACGGTGGCCACGGCCGCCCGAGCGCGGCGACCGGCTCCGCGAGATCGGTCAGCACCGTCGGATAGTACTGCGGGCAGGTCTCGACCCCGAGCGAGGGATAGACCTGGGCGAGCCCCGGCCGCTCAGCGAACAGGAGCTCCCAGACCGCGTAGTTCTCCCGGCGACGCCGTCGGATCGCGGCCGGATCGACCCGTCTCGCGACCCTCGCGGAGAGCCACGACATCTCGCCCTTCGAACGGCGGTAGAGCGCCGCCGGGTTCCGGGCGCTCGGTGTGGGTGAGGACGGGCCAGAGATCCGTCTCCGCGTGGCCGGACCGATCGACCGCCGGGCACGCGTGAGCACCGTTCTCGTGAGATACCGGAGGTCTGCAGGAGTCGGTCGGGACGCGACCGCGGATCTGGGCAGCGCTCCCCCGAGAGCCTCGTCGGCCACGTAGAGCACCGCGCCGTCGGGGATCGGGAGAGCCTTGTGGAGGCTCGTGAAGCCGAGGTGTCCGACCGTACCGACGAGACCACCCTCGCCGACGCTGAACGCGCCGTGGGCGGCGTCGTCGACGAGCACCGCGCCGTGTGCGTCACAGAGCGATCGGAGCGCCTCGCTCACCTCGATCGGTTGTGGTTGCCCGAAGTACCCGACCGAGACGACCGCGAGGGTGTCCCCGTCCACGAGCGAACGGACGTCTCCGAGGTCCGGCCGGAGGTCGGGACGCATCCGGTGAAACCGGGGAGTGAGTCCGGCCTCGCGGATCGGCTCGACGAAGCCGTCGGGGACGTACGCGGGCAGGACGACCTCGGTCCCGCCCCTCGCCGCCATCGTCAGGTCGAGCGCGTCGCGAAAGGCCCACTTCCCGGAGCGGTAGTAGGCGTACTCGGCGTCGGTGTGGCTCTCGACGAACCGGTCGAAGCCGGGACCGCGGGCGAGGAGCGATACCGGCGAGAGCGTCGGACCGCGGTGGAGGGCAGCCATCGCTCAACGCACCTTCGCGACGAGCGACCGGGCGGTGACCGCCAGGTCGGCCGTTGGAGAGCGTTTGAGCGCGCCGTGGTAGTGGACCAGATCGGGAGCGAACTTCGACTTGTACCGGCAGATCCGCTCGGTGTTCGCGCCGACGAAGTCGTAGCGGGTGAGCCCGCGTTCGCGCGCGTCGCGGATTACGTGCCAGTCGAGGAGGTCGTTGACCGGGATCTCCACGTCGGCTTTCGTCCCGCCCTGCCAGCGGTAGATCGTGTCGCCGTACTCGACGGTGACGATCCCGCCGGCCATCGATCCCTCCGCGTCGTAACAGACGTACGGCTTCACCTGGCCGTCGGGGAGATCGGTATAGAGGCGGTCGATGTACTCGCGGGTGATCTGGTAGGGCTTTCCCTGCTCGTCGTGGCGCTCTCTGACCCGTTCGATGATCTCGCGGGCTTCGTCCAGCCCGCCGACCTCGATCCGGTAGGCCTCCTCGTCGGTCTTCGTGACGTTCGAGCGGGCGTCGCTCGACAGCGCCATCAGCAGATCGTCCTCGCTCGGCGTGAGGTCGGTGACGTAGGTGTAGTACGGCGTCACGTCGAAGCCCGAGTCCGAAAACGGTCGCAGGTCGGGGTAGCGATCGACGGTTCGGATGTGCGTGATATCGGGGTCGAGCGTCGCGTCGATCCACTCGATGCATCCCTCGACGAACCGGCGGGTCCGCCGGTCGAGCTTTCGCTGTTTCAACCCGTCGACGTCACAGAGCGCCGCCCCGAGGTAGTAGACCTCCGTACCGGATGGCGGGGAGACGACGGTAGTAAACGGCCCCTTCGTCCCCTCGAACAGCGGGAGCACGCCGATCACCTGCTGGCCCTTGTACGCGAGCAGTGGGTGGAGCGTCGTGTCGGTGTGATCGGCGAGCAGCTCCAGTGCCTCCAGCTGGTGGAACGGCCCGGCGTGTGACGATCGTTCGAGGTAGCCGTTCCACTCGGTGCGCTCCTCCTCGTTCGCGACGGTGAACTCGTAGCTCACTCGGATCCCTCCAGGTAGCCGAGGGCGGCGAGACGGCCCTCGACGACCTCGTCGTCGGTCCCGCGCCTGTCACGCCCCTCGCCCTCGTACGTCTGGGTCCGAGTCTCCCGGACGAACGGGAGCACCTGGCCGTCCATCCGGTCGCTCCGGGGGATCGAGAGCGCCGAACAGACCGTCGGCGCGACGTCGAAGAGCTGTGCCTCTCCGACCTCCTCGGACTCGACCGCGTCGCCGCTCGCGACGAGTAGCCCCTCCATCTTGTGGTTCCACGGTTCGGCTGGCGGGCCGAACGGCTCGCCCTTGAGGTCCGCCGAGAGCATCGTCTCGAAGTTTCGAGGAACGGTCACGACGTCGACGGCATCGTCGACGTGCGGACCGTCGAAGTAGCTCTCGCGGCGGGTCACCTCCTCGAACACCGGCTCGCCGTCGGGGGTGCGAACGTCGCTCAGCAGCTGGATCAGCTCCTCTCTCACCGACTCGTACTCCTCCTCGAGGACGACCCCGTCGGGCTCGCGGCCCGCGAGGTTGATCCTCACACCCAACTCGATCCACGATCGGACGTACGCGGTCGAGTCGGCGAAGTCGACCCCCTCCCGCCCCGCTCGCTGTGCCTGCGCCGGGACGAGGCTCGCGGCCACGCCGTCGAGTCTCACGGCCCGGAGGAGCCTGCCGGCGCGAGCCGGCGTGACCCCCAGTTTCGCGGCCGTCGCGACGGCCGTTCCGGCGAGTCCCGGTCCGCTCTGAGTGTCGGTCTCGCCGTCTCGCAGGCTGTCGTTCAGGATCGGCAGCCAGGCGGGCATCCCGCCCTGAGTCGTCTCGACGAACCCCTCCTCCCGGAGGAACTCGTTGACGCGGAACTCGTAGCCCTCGTACGGTCCCATCCCGTGATCGCTCGCGAGGAGCACGGTCCCGACGTCGAACTCGTCGAGGATCACCCCGATCTCGCGGTCGACCGCCCGGTAGATCGCCTCGACCATCCCCTCGCCCTCCTCGGCGTAGCAGTCGTCGGGATACTCGTGGAAGACCGAGTCGGTCTGCTGGAACTGGAGGAAGCCGAAGTCGGGCTCGAACCGGTCGGCGAGATACCGGAAAGCGTCGCCGCGCTGTTCGATCAGCGAGACGTACTCGCCGGGCTGTTCGGCGTCCTCGTCGGGGTAGACGCGGTACTCGCCGATCGCCCCGCGGAGTTCGTCGAGGATCCCGTCGGGGTAACACGGCGGGTTCTCCGGGGCGGTGTAGCCGGGGACCACGGCGCCGTCGATCTCCGTCGGCGGCGAGGTGACGGGGACGTTCACGACGACGCTCGACAGTCCTCGCCGATCCGCGAGCTCCCAGAGCGACGGCTCGTCGACGTGGGTCGCGTTGACGACGTCCCAGTCGTAGCCGTCGTAGCCGAGGAAGCCGAAGACGCCGTGTTTGCCGGGGTTCGTCCCGGTGTAGAGCGAGGGCCACGCGCTCGCGGTCCACGGCGGGATCTGCGAGGTGAGCGGGCCGGAGACGCCCGTCTCCGTCAGCTCCGCGATCGTCGGGACCGCACCCGACTCGATCAGCGGATCGAGCACCTCCGCGCAGGCGGCGTCGATGCCGACCAGGAGGACCTCGATACGCGTGTCCGTCACCAGTCGTCACCCCCGTCGGTCCGGGTCGGGTGGACGATCGGGTCGTCCGTCCGGTTCGGTGCGGTGATCTCGGTCTCTATTCTCTCGGTCGCCGGCATGGATAGCACTGTCATCAGCGTGTAGAGTTCGACGAGGCGGTCGGCCCCGTTTCGGTGTTCGTCGTAGTAACGGTCGATCGTCGTCCGGTCGATCCCGGGCAGCGCGCGCGCGTTCTCCCCGTAACGCTCGATCGCCTCCCCGAGGAAGTCGTTCGAGCGTATCAGCTCGCTGTCGTCGAGCCAGGGCCCGTTCGTCATGTACGGCTTCGGTGGCTGCTCTTCGTGGACGTGCTTTCGCCACGCGGCGACGAGGCTCCGCGCGACGTACTCCGCCGGGAACCGCCAGGTCAGCGGGACGCCGGTGTGGGGGTGTTCGATCGCCGCGAGCTCCGGATCGAGTCGTTCGACCGCCCGGTTGATCAGGTTCCTCCGGTGGCGATACTCGATCGGGATCGAGAGCGCGAGGTCGATCAGCCGGTCGTCCAGAAAAGGCGTTCGGTATCGCGTGATACGCGAGAGCCCGTGCTGGAAGAGCAGGTCGTCGTCGTTCGACAGCGGATAGAGGTTGCCGAAGTAGACCATATCCTCGATCGAGTCGTAGCTCACCCCGTGGTTGATCACCCGTTCCCCGTCCCTGTAGACGTTCTCCTCGAGCACGGAGCGGAGGTCGGTCGGCAGGTCCGGATCGCAGTAGGCGCCTTCGACCAGCCAGTCGATGTACTCCGGGATCGTTCGGATCGGCTTCTCGATCGGAAGGGTGAGCGTGCCGATCGGTCCCATCGAGAGGGTCCGCTCGGGCAGCGGGAAGCGCTTGAACAGCGTGTCGGCGTAGAGTCCCGAGAGCAGGCCGTCGACCTCCCCCCTGATCTCGTCTTCCATCCCCGTCGTGTAGGGCTGGGTGAACCAGCCGGTGAAGTTCGAGAGGTGACGGTTGCGTTCGAGCGACCCCGTCCGGTACTCCCCGCCTCGGGGTAACGGGACGAACCGGGCACCAGCGACGTCGGCAGCGCGTTTCGCGGCGCGTGCCTCGCGGTTCGTCCAGTCGGTCATGTGGAGGCCGACCGCCCGCTCGCCGAGCACCCCGAGGATCAGCCGGGAGTCGCTGCCTCCCGAGAGCAGGACGCCGTACTCCCCGCCGTCGTCCGTCCACTCCTCGACGACCTGCGTGAACGTCGCGGTAAACTCGTCGACGATCCGTTCGAACGGACGGTCGACCGGTCGGTACCGCGGCCGCCAGTGGACGTCCGTACTCAGCTCGCCCGATTCGAGGTCGAACGTGGTGACCGATCCGGGGTGAAGCTCCTCGACCCCCTCGAAGGGCGTCTTCACCCCGAGCGTTCGCTTGAAGACGACGTACTCGTGGAGGTAGCCCGGGTCGAAGCCGGTCTCGACGTCCGGGTGGACCGCGACGTCCTGGACGTTCGTCGAGAAGACGAGGTCGCCGTCGACCGTGCGCGCGTGGTAGAGCGGGACCGACCCGAGGCGATCGGTGACGAACGAGAGCCGTCCGCCCTCGGCGTCGTAGCACACGAGGAGGAACTCCCCGTTCAGCCCGCGGACACACCGTTCGCCGTGTCCCTCGAGGAGGTCGATACAGTACTCGAGCGGGTCGGTGTCCGTCGGACGCGGCGAGTGACCCGCGCTCCCGCCCACCGCCCCGTCGTCGAAGCCGTAGACGTCGCCGACGAGCCAGATGAGCGTCCCGTCGGCGAGCCTCCTCGGACTCCCGTTCGAGACCGCGACGCGGTCGTCCTCGTAGTGCAGTTCGTGTGCCGTCCCGTCGACGGCCTCCCACCCCCGTGTCGCCGGGGTCCCGTCGTTTCCCCCAACCCCGTAGAGATGTGTCACCGAGAACCACCACGCCACGGACGTCGCGGGACGGTCCACCGTGGAGCCCGTCCCGTGGACAAGTCGGTTCTGGTGACGATACGATATCTCATCACTCGTACATTCTCGGTGTCCGACTTCCCTATCAGGCCCTTAACTGGTTGGCGCAGGACAAGTCGAGAGTGTACGCCCCGCCCGACACTCGATATGGTAGTAGTTAACCGGCATTATCATCCGATTAATACGTCTCCCGGACCGACAGGATCGGAGTGAATCCGGGTACGGTCGAAGTGTCCGGTCGGACGTCGGTCCGACTCGGACGGGTGAGACGACGTGTCGACCAGAGTAGTAGAACGGGATTTCCTCCGGTCGAGATCACGCCCATAACACGCCGAAACCCGTCGAGTTGATGGGACCGAACCGGTACCCGTTCACCCGATACCGAACACGTCGGGGCGTCGAGTCGACTCACACACCACGGTCAGGTCGAACGGACGAACGCCTCCGCGAGTTCGGCCTCGGCCCGACGGAGCCGGTAGGAGAGCGTCGACCGGGGGACGTCGAGTTCCGCCGCCAGTTCGTCCAGGGTGACCTCGCGTGGGGTCTCGTAGTAGCCTCCCTCGACGGCCGCGTGCAGGGCGACGTACTGCTCGCTATTGAGGCCGACCGCGGGGATGATCCGCTCCCCCCAGTCACCTGGGTCGCCGACGTGGCCCATCTCGAACTCGAGACCCTGCCTGAGCTTCGCCCCGAGGACGTCGTAGAGCAGGCCGACGTTCTCCTCCGATTCGACGAGCAGTCGCCAGCGTGCGACCCCCTCCTCGCGGCGCACCTCGAAGACCGTCCCCTCCCCGAGATAGCGCCGGCAGATGGTGTAGACCGACAGGGCGGCCGCCGGTTCGTGGAGGTGCGAGTAGATCACCACCTCCCTGTCGGTCCGTTCGAGGACGGTGTGGCGCTGTTCGACCGACCGACCTCCCTCGGTGACGCCCGCGTAGTAGACCTCCGGGTCGTTTCGGAGCTCCTCGGCGAGTTCGAGCGCGATCGCGGGACCGGAGAAGCGTTCGACGCGGAGGACGCTCCGTTCGCCCGTGGTTCCCGCGATCGCTCGCGAGCGGAGCTCCGGGTACTCGGTGAAGAGATCCATCAGGGGATCGGCACCCCGTTCGTACCGGATCTCGAAGGTGAACTCACGCATCGCTCACCTCGCTGCACGGCGGTCGACCCGCTCGTCCCGGATCGACCCCGTGGTCGGTCCGTCGTCGGTGGTTCGATCCGGGGAGGTCGCGAGCGGTGACCGGTTCGTCTCGCTCCGGGAGGGCGACGGCATGGGCTTCGCTCGCTCGTACGTCTCGCGCTCTGGTATAGGTACTGGTACGGACGTCGATCCGCGAACGCAGGACCCACCCCGGCGTGGACTTCTTCGTGGTCGGCTCACAACGGGAAGCGATGACCGCCTACGCATCGGACGTCCTCGTCTCCGCCGACTGGGTCCGCTCCCGTCTCTCCGCGTTCCGGGACGACGACCCCTCCTACAGGCTCGTCGAGGTCGACGTCGACCCGCGGGTGTACGAGGACGGCCACGTTCCCGGGGCCGTGACGTTCGACTGGAAGCGGGAGCTACAGGACTCCCTCCGGTTCGACGTGGCCTCGCGGGGGGCGTTCGAGCGGATGGTCGGGGACGCGGGCATCGCGACGGACTCGACGGTCGTCCTCTACGGCGACGTGATGAACTGGTTCGCCGCCTACGCCTACTGGCTGTTCTCGTACTACGGTCACACCGAACTCTACCTGCTCGACGGCGGTCGCGACTACTGGGTCGAGCAGGAAGGTCCGCTCACGGACGAGACCCCCTCGTTCACGAGACGGGAGTACGAGACGGATCCGCCCGACGCCTCGATCCGCATCGACCGTCCGGAGCTCGAAGGCGCTCTCGACACGGGAACACGGATCGTCGACGTCCGTTCCCCACAGGAGTTCCGGGGAGAGATCCTCGCCCCGCCTGGGTGGAACGAGGGCGTCCAGCGCGGCGGGCACGTCCCCGGCGCGGTGAACGTCCCGTGGAGTCGGACGGTGCGTCCGGACGGCCGGTTCAGGCCGGCCGAGGAACTGGAGGCGCTGTTCGAGGACGAAGGGGTGAGAGACGAGGAGACGGTCGTCTACTGCCGGATCGGCGAGCGCTCGGCGCTGGTGTGGGTCGCCCTCCACGAACTGCTCGGCTACGACGACGTCCGTCACTACTACGGGTCGTGGGTCGAGTGGGGGAACACGGTCGGCGCACCGATCGAACGGGGCGGGTAAACCCACGGTTACCCCGTCACGTCCGTCGGTTATGCGCCCGATAGTAAGGAGCCGGCTCTTCGAACCGGGAGACCTGTCGATGGGCACCCCCGTAGAGGAGATCGAGACGGCCGGGAAGAGCGTCCGCCGGGGAGCGAGACGGGCACGCGACGTGGCGCTCGCGCACGCCCCGGAACGGGTCCACCGTGGTCGAATCCTCGCGAACCGACTCGCGATGTACGCCCGGAACCGGCGTACGGACCGCAGCGTCGACCGCTCGGACCCGAAACGGTTCGACGCGATCCTCGACGAGTACTCCGCCGATACGGTCTTCGTCCACGTCGGACTGCGCGACGTGAAGAGCGCGTTCGACCGGAACCCCTACGAGTTCCTCCTCTCCCGGCTCGACGACCGCTTCGAGAGCGTGCTCACCCAGGGTTTTACCCCCGCGTTCCGCTCGCCCGACGGGATCTACCACAAGCAGTTCTCGCTGCCTCGGTTCGGCGCGTTCGCGAGGCTGTTCTTCGAGGACTGTGACTATCGGACCGAGGACCCGACGAACTCGCTCCTCGTCAGGGGACCGTACCGGTTCGACGACTGCACACACCGCGATACCTGGTCGCGGGCCGGGGCGTTCGGCAAGCTCAACCGGGAGAACGTCCTCTACCTCGACATCGGGACCGACTGGCTTCGCGCCTCGCAGATCCACTACATCGAGTCGATACTCGGGGTGCCGTACATGCGGACCGTCGAGTACGACGGGGTGGTCTATACGGATGAAACGACCTACGAGCGAGTCACCCACCGTTCGCACGCCTACGACGACGAGGTTCGCTGGAACCGCCCGAAGCTGGAAGCCGGCCTGCGCGAGGCGGGCGTGCTCGACAGCTACGACCTCTCGGGACTGCGGATCCGGGCGTTCAGGGCGCGCGAGCTCCGCGAGTGGCTCGCCCCCCGGATCGAGCGCGACCCCTACTACGTCGTCACGTAGCGATCGGTAGCCCCGTCACACCTGCCGACGACCCGAACGACAGCGATAACGCGCTCCCGACCCGACTCCGATCGTGTCCGGCCTCCTCGACGTGCTGGTAGGGACGGTGCTCCCGCGCGTGCTCCTCATCACCGCGCTGATCGCCGCCGGCGTCGGCCTCGCGAACCTCCTCGTCGAGTACGGCGTCGTGCAACTGATCGCTCGCGGGGCGCGCTCCCTCACCGGACCCGCGAACCTCCCGGACGAGGTGGGGGCTGCGATCCTCACGAACACACTTTCGGTGACCGCCGGCTACGGGATGCTCGCGGAGTTCCGGGACCGGGGCGTGCTCGACGACCGGGCGACGCTCGTCGCGGTGGTGATGAACACGTTCTTCGGCTTCGTCCAGCACCTCATCACCTACTACCTCCCGGTGCTGCTGCCGATCCTCGGCCTCCGGGTGGGACTGCTCTACGTCGGCACGCGGGCGCTGATCGCCCTCGCTATCACGCTCACCGGGGTGCTCGCGGGCGCGCTGTTGCTCACCGAGCGGAACGTCGATCCGGGGGCGATCGAGGCCGAAGTCCCCGACCGGGATCGAACTACGAGGGATCGGTTCCGTCGTGCCGGCGAACGCACCCTTCGGAAGGTGCGAGGGATCGTCCCCCGACTCGTGGTGATCTACACGGCGGTCGTGCTCGCCCTCGAGTTCACCGATCTGGAGGGCGCGACGACCGCCGCGGAACCCCTCACCGCGCTGTTCGGGCTACCCGGAGCCGCGGTCCCCGTGATCCTCGTCTTCGTCGCCGACACGACGAGCGGCGCCATCGTCCTCGCCCCGCTGATCGGAGAGAGCTTCACCGTACGCCAGGCGGTGGTCGCGATGCTCCTCGGGGGGATCCTCTCGTTCGGCGTCTCGACGCTGAAACGGTCGATCCCGTTCCAGTACGGGATCTGGGGGGCGTCGTTCGGGACGAAGGTGATCGTCGTGAACACCGCCCTCCAGGTGCTGTTCCTCTCGCTCGCGCTCGGCGCGTTCCTCCGCCTGCCGTGAGGGCGACGACTCTCGGCGCACTCGAATCGGGGACACGGGTACGTCGGTCGCCATCGCAGGCAGCCAGATGGTCGAGAGGCTACTCGTTCCGACCGACGGTTCCGAACCATCGACCGAGGCGTCCGTCTACGCGCTGGATACCCACCCGGGTGCCCGGATCACGGCCCTTCACGGGATCCCGGTACCCGAGGGCTACTGAGCGGCCTTCGGCGATCCGGAACGAGATCCCCAGCTCCGACCGCGCCCGCGAGAACGCGGTGGAGGTCCTGAAGGTCGGTCGAGGGACACGGTCGCGAGATCGACACGGAGACGCTCGCCGGGCGGTCGGAACGGGCGATCGTGAACCACGTGGAGGAGGGCGACTTCGGCGCGATCGTGATCGCGAGTCACGGCCGCGACGGTATCTCGCGGCTCGTACTCGGGAGTGTGACCGGGACGGCCGTCGGGCGCTCGCCGGTGCCGGTCGTCGTCCGCTAGACGAGCAGGCTGCGCCAGAGCCGGACCAAGCCGGTACAGCCGTGGGTCCAGGTCGCGGTCCACGCGTCGGCTGCGGCCGCGATCGGCGGTCGGTCGAACCGTCTCTGCCGGGCGATCTCTGTGCCACAGTCGGGGCAGCCGTAGCTCGTGGCGTCGGACCGTTCGTAGACGATCCAGTCGCCGTCGGCGGGGCTCTCGTGGGCACACTCCGAACAGTGGAGGGTCGTCTTTCGGGGCGGGCGCGAGGGTGGAGGGTTCATCGAGGATCGTAGGTAGTGAGCGCGCATAACGCCTACGTCTAGGGACACTAGAAACCTCTAGTGCCTCCCGAGACGGACCACCCGACCACGGGGAACGGTCTTCATCCGGGGGTGCGTACTGCGGACGATGCGCGTAACACAGCTTGGCTCCGGCGGCAACTTCCCGATCCCGATGCCGACCTGTGGCTGTCGGGTGTGCACGGAGGCGCGCGAGGAGGGCGGGCGATACGTCAGACGTGGCAACGCGACGTTCGTCCACGACGACCACGCGCTGATCGACACGCCCGAACAGGTCGGTCCGATGCTGAACGACGCGGGGATCGATCGGGTGGAGTACGTCTTCCTCACGCACTTCCACGGCGACCACGTCAACGGGTTGAGCGTCGTGCAGGCGCTCGGCCGACCGGAGTTCCCGCTCGACGGCTGGGCGAACGCCGACCCCCCGACGCTCGTGATGAGCGAGGCGACCCGGCGGGCGATCGAACGCTCCCAGCCCTACCGCCTGAAGTACGACGGCGTCTTCGTCGAAACCCGGGTCCTCGACGACGGCGAATCGATGGACCTCGGCGAGACGACCGTGACGAACCTCGAGGTCCCGATGGCGCCCGACGGCGACCAGCGGATGTCGAACTTCCTCTTCGAGGGCGACGCGAAACTGCTCGTCTCGCCCGACGAGACGAAGTACCTCAACCTCTACCGGGTTCCCTCGGATCTCGACTGCTGGATCAAGGAGTGTGGGCTGTTCAGGGAGGATCCCGACGGCGATCCGCTGTTCGCCGACTCGCTCTGGGCCGAGGAGCGAGAGACGGAGATCACGTTCGAACGGACGGTCGAGCAGGTCGAGGAGGTGCGACCGGAGCGGACGATCCTCACGGAGCTAGAGGAGATCTACGGGCGAAGCTACGACGACTACCTGGCGCTCGAAGAGCGGTACGACCGGCTCGGGATCACGTTCGGCTACGACGGCCTGACGGTCGACCTCTGAGACGAACTGCTGTACCTGTGACCGTTCGGATCGAGCGGCGGTACCGGTCCGACCGGTACAGACGTACGGGGGTCCGTACGAGCCCCTCTGTACAGGCTCACCACTCCTCTGCGAGCGCCGTACAGAGCGCGTCGACGTCCTCCGCGGCGTTGAAGACGTGCAACGAGACGCGGATCCCCTCCACGCCCGGGACGGTGCGAACGACGATCTCCTGCTCGTCGAGGCGCTCGACGGCTCCCTCGGGGTCGTCGACCCCGACCGTGACCAGCCCGGATTCGAACGTCTCGGGGCTCAGCATTCGTCTCTTCGGAACCTGCTCTTTCAGTCCGGTCGTCAGCCCCTCGATCCGTGCCTCCACTCCACCCATCCCGATCTCCTCCAGGACCGCCGTCGCCTCCGCGAGTGCCGCGTGCGCACCGACGTTCGTCGTGCCGACCTCAAACCGTCGGGCGTCCGGCGCGAGGTCGTACGCGCCGTACGGTTCGCGGACGCTCTTGAACCCGACCGAGGCGGGGACGAGTTCCTCGATCGCCCCCTCACGGACGTACAGAAAACCGCTCCCGAACGGGGAGAGCAGCCACTTGTGGCCCGCGCCTGCGACCGCGTCCGCACCCCAGTCCGGGAGGTCGAGTGCGCGCTGGCCGGGCACCTGCACGCCGTCGACGAGCGTGAACGCGCCGGCGTCTCGTGCGATCTCGACGAGGTCCCGGACGGGAAGGAGCGTGCCGTGCGTCCAGGTAAGCGCGCTGAAGCAGACGAGTCGCGCGCCGGAGACCGCTTCCGCGTACGCCCCCCGGTCGACCCGTCCCTCGTTCGTCTCCACGACGCGTACCTCGACGCCGGCGTGGGCCTCCAGCCGCTCCCACGGGAGGATCCCTGCCGGGTGTTCGAGGTCGGTACGGACGACGACGTCGCCCGGCTCGAACCCGACCGCCGTCGCGACCCGGTTTATCCCGTCTGTGGTCGACTCGGTGAGCGCGAGTTCGCCCTCGCTCACCCCGAGGAAGGCCGCGATCCGCTCGCGTGCGGCGTCGAGCGTCTCGCCCGCCGCGGCGTACGGCCCCGGCTCGTGGTGCTCGTCGTACTCGTGGGCGCGCTGGGTCTCGACCGCAGTTTCGAGCACCCGCCGCGGCGAGGGGCCACTGGCGCCGGTGTTCAGGTAGGTACAGCGATCGAGCGCGGGGATGTCGGCACGGAGCTCCTCCGGAGTCATGACGGGCGTTCGGAGGGGAGGGTGATGAGCGTCGGGGTTTCCAGGATACCGGTTCCTACGCGGTGAGAATCGACACCGTGGGTATAGGTCACAGTGACGTACTCCCCGGTAGAGCCATGATCGCTCCACGCACCGACCGACCCGAGCGGAACAGGATCACGACCGACGAGGAGGCCCGACGGGTCGCCACCGACGCGCTCCGCGAACGCGGCGAGGAACCAGTCGTGACGACCACGCCACACCGGACGCGGGCGACCTGGGTCGTCCCCGCCGTGAGCGACGGCGGCGCCTGGCGCGTCCACGTCGACCCGCGGACGCACGAGACGCGCGTCGTCGAGTGCTGATACTGTCGGCTGTACGTCGTTCACGAGTATCGAGCTCCCGTGGTGCCGAGGATCTTCACACAGTTACAGCCGACGGTACGAGACACCTCCTGCACCCATCGCTCCCGGATCCGAAAGCCCCCTGTAGCTCCGGCCCCGACCCGCGACATGGCCGACCCGGTACCGATCACCGTCTACACCCGGGAGAACTGTCACCTCTGTGGGGAGGCGACCGAGACGATCGAGGCCGTCGCTGCGGACGCAGGGGTCGACGTCGCGCTCGACCTCGTCGACGTCGACGAGGAGCCGTCGCTACGCGAGGAGTACGGCGACCGGGTGCCGTACGTGCTCGTCGACGGCCGTCCCGCGTTCAAGTACCGGGTCGATCGGCCCCGCCTACGTCGGCTGCTCACCGAGGCGTGACCGTGAGCGCGCCACCGGTGGCGGTCTTCGCCGCGAGCGAGTAGCCGAGCGCGAGGAAGCCGATCGCCGTCAGGGTGCTCTGTATCGCGATCCCCTGGAGGAGCGGCGCGGCGGCGACCTGGTGGAGGAGGCCACCGACCAGCGCGCCGGAGGCGACCAATCCGAGCCCGAACGCGAGCGCGCGCAGTTCGGTCAGCCCGGTCCGTCGGTACGCCCGGAGCGCGAACAGCGTGATCGCGCCGCCGACGACGAGCGTCACCGTGTTCGCCGCGACGATCACGGCGCTCACGTCGGTCATCGCCACGCCCGGTCCGGCGAGTTCGTATCCCATCATAGACGGAGTACCACCCCGAGGAGCGTCAATCGAGTGCCCGATTCCCGCTCCCTGAGAACGCCGCCCAGTGCGCCCGGGAGGCGGCACGGAGGAGCGCTCGCGCGGAGCGGTCGTACGCGAGGTGCGAGCGACACGAACAGTCCGACGCCCCGAAGCCCGCGATCCCGGCGTCGGGAAGCGCGCGGGCCACCGTGCACTCGACGTCGGCGTCCGGGGAGCGGACCACCCCCTCTATCCGACTTCCCTCGTGACAGAGCAGGGCGTCCACGTGCCAGTGGCGCACGACGCGCTCGCCGCGGGCCAGTTCGCGGTGGCGCTCGACACGGGAGAAGCCGCCGGGACCGAACGCGCTCCCGGTGTAGGCGTACCAGCCCGGCTCCAGCAGGTGAGCCCCGAGCGCGCCCACCTCGATCTCCGCTCGCTCCCCCAGCGCGATCAGCAGGGTGTAGGTACCGCCGGTCACGGGGGCCGGTTCGTCCCGTCGGTCGGTGAAGCTCCCGGTTCTCGCCCCCGTGTGGGTCGACCCGCCACCTCCCACCGTGGGGTCGGCTCGTCGCCCCGGGACCTCGCGGTCGGTTCCCGGTCGGTGGGAACCGGGGCGACGCTCATCCCCTGCCGGTGCCTCCGTTGACCCGATGTACGACGACGTCCTCGTTCCGATCGACGGAAGCGCCGCCGCCGAGGCCGCGCTGGTCGCGGCGACCGACCTCGCAGACGGCCGTATCCACGCGCTCTCGGTCGTCGACGACCGTGCGTTTCTCCTCCTCGACGACGACCTGGTCGAGGAGGTCAGAGCCGAACTCGGGGCCGGGAGCGACCGGGCGCTCGCCGCGGCGACCGACCTCGACCCGACGGTCGAACCCGTCCGCCGGGAGGGCGATCCCGTCGAGGAGATCCTCGCGTACGCCGACGATGAGGCCGTCGACGCGATCGTCCTCGGCGTCGGCGACCCCGGCTATCGAGGAGCGCCTGCTCGGGCGCGTCTCCGAACGGGTGGTCGCTTCGGCGCCGGTGCCGGTGCTCACGGTCCCGGCGGACGAGGAGTCAGGTGGTTTGAAGGGCGCTCGACGATGATCCCCGGACGATGGTGCGGGATCCGCGCGGTAGGGACGACGAGCCGGACCTCCAGGTGGTCCTCGAGACGCTCGAGGACCGCGCCTGTCGGACGATGATCTCCTCGATGGACGAGCCGGTCACCGCGAACGAGCTCTCCGAACGGTGTGAGATCCCCCTCTCGACGACGTACCGAAAGCTCGACGTGATGACCGACTCGACGCTGATAGAGGAGATGACGGAGATCCGCTCGGACGGCAGACACACCACGCGATACCGGATCGGCTTCGAGGAGGTGCTGCTCGCGCTCGACGACGACCGCGAGTTCGGGCTCTCGATCGCACGACCTAGCCGAACCGCCGACGAACGCCTCGCCTACCTCTGGTCAGAGGTCAAGAGGGAGGTCTGAGATGGTCCACGAAACCGCAGGTTCCGGGGTCGTCTCACTGATGGTCGTCGTGAAGACGCTCATCTTGCTGGTGGGGAGCCTCGTCACCTACTACGCCTACAAGGCCTACCGGCGCACCGGGGACCGATCGCTCGGACTCCTGACCGCCGGTTTCGCCTCGATCACGTTCGGCGCCTTCCTCGGTGGGACGCTCTACGAACTGCTCGGTACGCCGCTCGCGCTCGGGGTGGCGATCGAGGGGGTCTTCGTCCTCGTCGGGCTCGCGCTGGTCGCCGCCTCGCTCCGGACCTGAGGGTCGATGGGCCTTTCTCTCTCCCCGAGAGAAGGTCGACCATGACGGCGAGCGAGGGCGACCGACGAGCCGTACTCCTCGTCGGTCCGGAGGGGAGCCACGGCGACCTCCGCGAGGCGCTCCCCGGCTGGCGAGTCGGGACGACGGACGAGCCCGGAGCGGCCGAGGTCGACGCGGACGCCGCGGTCTGCGTCCACGATCCGCCCGAAGCCGACGCTCCGTCCGCCACCGAATCGCTCCGGGATCGAGAGCCGACGCTGCCGGTCGTCGTCTGTACACGGACACCCTCGGGGTCGCTCGTCCGTGCGGCGACCGCCGCAGGCGCCTCGGCGACCATCGACTGGGACGGGCTCGAGGCGCTGTCGGGAACGCTTACGGCGGCAGCCGAACGGGCCGAAGCCGAGAGGGGACGCCGCGAGCGTGCGGTCCTGGCGGAGGTCACCTTCGAGGACGCGACGCCGCGGTGGGTCTGTTCGTGGGACGGAGGGATCGGCCGGACGAACCGAGCGGCGGCGGCCGCCGTCGACCGTGAGCCCGAGTCGCTCTCGGGCGAACTGCTCTGGGACGGCCCCTGGTGGACCGCCGGCGACGAACAGGAGCTCCGCTCGGTCGTCGAACGCGCTCGCGAGGGTGGCGAGGCCACCGTGGAGACGACGGCCGTCGTCGAACCGGGCCGGAGGGGGACGGTGGAGGTGACCGCCCGGTCGTTCGGCGAGGACCGGCTGCTCGTGACCGCGGTCGACGTGAGCGAGCGCGCGAAGCTCGCCGAGCGGCTCCGGCGCTCGGAGGAGCTCCACCGAGTGACGCTCAACAACATGACCGACACCGTGTTGCTCACCGACAGCGAGGGCCGCTTCGAGTACATCTGTCCGAACGTCCACTTCATCTTCGGCTACACCGTCGCCGAGATCGAGGCGATGGGGACGATCGACGCCCTGCTCGGCGATGGGCTCTACGACCCCGAGGAGCTCAGCGAGCGGGGTGTGCTGACGAACGTCGAATGTACGACGACGGACAAGGCGGGCGAGGAGCACACGCTCCTGGTCAACGTGAAGGAGGTCTCGATCCAGGGCGGGACGACGCTCTACAGCTGTCGCGACGTCACGGCGCGGAAACAGCGCGAACGGGCGCTCTCGGCGCTCCATCACACCACCCGCGAGCTGCTGTACGCGGAGACCGACGCCGAGATCGCCTCGCTCGTCGTCGAGGACGCGGCGACGGTCCTCTCGCGGGAGGGGGTCGCGCTCTACCGCTACGACGCCGAGGCGAACCTGCTGCGACCGGCGGCGACGACGAGCGCGATCGAGCGACGACACGGCCCGCTGCACCCGGTGGAGCCCGGGACGGAGGGGATCGGCCGCGTCTTCCTCGACGGCGAGTCCGGCGAGGTCCGGATCGGCGGGGACGTCGCCGGGGGAAGGGGGCTCTGCGTCCCGATCGGCGATCACGGCGTGCTGGCGGTCGCCTCGAAGACGACCGACGACCTACTGCGAGAGATCACAGAACTCGTCGCCGCGACGGCCGAGGCGGCCCTCGACCGGGTCGAACGCGAGGCCGCACTCAGAGAGCGCGACCGGCGTCTCCGCGAGCAGAACCGCGACCTCGAGCGGGCCAACCGGATCAACGATCTCATCCGCGAGGTCGACCGCGCGATCGTTCGCGCGGAGACGCGCGAGGAGATCGAGCGGGCGGTCTGTGAGCGGCTCGTCGGCGCCGACGGGTTCGCCTTCGCGTGGATCGGCGAGCACCGCGTCGGCGGCGACACGATCAGGCCGCGGCTGCGGGCGGGCAGTGATCGCGGCTACCTCGACCGGGCAGTCGTCGGAGCGGACGACGGGGACGAGCCGGCGGCCGTCGCGGGTCGGACGGGAGAGACCGTGACGGTCGGGAACGTCGCGGAGAACCCGCGGGCGGCCCCCTGGCGAAAGGCGGCGCTCGGCTCCGGCTTCCAGTCGGTCACCAGCGTACCGCTCGCCGCGGAGGGCGCACGACACGGCGTCCTGACCGTCTACGGCGAGCGGCCGGGCGCGTTCGACGAGGTCACCCTGACCGTGCTCGGAGAGCTCGGCGAGACGGTCGCTTCGGCGATCGACGCGGTCGCGCGGAAGGACGCCCTCCTGGGCGAGACGGTGACCGACCTCGAGTACGAGGTCGAGGAACCGACCGGGCCGCTCGCGAGCCTGGCGAGACGCGCCGGGGCGACGCTCACGCTCGACGGGGCGATCCGACAGGGCGACGGGCGGCTCGCGTTCGTCACGGTCGACGGTGCTCCGGCGAGCCACGTCGCGGAGTCGGTCGACGGCTCGACGATCACCGACGCGAGGGTGATCGCGGAGGACGGGACGGGCGGCGTCATCCAGCTCCGCGTCACGGGTCCGCTGCTCGTCGGTGCGCTCGCCGACCACGGCGCCGTGGTCCGCACGCTCCGCGTCGGCCCCGAGCGGGCCGACCTCCTCGTCTCGATCCCGCCCTCCGTCGCCCCCAGGACCGTCGACGCGGTCGTCACCGACCGGCAGCCGACGGCGACGCTCGTCGCCCAGCGCGATCGGAGTCGGTCGGGGGCGGATCGTCGCCCCTGGCTCGCCGAGCGCCTCACCGATCGCCAGCTCGAGGTCGTCCGGACCGCGTACCACGCGGGCTACTTCGCCTCCCCGCGCGAGAGTACCGGACAGGAGGTCGCGGCGTCGCTCGGCATCTCCCCCCAGGCGTTCTACGAACACGTCCGAACCGCACAGCGCGCGCTGTTCGAGGCGACGATCGGCGAGACCCCGTCGATGGTTGAATAGTAAACCCCCAGACACGGCCGGAGTTGGGTAGTCAACCCTCCTCGCTTAGTCCGTGGGGCAAATATTGCGCGCCATGGCAACGGAGCGACGCGGCGACGGCGCGAGTACGACCCGGACCTGGGACTGTGGATACGAGCCGGACCGACGGGCGGAGTACGAGTGTCTCGACTGTGGTGAGGTGCTCCGCACGCGAGGACACCCCGGGGGCTGTCCCGGCTGCGGATCGGTACTCAGAAACCGTACGATGCCGATCGAGTGACCATGGCCTCTTCGACCACCGCAGCCGAACAGGACGCGAAGCCGAGCGCCGAATCCGAGTCGGCGCTCGAGACCGCCCGTCGACAGCTCTCCCGGGCGGCCGAGATCATCGACCTCGACGAGGACATCCACACCCGACTCGAACACCCGACGCGCGTCCAGCGCGTCTCGCTCCCGCTGCGCCGCGACGACGGCCGCGTCGAGGTGCTCACCGGCTATCGAGCCCAGCACGACAGCGTCCGCGGGCCGTACAAGGGCGGGATCCGCTATCACCCGGACGTGACCGAGGACGAGTGCATCGGGCTGGCCATGTGGATGACCTGGAAGACCGCGGTGATGGACCTGCCCCTCGGCGGTGCGAAGGGAGGCGTGATCGTCGACCCGAAGTCGCTCAGCGACGGCGAGAAGGAACGACTCACCCGGCGGCTCGCCCAGGAGCTCCGCGACATCGTCGGTCCGATGCACGACGTCCCGGCCCCGGACATGGGTACCGACGCCCAGACGATGGCGTGGTTCATGGACGCCTACAGCGTCCAGGAGGGCGAGACGACGCCCGGAGTCGTCACCGGCAAGCCGCCGGCGATCGGCGGGAGCTACGGCCGCGAGGAGGCCCCCGGGAGGAGCGTCGCGATCTGCGCGCGCGAGGCGTGTGCCTACCACGACCTCCCGCTCTCGGAGGCGACCGTCGCGGTCCAGGGCTTCGGCAGCGTCGGCGCGAACGCCGCTCGCCTGCTCGACGACTGGGGCGCGACCGTCGTCGCCGTCAGCGACGTCACCGGCGCGGCGTACGACCCCGCAGGCCTCGACACCCGGGCGATCCCCTCCCACGAGGAGGAGCCCGAGGCGGTCGCGAGCCACTCCGAGCGAGTGCTCCCGAACGAGGAGCTGCTCACCCTCGACGTCGACGTGGTCATCCCCGCGGCGGTGGGCAACGTCATCCGGACGGAGAACGCCGAGGACGTACGGGCGTCGATCGTCGTCGAGGGGGCGAACGGCCCGACGACGACCGGCGCCGACGCGATCCTCGACGAGCGGGGCGTGACGGTGATCCCCGACATCCTCGCGAACGCGGGCGGGGTGACCGTGAGCTACTTCGAGTGGCTCCAGGACATCAACCGGCGGGCGTGGTCGCTCTCCCGGGTGAACGAGGAACTCGAACGGGAGATGCTCTCCGCCTGGGAGGCGGTCCAGACGGAGGTCGACACGAGAGACGTCACCTGGCGCGACGCCGCCTACGTGGTCGCACTCACCAGGATCGCGGCCGCCCACGACGCACGCGGGCTCTGGCCGTAGCGGGCACCGACCTCCATGAATCGGGCGGCAGACACCGCGATCCCGTTACACGGCCTGCTGTACCCGTTTACCGCACGGACCGATACCCGTCGCTCGGTCTGAGCGGCACGGGCGTCCAGCAGTCCGTATCACTCCTCGTCGTTTCGGAACAGCAGCGCCGCGAACGCGAGCGGCGAGAGCAGCGCGAGCACGATCGCCGAGGCGATCAGGCCGAGGACTAACGTCTCACCGGCGTCGTCAGCCGCTCCCGTGCCCGCGACCTCGACGTCGCCGACGGCGACCGCGCCGATCATCCCCTGGGCCTCGTGGGGCGTACAGACGTACTCGGTGATCCCCTCGTCCTCGAAGGTGAACTCGAAGGTGAAGCCCGCCTCGTCGGTCGTCTCGCTCTCGAAATCGCCCGGACCACCGGTCGCCACGACGTTGTGCGCGCCGCCCTCGCCGGTCCACTCCCAGACGACCTCCGTTCCGGGCTCGATCCAGACCGCTGGCGGCTCGAAGGTGAGTCCCTGGTCGCCCGCGCCGACCTCGATCACGACCTCCTCCTCGCCGCGGAGGTCCTCGGTCTCCTCGTAGTTCTCCGCGTCGTCGAGGAAGCCGCCGTACTCCGGTTCCTCCGCGAGGGCGGTCCCGACGCCCCCCGTGCCGACCGCCGCGACGGCCGCCCCCCCACCCACGAGACGGAGCGCCTCGCGCCGACTCGCCGACCGATCGTCGGACCTCGATCCGTTCATACCTGCACTACGTTGGGCACGCGGCAAAGCCGTTACGTGATCCGTCTCAGTCGTAGCGGTGACAGGCACAGCGCCGACCGTCGCTCCGAACGCGGAGTTCGGGGTCGACCTCCTCGCAGACGGTGGCGAACTCCGAGGCGAGGAGGTCGTTCGCCTGGCCGGGGATGGGTCGGCTGCTCGTGAACGCCGTCCTCCAGCGCGATTACCCCGTGGTACAGGGGACGATCCTCGTCTA
Source organism: Halalkalicoccus sp. CGA53 (assembly GCF_036429475.1). Lineage (GTDB taxonomy): Archaea > Halobacteriota > Halobacteria > Halobacteriales > Halalkalicoccaceae > Natronorarus > Natronorarus salvus. Next base: position 192,617 of record NZ_CP144125.1, read on the forward strand.
CTCGGTGATCGTGCTCGTCTCGAACCTGCTCGTCGACGTCGCCTACACCTACTTCGACCCGCGGATCCGGTACGACTGATCGCCCTCCGCCTGCCGAACGTGGGAGCCGGAGACGGGCGCCCGGTTCGCGAGGTCGATCGACGGGAAACGGCGACTAGTCCCGCACGACCCGCCAGAGCGGCTTCGCGAGTAGGAGCAGGCCGAGTGCGGTCAGGAGCACGACCGGCAGTACACCGGGGGTCGAGAGGTCGGCGGCGGTCAGCGAGTTCGCGCCGGCACCGACGGCGACGAACGCCGCGATCCACGGGATCTCCCCGAGGAACGTACCGAGCACGTAGGGACGGGGCCGGACCCGCGCGACGCCCGCGCCGTAGGAGACGAGGTCGATCGGCAGCGGCGTCAGCCGGGCGGCGACGACGGCGCGGAGGCTCCCCGTTCCCTCCGCGAACCGCCGACCGCGTTCGCCCACGCGACCGAACTGACCGGAGTCGGTCCCGAGCCAGCAACCGATCAGGTACGGCGGGAGAGCGGTGAGCACCGCACCCGCGAGCGCGACGACGGTTCCGAGGGTCACGCCGAGGAGGAAGCCGACGGCGAGCGGGAACGGGCTGTGCGGCCAGCCGAGCAGCGGGCGGACGAGGTAGAGCGCGAACAGCGAGGGGAGGAGCCACGGGCTCTCGGCGGCCACGGTGAGCGCCGCCACCGCCCGGTCGGGACCGACGACGAGGGCGGCCGAGACGATGGCGAGGAGGAGTCCCACCCCGATGACGGTCCGGACGGAGGGACGAAAGCCCTCGGAGAGCACGCTCGAAAGCCGCCGTCTCGGGCGCATCGGACCGGCTACGGTCGCGAGGGCCAAGACGGTACTGGCGGTGTCTCTCACGGACTATCGAGGAATCCGACCGGGTCGGAGCGGTCGACGACGCCCTCGCGCCGGGACAGCACGATGCGCTCCGTACTGCGCTCGAGGCCGTCTCCAGGGGGCCGCCGCGGTACGAACGCGCTGCTCTCGACGCTCGGTGAGGGGGAAAACGGCGTATGGGTGTACGCGAGTGTGGGGTGACGCCCCCGGTCGCCCGCCCACGGAGTGCCTCTGATCCCCGCTTCACCCGCGGGGCACTCGTGGGTTCGACAAGACGTGAAAAAGTCATGTCGTACAACTGTTGGTATACACGTCGTCCCGCCAATACGAACAGTTGTACTCTAGTCGAGCAGCGCGTCGAACACCGAGCGCTGGGCGGTTCGGATCGTCCGGTGGAACGTCGACTGGTCGATGCCGAGCTGTTCGGCGATCTCCGTGCCGGTGTGCCTGCGTGGGGAGTCGAAGAAGCCCGCGTGGTAGGCAGCCTGGAGGATCTCGAACTGGCGGTCGGTGAGGTCGCCGACGGGTTCGGACCGACGCGAGGAACGGGAACGAAGCCCGGTCTCGAGGTCGCGCCGTCCGAGGAGCTCCGCCGAGGGGTGGCGCTCGACGAACGTGTCGGCGAACGCCCGTACGTCGCTCCCGGTCGGGAGTTCGATGGTGAGCGTTCCGCGTCCCCCCTCGGCCGAGAACGACCGAACCCGGCCCCCGTGGTCGGTCACCTGGTGGACGAACGAGCGCTCGACCGAGAGCTCCACCAGGAGCTCCTCGCCGTCGTCGGCGATGATCCGCACGCTCTCGACGGCCGGATCCGACTCGAGGGCCGACCGGAGACGATCGCCGTCGACACCGGAGACGGTCACGAACAGCAGATCGGTCCCGTCCGACCTGACGACGGTCCCCCGGTGGTCGATCCGGCCGCGGGTCTCGGTCGCGAGCCTGACGTAGAGCAGCGAGGGGTCCGAGACGCCGAAGACGACCTCCGTCCGGCTGTCACTCACCAGCGCGAGGCGGGTCGTGATCGCGTCGAGCGCGTAGCCGACGGTCTCGCCGAGTTCGGTGAGCACCGCCCGCTCGCGCGCGCCCATCGTCGGCCCGCGGGCGTAGACGACGAGCACGCCGTACCGATGGTCGCGGTGGGTGATCGGCACCGCGGCGATCGTCCGGTAGCCGAGAGAGAGGGCCTCCGACCGCCGCGAGCCGTAGCGCCGCTCCTCGAGCAGGTCGTCGACCACCCGTGTCTCGCCCCGGCGGACCGCCTCGGTCGCAGGCGTGGGCGGTCCGTCACCGCCGACGTCGATCGACGGGGCCGGGGGGTCGCCCACGCCGTCCCAGCCCCGGAGCTCGATCGTCTCCGTCGTCGGGTCGTACTCCCCGATCCACGCCGCGCGGTACGGCTCGGCCGCCGCGAGCCGGTCGCAAACCGCGTCGATCACCCCCTCGCGCGTGCTCGCCCCGACGAGCGCACTCGTCACCTCGCGGATGATCCCCGTGAGGTGGGTCAGCCGTTCGAGTTCGGCGTTCGCCCGGCGGAGCTCTCGCTCGCGCTCTCTGAGTTCGAGTTCGCGGTCGGCGCGCTCCAGAGCGGCCTCGGTGTTCGCCGCGAGCACCTGCGCGAGCCGAACGTCCTCCTCGCCGAACGCGGCGACCTCCGGCGAGCCGGTGATGAGGATCCCGTGCGTGCCGATCGGGACGACCAGCTGGCTCCGGACCGGGAGCTCGTTCGACACCTCCTTGATCGCCCTGATGTCGTCGTAGACCGCGAGTTCGCCCTCGACGAACGCGTCCCACGCGAGCGAGTCGTCGCCGCGGAAGACCGGGATCCGCTCGAACGTCTCCGGGACGTCCGAGGAGACAGCCCGGGGGATCAGCGCGTACTCCTCTTCGTCGAACCGGTAGACGCCGACGAGCGAGAAGCCGAGGATCTCGGTCGCGGCGTCGGTCACCACCTCGGCGACCTCGTCGGGGGTCTCGGCGCGCATCATCCACTGGGTCGCCTCGTGGAGCGCGACGAGCGTCCGTTCGCGCTGTCTTCGCTTCGTGACGTCCTCGAACGCGTAGACCGCACCGGTCGTCTCCTCGCCGTCGTGGAGCGTGGCGGCGTTCACCTGAACGAGCCGTCGCCGGCCGTCGGGGCGCTCTAACTCCCGTTCGAACCGCCGGACCCGTTCGCGGTCACCGGCGTCGTCGGACCACAGCGCCGGGAAGAGCTCCTCGACCCGGTCCTCGGGCGTCTCGCCGAGCACCTCGCTCGCGCGGTCGTTCGCGTAGGTGATCTCGCCGCCGTCGACGACGACGATACCGACGGGGGTGGTCTCGATGATCCGTTCGTTCAGCTCGTGTTCGGCACGCAGCGCCCGTTCGACCGTCCGCTGGTCGGTGATATCGGTCGCGAGCCCGACGGCGTGGGTCACCTCGCCCGCGTCGTCGGTGATCGGCGCCGCCCGGTCGCGGATCCACCGCGTCTCGCCGTCCGGCCGGACGATCCGGTACTCCACGTCGAACTCGGGGCTCTCGTGGATCGCCTCCCGGAGCCCCTCCCTGTCGCGTGGGTGGACCGCCTCCAGGTACGCGGTCGGGTCGGCGTAGAGCTCCTCGCGGGAGCGGTCCCAGACCTCCTCGTAGGCCGGGTTGACGTAGAGGATCTCCCGTTTCGGGAAGTCGGTCATCCAGAGGACCTCCCCAATGGTCTCGGCGAACTGGTAGAAACGGTCCCCGAGGTGGTCGCGGCTCGCCACCGAGCCGCCGTCTCCCGCCACCCTCCGCCCCGGTCCGCGCATACCGCTACCTACGGAGCACGCGTTATCAAGCTACCCCGTTCGGTCGGCGAGTCGCTCCTCCCACTCCTCGGCGGGGAGCGACTCGCCGGTGATCCCGTCGGGCGGCTGGGCGGCGAGCAGGACCGCCGCGTCGTCCATCACGTCCGCGGAGAGCACGTCCCCTCGCTCCTCGTCCGGCAGGTGGTCCCAGAACGCCGTCTCGACGCGGCCGCCGGGATCCAGCCCGTTGACGGTGAGTCGGTCCTCGCACTCCATCGCGAGCGTCCGGGTGAACCCCTCGAGCCCCCACTTCGAGGTGACGTACGGCCCCCAGCCCGGCAGCGCCCGCCGGCCGAGACCGGATGAGACGTTGATCACACTCCCCCGTCCCGCCTCGAGCATCGGCGGGAGCGCGTGTTTCGAACAGAGGAAGACGCCCGTCAGGTTCACGTCGAGGATCGCACGCCAGTCCGCTTCCTCGACGTCGACCGTCTCCCTGAGTTCGTCGTGGAGCGTCAGCTGGCCGATCCCCGCGTTGTTCACGAGACAGGTCAGCTCGCCGTGGGTGTCGAGCACCGTCCCGACCGCGTCCTCCACCTCGCTCCCGTCGGTGACGTCGGTCGGGACGACGAGCGTCTCTCCGTCCGCGACGTCGGCGACCGCCTCCAGGTCCTCGCGGCCGCGCGCGAGCAGCGCGACGTTCGCGCCCTCCCTCGCGAACCGAAGCGACATCGACCGCCCGAGTCCGCGGCTCGCACCGGTCACCATCACCGTCTCCCCGTCGAGTTCTCCCATGGGCGTACGAGAGGGCTCCGGACCGAGTAGCTGTCGGATCCCTGCTACAGCCCGAGCAGCCGGGCCAGGAGACCACAGAGTAAGCCGACCAGGCCGATCGCGAGGCCGACGAACGGGGGCAGGACCGGGATCGGAACGACGATCAGCACGAGCGAAACGGCGATCACGACGGTCGAGGGACGAACCATACGTGTGGAACGAGCGGGCGATCCAAAGCGTCTCGCCCGGCGAGCGGGAGCAACTTTAGTGACCGGATCGCGTAGCCCAGCCATGGCGCTCTACGAACGGATACTGGTCCCGACCGACGGGAGCGAGGCGACGACGGCGACGCTGGCACACGCGCTCTCGATCGCGGCCGATCACGACGCCGAGGTCCACGCGCTCTCGGTGATCGACACCCGGATCACCCGATCGGCCCCCGACGAGGGCCGCGAGGGCGTCGAACGCGCCCTCGAGACCGAAGCGGAGTCGGCCGTCGGTTCGGTGAGGGACGAGGCGACGGCGGCGGGCCTGGAGGCGACGACGGAGGTCAGACGGGGCCGACCGGACCGGGAGATACTCGCCGTCGCGGAGGAGATCGGAGCCGATCTGATCGTGATCGGAGCTCACGGAAAGACCCCCCGGGAGAAGCTCGCGACGATGGGGAGCGTCTCCGAACGGGTCGTCGACGGCGCGGACCGTCCGGTGCTCGTCGTCAGAGGCGAGTAGGGCGAAACGTCCCCCCGGGGGCGGGACCGGTCGACGCAGCGGGACGGCTCACCCTCCCCGATCCTCCCGAGAGAGGACGGCGAGTACGGAACTCGTATCAGATACACCTGCGTCGTCGTTCGAAGGGGTTCAGCCCACCCCGGATCACGTGCAGAGAGAGATCCGTCGGCCGAGAGCTCCGTGGGTGGTGCTGAAACGGCCGGTCCGATCCACGTGTTTTGAGTATCCGAGTAAACATCCACACCTATACACGAGGGCTGTGTGGGTACGATCACCCTACCGAGGGTACTGTGCTACGCGGGGAGGATCGAAGGATCGACGATTGTGCCTCGGACGTCCTTCGGAGCGTGAGACGAAGAGGTCTCGTGTGCCTCCCTCGCACGGTCCGATCGCACGACCGAAACGTGCTCCTACACCGTCGGCTACAACTGTGTGAGGATTCTCCCGACCCCGTGGCGGTGAGAATCCGTCACGACGTACAGCCGACCGTGTATCACCCAGAAAATCACACCTCAAAAGCTCTCTCTCCAACTGGAACGGCACCGCCGCACGCTCTCACCGGGCGGGTGCGACGTCACCTCTCCAGCCCAGTCGCTCCACTCTGCGGGCCTCGGACACCGCGGAGACCCGCTCGGACAGTGGCTCACCGGACACACTCGGGTCGCGACCTCGATCGAGCGACCGCCCGGTCGGACCGAGTGGCGCGGGGAGGTGGATAGTTGGGATCCGGTCCAGACCCCACACCACCGGTCGCTTCGGGATACTCCCGTATATCTTTGCTGTGATCATTTGGGTTAACGACATACGGACGGGGCGCCTCGGGGAGGTATGGTCAGGGAGTTAGACGACGTCGACAGGGGCATCCTGCACATGCTCCAGCTCGAAGCACGGGAGACGACGGCCCAGGAGATCGCCGACACGGTCGGCGTCTCGCCCAGCACGATCAGAAACCGGATCGACCAGCTCGAAACCGACGGCGTGATCAGGGGCTATCACCCGGAGATCGACTACGAGGAGGCGAACCTTCCCCTCCAGATACTGTTCATCTGTAGCGCGCCCGCGACCGAACGCTCGGAGCTGGCCGAGGACGTGATGGAGGTCCACGGGGTGGTCGATCTCCGCGAGCTGATGACCGGACGGCGAAACCTGCACATCGATGTCGTCGGGACGAGTACGAAAGACATCACCCGGATCACCAACGCGATCCACGAACTCGGCCTCCAGATCGAGAGCTCGGAGTTCCTCCAGCAGCGACGGAGACAGCCGTTCAACCACTTCCATTTCGTGGGAGACGATTCGTAGATGCAGAGGTTAATTTCTTTTTTAAAATGTTAAACTAACACTATAAAATTGTATATTTCTCTAATTCGCCTTTCCTCCTCTGGTAGGAAATTTATTCTATTCATAAATTGCGGAATGAACAGTTATGATAGATATCGGTCAGAGCGTTTCATGTAGCTATCTCTCGTAGAGGGGGGTATGGATACGACTTACAGAGTACGTGTTACCACGAACGAAGGAGAACGGATTTCCGAGAGAGCGTACAACAACAGGGACGGCACCGGAGCGGCCGGTGAAGTGGTTGGGACCCATGAATGAACGATCTACACAGCAACAGGCGGTCGAGCTACTGCAGGAACTCGGACTCAAACAGTACGAAGCGGCCTGCTTCGTGGCGCTCTCGCGGCTCCCGAGCGGTACGGCGAAGCAGATCAGCGAGATCTCGGAGGTGCCCCGGACCCGGATCTACGACGCGATCAGGGTCCTCGAGGGGAAGGGGCTCGTCGAGGTCCAGCGCTCGAATCCACAGCGGTTCCGCGCCGTTCCGATCGCCGAGGCGGCCGAGACGCTCCGCAACGAGTACGAAGACCGCTCGAACCGGCTCGCGGAGACGCTCGCGGACCTCGATTCGGCCGTCCCCGACGAGGGCAATCCCGAGCTGACGCACGACGTCTGGGCGCTCTCCGGCGAGAGCTCGATCGCCAACCGGACGATCCAGCTCGTCGACGGCGCCGACAGCGAGATCGTCCTGGTCGTCGGCCACGAGGACGTCCTCACGCCGGAGCTGGTGGATCTCCTCCAACACGCTCGACAGCGGGGGCTCTCCGTGTTCATCGGGACGGCCACCGAGGAGCTCCGCGACCTGGTTCGATCCGAGATCCCCGAGGCGGAGGTGTTCGTCTCGGGACTCGACTGGTTGCGCAGCTCCCCCATCGACAGCCAGGACACGACGACGATCAGCCGGCTCGTGCTGATCGATCGGGAGGCGATCCTCGTGAGTTCGATGAGCGGGACGAACGGCGGCGGCGCGGTGACCGAGAAAGCGGTGTTCGGGGACGGCTTCGACAACGGGATCGTGGTGATCGCCCGGCGACTCATGGCGACGGGGCTGGGGCCGGACGGCAAACTCGGCAGGTTTCCCACCTAGCAACCGAGCGACGACCCGGGGCCGTTCCCAGTCGAGACCGGGGATACCCACGGCGTCGGCAGGATCGGTCTTCCCCGTCACCCGGGTCGTCTCGGTAGACCTGTGTCGGTGTGGTCACGACGCGCGGCGGGGCTCCGAGAGAGAAAGCCCGGATCGGATCGTATCGGATCGTATCGTATCGTCACCCACCCCGACCACCCATCCCCATCGGGCCGTGTCAGAGACCTTCTCGACCTATTCTCGTCCACACCTGATCGAGGATCGCCCGTCTCAGAGCTTGTACTCGCGGTATTCCCCCTCACAGGGTGGGCCCCGCACCGCGAGGATCCGGCGCTCTCCGAGGTCCAGGATCAGGCTCGCGTTCGTCTGGCCGTACTCCTCCTCGGGGAGGTCCGTATCGACGTGCTTGCAGATGCTCGCCGGGTACGAGAAGTGATCGCGGAGCGCCTCGCCGATCTCCTCCTCGCCGAGCGCCCCGTCGCTCTCGGAAAGCAGCCGACGCAGCCGAGCGGCCCGGTAGAGCGTGCTCGGCCCCCGGCGTTCGTTGACGCTCTCGGCGACGCCGGAGACGAAGTGGTTCGAGTGGGTGAGCACCCCCTCCTCCGGGTAGAGCGGGCCGACCCGGCTCGGGGCTGCCTCCAGGTCGATGATCTCGCCCGCCGCGTGGCCGAGCAGCACGTTCGCCGAACAGACCCGATCGGTCTCGACGACCGGCCTGAGCGCGTCGTCGAACCGATCCGCGTCGAGCACCTCGCGGAACCGGACGTGGTACGGCCTCTCGAACTCGTTTCTCCCGTCTTCGGTCGAGATCAGTCCGTTCACCGCCAGCCCGATCCCGTGTTCGTTCAGCCCGACCTTCCCCCCGACGATCCCCGCCTCCGTCATGTAGAGCGCGTCGGGGGCGTCCTCGCGCCGGAGTTCGACGAGGAAGATCGTCTCCGCGATCGGCGAGAGCCAGTCCCAGTTCTGACCGACGTAACACGCGTCGTCTGCGGTCGCCGGTGCCCGAACCCCGAAGCTGGTACAGCCGTCGACCGGTGGCTCCGTCGCTCCGTACGTCGCGTCCGTTCCCTCGATCCCCTCCTTCCACGCGGGGTAGAGCACCTCCCAGCGGACGTTCAGCGTCGCGACGTCGGTGAGCGAAACCCCGCTTCCCTCCGCGATCCCGCGCATCTCCGCCGCGTACGAGGGGTTCTCGCGCTCTATCTGCCCGACGTACCGCTCCGCGCCGTCGCGGAGGGTCTCGAGGTCGACTCCCTCGTGATCGAAGCGCTGCGTGTACGTCTCGACGTTCGCCGCGACCGCCCCGGAGAGGCGCTCGCCGTGCTCGTAGCCGCGGTCGTAGGGCTCGCCGCGGAGGACGATCCGCTCGAACTCGGTCATGTCTCTCGCTCACACAGCGGGGGCAAAAGTCTCCCCCTCGGGGCCGGGGTCCCGTCTCTCGCCGCCGGAGCCGATGGTATATACACGCTTCGGCCCTCTGTCGAGACGATGAGAACCGTCGAAGCAACCGTCCTCCTCGAGGTCCCCCGTACCGAGGTCGAACGGGCGCTGTCGCCGGCGTCGATCGTCGAGTACGCGGGCACCTACGACGTGACCGATGTGACGGAGTCGGACGGAACGACGGTCGTGACCGCGACGGGCGAGAACGTCGCCACGACACTCGAGTTCCGGGAACTGAAGAACGGCTACAGCTACACGCAGGTCGAGGGCGAGGGCCCCTTCGAGGAGATGCACACCCGGATCACGGTGCGCGAGAACGGGAACACGCGCGTCTCGGTACGCTCCGAGTTCACCTTCGGCGGTGCGTTCTCGTTCCTGAAGGACTGGCTCGGGAAGGACCTCAGGAAGACCGAACTGCAACGGCTGCTCACGAACCTCGCGCTCGACCTGGAGAACGGCTCGGAACGAGAGAGCCCGGAACGGGGCGAGGAGTGAGTCCGGGCAGTTCGTGATCCTTCGAGTTCGCGGTCGAACCGGTCACGGTCGTCGCGGCCCGTCCCGCCCATCCACCGGCCGAGGGGTTGATTACGGACCCCCTCGAAGACGGATCGATCGTATGGCGCCCGCATCGACCGTCGAGAACCGCATCGTCTTCGAGTACGCCTTCGGGGTCGCGTTCGTGGTCATCCTCTTCACCGGATTCCTCTCAAGGGCGTTCCCGGGCCCGCACGTCGTCGATGGGCTCGGGACGGCAGTAGTCGTGGCGCTCGGACCGGTCCTCCTCTCGGCGGTCTTCGCGGCCCTCGTTGGTCTCGGTGTGGACAGGCTACTCTTCGAAACGTGGCCCCGTTTTCCACGGACTGACGATCGGCGAACCCGATAGAGAACGGCCGGCGATCGAGCCGCTCTCGAGTGATCGGGGTACTGGTTCGTGCGGACCTGAACGGCGAAGCGAGCGATCGGATAGTGCTCTGAGTCTCGCCCGTCGTGGTCCTCCGATCGATCTCTCGCAGTCACCGACTGAACCGTCTCGAGCCATCTGGAACACACACCGCCCTACGATCCGGTATCGGATCGCGGTCACCGATCGGGTTTGGTGCGAACGCCGAGATAGCTCGCGAGTGTACCGACCGCGTCGTCGACCACCCGTTCGTCCAGCCGACCCAGCTCCCGGCCGATGTCCTCGGGATCGATCGACCCCCCATGTGAGGATCGAACTCTCCTCCGGACCCGCCCGCGAGCAGGTCGTCGTCCGCGATCGGGAGCCGTTCGTCGTACCAGGTTCGCGTCGAGAGCGCGAGCACGACGTACTGCTCGCCGTGAAACGGTATCTCGGGAATGTTGACGATCACCCACGGGCGTCCCGCGTCACCCTCTTCGAACGGATCGTCTACGCCGACGATCCGTTCGCGTGGAGCGCTCATTCGGTCGCTCGATCGCTCGCCTCTACCCACTCGTCACGGTCTTCCTCGCCGTACAGTTCGTCGAAGAGCTGGGTCACCCTGTGGAGGTCGTAGGCACGTCGGAGCCGGTCGGTGTCGTCGGTGATCGCCCAGTAGGGCCCTTTGTGCCTGACGAGACCGCGCTCTTCGAGTCGCGAGAGGACGGGGTGGATCGAGTTCTCGTTGACCCCCGTTCGCCGGACGATCTCCGTCGCCTTCCAGGCGCGATCCTCGTTCTCGAAGAGGAACGCGATCACTCGCTCCGGATTGCTCACCTCTTCCAGTTCCTCTGGATCGCCCTCTTCGAAGCGATCGATATCGATGGACATGTTCGAATGTCTGTCCGACGTCCACGATATGGGCGTCGACGTCATCGCTCACCCCGACGCGCTCGGCTTCGACGAGCTGTTCGTCAAAGTCCAAGTTAAACGCTAGCAGTCGAAAGTGGGCGGCCACGACATGCGCTCGTTCACCGGAACGCTCGTGGGTGCCGAGAAAGAGCTGTTCGTCTCGACGGGTGGGTTTACCAGTGACGCAGAAATGGCGGCGAAGAGTTCGAGCCAGCGCGTGACGCTCGTCGACCGCGACGGCTTCATCGAGCTGTTGATCCATCACTACGAAGATCTCGAATCGGAGTACAAGGCAAAGGTCCCGCTAAAGAGGGTGTATATCCCGGCACAGGACCCTCCGATCGAGGGGTAGGGTTGTCAGTCTGTTACCGAATTCTCCTCTCGTCGGGGATGTCGATCCGAACCCGATCTCCTTTCTCGAACCCCATCGTACCGATTTCCCACCTCACCTCTAATCGGTTGCGACGCTCTCCGAAGTCCTCCATCGAAATCGGTTCACCGGTACGATTATATCGCACTGAAGACAACTAGCTGTAGCGAATCGCACGATGACGCCGGCCCCCGTTCGGAACCGGAACGGACTCGAATTCGCGGCCAAAGGTCCGTTTATAAGCAACCCGACGCAGTCTGTCGAATCGGATCCGACAGTATTTCGAACGGGCGTGACGGGATTGCGTCATAGCGTGTGACGAAGTAGATTACGCCGCCGCTCCGTCTATCGATTTCGGGGGTACCGTGGCATGAGGTTCACTCACCGCAGGAACAACAATGTCACTCGAACCGATCACCCCGGACGAAGCCGTCGAGTTGTATCTCACTGACAAGCAAGCCGAATTAGCTCAATCGACGCTCTATTCGCACAGTTCTCGATTAGGCCACTTTACTCGCTGGTGCGCCGAAGAAGAGATCCGGAATTTGAACGACCTAAGCGGTCGAGATCTGCACCGGTACCGACTCTGGCGTCGGGTCGAAGGCGATCTCGCACCAGCCAGCGAGAAAGGGCAGATGGACACGCTGCGGGTGTTCATTCGGTGGTGCGAGTCCCTCGACGCCGTTCCGGTCGACCTCTCGGTCAAGGTCGTCTCACCGACGCTGTCGGACAAGGAGAAATCGCGAGATGAGATGCTCGACGCTGATGTCGCCGAGATGATTCTGGAGAAACTCTCGTTGTACGAGTTCGCCTCGCCTCGACATGTCTGCTTCGTACTGATGTGGCACTGCTTACTTCGGCGCGGGGCTGTTCGAGCACTGGACTTCGAGGATTACGATTCCGGTGAGATGGCACTCGAAGTCAGACATCGTGCTGAGACGGGCACGCCGATCAAGAACAAGCACCGAGGAGAACGCTACGTAGCGCTCTCGCCTGAAGTGTGTACTGTCCTCGATGCGTGGCTCGCCGACCGACGCCCAGAGGCGACCGATGAGTACGAGCGAGTGCCATTTTTATCGACTGTCCACGGGAGAGCCCATCTCACTACGATTCAATCGTACGCGTATTCGCTTACCCGGCCCTGCGAGTATACGAACGAGTGTCCCCATCATCGCTCGATTTCGAGCTGCGACGCAGCGCAGATGCGGAGTGCAGCCCATGGGTGTCCTTCCTCTGTCTCGCCCCACTGTATCCGTCGGGGCGCGATCACGCACTGGCTCTCATCCGATGTGCCTGATTCGGTCGTCAGTGAACGAGCGAACGTCTCGATTGGCGTCATCGAGGACCACTACGACAGGCGGACCGAACGGAAGAAAATGGAGCAGCGGCGGCGATACCTCTCTCAAGTATAGAATTACACTTCTCTTCTATTGTGATAGACGCTGACCGGTCGGCGTCAGACGAGTCCACATACACTTGCAGCACCTCGCCTAACCGCTCACCCCAGGATTGTCGACTATTCACTCAGTGTCCGTATCGAGAGCGTCTGCAATCGCTTGTAACTCAATTTTTGAGAACGACGATCCATCAGCCGACCCCAGCGACTCACTCAGCCCGACCCGCCATCTGATACCCGAACGCATCACGTGTTTCGGCGGACGTCCCTCGCTTTCAGGAGAGAACCCCACGGCATCAGCGATAGCTGCAAGCTCTTCTTTCGTGAATGCAGTGTTCACCTCGCGCTCGAATCGACCCACAGATAGACGGATAGCGTTCCGCAGTTCGGAGACTGTCGGACTCATACCAACAGAGACGACGAACCTGTCCGTATAGCTTCTGTTGTATTCTCTACGGCGAGTTCATCTCGCGTGGGGATGTACCTACGCTTATATGCAAACCGTTCAGACCAACGATATCGAGACGTACTACGTCAGCCATGGCGACGGGCCACCGGTCGTTTTCATCCACGGGATGGTCATGAGCACCACCATGTGGGAGCACCAGATGGAGGCTCTCAGCGACGCGTACACCACCATCGCTTACGACGTTCGAGGCCACGGACACACCGGCAGTTCCGACGCAAAGACATACTCTATCAACCTCTTCGCAGCTGATCTCGACGCACTGTTGACCGCGCTCGACATCGACCGGGCGGTCATCTGTGGCGTTTCGATGGGCGGCGCCGTCGCTCAAGCGTTCGCCGCAGCTCACCCGGAGAAGGTGGCTGGACTCGTCCTCGTCGATACCTTTCCGACCGGTCCGATGCCGTTGACCGGGCGGATCGCATTGGCGAACATCCGGGTGCTCAGTCGGCTGGACCGACTCGTCAATTACAAAACCCTGAACCGGTGGCAGCTTCGGGTCGGTCAACGACTCGTCCCAGGAATCTCGGGCGACGAGGAGACCGTCCAGCGTCTCGTTGAGCAAGCGCCGACGATACCCCATAAGGAGTTCGTCAAGATCGCTGACGCGACCGCACGGTTTCCGAAGGCCGACCTCGATCTTTCTCCACTTACAGTGCCGACGCTCAGTCTACACGGCGAACACCTCCCGTCGGCCTTCGATGTCATCACCGAGCGATTAATTAACCATCTTTCGAATACGGATCCCATCGTTTACGTTGTGCCCGGTGGCGGACACGCATCGAATCTCGACGATCCCGAGTTCGTCACATCGGCGATACGTGAGTTCCTCACTGGGCACGTCTACAGCGACTTAGCGAGGAATGTGACCCACCTGGAGGGGTAGAGAGATTGGCCTGACGCACTCATTTTCTGGCAATGCACCATGCTGAATGTATTTCCTACCACTTCACTACTAGGTAGTGGCATCATATGACGTGGAGTACCCGCATCCGGGAATTCATCACACCTGCTCCTGGAGGATCAGTAAATTAATGAGGCTAACTGTTGCCTGAGATACGATTAACGAGGTGGTGAAAGACTGGGGTCTGGAAACCGACCCCCCACTCATTGTCAATCTATGCGCTTTAATTGACACGAGACCAGGAAAGCACCACTGTCATGGGGTGTTGCAATCCGGTCATAGTTTACTAGTTGCCACCCCGTTATAATCCTTGTCGAAGTGAATAGTCCATTGGTCAAATGTTAACGAGATCGGCAAGGTAACGTCGTGACACAAACACGATCCTTGGAGACTCCCGGCTCACGTTCATTTTCGTCTCCTCTCATACCTTAATCATTCAAGACGGGGGGAATGATAGTACGAAGACCTATTGAGTTGCAGTACCAAGGTCAAGAACCTATGTCACTTGCCGCCACTGTGCGGCGGTGGTTGGATGAAGATGAGGATCTCATCCACGAGTGTCGCAACTGCGGGGCGATGCTCAGACCCAACGAGCGGATGTGCCCAGACTGTGGATCGACGGAGATCGCAGAGTTCGACGTCTTATAACCCTCTATCGACAACCCCGTTCGCTCATCTCGAGCAACAGCGTTGAGTGATACCACGTTCGGTTCCGAAGAACTCACGTCACTATCGGCCGGTTTCACCCGAGAACAACCGTAATCTTGCTTTAGGTGTCCCAGTTGTGAGCTACGTTTCCTCTCGGAAAGCACTATGTTGGGAGGACTGCTGTCTACCGGTTTCGAGATTGGATTCGGAGCAGACCCGGCGTGTCAAACGATGTCCTTACCGGCCAACACAGTGTTTTCATCACCCGCTCTCGAATCCACAGAGTATCTACCACCAATCTCCTATACAAGAGCGCCGAAAAAGGACAATGTACCGAATTTAGGGATACGCTCATGGGAAGCACGTTGTTGGTGAATCAGAGTACAGTTCGAACGACCTCTTCGAGAGCTTCTTGACCGGGTTTTCGTAAGATTCTTCGGCGAAGCTGGAACGCTCTGAGATACGGTGTGAGCTTGTCTTTTGAGACGCCCCGATGGGGCGAGAGCCACCGTCGCAGAAGCGACGCGTGGCTCTCGCAGGTGTTCACGTGTGCGTCTCCATCGACATATTCGCCCTCGCTATGAATCACGGCTTCTCGCTGGTAGTTCTCGTCCTCTTCGAGTGGATCGTATGCTCGAAATCCGTCAGTGTAGACAGTGAGCGACTCCTCCTCGCAGTCGCCGAGGAGGAGTCGAACGGTCGATTCATCAGCGGATTTCGCTGGGACGACGTATCGCTGGTCGCTACCACGATCAACGAGTGTGAACACTGGTGGCTTGTCCTGAGCATAGCTTCCGCGACCACGTTTCGAGAGCCCACGCGAGCGCGACCGGGAGTCGCGCTCGCGGCCTTTCAACCCCGCAGTCACGTAGACTTCGTCGATTTCGACGGGCCCCACGAGATCGATGGCTGGCGCGTCGAGCGTTCTGGCGAACTGCTCGACGCGCCGCCGAAGCGACCGATACGACACGTCAAGTTCAGCGTCAAGTTGGCGGATACTCGTGTTGAACCGGAGCAACAAGTAGAACGCGAACAAGAGCTTATCGAGGCCGATCTTCGCGTGCGCGAAGATCGTGCCGGTCTTTGGGTTGAACGTGCGGTCGCAATCCTTACAGAGATACCGCTGATACTCTCGAAAGCTGCCGTGTTTGATCACCGACTCAGACTGGCAGCGCGGGCAGTAGAGGCCGTCACGCCAGCGAACCTGCTGTAGCAGGTTCGCGGCGCTCGCCTCTGAGCTAAGCAATTCAAATGGGAACATTGCATTCGGGTGACGCGGCAGCGTCACCCTTGCCCGCTACGCTTCTCCAGCGCCAGCTCTACTCGACCAACAACCTGCTTCCGAAGAGCGTTAGGGATAAATCCCAAGCAGTCACTCGAACTCACCAAGAAGGACGGTGTTGACGTTCAGTGTCTTCTCTGCCCGACGCAGTCGCTCTGAAAGCGACTGATGCGTACTCTCGAATTCCTCTGCGAGTTCCTCCAGTGTGACCTCCCGTGGAACGTCGTAGTAGCCACGCTCGGTCGCGAGTTCCAGCAGCTCGTACTGGGAGTCGCTCAGACCGAAGCGCCCCTCGTGTTCGTCGTCCATCGAATAGGTCGTGATGACCTCGAGGTGGGCATCCAGCTCCTCTGCGGATTCAGCCACTCGAGAGAGTGCCTCGCGTTCTGGAAACAGCACTCGAAAGTGCCACTCCCCCTCAGAGGCGACCGCCGAGAGGATCGCACTATTCCGCTCGGTCATGATCTGGATAAGGAGTTCGATCCGCTCCCCCCAGCCCATCCGGTAGAGCCTCGTATCGCTGTCCGTCGTGGAGAGCAACTCGAACGAATCGATTGAGGAATCTGCCTCGAGGAGCCGGTTCATTCGGTCGAAATCCTCGGCGGTGAGCCACGAGTACGACATCACGTAGTCTGAGCCGTGAGCCGCGACGCGCTCGACCTCGATCTCCGCGATTGATCCCTCCTGAATCGTCTCGTCCAGTACGAACCCATCAACCGGGAGCGTGAACTCCGCGATAGTCGCCATAGAATGTCTCAATTTTATCGTAGCATAGCTATTGCCAAACCGGAATGTTTCAGAGAGGCATACAGTAGAGAAAGCCTTCAGTAGCGTGAATAGAGACGTCTCAAAGACCCCGTTGAGGTTCGCGTGTGTCGGTCCTTGCTAGTGCAGGAAATCAAATCCCCCACGCATGAAATGGATCGCCCAGATACGCCAGCCGTTCACTCGGCGCTGTCCGACGTCGGAAGGCGAAGTACTTCGAGCAGTACGCCCGACGGGGACCAAGATAGAGGAAGGGTGTAGATGTGCCTCTGACAGTCTAAGACGCTGAGACGATGGAGTTCAAAGTCGTCGATGAGTCGATGTTCGAGGATATCAGTGGTCGGTTGGAGTGGTCTATCCTCGGAGGCAAGAACGTCGTATTATCTGCCGAAGGGGAACTCACGAACATCGAGGGTCCGCCACTGGATGTCCCGTCGAGTGTGTCGTTCGGTCAGGTGGTCGCCGGGGATCTCCGAACGAGAACGCTGTCCATCGAGAACAACACTGGTTCCACCGTTGTCCTCTCGATTCCCACCTCTCCTGACCCGCCAACTGGACTTGGTGCCCCAGGGATTCCGACGTTTTCCTGGGCACCGACAGGGAGCCGGCTTCTCAGGCGCGGTGACGAACTTCGGATCCAAGTGACGTTCGCACCGGGAGCCAATGAACAGGCCCAAATGACTCTGACGATCACCGGGAACGATTCCGGAAGTCCACACTCGGTCACCCTTCGAGGAACTGGGATCGGGGGACCAGGGAACGGTGGGGGCAATGGAGGAGGTCCCGGTAATGGTGGGATAATCCACCCGCCGTAGTTTTGGTTGACAGGCCCATCGGACTGGGCAAGAAGTAAATAGCCATAGCCAAATTGGGAAAAAGCAATGGAAGGTTCGTTTTCCCTCGAAGATCTAAATGGAATAATCATCGATATTGACGGGACGGTTTGTCGTGGTGATCAACCGATCCAAGGAGCGAGCGATGCAATAAGCATCATACAAAATCGTGGTATTGATACATATTTTGTGACAAATAATGCTAGTAAAAGGCGTCAGTATCACGCTCAGAAACTAAAGAAAGCAGGAATTAACGCTGAGGTGGAATCTATCATTACGTCAGGATGGATAGCGATTGAGTTCTTGAAATCCAGATTTAAGGGGAAGTCAATTTTGCTAATAGGTGAGGACCCATTCAAGAAGGATATCGTCTCAAACCATCTTCCTCTTACTACAGATCCATTGGAAGCCGATATTCTTCTGGTGGGATTAGATACCAGTTTTGATTATCCGAAACTTTCCGACGCTCTTCAAGCCCTTTCCAATGGTGCAACATATGTCGCAACGAATACAGACGCTTCTCGTCCATCAGCGAATCGTCGGGTACCGAGCACTGGGGCACTCTTAGCTGCAATTAATACAGCAAGTGGTACCGAACCTGATTATATTACGGGGAAGCCATCTTTGATAGCGATAGAGACCTGTATGGAAGTTCTTGGTATTGATGATCCATCTAAATGGTGTGTTGTTGGTGATCGGCTTGAGACAGATGTGACATTTGGTAAAGAAGCAGGAATGTTTTCAGTTTTAGTGCTAACAGGTGTTCACTCTCGAAAAAGTATAGAAGAGACAGGGATTAAACCGAACCGCGTTCTCCAATCGCTCTCTGAAATCACTGACAGTTGTTAGTACATAACGGATTGATGCCTTCCATTCGGTGCTTGTTCTCGATTACTAGATGGTATCTCTCGCTTGGTGTAGAGAAATGATTCTGGATGTTAGCCGTCGTGAGTTTCAATCCCCTCTACAACGTCCCCGCCGGCTTGAGTTGTGGTAACTTCTTCCTCTGATTCAGTTTCGCCAGGCTTTGGTGGATCCTCAGAGCGGTAGATGGTATCTTTCACATCATCAGTTAAGTCTTTGACCGGCCCTTCGAATACTATTTGACCATCTGTCAGGCCTACAATGCGGTCAGAGAATTCCTCAGCGAGATGTACCTCGTGGATATTGATCAATACCGGAATATTTGATTCATCGGCGATCTCCGTGAGTAGGTCCATCACCGCATGGGAGGTCTCCGGGTCAAGACTGCTAGTTGGTTCGTCCACCAGCATGAGTTTTGGCCGTTGGATTACAGCACGGGCGATCCCCACCCGCTGGCGTTGCCCCCCAGATAATTCATCAACGCGTTTATCCTCAAATCCCCCTAGTCCGACCCGTTCAAGAACATCGTAAGCGTGTCGAACGTCTTCCGAGGGGTATTTTCTTCGAAACGATTTCAAAAAACTTACATATCCAAGCCTGCCAGAAAGGACGTTTTCCATTACCGTTAATCGCTCTACGAGGCCATACTCCTGAAATACCATCCCAATATCACGTCGTTCTTTCCGAAGTTCAGATTTCGATAGCGAAGTCAATTCTACTTCGTCAAGCCATACTTCACCACTTGTCGGTTCGACCAATCGATTTATACACCTTATCAGAGTGCTCTTGCCAGCTCCACTGGGTCCGATAACTGCTACTGTGTTATTCCCCTCGACCGAGAGTGAAACTCCATCTAATGCCTGGTCTCCTGTCGGGTAAATCTTTGTAAGGTCTTTTACTTCGAGCATGGTATCACGTTGTATTTGCTTGATCGACCATCTGTATGTGGTTGTGTAACATTCGTAGTGTTGTAGTTCGTTCGGTTTTAAACAGGACTAGTGGATTCATCGCTACATCACCTTCTTTCTGAGGTACGCCGAGACTACCTCACTGAAGAGGACGACGCTTAAGATCGCACCTAAGATGACGACGGCTTCAGCCCAGCGGAATGTGTTGATTGTGTCCATCAATAGAACTCCGATTCCACCACCACCGACGAATCCGACTACGGTGGAAGCGCGAACATTTGAGTCCCATCGGTATGTAGCTATGCCGATGAATGCGGGCATTACCTGAGGAACAATAGCGTAAACGAACGTTTTGGCTGTCCCAGCTCCAGTGGCTTTCATCGCTTCAACCTGGGTCATATCGATTTCTTCTATCGCTTCATTCAGAAGCTTTCCAATGAAACCGACGGATCGGACCGAAAGTGCAAGGACACCCGCGAGCGCACCAGGCCCAAACATAACGACAAATAACAGAGTCCAAATAATTTCGTGAACCGATCTACTGACAGTGATGATGACTTTTCCTAAGCCGTAGGTATATCGGTTCGGAGATGTTTTGTCCGCTGCTATAAACGCCACTGGAACTGATAGCACGATTGAAAATACAGTTCCAAGTATTGCAATGTGGATTGATGTAAGCAATGGACCAACCATCTCAGGAATAATAACGGGATTCGGTGGGAACATCCGACTGAAAAGATCACCGAGTGCTGCCGGACCAGTCCATATATATTCCAGTGACATATTAAGATAGAACCACGATGCAACGAATATAGCAAAACTAAATCCGACAAATCCATATCGTGTAAACTGTTGTTTCGATGTAAAGCGATCCCAGGTATCTCTGTCAGCGGTTAGCTCTCGGTCAATTTCCTTGACGCCTCGACCACCGCTCTTCTCGATACGCTTTCTAGCAACCGCGCTAACAACCTCACCGAAAAGAACGAGTGCGATGATAACAAGCAAGATTGCAAGACCGAAGTCGTATTCGAACCTATTGAAGGAGCTGAGTAGCAGTTGACCAATTCCTCCCGCTCCAACGATACCGATGATTGCACTTGATCTGAGATTTATATCCCATCGGTAGATCGTCAAAGCTACAAACCGTTGGGATACCTGTGGTAGGACCCCGTAGACAAGAACTTGGGGTGCGCTGGCACCTGTAGCTTTCACCGCTTCGAACTGTACAGGATCGATATCTTCAATTTCTTCCGCAAGGAGCTTCGCGAAGAATCCAATTGTCTTGATTGACATCGTGATGATGCCCGCTAACGGTCCGAAACCAACAGCCATGACAGCGATGATCGCGATAATGAGCACGTGGAACGCACGAGAGCATGCAACAATCGTACGTCCTATCCAAAAAACAGGCTCAGGAACTAGATTCCTGGACGCCATAATAGCAACTGGAACGCTCATTGCAATTCCAAAAACAGTCGCGACTATCGCCATCGCTACCGTTTCCCAGGTATCAGCCCAGATCTGCTCACGTCTTCCAGGCCCGAAATCTGGAGGGAAACCGCGGTCAACGATGTGTGCACCCTGCTCTATACCATAGACAAACCGTTCAAGGGAAATCTGTATCTCCCATACACTCCATAAGAAGAATGCGACAATTATAGTATAAACAAGCCACTTCACGTATTCGTTATAGAAGACTGTTGGCTTCTCCCACGTTGATTTATCCTGAGTTCGTTCTGCTGTTGTCATAGGTCCACACTTGAATGTCGTATTGTTAGCTGAACTTTCTCGCCCATCATATCAACTATCACAGTAAAAGGAACCAGTAAGTGATTATTCCTCGCTATAGATCTCCAACCTCATACTCGATACCAAGTTCGGCATGCACTTGGAGGATAGGATGATGGTGTGTCGCGTAATCGAATTCAATGAATGTCTGTTCCCCTAGCTCTTCTTCAATCGATGTCCCGCTATAGTCATAATCAAAATGCGCTGCTTGTATGCCTTCGACTATTTCCGGCTCAAGATTGTAACGGTACCCGGTAGGGAGTGAAGGGAATGGATCACTCATCCATATCACCCGGAAGTCCTCCGGATCAATTTCTCCAGCAGAATACATGTTTCCAAAGATACTGCTCGCTACTTGTCCGACCTCGTAGTCACCGGCCTCTATTCCTCTAAGACTCATTTCATGGCCGTCCGAATAGACCACCTCATAATCCTCGTCGGGAGTTATTCCTTCCTCATCAGGAAGAAGCCCACGTGGAGCCAGATTTCCAGACATTGAAGTCTCAGTAGTATGAGCTACTTCCTGTCCTACGAGATCGTCAATACTTCTGAAGTTATCATTATCAACGGCAGCGGTCGTCCACAATCGGTAGCCAAACGTTCCTTCGTCCACCAGCATGGTGAACGGAACTGACCCACCGATATTCACGATATATGGGGTAGTCCCTGCACCTACAGAACTCACGTGCAATCGCTCGGCGCGCATTGCTTCCACAACCGCAGTGGGGTCGTCTAAAGTAAGAAATTCGCAATCACGTCCAGTTTCCTCTTCGATGTTTTCGATCAGTGGATCAAACGCATCTTGGTAGATGTCAACTGCATCTTCACCTTGGCCATACGCGTAGTAGATAGTATCTGGGTCGATATAATCCTCCCCAGTTTCTTCCACATCAAGAGGAGCATTTCCATGTACTGGCTCATCTCGCTCTTCGAATTCTTGAAGTACCTCCTCACTACCTTCATTGAAACCGTTATCAAACAGTGTTTGTGCTGTTTGGGGCAATGAACCGTGTGGATTTTCTGGGTCGAATTCGTCGAAATAATCTCCGTCTGTGTCGTCGTCATCTGCAGCAACATCATCGTCTCCGGAATCTTCGCCCAGACATCCTGCGAAAGCAGTTCCTACTACTGCCATACCACTCGTTTTGATGAACTTCCGTCGGTTCGTGTTATCTAATGGCATTCAGAATAGTCAATTCGTGTATGGGTAATAAAACTTTGTGTCATCTATATTTTATAGATTGTTAGATAGACCTAAATAGGTCTAAATTGTAGTTGGTAATGTTAATGTGAAGTATCATCTTAGTAGTGGCAATATCCCCGAAATTCTATGGATTGGGCACGTTTACTTACCCCTTCCGAATGTAGATTCGATACAACATTATAGAAATTTGATTGATAAATAACTAGCTTATTAGTAAATCCACTGTTGAGTTCGATGACTCCTTTAATCTGAATTTCTCAATGTGACAAATATAGTCATGCCCGTGACTACCAAAAGCAATATATCTTACTTGGCCCTCTCGTCTAGCAGTTGGGGATTATGATAAAATGATTGAACTCTCACTTGCTACCTTCGAAGTCCCAGAAATGCTGTTACAGGTAGTCATTGCCATTGCAATCGGCGGGTTAATCGGATTAGAACGAGAGAAAGAGTCATCTGATAAGTATGCTGGCCTTCGAACACTTGCACTTCTTTGTGGATCTGGTCCGGTTATGGTCCACTATGCGGAGATTGTCGAATATCCTGTACTTGTGGTGATTTATTTGGGACTAGCGTTAGCTATCGCTTTATCAATAATTTATATTAGATATACTGTAGCGCTGGAGGATCTGGGATTCACAACATCCGTTACTGTTTTTCTTGTGGCACTGCTTGGGATTCTGGTTGGATATGGGCAGTACATCGAAGCATCCTCAATTGCTATCATTACTGCCTTTTTACTCGCCGAAAAACACCGAATGTCGAGCTATGTTGATAGCCTAACATATACAGAGTTGACGGACACATTAAAACTTGGTGCGCTAGTATTTATACTATATCCAATCCTTCCTGCAGAACCAATTGATCCATATGGCGTAGTAAGTCTACGGGAGGTTCTAGTATTTGCTATATTTGTCCTCTTGATAGAGTTCTCTGGATACATCTCAATGCGTCAGTTCGGGGGCTCTAAAGGACTTCAGCTAACCGGAATCCTAGCGGGAATGGCGAATTCGTTCGCGACGGCTGCGGTTATGGCTCGAATGGCGAATCAATCCCGGGACGCCCTTGATGCCGCTTCATCGGGTATTATGTTGTCCGTGGTCTCAATGATCATTCGTAATGTTGGTCTCGCTTCAGTTCTCGCCTTCGCGATCTTTTGGACAATATGGCAGCCCGCTGCTGCAATGATTGGATTAGCTCTCCTCATTGCTTACGTATTAGTGAAAACTGGAGATTATTACGAAGAGTTCAATATCGACATTGATTCACCATTTTCATTTAAATCAGCCGCGAAATTCGCCATCATCTATGTTGCAATTACTATCATGTCCGTCGCTTCTCAGAATGTATTAGGTGATATGGGGCTCTTTATGACGGCTTATACAGGAGGTCTTGTCTCCTCAGCTGCAGTCGCGGTGTCGGCTGCCACAGTATACAATCAGGGGACAGTAAGTGTTGAGGCAGCTGGAGGAATGGTCATGTTAGGTATCATGGCAAGTTTAACATCGAAAATCGTTTTAATTGAATTGATTAACGGACAAATGCGATTGAAAGCAATGGTACCGATGATTGTGATTGGTGTTTTAGGTCTTAGTATTTACTTTTTCATATAATGTCACAAAGAACGTACTCTAGCGCGATCATCTCCGAAACATCCATTTATCCCTTGGAGTGAATTCTATAGAGAAGAAGACCACTACATGACTATCCCATCGGTCGTCGATACGACTCGTTTGCTGCTAATCCGACATGGGCAAACTGCACACAATAGGAAAGGAATCACTCAGGGTCATGCAAATATTCCGCTGGAAGAAAAGGGAATCAAGCAAGCGAAAGCACTCCGAAATCGATTAGAAAACGAATCAATAGATCAGATTTATGCCAGTGATTTGGACCGAGCAAGTCAAACGGCTACAATTGTAGCTGAACCTCATGATTTGACAGTCAACACGGCTACTGAACTCAGAGAACGAAGCTTCGGAATTTACGAAGGTCGATCCAAGAACGACCTAATCGAGGTCGCAGAAGCAGCAGATGAACCATATAGTACTTTTCGTCCCTGCGAAGGTGAAAACGTAGATGACGCTGTAACTCGAAGTCTCCCTAAGATAGAGAAAATTCTTCAATCTTCAATTGGGGAGACCATTCTTATTGTAGCTCATGGTAGTCTGAACCGAGCGATTATCTCTTCAATGCTGTGTGGAGACTGTTCTCTCGCAGACAGGTTTTCCCAAGAAAATACTGCCATAAACGAAATAAGCTATAATGGTGATTGGAATATCAAACGGGTGAACGATTCAGCACATCTAGATTTTCCTATTTGATGATGGAGAAATATCTGCCTGCCGTGACAAACAAGTATGGGGTTGCACGCAATCCATTATGTCGAAGGTTTGGTTGAGGACCATATCATCAGTAAGTATCAACGAAGACCTCGGTCTTGACGAAGCACCACTCAATCCGGAAACCATAGAGTACAAGATCGTCGTTCAGTCCAAATTCGAAGATATTAACGGTCGGATCGTGTGATCCATCTATTATGAAGGAATCGAGATCTATGAGTGAGTAGTGACGTGTCGTGCGGTTATTTATAAGATCACTGCATAAAGCCACGTCATGCCTGAGATACCAGATACTCTTCGCCTGCTCTTTACAGCGGATCTCCAACAGCGAGAGGAGAAACACATCATCGAACTACCAGCGGATCAGGTCGGTAGCCCGGATTCAGCGATCACACCCGGAGAACAGTACCGTGTCGCGATCATAGAATTTCACAGAGCTACTGAGCAAACATCCGAGTCCGGGGAACGTTCAACCCGAGAACCCCCTGAGAATGCTCAGAACCCTCCGGTGGCAGAGGACGAGGTTCGCACAGTCACTATTGAAGCCCTTGGAGACCAGGGCGATGGCATCGCAAAAGTGGAGCGGGGCTACGTTCTGATCGTCCCCGGTGGAGAACCTGGTGATGAACTAACCGTCCGAATCGACGAGGTACGGGAGACCGTCGGATTCGCGCAGATGATCAGCGGAGAGAAATAGCGCTTTTCTATCCAGCCATCACAAAAAAGACTCACTTGCTTCGAGAGCTCCGCCGACTCCTCCGGTTCGGACCGCACGAGAACCGTGTTTATATTGAGCGTGTACTGTGCTCGTCGAAGCCGCTCGGAGAGCAACTGGTGAGAGATGCCGAGTTCGGTAGAGAGGTCCTGGAGATCGATCTCCCGTGGTACCACGAAGAAGCCACGTTCGGTCGCGAGCGTGAGTGCCTCCGTTTGCTCCTCGGTCAGCCCGAACTGACCGGAGCGGTCGTCGTTCATCTCGTAGATCGCGGTCAACGTGAGCGACATACCGTTCTCGCTCGATTAGTCGTAAGTCTTCGAAACACAATCGTGTGTCGGAAAGAGTGCCGAATGCACCATCCATTCGAGACAGCAGTCGCCAAGAGGACCGCTCCCTCGTACTCAAGGAGGAGTTTCGTCAGGAAGTGGATGTTCTCCGCCCAGTTCATCCGGTAGAGGGTCCACTGGTCGTTCTCGCAGATCCGCTCTGCCTCCTCGATACTCTGGTTCTCCTTGAGTGCCTGATCGAAGACCACAAAAGATCCACCAGCAACGACCGATCTTACAAGAGACACTCGCTACGGCTACTCATACAGTCGGTGGCGAATACGTGAACCACCGATCATAGGAAACAACGTCTGAGGCCCTCAACAAAGGGTGTCCAGTAGCAGTGGTCCACGTACTTTTGGCGGTCAGTATCAACCGAGGTGTGAGTCTTATCTAAAAACGAATGCAGAGCACACTATTCTATATCCTGATTAAACAAGACCAACTTCATATTCACTTTCTATCTTTTTCACGGCATCTTCGAAATGGCTTAAATAGTTGCCTATATCTTCCTTATAGATAGGATGACCATGACTTGGGGCAATAATCTCAGGATCATATTTTTCAATGTCTTGTTTGATTCGTTCACATATTCTATCTGCTTCTGCATAATTCAACCACTTGAATGTGTCCCTATTAAAGTTCAATATATGGTTGAAATTTAACCCTTCGTCTAAATCATCAGATGTTAAGTCACATTGGTTCTGTGTATGATAACAACCAAAGGCGTCTGCCGAGTACAAGGTGTCTGTTGTGAAATCAAACATCCAGGAGGTATGTGGCCGATCAACAAGAGGCGCAGGGATAAATTCAATTTGATGACCGGCAATATTCATTTTTTGATCGAGGATACCTCGATGGACATCAATATGCTCGAATCCCTGCATTTCAGGATTGGTTGAGGTAAACCATAGTTCTGTTGTACCCCACTCTTCAAGGAAATGGGGGACATTTCCTGAATGGGGTAAATCAGCGTGTGTAAGAACAACAGCATCTAGATCGCGTCCGTTTAGTTGATTATTGATCTCTGCCTTTATTTTTTCACGGTGGTTCCACGGGCCTGAATCAATTAAAAATGTTCCATCTGATGATTCGACCAAATATAAATTCAAATGCTGATGAAAGCCCTCATCCGATTTGAAACAATCCTTGATCCATGTGACCTTATCTGTTAACCGTACGCTCATTGTATAATACCTCTTTTAGCTTTGGTTTGTAGTGATTGTCGCTTGTTGTCAGTAATACTACACATATCCCCAGGTACCTCCTTTTTGATTAATTGAATCCACTACTTCTTTCTCCATCTCTAGATACTTAATTGGATCATTTTTCATCACGAGCCCATGCGAGGGACCTACGATGGAAGGCTCATGTTTCTTTATAATATAATCAATTTCATCTTTGAGCTTTTCAGGATCGGCCCAGGCCATCCAATAATGTGCACGAGCCTCAGTCTCAGTGAATCTCGAAACATCAAGGTCTTCTCCGTATTCTACTTCCAATTCATCGACAAATTTTCCTAATTCTTCTCTAGTATGGAAAAACCCATGCCAATCAACCGTAAAGAGGCAATCAGTTTTTTCCTCAGACATCCATATACTCATGGGGGCATCTACAAACTTCGCATCGTGGAATTTGACAATACGACCACCCAGATCAATTTCGTCACCGTCACCGACTTTCATACTATTTTCAAGGTGATATAGCTCGTGATTATCACCTACATCTGGAGCGATTAATTTAGCATTGGGGTATTTTCTTAGAACAGGAACCGTATTACCAGCATGAGGAACATCGGGATGAGAGACGGCTAAATAATCTAATTCTCTATCTCCCAGAGTCACATCCAACATCTCTAAAATCGTATCCGTGAAGTTTGGAGGGAGTGAGTCAAACAATAGCGTCTTCTCATCACCTATGACAAGCCATGCATTAACAGTGATCATAATGTCTTTATCAGGATCATACCAGTCTGGCACTTCCTGACGCATTTCCATTTGCTCTTCGAAATATTGCTGTAGGATATCGAACCCCTGAGCAATGCTCAACCAATATACACCATCTTCAATTTTCCTCACATATCCTCCTGCTAATCCTTTTTCTGGACTTTCTGCTGTTATTCTATACGGTGACTCAAAGTCATTAGTCTCCTCCTTGACTCTACTTGCCATGCAAATAGGACGTAGAGGTTAAGCTATTTATAATTATCGACGCTTAATGAGGTACCGTTAACATAAGCAATTGTTCCAGAATGAGCTAAACTGACTCAGCCAATAGTTCGTCGTCACAGCTTGCCCTAAATACGACTTTTAGAATGCATCAATTGGGAATTTCGACTCTTGAAGCTATAACTCTATCCAATTCTGATCCAATTCGGCATTATCACCTGGCGAACACGGAGCCGTCAGAAGAATCCCTAAGAGGACTTATCTATAATATGACTTTTTAAATCTAAACTCGACTTGGCAATTCTTTCCTACGCTCGCTGACCAGTCAGCAAGCAGTGGAAACGAATCGAACAGCGGTTCCCTGTACACTCGCAACACAGCACCATCGTACTCGGTTTCACTCGTCTTGAGTCGTGGTTTGTACACGTGTTCGAACAGTTCGATTTGGCCTTCCTGGATAGCCGTAACTTCGAGTCCTTCACCGTGCTCCTGAGCGCGGTGATTATGGCCAACGGCTAGTGGACTCACTCGAGGGATTTCGCGTCCGGACGCGAAATCCGACCGCACCTATCGCTACTTTCTCAGTGGAGCCGACTGATCAGCCACCGACCTTGCTCACCAGCAGGCTGCGTACGTCTTTGAGCAACTCGACGTCGATATGAATGACGAAGTGATCCTCCAAATAAACCGGCGACGCCACCGAGTGGTCGGCACAACGTTTGAACACATCGTCGACGTGAACGGGATCGGCGATATGAGGAGGACCGGTTTTCAGAGCTGTGACATACAAAGGTTACGCCAATCACTCGGATGGCGTCGCCGAATTGTACAATCCAGCCGAAGGCGAACTCAAGCAGAGGAACGGGTTCGTCACCACTTGCATCCAAGTCGGCGACGCATTCGTCTTTAGCTAAGACTCACACCTCGGTTGAGTAGCGGTGGCGAGCGTCTCTTGTAAGACCGGTTGTTGTTTGTAGATCTTCTGTGCGTCCTCGATCAGCCGTTCCAATAGCGGCGGTGGCGAGTAGCCGAGATACACACCGAGTTCGTGGAGGATGAGCTGGGCGTGCGACCGGTAGTGATTAGCGAATCTTATTGAGGAATCCGTCGAAGTGATTGTCAATCCAGGAGGCAGCGAAGCTGAGTTTCTCGGTCAGTTGCTCGAACAGCTCGTCGAGCAGTGCTCGGTATTCGTCTTCGCCGTCAACGATCAGCGGCGAAGACTTCCACTTGAGACTTTTCCAGACTGGTTCAATTGGATTGAGGTCCGGTGAACCAACCGGGAGGAACACGAGATCGATCCCGAGTTCGTGGGCCCGCTTGCGCGTGTACTTGCAGACGTGAGAGGAGAAGTTATCCAACACGAGCAGAATCCGCGTGCCGGGATTCTGCTCGCGAATCTCCTTGAAACACTCACAGATCTCTTCTTTCGCTTGATTCGGTGGAAACGACAGCACGCTCTCACCGTTGAGCGCATAGAACCCGGCCGCTGGTGTGTCGATTTTCACTAGCGGCCGGGTAATGTGAGGCTCATCGACCGTGTACAACCGCTGAGAGTTGTCCCACGGTTGTGGGTGCGACACATCGAAAAACCCCCACTACGAGCCCACCATCAGTGCAAAGATCGTCGTCGGTGTCCCACTCTTCGTCGTCTTCGTCGTCCTCGCGCTTGTTGTGGGGATGATCGTCGTCTTCCTCGTCGAACGCATACTCGACGCGTTCGTCGAGGATTGCTTCGGCGTTGTCTGGGCGGTCAGGACGTTTGGTGCGAGGAATCGCGTACGAGAGGCCAAGTTCGTCCAGAATCGTTGGGAGGTAGTGAGGGTGATATTTGACATCAAATTCCTCACTAAGGAGATGCTGAATCTCTTGTTTCTTCCAGGGCTGACCTTCACGGAGGCGGTCGATCAGTTCTTGTTGCTTGGTTTCGTCGAGCTTCGGGGGCCTGCCGCCCCCGAAGTTCGGCGTGAGCTTGCCCAGTCCTCCTTCATTCCAGCGTTCAACCCAGTTGCTGGCTGTCCCCTCTGATTTCCCGACATCATCAGCGGCTTCAATGAGCGTCGCTCCTTTGTACAGCCGCTTGATGAACACGAGTCGCTTGTACACTTTCACATCGTCAACTTCGTTGAGTAATCGATCCAGATCTTCCTCGCTCAAATGACGAAGAATCTCTTTCTCCTGACCCGTCACTACTTGAGGAAAACGCTTTTCCTCAATAATTTCCCCGAATCACTACGGCGAAGCCGAACACGAACGCCCAGACGAACGCCGGGATCTGGAGCTTGCGGTAGCGTTCGACCACGCCGAGTTCCTCGGCGTGCTCTTCGAGGAACTCGGAGGGAAACAGTGTAGTGAGCCGACGCATAATTCGAGATGAGGAGGCTTCGGTGTACACACTCGTCGCCTCCTCATTCCTCTCGAAAAGATGCCTCGATAAGCCGCCGCCGTCACGCGGTTCGTCTGTTAACTAAAGACGGATGGTCGGCGACGTTTACATTCCCTACCGTGCGCACGTGTTCACTGATTGGATCTCGCCCCAGAGTTCAAGCAGCCGTTCAAGAAATAAACCGAGATGGCCGTCAAGGACATCGTGACGCCGCTCCAGCTCCCGGCTGGAGCGGCTCTCACCGTCGTGTTCGATTCTGCTTATTACGTCGGCGAGCTTGTCGTGGCGATCCAAGAAGAGGACTACGACGTGGTCTGTCGCTACGGATCTATTGAATCCACAGAAGGCGTTGGGATAGTCCGTTAGAATATTGGAATTAAAGCGGAAGAAGCCAGTTGTGCAAAAAGTCCTCTTCCGCTTCGTCAAACAGGCTGTCTCGGTCGCACGAAAACTTACTGATGCAGCGCTGATGCAAATCAACCATCCTGCCGGCAACGGGAGTGATTGGCGTAACCTTTGAACTTCCCAGATCTGCAAACTGCGTCCTCTCATACCGTCGATCCCGGTCTCGTCGACAACGTATTCAACCGTTGCGCAGACCACTCAACGCCGGGCGACCTCCTCGGCCTCACTGCTGACCGAGGCTATGACGCGAAAGCCTTCCGCGACGAACTCCGTGAAAACGGCGTTTGTCCTCTGATCAAACACCGGATCTTCACTCTGCTCGATCACGCTCACAACGCCCACATCGACAATGATCGGTATAACCAGCGCACGATGGAAACAGTCTTCTCAAGCATCAAGCGCACTCTCTTGGTGGCGCTGCCGCGCTTGCGCGAACTTGGTGGCTGGAGTTCCGCGAGATGATTCTCAAAGCAACCGTCTATAACATCCGGCGGAGCGTCCAATATCCATGAAATTCAGCGCCGTGTACCGAAACTACAGAGCGCATAAGTTTTACCATCGCACGATTCTCATTGACGGTCGTTTTCATCTCGGGATATAATATTGCCATTATAAACTAACTATATTTAATCTTTAAGAGTATATTATTTAATAAATTATTGCTATGATTATAGGTATTTCCTTCTTCCTTGATTAACGACTCAATTATTTGATAACCGACGGATCATCGGCGATCAACAGGTCGATATTTGGTCGCAGTCCTACTATAGAATTCGCCTATGGAGAACATCCAATCCAAAAATATATAATTGAATTTGTCTCGAGTTAAATTTTTGTTTGTGTACAAATTGGAATTCGGGAGGGTTTATTATGATTGGGTTGGAAAAGCATAGCATGGTTAGAGAAAACAGATCAAATGACATAGTAAAATCCGACGAGACACTGTTCGCCATTATCGAAATACTTCAGCATCATGATCAAGCCGGTGTTACAATGCTGGCAAACTCTCTTGGGATGGCTAAAAGCTCTGTTCATAAACATTTAAAAACGCTTGAAAAAAATGGATATGTTATCAATAAAAGTGGGAAATACCAATTGGGATTTAAGTTATTATCGATTGGAGGAGCAATTCGAGACAGTGACAGATTCTGTAACCTTGCACGTGAATCTGTTCAGAAATTAGTAGAAGATACCAATCAGATGGTGATTTTCTCTTATCGGGAAGGACTGGACGGAGTAGTTGTATTTGTCAGAAATGATCGATATGGGCTTCGGAATGAAGTGCCTCTCGGTAATAGATTCTCGCTTCATATGAACGCTGCCGGAAAAGCCATTCTAGCAAAATTAGCAGACCCTGAGATAGAAGAATTCCTACGAAAAATAGACCTTATTCCGGCAACACCCAACACGATAACAAGTAAAAATGAATTGTGGGACGAGATAGAACGTGTACGAGAGAAGGGCTATGCTATAAGTAAAGAGGAGCGTGTAAAAGGTGTTCAATCAATTGCCGGTGCAGTTGAAAGTGGAGGAGAAGTAGGGGCAATCTCAATATCATTACCTGCTGACTATTCAACTACAGCACAAATTCATACTCGGTTCTCGGAAATAATAGTAGAAACAGCAAACGAGCTGGAGTTACGTGCTCGCTATAAAATATAATTAGCAGATATGGCGAAGAGTCAGAAATTTTTGCTACAGGAGGGGAGTGACTTCCTAATCTAAAAATGGTTTTGAGACAGTAAAATTACAAACATACTGTTGTAATTAGACTCTAATTGAAATTGCTGATAAGGATTGTTTATAATCATCTTGCCATTACTTTCTCGGCCGGGGTTTGGTTGTCGGGTGCCAGGCTTGGCTGTTGGCTGTTATCAGGGTGTCATAGAATACGTCTCACACCCCTATCTGGTACTTATACGGGCTTCAGTTCATACCTCACTCCCTGAGGCACTCATCTTTAGATTCGTTCAGAAAATGTGGTCTGAAATGTTCGGTATGAGAACTATTGTATGACACCCTCTGTTATAGTAAAAGTCGAAGGTGATGAAAAAGCGCTGGGTGCTGGCGCGTCTGCCAATCCACGTTTGATGGAACCGCTCGATCCGCATCGCGAGTATCTGAAACCACTTTTCGATCAGAATCCATTCGACGTAATATAGCCGACCGGTCAGATCACATCCACAAGAGCGGTTAGGGAGCCTATGCCGTGGACGAAAAACGTCACCTCCAAGAGGTTCTGTTTCTCGGCTGACTGGCCAAGAAAACCGGCTGGTAGATCCGTCTCTCGATGAGGAGAGATCATCAAATCGAACACGAGCTTTGTCTCGACATCCATAGCGGCGTTGAGCCAGTGCTGCTGGGGAGCAGTCCTTATCGCAGCATCATCGACAGAGACCCACGATTGCGTGGCCGTCCTCAAAAATCGAGGGTTTCTGATGGGCAGCACGAGAGCGAATCTCTCGTGGACCTCGGTGGGTCTGAAGCTTCGGAGGCAACGCGATGAACCCATTGGAACACTGCTTGATGTGATCGATAGATCTCGAACGTTTCGAAAGCGGCGGCCGTTTCACGAAGTGAAAGTCCTACAGAATAGATCCGTACCGCGAGCGCTCTGAGGGCGTTCGCGTTGCTCTCTTCAGCACAGCATTGTAGTGGACCAGTTTTGAGAGGGACGATGAGTGGTTCTTGGACTTCCAAGACAGCCGAATTCAAGAACTGCTCGCTCGTTGGCTCGACATTACCTCAGTAAGAGATGTATTGGGTGGTCGATAAAATATCTTAGTCATTATCCGGGAATTCGTTCGCCTAGAACGAACGCATTCTACCTTTCTACGACTGAAACTCAATTCGCCGGGCAATTGTGTCGAAAAGCTCCTTCAATACAATATTGGACTCTGTAGTTTCGCTAGACGGAGTTGCCGCGACTGCGTCATTGCCGTAGAAAGCGAAGAGACAGATTGGTATGACATCCGAAATCCATCTCTTCACTTGTGTCACGGTCGCTAAAGCTAAATCAGTTGTCGCTCACTCCGACGAACCCGCCGACTCCGATAGGACTTAGCGCAAGCGATTGATGTCGATGAAGGTTTCGAGCCAGTCAGCAGCGAAGCTGAGTCGCTGTGTCAGTTCGAGGAACGTTGCTTCGACGAGAGCGCGGAACTCGTCCGCGCTCTCGGTCGATATCGGGGAGAGATACCGTTTCAGGCTGTTCCAGACCGGCTCGATTGGTTGGAGATGCGGCGACGCAACTGGAAGAAACACCAGCGAGATACCGAGTTCTTCGGCCTTCTCACGTGTGTAGGTACACGTGTGCGAGGAGAAATTGTCCAGGACGAGCAGAATCCGACCGGTCGGATTCTGCTCGCGGATCGTCTCGAACACCTCGCCGATCCGCTCTTTATGCAACGACTCTAGTGACCGGAGCACGCTTGTTCCGTTCACGGCGTAGAAGCCAACAGCGGTGGTTTTCACCTGCGGCATCTGTTTGACGAGTCTGGGCGTGCCGAACGCCCAGACTCGATGCTTATTGTCCGTCGGTATCGGCCACGACGCGTCGAAAGAAGCCCAAGACAGTCTCTCCGGGATCAGCGGCCTCCTCGAGAGAGTCATCTGCTGTCTCGCCGAGCGCCTCTTCCAGGTGCTCGGCGAGCAGTTCTTCTGCATTCTCTGGTCGGGACGGCGTCTCTGGACATGGAATCGCGTAAGACATCCGATAGGTGTTGCGGAGCAGTCGCTGGATTGAGCCAGAATGTTAGCTGATGCCGAACTCGTCTTCGATCAGCTGTCTGATTTCGGCAGTTGTCCAGGGTTGGCCCTCTTGGAGGAGGCGTTGGAAATTTCTTGCTTGTTGGGGGGAAAGCTTCGGGGGCTGGCCGCCCCCCGAAGCTCGGGATCAATCCATCCTGGGCGTTTTCGTTCCTCCGTTCAAGTCACTCACTACCGATTCCTCGGGTCGCTCCGCACGCCAGGCAGCCTCTTCGATTGTATCGCCTGCGTAGAGATTCCGCACGAAACAGAGACGGCGGACGACACGTCGGTCGTCCGCCTTCTTGATCGCGTCGCGCAATTCCTCGTGGGATAGATGCCGCTCGAGGTGTGCGCGCCGATTACTCATGACTTTTCTGCGCGCTCTACCATCAAAAACTAGCGTTCAACCCTAGCGCGAAGGTCGTGCCGGTCTTTGGGTTGAACGTGCGGTCGCAATCCGTACAGAGATACCGCTGATACTCTCGATAGCTGCCGTATTTGATCACTGACTCAGACTGGCAGCGCGGGCAGTAGAGGCCGTCACGCCAGCGGACCTGCTCCAGCAGGTTCGCGGCGCTCGCCTCTGAGCTAAGCAATTCAAATGGGAACATTGCATTCGGGTGACGCGGTTAGTGAGTCACGGAAGTTTTAGGTATACGTTGAGATGGGAAGGTGATGACTGGACGGGAGAAAGGGATCGTCCGACACCTCAGTGAGGACGATCTCGACCGCTTGCTCACACAGACTGATCATGAGAAGGTGAGAAAGCGGCTCACCTTCATCAAATGGCTGTACAAAGGTGCAACGCTCGAAGATGCAGCCGACGATGTCGGTATGTCTCAATCAACCAGTAGTTGGTGGGTCAAGCTCTGGAATGAGGGCGGACTCGGTCTGCTAACCCCGAACTTCGGGGGCGGTCGGCCCCCGAAGCTCGACGATGAACAACGCGAGCGTCTTCTCGAACTCCTCGAAGAAAGTGAACCCTGGAAGAAACAGGAGATTCAACACCTCTTGAACACTGAGTTCAATGTCAAGTTCCACCCGAACTATCTTCCACGCTTTCTCTCTAATCTTGGCCTCTCGTACGCGATTCCGCGTACAGAGGGGCCAGACCGACCAAAGGACGCTAACGAAATTCTCGAAGAACGCGTTGCCGATGCGTTCGTCGAGGATGAAACTGACGACCCACACAACAAACGGCCTGAGGACGACAGCGACGAGGAATGGACGGTTGATGATGATGTCCGGACAGATGGTGGAACGACGGTCGGATTCTTCGATATCTCGCACCCACAACCGTGGGACAATTCTCAACGGCTCTACACAGTGAGTGAACCAACGATCACCCGGCCGCTGGTGTATCGATTTTCACCAGCGGCCGGGTTCTATGCGCTCAACGGTGAGAGTGTCCTCCAGTTTCTCCCGAATCAAGAGAAAGAACAGATTTGCTCGTGTCTCGAAGGGATACGCGAGCAGAACCCGCTCGTCCGGATTCTCCTCGTCTTGGACACCTTCTCGTCACATTTCCTATGCGCACACGCGTGAACGAGCCCACGAACTCGGGATTGATCTCATCTTTCTTTCAGTTGGCTCACCGCGCCTCAACCCAATCGAGCCGGTTTGGAAGAGCCTCAAATGGGAGTCGTCACCCCTGATCGTGGAGGATGCGGGCGAGTACCGCCCCCTCCTTGATAAGATCTTCACGAAGCTGACCGAACGGTTGAGCTTTGCGAGCGCGTGGATTGAAAATTATCTCGGCGAATAAATCCAAAAGTTACGTTAACGACTATAGCGTCACCCTTGCCCGCTACGCTTCTACAGCGCCATCCCTACTCGACCACCAACCTGTTTCCGAAGAGCGACAACAAAATTAAGCAGGTGCTCTCCCTCTAACTCATCGTCTGCTTGGGTAGGTTTCACACCGCATACAAGCAGATGCTTACTCTAAGCCGATGTGATCGACTGAGAGTAGATGAACGGCATAGCCGTGCTCGCGACGGTTCGCTTCGGCCGCGAGCTGACTCGCTGCCTCAGACCCAAAACTAATGATCCACTGTATCGAACGGTGATGGAATCTCAGCTCGTTCACGAAGCTTCAGGAGGGGTACCGAATTTCAATTTCTCGAATTTGAATACACGGTCAGATTGTTGGAAGAATTCCCATCAATAAATATTTATAGTGGTTCCTCATACTATCGTGCCATGGGAGATAACATCACCCAAGGCCGTCGTCAATTCGTTAAAGCAACCGTAGCTACTGGGGTTGGTGGGATAACAGGAATAACAGGATGTTTGGGTGCAACGGAAGATGAAATTTCATCGATTACAGGAACACCTCTAACTAGAGGACCCGACGACATCTTTGGACAGGCTTTTCGAGAAGCCGGTGAAATGTTTGAAGAAGAAACAGATGGTGAAGTTGAAGTAGAAATAGTTACCCTTGAGACTGAGGAGGAAGCAATTGATGCAACAGCTGATGGTTCAATCGACCTTTATCATACTTCGATGGGCGCACTCACGGTGGCATTTGCTCCAGAATTGGACTTCCTTGAAACACCATTCGTAACACGCGACTATGATCATTTTCTTTCATTAACCGAGGAATGGGTCCACGATGGGCCACTAAATGAAAGTATGATTGAGGAAGGGAACCAGCGGGTGCTCGATTCAACTTTTCGTGGACAAAGAGGGACAATTACACAAGAACCTGTTAGTCACGTAGATGATGTCCAAGGAATGCAAATGAGAGTTCCTCAGTTTGATGACTGGGTTCAGATTTGGGATGCCGTCGGAGTTAATCCTACCCCCGTTGATGCTGCAGAAGTATATCAGGCTCTAGAAACAGGTGTAGTTGAATCAATGGAAGCTCCCGTTGCACAATACGTGAGTCAGTCTACCTATGAAGTTGCTACGTACTTTACACAAACGGATCATTTGCCCCAAACGTTTAATTATGTGATCAATAATGATACATGGGAGTCAATGTCTGATGGCCAACAAGAATTGTTTACCGAAATTCTCAGGGACAGAGCTCAGTGGGCTACGGATCAAGTTGACGAAAATACTGAAGAGTTGTTCGATATGCTTATAGATGAACATGATGTAACTTTGATCTCGTCTGATGAAGTTGATCGGGATTCTTTCGTTGAATCTGCTGAATCCCGAATTGAAGAATTGTTTGATGAGGAGTGGGAAAGCACTTTTGACGAAGTGTTAGACACCTAATCGATACGATGGCAAAGTTAATTGATTTAGTGCTAGATAAGGCCCATAGTACATTTGGGCTGATTGGGTTATATGTATTTTTATTTATGAGTGTAATGGCCCTATTACAAATCTTCTTTCGATTCACCTCGGCCTACATCGGATATTCGGGATATTGGACGGATACATTAGCACGATTTAGTTTAATGATATTAACATTAGCCGGGGTGCCTTACTCAATTCGGAAAAATGACCACATATCAATTAGGCCACTACTTGAGTATATTCCCAGAAAAATCAAAAAAGTATTATTTATTATTAGTGATATTGCTTCCTTATTATTATGCATTTTTGTTATTATTTCAGCGTTTGCTATTCTCCCGCGAGCAAGTAACCAGCAATTACAAGGAGCAGGGGGGTTTATTACACTGGGTCATGCTTATGCATTTTTTATAATAGCATTTTTTTTCGGGGCTGTATATATATTAGAAAGGTTAATAAAGGTGTTATTGGGTAGGGAACCAGATGCGGATGTTCAGCAAGAAGAGGAACTAGATGGAAATGTTCCGGAGGCGACATAAATGGCTGAATTTGGAACGTTATTGGCTCTATTTTTAATAATACTAATTGGATTTTATTTATTGGGGACGCCAATTGCGTTTTCTCTTGGACTGACTTCCCTCACAATTATGTTATTACCGGTAGGTCCATCATTCACCTACCAAGTGTTTGCGTCACAAATGTATTCTCAATTGAATAGCTTCACATTGCTAGCAATTCCGTTTTTCCTATTTGCTGGAAGAATGATGAACGTAATAGGGATGACAGATGACCTTTTCGATTTTGCTACAGAATTAGTTGGATCTTTTCCCGGCGGTCTTGGACATGTAAACGTAGTAGTTAGTATACTGTTTTCTGGAATGAGTGGATCAGCTGTCGCTGATGCTGCTGGAGTAGGTGTTGTAGAATATAAGGCAATGGTTGAGAGAGGGTATTCTGGAAGGTTTGCCGCTGGTATAACAGGTGCATCAGCGACAATTGGTCCTATAATACCACCAAGTATCCCACTGATCATATATGGAGTATTTGCTGAAGAGTCAATTGGCGCATTATTTATTGCTGGAATTATTCCAGGATTACTAATGGGGGTTTGTTTAATGATTTTTATTACATTATTAGCCCTGCGAGCTGGTGAGAAACTATCGCAGACGCGATTTCCGAATTTAAAAAGGCTAGGTATAACTGGCTTAAAGGCTGTTCCTGGATTCTTGGCACCAGTGATAATTATCGGAGGGATTTTGTTCGGATTTTTCACACCAACGGAAGCGGCCGCTGTAGCCGGTCTATATACCGTTATAATTGGGTTTGGACATTATGGCTTAAAGCTGGAAAATATACTACAGACTTCTAAAAAGACGTTTGAGGATACTGCGGTACTGACTATAATTATTGGATTTGCAAGTGTTTACGCATTCTTGATTAACATTTCTGGACTCCCATCAATGATTGAAGCCTTTGTTTTAGATTTCCCCTTCGGGGCTACTCTTCTCCTATTTATCATAGTAGCGCTCTTATTAATACTGGGTACCTTCATGTCGCTACTCGCTATTATCATTGTCACCGTCCCTTTACTAGCTCCTATTCTTCCCGCTCTAGGAATCAATGTCATTCATTTCGGGATCGTGATGATGATAGCATTGATGATTGGCCTTATCACTCCCCCTCTTGGAATTATATTATTTGTGCTAGAACGAGTGACCCCATTGAGTCTGGTGGAAATATCGAAAGGTGTTGCGATATTTTACATCCCATTACTCACTGCCTTGATTATTCTCATACTGTTCCCGGAGCTATCGTTATACTTACCGAGAAGGTTCGGATTAGGTGGGCTCTGATAACCAAGAGATCAAACACCGTTGCATAAGGCTCACAACGCCCGAATGGATGATGATGCCTACAATCAGCGGTCAATGAGTGAAATAGGCTTCTCGCAGTTGAAGGAAGACGACGGCGAGAAGCTGCGCTCCCGGAGCTGGCACGGCCAGTTCCGGGAGCTGACTCGGAAGTGCATCGTCCATAACCTGACGCAGGCGGCGAGTTAGGGCTCGCCGCCTGCTCCCCTTCTCCGGACGTATCCGGGAGAGGTATCGCCGTCGTCACCGGAACAATGGAGCAAGATACCATAGTTTTGACCCTTCGATAAACACCGCTAGCGACAGCTATCGCATCTTCTGACTCCAAGAACCGGTCTCTGACGCCGTAAAACCGTGAATGATCGACCCCACCCCGACGCAGTCTTGCGTTCAACAAGGCAGGAGATTCTCATCTAGACAGTGCTACTAACACTGAATCTATTAGAGAATTGAATCTGAACGCACAAAGATTACCAATACACAGCTACTGGCCGGATCACGACAAGAGGTTCATTAGCACTAAACGTATTGTCGTCGACCGATATATTATCGGATCCATTCATATCCTCCAGCATATTTTCGAAGCTATTGCGAAGCTGCTCCATCTCGCTCTCGCTAAACACGGTTTCCGCGACGCGCAGAAATTCAACGTAATCCCAATTGCTGTCCTCGTCTTTGTGGGTTTCTACGACGCGGCCGAGCGCAGTGTATCTTTTGGGTCTGAGGAGATCTGTCTTCTCGACCCGCAACTTATCCAAATTCAATAACATACCGCACTGTGTGTATGTTCCGTCCGAACCCTCGTTCTCTTCCTCAACAAGCTCAAGGATTAAACAGATATCCTCGCCGTACACTACTTCCAGAAGCTTTTGCAATTGTTGGTTTTTCTTTTGTTGCTGCTGTTGTTGTATGCCAGAAATAATCGGATTGGTTTCAGGGTTGAATATATCGCTCCAGACATTTTCGGAACCCTGTCCTAAGGCATTTTCTGACGCTCCGGATTGTAGTTGGTCCCATCGCTCTTGAGCATGTGGACGACCCGTGAAACCATCTGTAGAGACGGCGTCGTGGTCATCTTCTGACCCGCATTGTTCATCAAGACTTTCCAATTGTTCAACGGTAATGAGTCTGGACAGCGCCAGTATCGTCCGATACAGCGGATCAATCTGGCCTTCGCCCGTCACCCGAACGATATCGCCTAATTCCAAATCCTGATTCATTGGCTTGATCTTCTCCTGCTCATCGAGATCTTGTTCAAGCAAGGTATGCAACCCTTGGTCGATGACACGCCCCGCCGTATCGGACATACGTTCAGCTGTCAGGGCGCCTGAGAGGTCACTCTCGATATTGAGGCGGCCAAGCATTTCGAGAAACGGAAGAGCTACATCGACGCCAGCACCGGCGGTAGCGTCACCTTGGATATCTGTACGTTCGTGCTCTTCTATGGTGTTCGGAACCATGCCGTGCAGGGATGCATACCAGCCGTCTACAGTAACTTCGTCCAGGTAGATATA
Source organism: Halalkalicoccus sp. CGA53 (assembly GCF_036429475.1). Lineage (GTDB taxonomy): Archaea > Halobacteriota > Halobacteria > Halobacteriales > Halalkalicoccaceae > Natronorarus > Natronorarus salvus. The sequence goes on from NZ_CP144125.1 coordinate 233,558, forward strand.
GTCGCGAATCGTGTCTCCCCTACTTGTCATGCGTATAACTGTCTTGTAGAACTCAAAGATGTTTCGCTGGTAGCGTGTTGCTCTCCGACAAGGGTCAGGAATATGTGATTGTTAGCCTATCAGGAGTTAATTTTATACCACAATGCAACACTCAGTACTGGCAGAGAAGTTCTCTATAAATGTCCTTAGATAAGGCGGGAAGAGATCTTGGCAGAATTCGTAACAAAACGAGAAAAATTCTCAGAGCTGCCAGTAATGTAGATAGACCTGTGCTGATTGAATCTCCGCCTAACAGTGGAAAGACAACTGGATCATACGAACTTGCATTGAAATGTGACGTTCCAATCACACACTTGACCGCGAGAATCGATCTATACGCTCAAGCGAGAGAGTTCTTTCAAGCAAACAAGGATATCAATTTCGAGATCATACCTAGTCCACATCGAACCTGTGAATCATTTAGGCGTGATGATGGAATCGGGACTGAATTACGTCGCCTCTATGACATGGGTTTCTCTGGGCGAGAGCTACACTTTCGGGACATAGCGAAGACACCGTGTCAGACTGGGGAGGGATGTGAGTATATCACGAAATTAGAGAAATTAGAAAATGATATAGATGATATTGATTTTCTCATAGGCCATTATATTCATGCGCACATTCCGCATTATACGACTAATCGTATCGTAGTGATCGACGAATTTTCACTCTCAAGTTATGTTGAAGAGTATTCCGACAGTCAAGTAACAAGGCTTGTAGACCGATTCTTAGTGAGGATCAACGACAGTAAAGAACCTTTCCCCAGTGAGATGACTGATACCAATACATTACTGCAAAAAAGACGCGATCCGGAAACACGGGACGCTGCTATCGAATGGTTCGAGGCTCATAAGGTTACTAACGATGCAGTACGAGAATTTGATTTTCTAAAGCACTCGGATCCGTATCGGACTAGAACGTACATTGAAGCTCCATTTTTGACATTCACACTGCTATGTATGGAAACGCTTCAATCGGGGGTTGAAACGGAGGGACGGCATAGCCCAGAACTCAAGGTGGCACCTCTTCCGGATTCGAAATACACTGAAGTATGGACGAATGCAGGATTGAATCCACATACTCGATGTGTTCAACAAGAAGAGAGAGTCTATGTTTTTGATCCTCCAGATCTTTCCTCCTCATATCAGATCATAGGGCTTGACGGAACACCTACGACAGAACTATGGGATCTCGTTTTTGCCCCTGACGCAGGATTTGATCACCGTCCCGTTATTAAGAGGAAGCATTTGGCTGACTACCTATCCTCGGCAATGAATATGTCTCTATTCCAGATCGGGGAAGGAATGTATCCATATGCTGGAGGACGAATCAGTAAGAAAGACGGAAGGCGTTTTGAGAAGGTTCAGTCCTTTGAGAACCAGAGATTTGCTCTGATTACTAGTAAGAAAGCACTCAAGGAATACGAAAAGCACGGGTGGTTGGATTCATTTGTGAAACCAGATCAGCAGGGAGGGTCCGGAGACAAGGGATACAGAGCGACGAATTTTGGTCGTGTTTTGAGTTCCAATGACTTCGAAAAAGAGTCGCTGGGGGTAGTTTCTGGAACTCCATTTCCTGGTCACGATGTAATAGAGCGCTGGGCGGCTTTCTTTGGTGAAAGCGTCGAACCAGTCGGTCGAGGAACTGAGAAGTCGTTTGGCGAGTTCGGGGATCTTATCTATAAACATTTAACGCATGACAGGGTCATCCAAGCAATCCTTCGATTCGGACGTCACGAATCGGTGATTGAAGAAGGAGGAGCTGTCGTCTACGTCAATACTCAGGCTGTGCCTGGTTGGTTAGATTGCCCACCTGCTACTCATCTTCGAGACAAATCGCGCAGATCTTCAAAGGCAGAAATAGTAATTGAAGAGCTGGTCCATTTGACCCGATCAGATGAACACTCTGCCCTCCAGTATCAGTCCGTCCCCAGCCTGACTGACCGTTTGAAAGGTGAAGTCACACCAGAGTATGTTCGAAAAATTCTGAACGAACTAGCCGATGGTGGTTTGGTAGAAGTCCGGAGGAACCATGGATTCCGTGGAGCGGATCTCTATCGATGGGTTGGAGATGACGATCTTGTTCCCGATTCGGAGCGTTGCCATCTGGATTTAAATGGTAAAAGATACACTTTGAAGTCTCCCTAAGTCCACTCTATTTATTGAAAACGGGGCCAGTCCACGACGGGTCTATTTGATCTTCAAATTCAAACTCGCAGAGATCTATGTATTCCGCAATCCCAATTCTCAGCTGACTTGCTCGTAATTTCTGTGGAGAGGGTTCTCTATCATTGATCCACTCGGACAGCGGTGTCGAAATTATCAACCAGTCCTGTTCGTGCCAGGTTTGTGGCTCCTGATATTGTACTGACTCCATCTCCTTTGCTGAGCCAGTATGATATTTAAACCTTCCAATCCATGCTAATTGCTAACATTTCAGATGTAGTGAACTGGCTCCTACTAGTATAATAGAAATCTTTGATTAATGAGCCGCATGATTTCATTCACGTCTAGTAGTAATAAAGTTCCGCGGTAGCGCTTGTACCGCATCCGCGGCTCCCTCCACGGGGTGTCGGGTAATCGTTCAGTCTGCCTACGGCAGACACCGCTCGCAAGCTCGCTTGAACGAATACTCCGAACCCCGCTACAGTCGCAGGTGCACCGTCCGCGACACCTGGTCGGGGATGTGTAGCGAACAATCACACATCAAACAGACGAGAGTCCGTTCGGACTCATATCAAATAGTATAGCAATCAGAGTTCCTGATTCAGAGCATCATCGATCTCTGAATCCTGTAAACAAAAACCAGAAAATAAATGAGCGACAAAGCGACCCGAAGAGCGGATAGCAACGAAAACGAGCAGGAAAACGAGGTTCCACTCAACCAAGAAGATGTCGAGAAAGAAATCGCCAAACTTCTTATTGAACATAATGATCTCTATGAGGCCAAGCAGCTTGAGAGAGTATCTATCCGCTGGGGAATTGAGAGGTACTCAGCTGACCGAGAACGCGAATTAGCCAATTCGACATTAGAAGCAATCGAAAAGCGTTGCGGAAGACTCGAGGAATGGTGTGAAGAAAACGGAATCGAGGCATTTTCAGACCTCGATAAGCGTGATCTCATCGACTACTTTGACTGGCTCGTCAACGAGGCACCAACAGAAGTCACCGAGTATGCGAAAGCAACAGAAAAGGCGCATAGAGACACAATCAGGTGTCTACTAAGACATCTATCAAATTACGGCTACGTCAAGCCCAATCTCCATGAGAGTATCAAACCGATCCAACTGAACCAGGAAGAGGCCGCCCGTGATGCGACAGTTGACCCGGAAGTCGCGAAAGCTGCGAAAGCACACTTAGAAAGATACAAATTTGGATCGACACCCCATGTAGTAATCTCTGCATTGGTAAATACTGGGTGCAGAACTAGTACTCTCCGAGCTATTGATCGTGATGACTGCAAGCTTGATGCTGAGATCCCTCATATCGAGATTCGTCATCGGCCTGAGTCCGGAACTCCATTAAAAAATGGAAAGTCCGGAGAACGAAACATTAGTCTAAGTGAGGAGTTCTGCGAGCTGATAGTCGACTATCTATCCCGTCAACCGGTAAGCGAAGATGAGTTCGGACGTGAACCACTCTTCACAGCCGGATTTGGTCGTCTCTCGGCCTCAACGATTAGAAAATACACATATACCTACACACGTCCCTGCGCAATCGGGCGAGACTGTCCCGAAGGACGAGATCCTGAGGACTGCGAAGCAGAGAAGCCAAGCTCTGCTTCCAAATGTCCTTACAGCAAATCACCTCATGCATTCCGCCGTGGTTACATCACAGAGAATCTCAAATCGATTGAGCCTGGAATCATCAGCGAGGTCTGTGACGTCTCCCTAGACGTTCTCTATAAGCACTACGACGCTCGTGATGAGTTCGATAAGATGGCTGCTCGACTGAAGCTCTTGGAAAAGAGTGGAGACAGCCTTCACGGGTATGGAGGTGAGTAAGATGTTTAATTCTCAGAGCTATGAGTTGGAGCCAATAGACGATATTGTCTACATGGCCAATTTACTTAAAAATGGGTTGATTCGCGCTGGGATGGGAACCCGAATCAACCCTAGCCCTAAATCTTCTGTACAGGGTACAAAAAAGAAGGCTTCCCGTACCACTTCGATTAGGCGTTCCACACAGACCACATTGAAAGGAGAGGTTTGTGAGGACTCGAGTGAACTTGACGAATACTCGGAAAACTCGTGGACAATATCGGAAGAAGAACTAAACGAATTAGTAGACGAGGGAATTCCTCTTTGCGCGGATTATCGACGAGTGAGTACTCTAAAACAGACAAAGGGAAAAAGTATGGAAAACCAAAAAGAAAACAATGAGTATATCGCCGATCACAACGGTCTTCGGTTGGTGTATCGTGCAAAAGATGATGGGCGATCTGGACAGTCAATGGCTCGACCAGGTTTACAGAATCTATACTTCGTATTGCTGGAATACGATATCGATTATTTGATTGTAGACGACTTTACCCGGCTTGGCAGACTAAGTGTCGAAACCCACCAATTGATTTATAAATTGGCTGAAGAAGGGGACGTTAAACTGATAGCTGATGGAGTGGTGATTGATGCGAGCGATGAACTCGGAAAAATAATTTCCTATGTTATGGCGTGGAGTGCTGAAGTAGAAGTTCAAGCTCAAGGTCGGAAAGCTAAGGAATCGAGAACGGCCAACTTCGTCAATAACGACAATTGGGGTGTTGGTTTTCGCTCTATTCCGCTTGGATACAAACAACTCGACACTGGAGAAGATTCTGACGGTTACTGGATCTCTCAAATAAATAACTTCGGGCCGGTAATCGAAGAGGTGTATGAGAGGTTTATTCAGGCGGACATATCTAGATCTTACGCTGAAACGGCAGCCACTGTCAGTATGCAATACCCCGAAATCCTACCAAAGCCATTAGATAGCGACGATGTAAAGGCGATCGTCACCAATCCTGTATACATTGGCAAACCAACATTCAGTTACGAAAAGGGAACAGGAGTTCCAGAAAACCATTCGGGAACGAACACAGATGAGGATCTGAAGTTTGTCAGTGATGAGATGTTCAATAAAGCAACTGAAAAATACCTTCAGTCAAAGAAACGGCATTCTCAGCCGACCGATTTGGTATATAATATAGAGGGGATGGCACGTGAGTTCGGTATTCCCTCAATGTTAGATGTGGTTTCGGCTGTAGTTGTCAAGTGTGAGAAATGTGAGGATGAAAATGGTGATTTGGTGCAAATGACAAAGAGCGGAACTAAGTCAATTAGAGGGATTAAGTGCCAACGGATGAAATGTCCAAGCGGCCATATAAGGAATCTTCCGTATCAGCACGAGTTGGATCGCCTACGAATCAACTGATCATATAGGACGAAACGCCCATAGTGGCAACACTGATGGTTGATTTTGCTGTCCTCCAATTAATCAGTCTATCGTACGGAGCAACTCCTGATACTGATTAAATATTTCCGATATCTCTTTCTGTTTCCTGTTCCCATTCATTTCATCGCGTACCTGAGCATTGTCAACGAATCTTCTCCGGATTTTTCGAGCGGTATAGAAGAGATCATTATCAATTAATCTATATTCCTCAAAATAATGCTCAGATTCACCTACCGAATACTCGCCGATATAGAGGCGGTTCCGTAAGATTTCGCTAATTGACCTCGGTCTCCACTTCCCCCCGTTTCTTGTGCCGATTTCTCGTTCTTGTAGACCATTGACGACTGCGGGCATTGACCGTTTTTCAATACATTTCGTGAAGATCCACTTAACCAGCTTTTTTTCTTCGACATCGACAGATAGCCTGCCATCCTCCCCTACGTGGTATCCTAATGGAGGCGAATTATTTGGCCAACGACCCTCAGCAGCCATTGCTTCGATTCCCATTTTAGTTCGCTGTTGAATCAGATCTCGCTCAAACTCAGCAGCACTGGCGATATTTCGAAAATTAAAACGACCAGCTGGCATTGTCGTGTCTAATTGCTCGGTGATACTATGCAATGATACGTTCATCTCCCGAAATTCCTCCTCAAGCTGCACAGCGTGTATAAGGCTTCTAGAGAGCCGATCTAGTTTCCAGAATACTATTACGTCAAACTTTTTTTGTTCAGCCTCAAGTCTCATTCTGCGAAACATCGGACGATCTGTATCCTTTCCACTCTCTGCCTCATCGCGAAACACATAGGCAACATCCCAGTTCCGCAGTTCACATCGTTCGACGCATAAACGGACCTGCTCACTAAGCGAATAACCCTGTGACTGCTTCAGGGATGATGTCCTGGCATAGACCGCAGCGCGTATGGTTCGAGATTCACTACCATCACCCGGATCCAATGTTTGATACCAATGATCTACTTGTGCCATTCTATCGTTCATTCCATCTTCGAATTTCTAAGAGCCGAACCCGAATCGTCTCCTTCGTTACCCCGCACGCCTCGGCGATTTCCCGTTGGGTGACTCCCTCACTCGAAACGCTATACAATGCCGCTCCAGCCCATGCTGCAGGATTCGTACCTGAAATATTCGTTGATCCCTGTACCTCTATTAGAAGATCCTCTGTCTCCTCCAGAGTACTCTCGTCGGAAGGGAGAAATTGGCCGAGATAGGTGAGGTAATCTTCGGGTCTGGGTACTACCGGATCGATCTCCAGACCATCTCGTATGAGCCGTACGTGATCTATGACCGAATCTTCCGAGATGGAATCGGGTCCGGCGATGAATTTCAGCGGTCTTGCCTTCCCTAATTCTTGCGTCGCGAGGAACACACAACTCGCGATGATCTGGGTTTTCTTTCGCCCAACGGTGATTCGCTCCTCGAGCGCACCAGCGTAAATTTCGGCTGCCCGCTCCCTTTCACTCGTTGAGAGACCAATCTCGTCGGCGATCTGCTCCAAGAACCCCAGGCCGTCTGCAACTTGCTTTTGAGTGCCGTTCTCGACAGTGACAAACTCACTCCACTCCTGGTCTATCTCCTCGTCATCTGACCCCTTGTTTTCCAGTGCAGGCGTCTCGCATTCCACGGCCTTCGAGATATCGTGAACAACGTATCCGCACGTCTCACAAAGAGAATCGAATAACTCGATCTCCCCATCGAGATCCGACGAACCGCACTGGGGGCAGATTGGTTCACTCGTCATTCTCCATCTGATATGCCTGGGATGGTTTCTCATCTGGCATCGGACCATGAAGGGGCGAGGGTACTTTCTCACTCAAACAGGCCTTGCACACAGGAGGATCGGACGTATCTCGGTCCCACTCGATAACATCCCAATCGTATTTCCGGGTACAGCTATCGCAGCGCCATTTACCCACGGTATTCGTTTCAGCCAACTCCGGATACCTATGGGCAAGTGTCGGCGTCAGCACAGCCTCAGGATCCGACTCGAGATAATCAACGACCTTCTTTCTCGGGTAATCTGCAAACAGAGGTAGAAACCCTCTGACGTCCTCGTCCTGATGAACCGTCTCCCCCCTGCCACAGCGTTCTCTATACGAGCAGAACCCGCACTCCCAATCGAATTCCGGGTCTGCTTGAGGGAGCTGCTCATTGATTCTGGACCTAGTATGTGCCACCGCCCATTGTAGAACAACAGTCCTCCAGAATACGGGATCGAACTCTACGTGAAATGCACTCGCCTCAAACGTATCTCGACTTCCATAGAGAATGATTGCATCAGTCACGTTCTGCTCATGCTGCTGTGAGAGCCCGTACAGGTACGGATGGATCTGTGCTCTGTGATGTCGATTCGGAGCTTCAAGATTTGAGATCGAGGATTTCGTTTTGACTTCGACCAAGATCAGCGGTTGACCGTCCTCCGCAACGATGACCGGATCGGTTTCGCCTCTAAACTGGAGCTCGCCTATCTCGGTTTCGACGGTAAAGTCGACCCAATACGAGTTGCCCACGTACACTCGGTCAGGGACCACATCCTCAAGATAGGAAAGGACGAATTCCTCTTCAAACTTGGACCCCAGCCAGAAGATACCATGGGGGTCTTCGTTCTCTTCGGGTGCGTTGAGTTGTCGATAGTAGAGCTTCCGTGAGCACTGGAGAAGTGAGCTTGGTGAGTGTCGTTTCGGATCGGGAACTGAGGAGGGCTCGTTGTAGTACGGTTTTCCGTTTTTCAGATTGTCCTTCGCTTTCTTTTCTTCGTACCATCCTTGGAAATCTCCACTCAAGATCGACTCGATTACCTTACTCACATCCTCTTCGTCCTCCTTTGGGTCGTCTTCTTTACCATTGGTTGTTCTGCTGCTTATCCTGGACATGGAATCTCCTGTTGGGATCGATCAGTTGATGCCAAAACCTTCCACGGTAGGAAGTATTAGTTATTTACCTGCTACTATTCTCCGATCCTCTGATTATTTTTTCCCTCCATGGAAGAGACTGTTTTAGTATATCCTACACACTCCTGAGAACGAATGTCTGATGAACGCCGAGGGCGCAAGCCACGCGTCTCCGATGAGGAAATTCTCGATGTATTTCGAAACTCCGCAGACCCAGTGCTTATCGCATCTGAAATCGCTGAACACGTCGACATTAGCCGTCGAGCCGTTAACTACCGGCTCACAAATTTGGAGGATGAAGGGATCCTGCGGTCAAAACAGGTGGGTGGCAGAAGCACTGTCTGGTGGCTACCAGGATACACGAAAACTTGAATTACTCACGTCACCCGCTATCCCTGGAAAATTCAAAAAATGTTAAACACATGTCCCCATATTCAAGCGCATGACATCCCTACAGGTCACACTCCTAATAATTGGCTTTCAGCTACCAGATTCCACAGCAGTTGGCATAATCGTAACATTTCTATCTGCAATCTTATTGTACTTTGTTAAGCAAGAGTGGGAAAAGAGAAAAATGAGGAAGGCACTATTGATTGAAGTAAAAAATATGAAAGGACTTGCGCAGTGTGCTGATTCAATGGATCGCATTAATAAACCTCCTGGCTATACGATCAAACCAAAAGACGTCCCAGCACCGGGGACAATTCCAACGATTGTTTACGAAGCAAATGCTGGCGAGCTCGGTGTATTTCAATGGTTTAGCAATCAGGAGCTATCTACAATAATGCAGTTCTATAGCGACGTGATGGTATACAAATCAATCATTCATGAAATCAAATCGAACGGAACTGTATCGGATTCCGATCAAGGGGACCTATATAACCACATTAGAGGTGTTTCTGATCAAAGAGACCAAATTATGGAATCCTCTCAGTTTAAGCTGGAAAATTAGCGCAAGAATTTTCTCGGGGTACAACAAGTTAGAGGTATGCAAGTGAGAGCGATCCCGATAACCCTTAGCAATATTGGCGAGGGATTCATTATGAAGGAATACAATGATTGAATCTAATGACTATTTAAATGCTCAGAATAAAGATTTTGAATCAATAAATTCATTTATAGACTATTTGGAATTGGACTACAAAGTAGGAGACTCTCCCGGTGATTTCAACATAATTGCTTCCATTAATAACCTTCCCTCAAAGAGCGAATTTTCCCAAAATATTGAGCGAAACTTCAATATTGTGTTCCAGAATGATGACTTGGTTCTTTTCAAGGCTAAGGTCGATAAGGAGATTGTTTGCCACTATGTGTACTTAGACGATGAGTTCCCAATCTTCTTTACAAAAGCTAATAAAACCGATCAAATTCCCCCTACTATCGAATCATTCCTCCAAAACACCGCTGATGTCGGGAGATTGCAGCTTTCTAGACGTCGAATAGATCAAATAAGGACTGAGCTCGTACGGAAGTATGAGGATGAAATAATAATTCCGTTTTTCAGTGCCAGACGTCCGGTTGATGCAAGTATCTCTGCCAAACGTCGCTCGCAGTTTCAAAGATCGATACAGTACCGTGCGTCTGACGGACTAGAAACCTACCGGGAAATGAAATTTAATTATGGGGTCCTCCCGAAAATAATGGACTTTGAAGTAGCTAATCAGTTCAAATTCCGTGTTAAGCAGGACGGAATTTTAGTTCTATATTCTGGGAGCATATTGGAGCTTTGGGAAAGATTGCAGCAGGAGGTTTCTCGAGCAAAACAGATTAAGGATTCTTCCAATACGGCAGCATATGGAAAGGTTGGCAGTTCGTTTTATCCAAATGATGGAATGACCGTCAGCTCACCTTGGGGGATTGAGGTAAAATCGGGAATCAAGGAAGAGTACTTAGAGAGTTTGCCAACTCATCTTGAGGAAAAATTCTGGGAGTTCGGACTGTCCGAATACCATCCAATGCCGGAGATTCCTGGTTTCACGGCAGAATTAATCGATGAAACTCATTATGAGCGTACAGTACTCAAAACTAAGGGGAACACGGTCAGGGTATTTCCTCGTAAACTCACAGATATTGATCAGACAGTTAGGATTTTCAACTTTGTGAGTGACCATTTTGACTCTGAGTGTGAAGCACAACCTGTTTTATGACTGACCCCATATCGTTTGACAATGAGGGTTGGATTGAGGCCAATGTCCCAAAGCCCCAACTATCTAAATTCAATGATATATTTAATAAGAAATACAACGCTCTTGATTATGAACGTGCTGAAAAAAGCCTGCTGAATAAGATAGAAGCATCTGAAGAACATCATCGATTATTCAAGGCGATAGTCGATGGATTCTCGCCTCGTCATGGAAATGCGGTTACTAAGAGTGATTTTGAACTAGTATTAGTTGACCCGATCTACGAACTATCCGTCAACAGCGCAGAAATATTGCTGGCTATCAAACAGGTACAAAGCATTCATCTATGCTTTGTATATTGTGAAATTGGGGGGGAAAATTACATGGAGTGGGTTAAAAGAATCAACACCACGAATAATGTATATGAGCGGATTTACACCCAGAAAAAGATAAAAGAGCACATTGGGTGTACAGGTCTTGAAATTAGATCAGTCCAGTTCATAACTTTGTGTAGGGAAATAGACTTAATTGAGGTAGATAGCGACATCGTCCGTAATGGTACCGAACCTGATAGCTATGCAATATGGGCGTTAGGAGACGGAGAATCACCTAATGAAGGATCCGGCTCTTCAGCATCAGGGGGTCAAAGCCGACAAATAACTCATCAAGAAGGGCACATTGAGCATCCTGATCTACGTAATATTGCTACTGAAGGAATCGATTTCGTACTGACTGATAATGACGATGTCAAATATTCTATTGGAACCCATCCCATTATTATTCTGGGAGAGGTATTTCAACAACTGTTTCTTGATCAACACGGTACCACCGATTATCCAGACGAATTTGACAAAGCTGACTTTTTACCACTTTTGTAGCAAAATTGAAAATGGGATATAATAGGACGGGTTACGAAAATGCCTTAGAAATTAAAACAGATGATTTACTTTCAATTGGGGCTGATTCTGGTATGATATACAACGATGAAGATGAGATTGAAACAGATCGAGACTATCGTCTCGTGTGGGATAGCAATAGTCCATCCGACATCAAACCAATGGTAAAGCGCAAATATATATCAAATCAAATTCCAAAAGAACTCGGTCGCTTGGCCCTTGAACGAGCAAAGGACGAATTTACTTCTGAATATCTGTCACTGACTGATTTTTAGAGCTACGTAGCATCAAAAACATTAAGATTGTTTTTTGGTCGCTGCCACATTGAATCCTTTGATCCGCATGCCAGCGGCGACCCCCGAGATGATTCGTGACGGAATCACTCGCACGAAGCCCCAGCCGTTTATATACGACTGGACGCCGTCTGTGGAATCTGAATCGTCACGGAGAATGACGGGCGTGACGGGATTTGAACCCGCGACATCTTGGTCCGGAACCAAGGACTCTGTCCACTGAGCTACACGCCCTCGCCACACCGTACCGGACGACGGGACATAACGGTTCTCACTCCTCCCCGCTGACTGGATCGACCTCGCTTCCCTCGACCCGTTCGTCGTCCACGATCGACTCCCGCCAGGTCCCTCGCAGGAACCAGCCTCCGGCGACTACCGCACCGACGATGTGCCCGAGGCTCATCCCGACCCAGATGCCCGTCGCGCCCCAGCCGGCGACGAACGCCAGCAGGAAGACCGCCGGCACGCGTACCCCCCAGAGGTTGAGCCACGAGAGCGCCATCGCGGTCTTCGTGTTGCCGGCGCCGCGAAACCCCCCGAGGACGACCTGCATCACGCCGATGAACGCGAACTCCACGGACCGGATCCGGAGGTACTCGGTCGCGAGCGAGACCGTCTCGGCGGCACCCTCGGTCTCGGCGCCGATGAAGACGGCGTTGATCGGTCGGGCGAGGACGACGGCGACGACGGCGACGAGCAGCAACACACCTCCGGCGGCGGTCGCGGAGAGCCCCACGGCTCGGCCGGCCCGATCCGGCCTCCCGGCTCCGAGGTTCTGACCGACGATCGTCTCGGTCGCCCGGGAGAGCCCGAGCGCCGGGAGGAAGACCAGCGAGATCAGCCGGTTTCCGAGGCCGTAGGCGGCGACGACGGGCGGGGCGAACGAGACGACCATCGCGGTGAGCACGACCAGCGCGAGCGCGTTCGCCGACTGTTCGAGCGAGGTCGGCACCCCCAACCGAGTGATCTCCCAGACGTTCTCGGGGTCGAGACGGAGATGCGAGAGCGCCACGTCGGGACCCAGATCGGTGCCGAAGAGCACGTAGAACGCGAGCGCACTCGCGACCCCGCGCGAGAAGACGGTGGCGATCGCAGCCCCCTCGATGCCGTAGCCCGAGAAGTCGGTCGCGGCGAACAGCGTCGCCTCGAGGTCCGTGAGCGAGAGCCAGACGAACAGCGGGTTCTCGTCGAAGCCGAAGATGAGAAACGGGTCGATGGCGACGTTGATGACGACGCTCACGAGCATCAGCCGCATCGGGAGCTGCGTGTTCCCGTAGCCGCGCATCAGCGCCTCGAAGACGTAGAACCCGAAGAGGAAGGGCAACCCGAGGAAGAAGATCCGCATGTAGTCCGCCGCGAGCGGGATGACGCGTTCCTCGGTGACGGCGTCGCTCGGGAGCAGCGCGAGTGCGGGTTCGGTGTAGAAGTAGCCGACGATCCCCAGCACGCAGGCGAGGATGCCGACGAACGCGATGGTCTGGCCGGCGAACAGCCCCGCGGAGGCGTCGCTCTTCGCGCCGGTGTACTGAGCGACGAGGATGCTCCCGGCGGTCGTGAAGCCGCCGGCGATCGCGATCAGGAGGAAGACGAGCGGGAAGGCGAGGCTGATCGCGCCGACCGCGTCCGCAGAGAGCTGGCCGAGCCAGAGCGTGTCGGCGAGGTTGTAGGTGACCTGGAGCAGCTGAAAGACGACGATCGGCCACGCGAGCCGCAGCATCGGCCGGATCAACGAGCCGTCGGTCAACGATCGCTCGGAGCTGTCCACTACGAACCGAAACGGTGTGTCGCGTGATCAACGCTCTGTTTCGACGCTCGCGGGTCACCGGAAAACGGCCGCTGGTCCGGCGGGAGGCGGGAAAACGGAACGATGGGCTCGCCCCGCGGTCAGGGAGTCTCTCTCGTCTCGAGGGTGAAGTCGGCTTTCGGGTAGGCGACGCAGGTGAGCACGTAGCCGTCCTCGAGTTCGGGCTCCTCGAGCATCTGCTGGTTGTCGTGGACGACGTACTCGCGGGAGTCGCCGTCGGCGACGCGTCCGCCACAGGAGACGCACTGGCCCTCCCGACAGGCGTAGGGAAGGTCCCAGCCCTCGTCCTCGCCGGCCTCGAGCAGCGTCTCGTTGTTCGCGACCTCGACCGTCGTGCCCTCCTTGGTGTACTCGATCTCGAAGTACTCGACCTCGTCCTCAGGGATATCCGCCGGCGAGGGTTCTTCCTCCACCTCCTCGCCGCCTTCGAGTTCGCCCTCCGCGTCCGCGCCGCCGGCGATCGCGCCCGCGGCGGCGCCGCCACCGATCGAGCGGTTCATCGGCTCGGGGAACTCCGTCTCCCGGACGGTCGCCGCCCGGTGTTCGAGCACGTCGTCGGCGATGTCGTCGGGGATCACGCGTTCGGTCCCCCGCGCGAAGTGGAAGACCACGACGACGAGGGTGAGAAAGACCCCGGCCGAGAGTGCGAGCAGATCTACCATGCGCGGGGCTTCGGAGCGGGGGAATAAGGTTATTGTGGATTGCGGTCCGGCGACGTGAGCGGTTCGGGTTCGCGATCGGCGCGGTCATGACGTCGGCGGGCGAAGGGGCGTCATGGACACGACGGTCGCAATCGTCCTCTACGAGGGCTTCGACGAACTGGACGCGATCGGCCCGTACGAGGTCGTCGAGACAGCGCGCGCCTTCGGCGGCGAGATCCGGGCGACGCTCGGAACGCTCGATCCGGTCGAGACGGTGACCGCGAGCCACGGCCTCCGGGTCGCGGTCGACGGGACCCTCTCGGAGACCGAGTTCGACGTCCTGCTCGTCCCCGGTGGGGGCTGGTCGAGCCGTCCAGAACACGGCGCCTGGGGCGAGGCCGAACGCGGTGACCTCCCCCAGAGGATCGCTGTAGCGCACGAGGAGGGCGCGACGGTCGCCTCGGTCTGTACCGGTGGAATGCTCCTCTCGCGTGCGGGCGTCCTCGACGGCAGGCCGGCGACGACCCACGCGAGCGCGCTCGCCGACCTCCGGGAGACGGACGCCGAGGTCGTGGAGGCACGCGTCGTCGACGACGGCGACGTGCTCACCGCGGGCGGGGTCACCTCGGGGCTCGACCTCGCCCTTCACCTCGTCGAACGCGAGTGCGGAGCGGAGCTCGCCGAGCGAGTGGCGACGGAACTGGAGTACGACCGGCGCGAGGTCTACTCGTCGCGGACGACCTCGTGACGGCCGAAGCCGTACCGGAGCCTGTTGCAGAGCCGACGCGAGAACCGGCCCTCGTTGCGCGAGTCGAAGCGCTCGGCGAGCGCCGCGTAGATCAGCGGGACCGGCACCTCCTGGGCCAGTGCCTCCTCGACGGTCCACGTCCCGGTCGAGCCGCCCTCGATCCGGTCGGCGACGGTCCCGAGGTCGCTCCCCTCCTCGGCGAACGCCTCCTCGCAGAGTTCGAGGAGCCACGATCGAATCACCGCGCCGTTGTTCCAGGTGCGCGCGACAGACTCGAGGTCGAGGTCGTACCGACCCTCGGCGAGCAGTTCGAACCCCTCGCCGTACGCTCCCATGAGCGCGTACTCGACGCCGTTGTGGACCATCTTCACGTAGTGGCCAGCACCGCTCTCCCCCATCCGGGCGTGTCCCTCGGGACCGGTCGCGACGGCGTCGAAGACGGGGACGCACTCCTCGTAGGCCCATTCGGGGCCACCGATCATGAGCGAGAACCCCTCCTCGGCGCTCGCCGGCCCGCCGGAGGTCCCGCAGTCGAGGTAGGTCCCCGAACAGGCCGCCGCGCGCTCGACCGAGCGCTCGAAGTGAGAGTTCCCGCCGTCGACGACCACGTCCGACTCCTCGAGGTGTGGATCGAGGTCCGCGAGGGTGGCGTCGACGGCGTCGCCCGCCGGGACCATCAGCCAGATCCGTTTCTCCTCGCCGAGGGCAGCACAGAGCTCCTCGATCGAGGATGCAGGTATCGCGCCCGCCTCCCCGACGGCCTCGACCGCCGCGTCCGAGAGGTCGTAGGCGACGACCTCGTGGCCGGCGGCGAGCGTTCTGTCGACGACGATCCGACCCATCCGCCCCAGTCCGGTGACGCCCAGTTGCATACCGGGTGGTATCGGGGGGTCGGCGTAGTGATTCCGGTCCGTCGCGGCGGAGCGGGCCACTTATTTTCACGTGTTCCCAACCGATCGATGAGATGCCACACGACAGTGACGGCCGGTCGATACGGTACTCGCGACGAGGCGTCCTGCTCACGGGATCGGCGGTCAGCGCCACGGCGCTCGCCGGCTGTCTCGACGACGATCAGGAGGAGACCGAACCGGACGACGGGACGGAGACGGACGCCGACGGCGCTGACGACGAGGACGACGGAGAGGTATCCGATGACGACGCGGAGGACGAGGAGGCAGACGACGACTACGACGTCGCCGACCAGCCGGAGGACGCGAGCGTCTCGTTCGTCGAGCCGGGCGACGGCGACACCGTCGAGACGCCGGTGCACTTTGAGTTCGAGACCGAGGGCTTCGAGCTCGCCTCCGTCGATGAGGACCCGGCGGTCGGCGAGGGCCACCTGCACGTCCTCGGCGAGGACGACTGTTATCCCGACGGCGAGGTCATCCCCGGACCGGCCGACGACCTGGAGGAGGACAACGAGGTATGGCACCTGAGCGACGGCTCGGACACCGCGGAGATCGAGATGGACCCCGGCGAGTACGACGTCTGCGTGCAGATCGGGGACACCCTCCACCGGGCGTTCGGCGAGACCGACGAGATCTCGATCACCGTCGTCGACGAGGGCGAGGGTGAGGGTGACGACGCCTGATAAGGACGGTTGTAACTGGCTGCCGGTGATAGCCGAGCCGGACAGGCGATCACCGGGGAAGAGACGACAACCCGTCCTTATGACGCGACCGCCGAGACGGCAACCTTTATGAAACGTGGTTGGTTTCTGTAGGGCATGAGCGCGATCAGGTCGGTAGTACGTCGGCTCTGAGCCGCTGCCGACACGACCGCGCGCGTTCTTCGACCGTCTCGCGATCAGGGAGAATACATGACAGGAATGGACGACAGCTACGACCCCGAGAGCGTCGAACGCCGCTGGCGAGCGAAGTGGCAGGAGACCGACGTCTACCGCTACGAGGACACCGGCGCGCCCGACTACCGAATCGACACACCGCCGCCGTACCCCACCGGGAACTTCCATATCGGCAACGCGCTGGGCTGGTGTTACATGGACTTCGCCGCCCGTTACCGGCGGCTCGCGGGCTACGACGTGCTCTATCCGCAGGGCTGGGACTGCCACGGCCTGCCGACGGAAGTAAAAGTCGAGGAGACCCACGACATCCACCGAACGGACGTCTCCAGAGAGGAGTTCCGAGATCTCTGTATCGAGCACACCGAGGAGCAGATCGACGCGATGCGCGAGACGATGCTCGACCTGGGATTCTCGCAGGACTGGAACCAGGAGTACGTCACGATGGACCCCGAGTACTGGGGGCTGACCCAGCGCTCGTTCGTCGAGATGGCCGAGGAGGAGTACGTCCACCGCGACGAACACCCGGTGAACTGGTGTCCGCGCTGTGAGACGGCGATCGCCGACGCCGAGGTCGAGGCCGTCGATCGGGAGGGAACGCTCCACTACGTCACCTTCGACGGGGTGGACAACGAGAGTATAGAGATCGCGACGACCCGTCCCGAACTGCTCGCCGCCTGTGTGGGGATGGCGGTCGAGCCGGAGGACGAGCGCTACGACGACCGGGTCGGCGACACGTTCGAGGTGCCACTCTTCGGCCAAGAGGTCGAACTGATCGCCGACAGCGACGTCGACGGCGAGTTCGGCACCGGCGCGGTGATGATCTGTACGTTCGGGGACAAACAGGACGTCACCTGGTGGGCCGAGTACGACCTGGATCTCAGGGCGGCGATCACCGAGGACGGCCGACTGAACGAGCTAGCGGGCGAGTACGCCGGCATCGAGATCGACGAGGCCAAAGAACGGATCGCGGCGGATCTGGATGAGGCGGGCTATCTGGGCGAAACGGAGCCGACCGAGCAGTCGGTCGGCGCGTGCTGGCGGTGTGACACCCCGATCGAGATCCTCTCGACCGAGCAGTGGTTCGTCCGGGTCGACCAGGAGGAGATCCTGGAGAAGGCGAGGGAGATCGAGTGGATCCCCGAACACATGTTCATCAGGCTGCAGGAGTGGACCGAGGGGATGGACTGGGACTGGGTGATCAGCCGCCAGCGGGTCTTCGCGACGCCGATCCCGGCCTGGTTCTGTGCGGACTGCGGGTACGCACACGTCGCGACGGTCGAGGAGACGCCGGTCGACCCGACCGAGGACGGCCCCGAGGTCGGTGCCTGTCCCGAGTGCGGGGCAGAGGACTGGACCGGCGAGACCGACGTGATGGACACCTGGATGGACTCGTCGATCTCAGCGATGTACGTCGGCGGCTGGCCCGAGGCGGAGTTCGAACCCGTCCAGTTGAGAGAACAGGGCCACGACATCATCCGGACGTGGGCCTTCTACACGATCCTCCGGACCGCTGCGCTAGAGGACGAGATCCCGTGGGAGGAGGCGCTGATCAACGGCATGGTCTTCGGCGAGGACGGCCACAAGATGTCGAAGTCGCGGGGGAACACGATCGCGCCGATCGAGGTGGTCGAGGAACACGGCGCAGACGCCTTCCGACAGGCGATCGCGCTGGGCGGCCAGCCGGGCAGCGACATCCAGTTCCAGTCGAAGGAGGTCACCTCCGCCTCGCGATTCCTCACGAAGGTCTGGAACATCAGCAAGTTCGCGCTCGGCCACGTCGACGACCGGACGCCGGGGATCGACGCGCCGGCGTACCGCGCGGTCGACCGGTGGATACTCACCGAACTGGATCGGGTAGCCACCTCCGTGGACGAGCACATGGAGGCCTACCGGTTCGACGCGGCGCTCCGTGAGATCCGCGAGTTCGTCTGGAGCGAACTCGCAGACGACTACCTCGAACTCGTGAAGGGCAGGCTCTACGAGGGCCGGCCGGGCGAGCGAAACGCGGCGCGACACGCGCTCTACACCGCTCTCTCGGGGTCGCTCCGGATGCTCTCGCCGTTCGCGCCCTTCGTGACCGAGGAGGTCTGGAGCCACCTTCCGGGCACCGAGGGGAGCGTCCACGCCGCGGACTGGCCGTCGGTCGACCCGGCGGTCGACTGGGATGACAGCGAGGCCGAGGCGGTCGGGTCGCTGATCGCCGACGTCGCGAGCACGGTCAGGGGCTGGAAGTCGGAGTCGGGGATGGCGCTCAACGCCGACCTCGATCGGATCGAGGTGTACGTCTCGCTGGACGAGGAGTACGCGGTCGACACCTACGACCTCTCGGGGGCGGTGAACGCCCCGGTCTACGTCGAGTACGGCACGCCCGACGTGGACCTGGTCCCGGTCGCGGTCGAGCCCGACCAGAGCGTGATCGGGCCGGAGTTCCGTTCGGAGGCTGGCGCGGTGATGGGCGCGCTCGGCGAGGCGGATCCCGCGGAGGTAAAGGCCCAGCTCGACTCCACGGGGGAAGTCGAACTGGACGTCGACGACCAGGTCGTCGTCCTCGAACCGGACGCACTGGAGGTCAGGGAGGAACTCCAGGCAGAGGGCGGCGAGGAGGTCGAGGTGCTGGAGACCGACGACGCGACGGTGCTGGTCTTCCCCTGAGTCGGGAGGGGTGTGCAAACCTCCCGGATTCGGTCGGATTCGATCCGTCTCGATCAGTCCCCGAGGGCCGTCGCCGTCGCCGCTGCGCCGGCCTCGACGTCCACGTCGGCACCCTCGTCGGCGAGGACGGAGCCGAACGCGGAGATAAAGCCCGTCGCCTTCGCCGGGCGCGCGGAGTGGCCCATACAGCCGACCCGGAAGATCTCGCCCGAGAGGTCGCCGAGCCCGCCGACGATCTCGATCTCGTGTTCGTCGAGCAGCCGCGAGATCACGACACCGTCGTCGACGCCCTCGGGAACGGAGACCGGGTTGAGCGTCGGCAGCCAGTGCTCCTCGCTCACGTTGAGCGAGAGCCCCATCGCCTCGACGCCAGCTTTCATCGCGCCCGCGACGCGGCGGTGGCGATCCCACGTCGACTCGATCCCTTCTTCCGCGAGCATCCGGAGCGACTCCCTGAGCGCGTACGTCGTCGAGATCGGTCCGGTGTGGTGGTAGGCGCGTTCGTCACCCCAGTACTCCCAGACCCCTTCGAGGTCGAGGTACCACGACCGGACGGGCGTCTCCCGCGAGCGGACCTTCTCCATCGCGCGGTCGTTGATCGTGATCGGGCTCGCACCCGGTGGTGCCGAGAGACACTTCTGCGAGCCGGAGTAGACGACGTCGACGTCCCAGTCGTCGGTGTGGAACTCACAGCCGCCGAGCGACGCCACCGTGTCGGCGACGGCGTACGCGTCGTACTCCTGTGCGATCCGGGTCAGTTCGTCGACGTCGGTCTGACGGACGCCCGTGCTCGTCTCGCCGTGGACGAATCCGAAGACCGTGGGCTGGTACTCCTCGAAGGCTGCCTCGACCTCTGCGGGGTCGAGCGGTTCGCCCCAAGGTGCGTCGACCGTCACGACGTCGCCGCCGGCACGGGCGGCGATCTGGCCCATCCGGTCGCCGAAGTAGCCGTTGTCAGGTACCAAGACGGTCTCGCCCGGCTCGACGAGGTTCGCGAACGCGGTCTCCATCGCGGCCGAGCCGGTACCGCTGACGGCGAGTGTGTACTCGTTCTCCGTGTCGAAGAGGTAGCGAAGTCCCTCCTGGACGTCGTCCATCACGTCGACGTAGAACTCGTCGAGGTAGCCGACCAGCGGGGTCGCCATCGATCGGAGCACGCGCGGGTGGACGTCGCTGGGGCCGGGACCCATGAGCGTTCGGTCCGGGGGTACGAGTTCGCCGATGTCTGGTGCGTCCCTCATACCTCGGAGAGCTACCGCGAGGACGAAAACACCTCCGACCTGGATCGGGGATCGATCGACACACCGAGACGGTGGCCCGGGCGCGACCGCCGCCCTTTTCTCGCCGACGGGAGAGCCGGGCACATGGATCCACGGGTACGCGAGCACGCCGAGGTACTGGTCGACTGGAGCGCACGGGTCGAACGCGGCGACGACGTCGTCCTGAGCGTGGCGGAGGGGAGCCACGACCTCGCCGTCGCGGTCGCCGAGGCGCTCGGCGAACGGGGTGCGAACCTCGTCGCGACGTACGACTCCGACGAGGTACTCCGGGCGTATCTCACGAACTACGACGGCGAGTTCGAGGCGGACCCAGCGCACGAACGCGGGCTGATCGAGAACGCCGACGTCTACCTCCGGCTCGGCGGGGGGCGGAACACCTCCGCGATGGCCGACGTTCCCGGTGAAACCCGTCAGGCCTACAGCCGGGCACGCGAGGGGCTTCGCGAGGCGCGCATGGCGACCGACTGGGTCTCGACTGTCCACCCCACGCGCTCGCTCGCTCAGCAGGCCGGGATGGCCACCGAGGAGTACCGCGAGTTCGCCTACAGCGCGATCCTCCGCGACTGGCAGGCGCTCGCCGAGGAGATGGCCGAGATGAAGGAAGTCCTCGACAAGGGGAGCGAGGTCCGACTCGAGAAGGAGGGGACCGACCTCACCACGTCGATCGAAGGGCGGACGGCGGTCAACAGCGCCGCCTCCGTCGTCTACGACTCGCACAACCTCCCCTCCGGAGAGGTGTTCACCGCACCCTACGACACGGAGGGTGAGGTGTTCTTCGACGTGCCGATGACGATCAACGGCAAGCGGTTGCAGGACGTCTCACTCACGTTCGAGGGCGGTGAGGTCGTCGATTACTCCGCCGGAGCGAACGAGGAGGAACTGACGACCATCTTGGAGACCGACGAGGGCGCCCGGTACCTCGGCGAGCTCGGGATCGGGATGAACCGCGGGATCGACCGCTTTACCGACAACGTCCTCTTCGACGAGAAGATGGGCGACACCGTTCACCTCGCGGTCGGTCGGGCGTACGACGCCTGTCTCCCGGAGGGAGCGGAGGGCAACCAGTCTGCCGTTCACAATGACATGATCACCGACGTGAGCGAGGACTCGGTACTGGAGGTCGACGGCGAGGTGATCCAACGAGACGGAACCTTCCGGTGGGAGGAGGGCTTCGAGGGGTAGTCGTCGGAGAGACCTCTCCATTTCGTCGGAGAAGGAGTCGACCGGGAGGTTCGCGTCGTCGGAGGTCCGCACACACTAATCGACACCGAACGGGGATCCCTCGCGCTATCTACGACAGGTCTGGCCCGATCCCGCTCATGACTTCCTCCAGGTCGAACGCCGCGACCGTCCTGTCGTTGTGGACCACGTAGAACGCTCCATCCGAGAACTGACCGAACGAACGCTGGGTGAGCCAGACGCCGTCCGTGTTCGCTGCCGTCTCGCCGGCGAACGTCGCGACCGGATCGAGCGATTCCCGGCCGTAGACGTGGAACCGGCTCTGTCCCCGATCGAAGACGAAGAGGTCGGGCTGTCCGGACTGCTCCGCGAACACCCACCACCCCGAACCGTTCTCGTTACGGTAGAGCGCGATCCCCTCCGGATCGTTCTCACCGAAAACCGAGGTCACGACGTCGACGAACGTCCCGGAGAGATCGTAGAGTTTGACCACGTTCTCGTCCTCGTCGGCGATCATCAGCCGGTCGTGCTCCGGGTCGGGGAGGATCGACTCCACCTTGTAGAGTGCTCCGGGATCGGTCGTCTCGCCGAAGCTCCGAACGTGCTGTGCCTCGACGGTGTCGTCGGAGACGGTGAACCGGTAGTGTTTCACGCGCTCGTCGAGGTCCGCGGGGTCGGACGCGTCGTAGTCGTCGGTGACGTACAC
Source organism: Halalkalicoccus sp. CGA53 (assembly GCF_036429475.1). Classification (GTDB taxonomy): domain Archaea; phylum Halobacteriota; class Halobacteria; order Halobacteriales; family Halalkalicoccaceae; genus Natronorarus; species Natronorarus salvus. The sequence goes on from NZ_CP144125.1 coordinate 256,058, forward strand.
CTCGTAACCCTCGGCACTCTCGTAGACCGCGCCCTCGTACGGTTTGCGCAGCTCGTCCTCGCCGAAGGTGCCGAGCGACTCGCCGTCCGGCAGTCGTAGCACCTGTACGCGACGGTTGTCGCGCTCGACGACGACCGCGAGGTCATCGATCACGAACAGTCCGTTCGGCCGCTGAAACTCGCCGGCTTCCGACCCCTCGCGTCCGATACTGGTGAGATACTCCCCGTCCGTCGCGTCGAAGACGACGAGTTCGTGGCTCTCCTTCGCAGTGACCAGGAGCAGGTGTCGACTCTCGCCGTGCCACACCGCCGGTTGGTCGATGTTCTCGCCTTCCTCTGACGTGATGAACGTCTCCGGAACGGTGAGTATCGAATCGTCCCCGCCGGACAGCCGCGAACAGCCGGCAACTCCCGCGGTCACCCCAACGGTTACCGCGCGTAACGCCTGCCGTCTCGAGACGTATCCCCTCTCCCCTCGGTCGCCTCCCCCTCTCATCGTGGTAAGTACTGTCCACAATGATATAAAAATTGGTATACTAATAGAACGGCGCAGCCTGTCGACCGATGGCGTGCGTTCGGCTCTCGAGAGGTCACCTCCAACGAGCAACCGTGATCGTACCGGTCGTCACCGGGAGCGTCCATCGCTCCCTTTCCGCCTCCGGAACGACTTTACACCGCGCTCGCCCGGCCACTCTATGGACAAACGGGCCGTTTTCGAGACGATCGATGCCGACCGCGAGCGTTTCGAGGAGGTAGCGAAGGCGATCTGGGAGACGCCGGAGCTCGGACTGCACGAGGAGCGCTCCTCGAAAGCGCTGATCGACCTGCTCGAAGCCGAGGGCTTCGAGATCGAAACCGATATCGGAGGAATGTCGACGGCGTTCGTCGCCGAGTACGGTTCGGGTGGTCCCGTGATCGGGATCCTCGGAGAGTACGACGCGTTGCCTGGGCTCTCGCAGTCGGCGAGTACGGAGCCGGACCCGATCGAACCCGGCGCACCGGGTCACGGCTGTGGGCACAACCTCTACGGGACGGCGTGTGCGTGGGCGGCGATCGCAGTCGCGCGGGCGATCGACGACGGCCTTCCGGGCACGATCCGATTCTACGGCTGTCCCGCCGAGGAGACGCTCGTGGGAAAGGTGTTCATGGCTCGGGCGGGCGCGTTCGACGACTGTGACACGGCGATCACCTGGCACCCGAGCGATCGAAACCGCCCGCAGCTGGGGAGTTCGCTCGCGCTCGACTCGCTTTCGTTCTCCTATACGGGGACCGCCGCCCACGCGGGGGGATCGCCGGAATCGGGCCGAAGCGCACTCGACGGCGTCGAACTGCTCAACGCTGGCGTCGAGCGGATGCGCGAGCACGTGCCGGAGAAGACCCGGGTCCACTATGCGATCACCGACGGCGGGGGTGCGCCGAACGTCGTCCCCGCGGAGGCGAGCGTCTGGTACTTCGTCCGGGCACCCGATCGGGACGAGGTCGACCGGATCACGAAGTGGGTCACCGACATCGCGGACGCAGCGGCGCAGATGACACACACCTCGGTCGAACGCCGCTACATCACCGGCTGTTACGACTTCCTCCCGAACGAGACGGTCACGGACGCACTCTGGGAGAACATGCAGGAGGTAGGAGGAGTCGAGTTCACCGAGGAACAGGAGACGTTCGCCCGCGAGATCCAGGAGACGGTCGATCCCGACCGGATCGAGGCGACGCTGGAGAAACTGCCCGATGAGACGAGAGAGCGGGTGGAGGGTCGGGCGGTCTACGGCGAGCCGATCAAGGCGTACGACGAGGGCGAGGTAAGCGGCGGGTCGACCGACGTCGGCGACGTGAGCCACATCGTCCCGACGGCTCAGCTACGGGCGGCGACCTGGCCGGTCGGCACGCCGGGCCACAGCTGGCAGGCGGTCGCCGCCAACCACGAGTTCGGGGTCGAGGGCGCGCTCTACGCCGCGAAGGTGCAGGCCGGTACCGCAATCGACCTTCTCTCCGATCCCGACTTGGTCGATCGGGCACAGGCGGAGTTCGTTGAATCCAGAGACGGCGAGTACGTGACGCCGCTTCCCGAGGACGTCGAACCACCGTTCGACGTCACAGCACCGTAGCGGTCGGTCTCCGGTATCGGTCTCCCTCACGACGGCGGCTCCTCCAGTTCGTTCTCCCCGATCCCGAAGCCCTCCTCCGCGAGGTCGAGCAGCCGGTTCCGGACCCCCTCGATGGTTTCTTCGTCGATATCGTCGATCGCCTCGACACCGTGTCCGCTGCTGTAGGCCGTCTGCAGCGCGTTCCTGTTGAGGTTCCCGTCGGGGTCGACGACCGGGAGCTGGAGGGCCGAGAAGCTCTCCGGCGGGACCGGACGACGAGAGCAGGAAGTGTCGTCCACCTCGCTCAGGTCGTCCATGTCGAAGTCGTACAGTTGTGGGTCGTCCCACTCCTCGTCGGTCGTATCCGAGTAGTCGACGGCGTGGACCTCGTACTCGGCCATGCGGAATGCGAGACGGTCGAGGGGTATCGCTCCGCTGCACGCGATCGCAACGCAGGAAGAACGGTCCGGTTCTATATCGCCATCGGTAGTTTATCTGCGCGATCGACCGTCAAACGGACTTCGAAGAGTGAGCCCGTCGCGCGGTCGAAAACAGCGGGTTGGACTCAATTCGTGAGGTACATGCGGATTCGACCCCATACGGGATAGCGTCCGAGAACGGTGTGGCCCACGAGTCGCAACCGGGTACGACCGGTCCCCTTCGCCAGCACGAATCGATTCCGAGAGCCAGTATTCCCAGCAGACGAGGAGGACACCGCCCCCCAACCGCACTGGGGCCGGGCGCGAGCGTCGGAGGTATCTCGCCGCTCCACAACGGCTCTACAGCAGACTCGACCCCGGCTGGCCACGTCACTACCCAGGCTATTCCCGTGGCGAGCGCGACTCCGGTCCCAACCACGAGGTTCGATCGAACCCCGACGTAGTCCACCGTCGAGTACCGTCCGTCCTGGTGGTGTAGGCCGCGACGACCGCGCGCCGGTACCGACGCGCAGCACGAACAGTGCCGTCCGGGTTGATCCGACTCGGGCCGCCGATCAGATCCCCGAGGGTTTCGACGCCGACGACCTGCTGGCTCGGCACGAAGGCGAGGAGCGGGCCGCCGTTCGCGAACGAATAGAGGGAGGGAACGACGATCGGGCCTTAGAACGGGAGATCGGTTTGCGTCGCCCCCGGCGGTGACGTGTGCGAGTCCGACGCGGCGACGAGTGCGCCGACGACGATACAGCCCCGCCCACGTCGGGAGGTCGGCTCTAACGCCGATCGGGAGGTGATCGTATCCAATGGGGGACGACCGGATGTACCGTATACGGATATATCAAAACCGCTTCCGGTCGCGGTCCAGAGATTGAGCGTTTGGAGTTCTACAAACCACTAGTTGGCTAACAGGTCCACCAGTCAGAGATTTCCTTGTAAACCAAAATTGACGTACCCCTCAGAAATATGGAAGAAAGGAGTTTACAGAAAGAAGGCAGAAATCCTATCTTGTTCAAGCCCTTAATGATAGATCCCGACAATTTCTTGCTCGTTACCCTCCATTACTTTACATGTATCGTTCGATCCTCGTCGCTACCGATGGGAGCCCTGATGCTACTCAAGCCCTCGATCAGGCGATCCAGATCGCAAGCAAATTCGACGCCGAACTCCACGCGGTGTATGTCATCGATACACGCCGTGCCAGCACTGCTGCTACGAAAGATTCACTCCATGATCTCGGTGAACAAGCGATCAGATCCGCTAAAAAACGCGCGGCGCAGTGTGACGTGTCTCTGACCACAATGATTACCGAAGGAATACCAGCGGAGGAGATCCTTGCATACGCCGAGGACTATTCTATTGACCTTATCATCCTCGGAGCCAAGGGAAAGTCGGGTTTAGAGCGGTTTTTCTTCGGTACCGTTGCCGAACGTGTCGCGCGCCACGCGGATACCTCGGTACTTGTCGCCCGTCGGTGAAGCGAGCAAACTCAAACGCCCCAAAAAATGACGATTCCAGCAGTGGTTACGACAGTAAGGATCAGCTGGAGAGGGGCACCAACGCGGAAGAAATCCGTGAACTTGTATCCACCAGGTCCGTAAACCATCAGATTCGTCTGGTACCCGATGGGCGAGAGCATCGACGTGCTCGCGCCGAACGTCACCGCAAGGACGAACGCGAAGACGTTCGCGTCGATCTGAATCGCTGCATCGACGGCGACAGGGATCATCAGCACGACGCTCGCGTTGTTACTGATCAATTCCGTGATGAGTGCCGTCGCGAGGTAGAACAGCCCGAGAACGAGGACTGCCGAGAGCCCGGCGGAGGCGATGACGATCACCGAAGCGAGCCATGCCGCCGCTCCGGTCTGTTCCATCGCGATACCCAGGGGGATGAGCCCGGCCAGGAGGAAGATCACGTTCCAATCGACCGAATCGTACACCTCGGTGGGACGAACACAGCCCGTCGCGACCATCGCCACCATCCCACCGAGAGCGGTCACCATGATCGGGAACACCTCGAACGCCGCCAAACCGATGACCCCAACGATTATCCCGAGAGCGATTGGAATCTTCGATGATCGAAAATCGGGACGCGTAACCTCTTGTGCGACGACAAAACTACGATCAGCGTTCAGACGATTGACCGTCTGATCCGTTGCTTGGAGGAGTAGTGTGTCTCCGGGTCGGAGCGGTCGGTCGTCCATGCGCGCGTGAATGATTTCACCGCCACGGCGGATCGCGAGGACGGTCGCGTCGTAGCGATGGCGGAAGTTCAACGTCTCTAGCGTCTCTCCGATGATATTCGTATCCGGTGTGATGATCACCTCGACCAGTCGCTGGGTACCCCGCTCGTCACGGCGGTCGAGTCTCACCTCCAAGTGGTCGTCGGTAACGTCAGCATCGGGCGCGAGAGCGAGTCCTTCGACGTTGAGGAGACCTACCAAACTCTCGCGACCCGTTCGGATGACGAGGATATCGTCCGGTTGAACTGTTTTTTGAGCGAGTGGTTCGGTGAACGTCTGGTCGTCGCGGACGAGCTGTACGATATCCGCCTCGAGTTCGAGTTCTTCGAGGCACTCGTGGACGGTCATTCCCGCGAGTGGTGAGCCTTCGCGGACGACCACTTCGGTGAGGTAGTTCGCCATCTCGAACTCCTCCGTGAGTTGCTCTTCGACGTGGACGCGCTCTGGAATCAGGTGACGGCCGATGAGGAGGATGTAGAGACAGCCCGTAACGAGGACGAGGAAGCCGAGCTGTGTGAACTCGAACATTGTGAACGGGCGGTCGATGAGACGAGCGGAAACATCGCTGGCGAGGATGTTCGTCGAGGTGCCGATCAGCGTGAGCATCCCTCCGAGCATCGACGCGAACGAGACGGGAATGAGGAACTTCGACGGTGAGACGCCCGTCCGCTGGGAGATGTCGTTCACCATCGGGATCATCAGGGCGACGACCGGCGTATTGTTGATGAAGCCAGCCGTCCCTCCCGAGAGGCCGACGACCGCAGCAAGTTGTTTCAGCGGGCTATCGCCGAACTGCTCGGCGATTTTCGATCCGAGGATGCTGATCAGCCCGGTTCGTCGAATCCCGTCGCTCAGGATGAACATCGCTAGGACAGTGATGGTGGCGGAGCTGGAGAATCCGGAGACGCCATCGGAGGGACTGATCTGCGTCCACGGTTCGAGGACGATCAGCGTGACGAGGATTGCGACCGCTGTGACGTCGATTGGGATTGGTTCAGTGACGAAGAGAACCAGTGCTACTGCGATAATTCCGAAGACGACGAGGATTTCGGTGGTAAGTGGCGGAAGTTCACCGGTTGTTTGAAGGATAAGAAATATTGACATAGGGCGTTGACCTCGTATTATACTCCAACTCTCCGGAGGGGTTTATCCTTATCTATGAATAATATACCTGTATTTTTGCTCCATGCACAAGAAATCAGTCCGGTAACTGATTCTCCTTATAAACAACAAGTAGGCATCACTAACAGAAAGGGTTAGATCTCTGCGCGGTCACGGGGAACCCGCGGAGACGAGGCGACCCGGATCGGTGACGCTGTCGGCTACGAGCGGTTCCTCCCGACGGATTCGACGTACAGGCGTGCGATCTCGGCGATCCCGTCCTCGATTTCGTACCCGAGGTCCGATCTGGCTGCCGAGACGTCGAGGTGCTGTGCCGACCAGCGAAGCGGTGGACCGTCATCGACCGTGACCTCCGCACCTTGGACCACCTCCCTCACTGCCTCGGCCGCCTCACTCACGGTTCGGTACTCACCCCGGAGGTTGTAGACGGGCTGTGTGAGATCGTCCTCGTCCGCCCCGACGGCGGCGGCGAACCCGCTCGCGGCGTCCCGAACCGAGAGCCAGCTGATCGCGCCGTCGGCGGGCGAGACGGTGACTGCTTCGCCCCGCGTCGGCTTCTCGAACAGCTCAGCGAACTCGACGGCGTGACCAGCTCCGGGTCCGAAGACACCCGTTGGACGCAGCGCTACGACCGAGAGGTCGTGCTCCGCTTCGTACTCCCGACCCAGTCGCTCGGAGAAGAGCTTCGCCGCCGCGTACGCGCTCTCGGGCTGGAGCAGCGAGTCCTCCGAGACCTGTTCCGCCACGTACGCAGAATCCGGGGCGTAGACCGTCTCGCTGGAGGCGAGGGCGACTCTCTCGACCCCGGTTCTCCGGGCTGCTTCGAGCACGCTCCGCGGGCCGCCCGCGTTCACCGCCGCGCGCTCGCCGGACGATTGAGCGGAGCCGAGGACCGCCGCGAGGTGGGCGATTCGATCGACCTCGCGATCCTCGATCGCTCGTTCGAGCGCGGCCGTATCGGTCACGTCGCCGCGGACGGCGGTGGGATCTCCGCCGGCCGGTTCGTCGGACGGATCGGTGTCGAACGCGATCGGATCGTGTCCCTCCCGTTTCAACCGCTCGCAGAGCTCCGATCCGACGAACCCGGTTCCGCCGGTGACGAGTACGCGCATGGCCGAGTTGAGTGAGGTATCGAGATAAACCCACGCGAGCGAAGCCGGCCACCCTCGCGGCTTCACGCAGGGTTTTGTCGGTGGCCGACCCACCGCCGTCGTGAGCAGGGCTGAGTCGGCTACCGGAGTACCACACGAGACGACGGTCGTCGTCGGCCTCGTGAGCGGCTCGCACGTGATCAACCACACCTACCTCGTGCTCTTTCCACCGATCCTGGGCGTCCTCGCCGTGGAGTTCGACGTCGGTCTCGCCGCGCTCGGCGTCGCGATGGGCGTCCAGGCGTTCGTCAACACCGCCTTTCAGCTCCCGTTCGGCTACCTGGCCGATACCTACGACCGGACGCTCGCGCTGGAGCTCTGTCTCGGCCTCGGCGCGCTCGGCGCGTTCGTCCTCGCACTCGCGCCCACCTTCGAGTGGCTGCTCGTCGGCCAGGCGATTTTGGGGGTGGGAATCGCCGGCCACCACCCCGCACACTTCCCGCTGATCGCTGACTCGACGCCCGAACGGCTCCGGGGCCGTGCGTTCAGCGTCCACGGGTTCGCGGGGAACGTCGGCTTCGGCGCCGCACCCCTGCTCATCGTCGCGGTGATGGGACTGGGCTACTCCTGGCGGATCGCCTTCGCGCTGCTCGGGGCACTCGGCCTCGCCTACGCCCTGCTCGCGTTCGTCGTCCTCACCCGGTTCGTCGATCGCTCGATCAGGGTTCCGGAGCGTGGTGCTTCACGGGAGGGGTCACCCGTTCAGCGCGTCCGCAGCGGGATCCGGGCGGTGTTCGAGGCGCCGGGCATCCTCGCGCTCGGGCTGTTCGCGCTCGTCGGCTCGACCGCCGGCTGGGGGATCACCTCGTTCGTCGTCACCCTCCTGGAGGAGGGCTACGGCGTCGCGCCGAACGTCGCGAGCCTCACCCTCTCTGCGATGTTCGGTGCGGGTGCGATCCTGATGCTCGCCGGCGGCGACCTCTCGGATCGGTTCTCCCCCGGCCCGGTGATCGTCGGGAGCTACGGGCTGCTCGTCGTCTTCGTTCTCACCCTCTCCTCGCTCGCGGTCTCGCCACTGGTGGCGATCGTCGCGGCGATCCTCGCCGGGAGCGTCACGAGCCTCGCGATCCCCGCCCGCGACACGCTTGCCGACGCCCTCTCGGGGCGGGCTGACCTCGGCCGGAACTTCGCGATCATCACCATCGGGATCATGATCGGCAGCACGATCGCCCCGCCGCTGTTCGGGTTCGTCATCGAGACCGCCGGGTTCAGGGCCGCGTTCACTTCGATTGCGGGCGTCGCGGGCCTCGCCGTGGTGATCACCGCGTGGATCGTCCGGACGTGGGGAGACGGGCACGGTTCGGAGAAGGCGGTCCCGAGCGACTAACGCGAGACGAGGAGGGCGACGAGGTAGATCGCGATCGCCGTGAGGACGATCGTCGCGCCCGTCGCGATCGACCACTGATACGAGAAGAGGATACCGAAGATCACCGAGAGCTCGCCGAACACCACGGAGAGCGCCATCCCCTGGGTGAACGAGTTCGTGAGCTGCATCGCCCCGGCGACCGGGACGACGAGCATCGCGGCGACGAGGATCGCCCCGAGGATCTGCATCGCCGCGACGATCACCAGCGCGGTGAGCACGATGAGCAGCGTGTCGTAGAACCAGACGTCGATCCGTGCGAGCCGTGCGGCCTCGCGGTCGAACGTGATGAACAGGAGCTGTTTGTGAGTGAGCCCGACCATCCCCAGCACGGCGAGCGTGAGCCCGACCATGAGCTGGACGTTCCCGAACGGGACGAAGAGGATGTCGCCGAAGAGATAGCTGTTGATCTCGCGGCCGAAGGCGATCCCGTAGGAGACGACGGCGATCCCGAGCGCGAACCCGCCGGTGAGCATGATCGCGATCGGCACGTCGGCGTGGGAGTCGGTGTGGACCGAGATGTACTGGATACCGAGTGCCGCGATCGCGGCGACGACGAGCGCGGTGAACAGGGGAAACGATCCCCACTCGACGAACGAGCCGAGGAAGATCCCGATCGCGACGCCCGCGAACGCGGTGTGTGCGAGCGCCTCCCCGATCAGCGCCATCTGTCGGTTGACGAGATAGGTACCGACGATCGGCGCGGCGATCCCGATGAGTAGCCCCGTGGTGAACCCGCGCTGGAGGAAGCCGCTGCAGACGAGCCAGCTCCCGACCGCGCTACACGTCGCCCCCCAGAACGCCTCGTAGAGCGTCGGGAAGACGCCGTAGATGAACGCGTAGAGCCCGATAGCGGCGAGCGGCACCCCGGCGACGACTCCGACGAGTCGACGACGCGAACCGGCGAGGTTCGTGAGGGACGCTCGGACGGTCATGAGCGCTGTCTCTGCAGGGCGGGTCGACCCTCCCTCTCCCCGAAGCCGTACGCCTGGGCGAGCGCGTCGCTCTCGGCGAACGCCTCGGGGCTGCCGTGGTGGAGCAGCTCGCGGTTGATACAGACGACGGTGTCGACGTGTTCGGTGACGACGCCGATGTCGTGTTCGATCAGGACGATCGTGATCCCGCGGTCGTTCAGTTCGTTCAGGAGATCGTAGAACCGATCACGGGAGTCGGCGTCGATACCGACCGTCGGTTCGTCGAGCGCGAGCAGGTCGGCCTCGCCAGCGAGCGCCCGGGCGATGTACGCCCGCTGTCTCTGTCCTCCCGAGAGGCGGTTGATCCGACGGTCGGCGAGGTCGGCGATCCCGACGCGGTCGAGGGCGTCGTCGACGATCTCCCTGTCCTCGGTGCCCAGTCGGCGCAGGCCGACGTGCGGGTACCGACCCATCGTCACGACCTCTCGAACCGTGATCGGCATCGTCTGGTCCGCCTGTGTCGACGTCTGCGAGACGTAGCCCAGGCGTTCACCCTCCCTGAACTCGCTCGCCGACTCCCCGAACAGCCGAACCGTCCCCGAGTCCGGCCGTCGCAGGCCGAGCAAGAGCTTGAGCAGCGTCGTCTTCCCCGAGCCGTTCGGGCCGATCAGCCCGACGAACTCCCCCTCGGAGACGGTCAGGCTGACGTCCTCGACGACCGGCTGTTCCTCGTAGGCGAACGTGACGCCATCTGCCTCGATTACATTCATGCTCTCTCAACGAATCGTTCGATGCGTCTACCTAGGGGTTTCACGGGTAACAACCCTTCCGGTCGTACCGGGTCGCTCCGACCACAGGTCTCACTCCACCTCGAGGGCGAGTTCGAGGGTCTCGAGGTTGATCTCGCGCTGGTGCTCGAGGTAGCCCCACTCCTCGTCCATCTCCTCGGTCACGCCTTCGATCGGCGACAGCGGCAGGACCTCCGTACCCGTCTCCTCGGCGAGCGACTCGGCGAGGTTCGTCGGCTCCAGCATGTCGTAGAGGATGTACTTGACGCCGTGTTCCTCGACGAGCCGTTCGACCTCCTCCAGCTCGGCGGCCGACGCCTCGTCGTCGGGCGAGATGCCGACCGGCGAGTAGATGTCGAAGCCGTACTCGTCCCACCACCACTGAAACGAATCGTGGCTCCCGATGATGATCTGGTCCTGCTGTCGCTGATCCGCGAGCTCCTGGAACTCCCCGTGGACCGCGTCGAGTTCGTCGATGAAAGCCTCCGCGTTCTCCTCGTAGGCCTCCTGGTTGTCGGAGTCGAGTTCCACCAGCCCGTCGAGGACGTTCTCGGCGCCGTCACGCATGATGCGCGGGTTCATCCAGAAGTGCTCGTCGTTCTCCTCGGCGGGGCTGTCGATGAACGTGATCCCGTCGGAGATCTCGATGACGAGTATCTCCTCGTCGTCTTCGAGTTCGTCGGCCGCGTCGTCCTGCCAGCTCGAGAACCCTCGCGTGTAGACGAAGGCGTCGGCGCTCTCGATCCGTTCGACGATCCCGGGATCCGGGTCCCAGTCGTGGCCGTGCTCGCCGGCTGGAACGAGGTCCTCGAGGGCCACGTGGTCGCCCGCGATCTGCTGTGTGACGTCGTACGGCATGAAGAACGACGCTGCGACGGAGTACTCGCCGCCGTCATCACCGCTCCCGCTCGGGTTGTCGTTCCCGTCGAGACAGCCCGCGAGCGCCGCTCCGAAGAGCCCACCGCCCGCGGACAGCACCTGTCGTCGTGAGAGACCGCCGTCGGTGTCCATTACCTGTTTTAGACTAGTCTAATATTAGTATTTTGCGCCTCTCCTTCTCGAGTCGATCGAAGCCCGACGCCCGTCTCCGCACGCCGGAAACAGGGAACCGGTCGGGCCCGGTTCTCGATCTCCGACTCGGCTCACGTCGCCTCCGCGAGCGCGGTGACGCGGACGTGTCGGGCGACTTCCTCGGGGAGGGAGACGCTCTCCCGGTGGCCCTCGGCCCGGGCGGTCACCATCCCGAATGGGGCGACCTCCTCGATCTCGAGTTCCGTGCCCGGGTCGACCCCGTGGTCGGAGAGGTACTCCAGTACCGCTGGATCGTGGTCGCTGACCTCCTCGACCCGCACCACGGTGCCCTCCTCGAACTCCGAGAGCGCGGTCGCGGGCCGGCGCTCGGGCGGCTCGAGATCGGCGTTCGGGATCGGCGCGCCGTGCGGGTCGACGGTCGGGTCGGCGAGCGCCGCGGCGACCCGGGCCTCGAACTCCTCCGAGATGTGGTGTTCGAGACGGTCGGCTTCGTCGTGGACCTCCTCCCAGGAGTAGTCGAGGTGTTCGGTGAGGTAGGCCTCGAGCAGTCGGTGGTGGCGGATCACTTCGAGCGCGACACGCTCGCCGTCGGAGGTGAGCGTCACCCCCTTGTACTTCTCCCGGTCGACCAGCCCCCGCTCTTCGAGCTTGTCGAGCATGCTCGTTACCGTCGGCGAGGTCACCCCGACGTGGTCTGCGATCTCCGACGTCCGGATCCGCTGGCCGCCGTCGCGCTCGGATTGAAGGGTGTATATCGCCTTCAGGTAGTCCTCCATGACGGCGCTCAGCATCATGAGTGGTTTAGATGGTTCTAAACCCTAAATCTATCGGGGGCGTCGCCGTCGAGAAGGTGTCTGAAGTACAACAGTAATCGGCTGCGGAGAACGCTCTTGTACCGTTCGGTCGAACGACCCGTCGGGGAGGTACACGGTGCTACCGGTCGGAGGTCGGGCACGGGGCCTCCGGTCCCCACGATGTCTCGAACGGAGAAGGGACACGCACAGAGGTATCTCGAGAGCGGTGTGGCTGCGGGGAGTAAGCCCCCTTCTGTTTTCGTACCCGGCATTCGGCTGAGCGCCCGCGTCCGCGTCCGGGCTACCTGTGGACGCGGGCTTGCACCGGCGAGGGTGGCCGTTCCATCCGTTCGCTCCCGTTCGTTCGCGGCTCACGCCGCTCGCATGAACGCGACATTCGATCGCGCTTCCCTCGGCGGGTTAACTCCCTCCCCTCTCGGGTCGGTTCGCACGCCTCATCGGTCGGGGAGCGGGGTCTCGTCTCTGTTCCAGAGCCGGCGGTCTCCCGCCCCGGGCTTGCGCCCGGTCGCCTGCCCGGACGGTGGGGGGACTTTCCTCATGTGCGTGGTCCGCCGGCACGAGCGTGCCCGCCTGCACGAGCGTGCCTACCGGCACGGCACACGGGGACCGGGCTCCCGCTGCCGGTCGGTGTAGACACCGCTCGCACCTAACTCTTCGCGTCTGACGATCGGACGCAAAGGGAAGCGTTGAAGTCCGATCCGTACCTTCCCCGGTGCATGTCCGAGGCACAGGGTGTCACCCTCTCGTTCGAGGACGGCGCGCGGGCCGTCGAACTGGCGCGGGAGGCCATCGAAGGCTACGTTCTCCACGGCCAGCGCGAACAGCCCGGGAGCATGCGCGAGGCGTTCTACCAGCGAACCGGTGCGCTCGTCCGGATCGAGTCGACCCGCGGACCGGGGGCGCTCCGCGGCTGTTCCGGGCAGTACCACAGCTCGGATCAGCTGGGTCACGTCATCGTCGACGCGGCGATCACCGCCGCGAGCGACGACTCCTGCGGGTCGGAGGTACGCGGCGCCGAACTCGACAACGTCGTCGTCTCCACCTGCATCGTCCGGAACGTGGTCCTCACCGACGACCCGCTGGCCGACCTCGAACTCGGCCGCCACGGCGTCGCCGTCGACGCCGGTGGAACGGGCGGCTGGCTCTACCCCACCATCCCGGTCGAGAACGGCTGGTCGAAAGAGGAGTACCTCACCCGGACCTGCCGGAAGGCACGGCTCTCGCCGCTCGCCTGGCAGGACGAGGACACCGTCGTCACGCTCTTCGAGGGCGAGGTCTTCCGCGAGCGGAGCCCCCGCGGTCCCGTCGAACACCTCGGCTAGTACACCGCCGAACAGTCCTCGCGTAGCCGGGCGCGTGCGCCCTCCCAGTCCGTCTCTCGAACGACCTCCCCGTCGCGGAGCAGCGGCTCGAACAGCGCCTCCCCGTCCTCCGGACCGTCCCTCCCCCTGAGCCCCACGTGGTGCCCGCCGTCGGCGGTACGATAGACCTCCTTCACGCCCGAGAGCTTCCCGCGTTTCGAGATCGCCTCCCCCGCTATCTCCACGATGTCGAGCGCGAAGTCGACCGGTGGGGCGTCCGTGATCGCCGAGCCGATCCCGAATCCGTCGACGACGTCCCTGATCTCCCGCATCGTCTCGGGAGTGATGCCGCCGCTCGCGAACAGCTCGACGTGCTCGAAGCCACGCGAGTCGAGTTCCCACCTAACCTCGCGGAGGATGTGTCTGAAGTCGCCACGACGCGACCCGGTCGTGTCGATTCGCACCCCCGAGAGCCGGTCGCCGAGCGCCTCCGCCGCACGCAGCGTCTCGTCGGCCTCGTCGGTGAACGTATCACAGAGCGCGATCCTCGGTACCGACTCCCCGACCGCCTCGTCGAAGGCGAGCCAGGCCGCCTCCTGTTCACCCCGGCCGAAACAGAGCACGAGCGCGTGTGGCATCGTCCCGGACGCCTCGTGACCGAGCAGTTCGCCCGCCGCGACGTGCGAAATGCCGTCGAGTCCGGCGATCAGCGCCGACCGCTCGACGACCGCCGCGAGCGCCGGGTGGACGTGACGCGCGCCGAAGCTCAGGACGGTGGCGTCGGGGGCCGCCCGACGGACCGAGAGCGCGCCCGTGGCGAAGGCGCTCGCCTGCGAGAGGAAGCCGAGCAGCGAGGTCTCGAACCGGGCGAACTCGAGGTAGCGGCCCTCGATCCGGAGCACCGGCCCCCCGTCGAAGAGCGTTCCTTCGGGGATGGCGTCCACGTCGAGGTCGCGGTCTGCGAACAGCGCCGTGACGTCCGGCAGGCCACAGAGCACCTCGAACTCACCCGTTGGAAACTGGTCGGCGGTCACCTCCGCGACGACGTGCGGGTTCTTCCCCGCGTGTTCGAGGGTCGTCTCGGTCCGGAGGAAGTACGCGTCCGTCGCCCGCCCGTCGAGGATCGCCTCGTCGGGGACGGTGTCGAACGGCTGGTCCATACCCCGGGTTCGGCGCGGAACCGCTTGTAGGCACCCGTTCGACCGGTGCGGTTATCGCCCCGTCCTCCGACCTCCCACCATGCGATTCGTGCTCGTCGCGGGGGCGACCGAAACCGCGGGGATAGCGGGGATCAGCGCCGCGGGAGCCACCCGAGAGGCGATGGTCCACACCCCGAGCGCCGACGCCGAGATCCTCGTCTACGGCACGCCGGTCTCCTCGTCGCTCGTTCCGGTGAGCCCGACCGGCTGTCCCACCCCGGCGGCGATCACCCGCGCGGTCCGGGAGTCGGTCGACTTCCCCGTCACCGTCCTCGACGCCGGTCTCGCCCGACCGACCGCGGCCCCCACCGTCGTGCTCGCCGGCCAGCCGGGCGGCGACGTCCGCGATCCCCTCCCCGTGCCGAACGCGGCCGAGGTGTTCGAGACCGCCCGGACGCTCGGCGAGGGGCTCCCGGACGATCGGATCGTGATCGGCGAGACGATTCCGGGTGGGACGACGACCGCTCTGGGGGCCCTCACGGCGCTCGGCGAGCGCGAGGTCGTCTCCTCCTCGCTCGCCGAGAACCCGCTCTCGCTGAAACGCGAGGTCGTCGAGGATGGACTGACTGCGAGCGACCTCGAACGTGGCGAGTGCGCGGATGATCCGATCCGTGCGGTCGAACGGATGGGCGATCCCGTCCTGGCGGGGGTCGCCGGGCTCGCCGTCGGTGCGCTCGACTCCGGCACCGGGGTGACGCTCGGTGGCGGCACACAGATGGTCGCCGCAGCGGCGCTCGTCCGCCACGCCGGGATCGAGTCCTCGCTGTCGCTCGCGACCACCTCGTTCGTCGCGACGGACGTTGACCTCGATCCGGTGGTCGAGAGCCTCGACCTCTTGCTGTCGGTCACGGACCCCGAGTTCGCCACAGCGAACCACGAGTCGATGGCGCGCTACGTCGCGGGCGAGGCGAAAGAGGGCGTCGGGATGGGCGGCGCGCTCGCCGAGTACGCCGACTCCGGGGACGCGGTCCCCGAACTTCACGACCGGATCGTCGCGGTCTACGATCGGCTCCTCCGGTGAGTTAGGTAGCTCCGGGCCCGAGAGCAGACGTGTCGACCCTGATCTACGGCGCGACCGGCTACACGGGAGAGCTGATCGCTCGCGAGATGACGGACCGCGGTCGTCGGCCCACGATCGCCGGTCGGGACCGCGAGGGAGTGACGAAGATCGCTACGGAGCTCGACTGTCCCTCCGAGGTCGTCTCGCTCGACGAGCCGATACGGCTCCGGGACGCGCTCGCCGTTCACGACGTCGTCCTCCACTGCGCCGGGCCGTTCGTCCACACCGCCGAGGCGATGGTCGAGGCGTGTCTCGACGCCGGGACCCACTACCTCGACGTAACGGGGGAGATACCGGTCTTCGAGCGCCTCGCCGACCGCGACGAGGTCGCTCGTGACGCGGGCGTAACGCTGCTTCCGGGCGTCGGCTTCGACGTCGTTCCGACCGACTGTCTCGCCCGCTCGCTCGCCGATCGGTGTGCGGAGCCACGCGAACTCCGGCTTGCGGTCGACACCTCCGGACGGCTCTCGCGCGGGACGCTCCGTACGGCGATCGAGGGCCTCGGGACCGGAGCGCTCGTCAGGCGCGACGGACGGCTGGTCAACGTCCCGATCGGCTGGGGGACGCGTCGGGTGTCCTTCGACGGTGACGAGCGGATCGTGACGACCGTCCCGCTCGGCGACCTCTCGACGGCGTATCGCAGTACGGGGATCGAGACCATCGAAACCGCGGTGACGATCCCGAACTGGGCGCGACTCGGGCTCTCGATCGCGCGCCACGCGGAGGCGCTTCTGTCCTCGGAACCGGTCCGCAGCGGTGCTCGCCGACTGATCGAGGCGTTCCCCGAGGGACCGAGCGAAGACGAACGCGAGCGCGAATCGACGCGGATCCACGGCGAGGTCGTCGAGGGGGAGCGAAGCGTCTCCGGCCTCCTCTCGGCGCCGGAGCTGTACTCGACGACCGTCCGGACGGCGATCGCTGCCGTCGAGGGGACACTCGACGGGGTGGAGCCGGGGTTTCTGACGCCAGCGACGGCGTTCGGACCCGAGTTCGTGGACGGGATCGAGCGAATCGAGTGGGTGAGAGAGCCGGAGGAGACAATATGACGCGCGTCATACGACGGTGCAGATGGAGTCGTGGACGCGGGACGTGGCGAGCGGGCTCGTCGTGCTCGTTCCGCTACTGGTGACGTTGTACGCGGTGTTCTGGCTGTTCTCGGTCATCGCGAGCCTCCCGCTCGTCGGGGTGATCGAGCCGCCGCTCCTCCGCGTCGCCGTCACGATCACGCTCTTCCTCCTCGCCATCGTCCTAGTGGGTGCCGGGACGCGAACGGCCGGTGGCGCGCTCGCGAGCGCCGAACTCGACGCGTGGATGAACCGCATCCCGATCGTCCGCGTCGTCTACAACGCCTCGAAGCTCGCGGTCGAGACCGCGGTCACCGAGAACGCCCAGCCGAAGGAGCCGGTCCGCGTCGAGACGTGGAACGGCCTGCGGATGACGGCGTTCTCGACGGGGAAGACGACCGAGGACGGCCGGCTGATCTGCTTCCTCCCGACCGCGCCGAACATAACCAGCGGCTACGTGATCGAGGTCGACCCGGCCGACGTCCACCCGACCGGCGAGGGCGTCGAGACCGCGCTCACCCGGGTGATCAGCGCCGGCTTCGGCGAGCAGAACGACCGCTCGGTCGACATCCCGGTGACCGACGGGGAGGCCGGTCGGCGCCGCGACGCCAATTCCCACCCGGCAGGAACGGCCGAAGACTGATCACCGCTCGGCGGTCGCTTCGACGCTCCCGATCCCCTCGACCTCGGCGCGAACGCGGTCGCCCGGGCGGATCACGCCCGCACCGGGCGTGCCCGTGCTGATCAGGTCGCCCGGTTCGAGCGTCATCACCCGCGAGTGGAACGCGACGAGCTCGGGCGGCGAGAAGAGCATCCGGTCGACCGTGTTCTCCGCGATCACCTCCTCACCGACCTCGGTCTTCACCGAGATCGAGTCGAGGTCGACCTCGCCGACGACGATCCGATCACCCACGACGAGGAACGTGTCGTAGCTCTTCGCCCGGGTGAGGAATCGCGGGTTGCGCTCGAGGACGTCCTCGGCGGTCATGTCGATCACCGGGACGTAGCCTGCGACGACACCGTCGACCTCCGATTCGTCGACGTTCCGACAGCGGCGGCCGATCACGACGCCGAGTTCGGCCTCGGCGGTCACTCGCTCGGACTCGGATTCCGGGGGGAGTCGGATCGGCCCGCCGGGTCCAACGAGCGCCGTCGCCGGTTTCATGAAGCTCGCCGGTTCGTCCGGGCGAACCTCGTCGAGGTCCGCCGCGTGATCCGCGTAGTTGAGCCCGATCCCCCAGAGCTTCCCGAACCGGGAAAGCGGCGCACCGAAGGAGATGCCCTCCTCGGTGACTCTCGATGCGGTCGCGTCGTCCACCGACGGGAGGTCGTCGGCCGCCGCCCGTGAAAGCGCCTCGCGGACGCTCTCGAGACCGGGGTCGGCCGCCGAGAGCGGAACGAACCCCTCGGTATCGCCGAGCAGCGGGCGTCCCTCGGCACTCCGGGCGAGAAACGTCATTCCCGGTCGGTCCAGAAGTCGAACGATCGGCCGGGCGCGAAGACGTCCAGCCCGACCGCGCGTTCGGTACCCGTGTTCTCGACGCGGTGGCCCTCCCAGGACTCCAGCCAGACCGAGTCGTACTGCCCGAGGGTTACCTCGTCGTCCTCGGTGACGACGGTGAGCTCGCCCTCCAGGCAGAGACAGACCTGTTCGTTCTCGTGGTCGTGCATCGGGGAGCTGTGTCCCGGCGGTTTCTCGAACCACTCGAAGGCGAACGCGTCGCTTCCGGCCATCGAGACCCGCCGCCAGCCCTCGTCCGGCTCGTACGTCTCCGCCTCGTCGAAGCTCACTTCCTTCATAGGTTCGACGCCCCGCTGCCGCCGTCGATCGGGACCGCCACGCCGTTGATGAATCCGGAGTTGGGCGAGGAGAGGAAGGCGACGGTGTCGCCGAGCTCCATCGGGTCGCCGATCCGCTCCACCGGGATCCCCTCGCCCCAGCCCGCAAGCCCCTCCTCGTAGGTGTCGTAGTCGCCACGCTCGACCGCCTGCTCGACGAGTTCCTGAATCCTCGACGTCTCGTGCGGTCCCGGCAGCACCGCGTTCGCGCGCACCTCGGGCGCAAGTTCGGTCGAGAGCGTCTTCTCTAACCCTATTACGCTCATCCGCACCGCGTTCGAGAGGACGAGGCTGTCGATCGCCTCCTTCACGCTCCGGGAGGTGATCGTCACGATCGTGCCGCCGTCGCCCGCCCTGAGGTGTTCTTCGGCCTCGTGGACCAGTCGGACGACGCTCATCACGAGCAGGTCGTAGGCGTGGTACCACTCTTCTTCCGCTATATCGAGGAACTGGCCGCTCGGGGGGCCGCCCGCGCTGGTGACGAGGTGGTCGAGGCCACCGAACTCGGAGACGGTCGTTTCGACCATCGCTTCGATGTCCGCCGGCTCGGTCAGGTCGCCCGGCTGGGCGACGACCTCGCCGGTCGCGACCGATTCGATCTCCTCGACCGCCTCCGCGAGACGCTCCTCGTCCCGGCCGTTCACGACGACGTTCGCGCCCTCTCTCGCGAGCGCGGTCGCCGACGCCTTTCCGAGCCCGCTCGACGAGGCGGTCACGAGCGCCGCGTTCCCCGCTATCTGTAGGTCCATGTCGTCCGTACGCGCGCCCGGAACCGGCAAAAGGGTTCCCGTGGCGGAAACGTCTGCAACGGAGCGTTCGCCCGGAGTGGAACTCTACGGATCGGTACGAAATTGAGGAGTAAGACGAAAAACGATCGACTTTATCCATATATACGGAACTATCCGGGGTAGAATCCGCGAGAGGTGAAACGTATTTACAGTTAGAGGGTACAACGTGGGTATGCTCGCGACCCGATCGTCCGGAGCCGATCCGATCGAGCCAGACACGACGCTCTCCTGTCCCTCCTGTCGCTTCGAGGGCGAGCGCTACCGCGACTGGGCGCCGACGTTCGACGGCGGGCGCGTCGCCTACGCCTGCCCGGACTGCGCCGACCTCGTCGCCGGTCGCGCCCGTCGACTGACCGACGGCGGGGACCGGTAGTCGACGCCGGTTTTATACCGCTGGCGAGCGCGCCTCGCGTATGACCAGCCTGCTCGACGACGAGAGCGCGGAGATGATCGCGACGACCTGTCGGACCACCGTCGGCGACAGTTGCCGGTCGGTCACCTACTTCACCCGTGACGACTACGACCAGCTCTACCTCAGAGAGGACCTCGAACAGGACGCCGACCTCACGAGCTTCATCGGCAACGAGTGGCGCGGCTTCCAGATCACCCAGGACGCGTATCGGGGATCGGAACTCGGCGCCTACGAGTACACGATTCGGAGCTTCGAGCGGGGGTATCTGGTGCGTGTGACGACCGACCGGGAGGGGGTGTTCGTCACCACCGACGGGATCAGCATGCAGGACTTCGAGGCGCTGGCGGCTGCACTGAAGTCGGTGCTCCGCTGACTACAGCCCCACCGCGTCGCCGGTCTCGGACGAGCGGTAGATGGCCTCCATCACCCGCTGAACGGTCAGCGCCTCCTCGACCGTGTTCGACTCCGGAGCCGTTCCCTCCGCGACCGCATCCAGAAACAGCTTGTCCGAGCCACGCCAGCCGTCGGGCTCGAGACTCCCCTCGTGGGTACACTCGCGGTAGTGGTCGACGCCCTGCGAGCCCGTGTCGTAAATCGTCAGTTCGTCGCCACCGAGGGCGAGTCGCGCGCCGGCGTCGGTCCCCCTCACGAAGAACTCGTCCGTCTCCTCCCGTGTCGCCGCCCACGACACCTCCAGCGAGATCGTCTGACCGCCCGCACAGCGAACGAGCGCCGTCACCGAGTCCTCGACCTCGAACCCGCCGGTGCCGTCGCCCCAGCCGTCCGGGTCGACGTAGCCCTCGCGCGTGCCGAACTCGGCGCGGGTGACACCGAAGACGGACTCGACCTCGGGGTAGTCGAGCGAGTAAAGCGCGAAATCGATCGCGTGGACGCCGATGTCGACGAGCGCGCCGCCGCCGGCGAGTTCGCGGCTCGTGAACCAGGTCCCCAGTCCCGGAATCCCCCGACGGCGGACGTAGTTCGCCTCGACGTGCGTCACATCGCCGAAACGGCCCTCGGCCTGGTACTCCTTCAGCATCGCCGCCGCTCCGGAGAGCCGGTTGTGGAAGTTCACCGCACAGAACCCCTCGGCCTCGCGAGCGGCCCCGGCGATCCGCTCGGCGCTCTCGAGCGTGTGCGCGAGCGGTTTCTCACAGAACACGTCGAGGCCCATCTCCAGCGCCGGGACCACGGCCTCCTCGTGGAACGCGTTCGGCGTCGAGACCGTCACCGCGTCCAGCCCCTCGCTCCCGTACATCTCCGTCGCGCTCCCGTAGGTCGCCGCGTCGAACATCTCCGCGAACTCCCCCCTCGCGTCCTCCGCGACGTCGACGCCGGCGACGACCTCGTGGCCGAACTCCTCGGCGTTGCGCGCGTGTGTTGACCCCATGAATCCCAGACCGACGACGCCGACTCGCACTCGCTCTTCGTTCATATCACCTGAACTCGACAGCGAGTAAAATAGCTGTCCGTCCACGACCGACGGGGGTCGTTACCGGCCCTCGATTCGGCTCTCGTCCATCCTCGAGATCACGGGGGGGGAGGACCCCAACGGTCACCTGGTTCTCGCGGACCTCGCCGACCGACGCGTCGAGGGATCGGTCGTTCAGCAGGCCTCGGAGACCGCTCCAGCCATCGACCTCGAACGAAGCCCCTATTCCCGAGATACGATAAATACTATAAAGATCATGAGATGCAGGATGTGACAGTCGGCTAATCGAAACGGTGAGCGCCCGATGACGTCGGACCGTGCGGTCGACGAGCTAGTGATCGAGTCGACACACGAGGACTGCCCGTCGGTCGAGCGGAGCAGCGAGGAGGCGAGCGTGGCCGAACGCCTCCACGAACCCCTCCCGGCCGACGACGAGCGGTTCGGCTCCCTCTTCGGCACGGACCCCGGGTTCGACGAGCACGTCGTGAAGGAAAACCCGGAGGAGATCGTCCTCCTGCTCGTCGCGCTGCGCGGCTCGACACACGGTACGGAGCTCGTCTCCGACCTCACGCTGTGTTTCGACGCACGACGCAGCCCCGGCACGGTCTACCTCTGTCTTCACGGTCTGGAAGAAGAGGGGGTCCTCACCGTCTACAACTGCGTCCGAACGAAGGAGTACTCGATCGCCGATCCCGAACGCACCCGTGCCCGTCTCGGCGCACGGATGCGCCAGCAGCTACTCGGGCTCTGCTTCTCGGCCTGCCTCGGCCACCGGTTGATCGAGGACGCGGCGGGAACCGAGACGTCCGTCTTCTGAGCCGCTACCCGAGGCTGCCCTCCATCTCGAGTTCGATCAGCCTGTTCAGCTCGACGGCGTACTCGATCGGTAGCTCTTCGGTGATCGGCTCGATGAACCCCGAGACGATCATCTGTTTCGCGTCGTCGTCGTCGAGTCCTCTCGTTTGTAAGTAGAAGATGTCCTCGTCGCCGATCTTCCCCACCGTCGCCTCGTGCGCGACGTCGACCGTCGACTCGTTGATCTCCATGTACGGCATCGTGTCCGAGATCGACTCGTTGTCGAACATCAGCGCGTCACACTCCACCGCCGTCGACGAGTCGTGCGCGCCGTCGGCGATGTGGACCAACCCTCTGTAGTTCGTCCGACCGCCGTCCTTCGAGATGCTCTTCGACTCGATCGTCGAATTAGTACGAGGAGCGTTGTGGTAGACTTTCGCCCCCGTGTCGATGTCCTGACCCTCGCCCGCGAACGCGATCGAGATGTGGTTCGCCGACGCTCCGCGACCCTTGAGAATCGAACACGGGTAGAGCATCGTCGCTTTCGAGCCCATGCTTCCAGAGACCCACTCCATCCGCCCGCCGCGGTCGACGATCGCTCGCTTCGTGTTCAGGTTGAACGTGTTCTTCGACCAGTTCTGCACCGTCGAGTACTGCACGTGGGCGTCCTCACCCACAAAGACCTCGACACCGCCCGAGTGCAGGTTGATCACGTTGTACTTCGGCGCCGAACACCCCTCGATGTAGTGGACTTCCGAGCCCTCTTCAGCCACTATCAACGTGTGTTCGAACTGGCCCATCCCTTCGGAGTTCATCCGGAAGTACGCCTGAACGGGCATCTCCACCGTCACCCCCTCGGGCACGTAGACGAACGAGCCACCACTCCACACGGCGCCGTGCAGCGCGGCGAACTTGTTGTCGCTCGGTGGGACGCACGTCGTCATGAAGTACTCCTTGACGATCTCGGGGTGGTCTTGCACCGCTTGATCCATGTTCATGAAGACCACGCCCTTGTCCTCCCACTGCTCTTTCATGTTCTGGTAGACGATCTCGGACTCGTACTGCGCGCCTACCCCGGAGAGGGATTTGCGCTCTGCCTCGGGGATGCCGAGTTTCTCGAACGTGTCTTTGATCTCGTCGGGGACCTCCTCCCAGGAGTCGACGCCGCCACGGGTTTCGACGTCGGGGCGGATGTACGGGACGATCTCCGAGACGTCCAGCTCCGAGAGGTCGGGCTGGCCGGGCCAGTCGGTCGGCATCGGCATCCGCTGGTAGTGTTTCAACGCGCGCAGACGCCGCTCGAGCATCCACTCCGGTTCCTCCTTGTCTTCGCTGATCAGCCGGACGACCTCCTCGGTCAGCCCCTTCTCCGAGCGGAACGCCGATCGCTCCTCGTTCTTGTGATCGAAGCGCTCCTGGTTCTTCGTGAGTTCTTCTGAGCTCATCGGTCTATCTACACGCGCCTAGGGAACACGGACCTATGAACCTATGGCCGCCGCACCGACGAAGTAACCGGTTTCGGTTTCTTCTCGCCGGTGACGTGCCCGTCCGTACCGTCGATCGGTGACGGAACCGTGAAGTGTCGGGAGGGGAACGGGTAGACGCATGCGCCCCGGAGAGGTGGCCGACCGCGTTCGCACGGGCGGTCGAGCGGCGCTCTCCGGGGCCTACTACCGCGTCCAGGCGCTGAACTACCGCTACGAACTCCTCGCGCCGAAGAAACGTGCCGGAACGTCGGCGTACCGGAGCTACGACCTCGCGGACTCGCACGGCGACGACCCCCTGTTGACCGCGCTCCTCTCGCGGATCGCAGCCGGGGAGGTCGTCGTGGACGTGGGTGCGAACACCGGTGGGTACGCGCTCGCGGTCGCCACGGTCGAACCCTCCGCGCGGGTGATCGCGATCGAACCCGATCCGGCGATCGTGGACCGGCTCCGCCGGAACGTCGCGCTGAACGAGGTCGGAGATCGGGTGAGCGTCCTCCCGGTCGCTGCGGGTGCCGAGGCGGGCGAGAGGTCGTTCTACCGATCGACGTACCCCCAGCTCGGTTCGCTCGACCGGTTCAACGCCGAGCGGTGGGGTGCACGGATCGCGGAGGTCGTCTCGGTCCCGGTCGAACCGCTGGACGCGCTCCTCGCGGCCGGCCGCATCGCCCCGCCCGATCACCTGAAGGTCGACGTTGAAGGGACCGGTCACGAGGTGCTCGCCGGGGCGAGCGGAGTCCTCGACGACCACCGTCCGATCGTCTACGTCGAGCCGCACGCCTCCGGTCCGGACGAGACCGACGGAGGCGGTGTGCCCGCGACCCGGATGCGGACGCTCCTCGACGAGCGCGAGTACCGGGTCCGGTCGGTCGGCGACGGCTTGCTCTGTACCCCCCGGAGTGAACGGCGATGAGCGACCTCCGGGTGCGCTCGATCCGCTCGCTTCGGCTCCGGTGGGGGCTCCTCGCGCTCGCGACCACGGGGGGGATCGCGGCGGTCTACGTCGGGATCGCACCGTTTCTCTCGGACGACCACGCCGGTCGCTGGCTGGTCGGCACGGGGGCGGTCCTCGCGGTCGAACTCGGGCTCCTCTGGTACTTCATCCCGCGAAACCACGGCGACGGGGAGGCCCTCGCACCCTCGTTCGGGCCGGCCACGCTCGTCACACTCCTCAGGGGGGTGTTCGTCGCCTGTCTCGCCGGTTTCCTGCTCGTGCCGTGGCTCGAGGGCCCACTCGCCTGGGCTCCGGTCTCCCTCTACGCGGCCGCGGCCACGCTCGACGCCGTCGACGGCGCGCTCGCCCGGGCGACCGACCGGGCGACGGTTCTCGGCGCGCGCCTCGACACCGAGATCGACGCGCTCGGGGTTCTGCTCGCGGTCTCGCTCGCGGTCGGCTACGGCCAGCTCCCGCTCCCCTTCCTCGCGATCGGATTCGCCCGCTACGTCTTCGTCGTCGGGTCGTGGTTCCGCCGGCTGCGAGGGCTCCCGGTCTACGACCTCCCGTCCCGGCGGATCGGCCGAACGCTCGCGGGCCTCCAGATGGCCGTCCTCGCCGTGGCGCTCCTGCCCGTGGTTTCGCCGTCGGTCGCGACGCTCCTCGCCACGCTCGTCGCGGTCCCGTTCCTCGCGGGCTTTCTCCGCGACTGGCTTCACCACGCCGGTCACCTGGGCCGTGCGGAACACCGATGAGGGACTCGGCCGTAGGAGGGGGTGTGTCCCGGAGGCTGCTTCGATTCGTCGGGCCGGGAGAGATCGAGATCGACACCGAACCGATCCCGACACCCGACCCGGGGGAAGTCCTCGTCGAGACGGCCTGCTCCGGGATCAGCCCCGGCACCGAACTCATGCTCTTTCGCGGCGAGGCTCCGACCGACCTCCCGGCGGACGAGACGATCGCCGCGCTCTCCGGGGACCTCTCGTACCCGACCACCTACGGCTACGCCTGCGTCGGCCGCGTGAGCGAGGTCGGAGGGGGGGTCGCGGAGGAGTGGCTCGACCGCCGAGTCTTCGCCTTCCAGCCCCACGCGAGTCACTTCACCGCCTCGCCCGACGAGCTCGTCCCGATCGGGGACTACTCCCCCGATCGGGCAACGCTCCTCCCCCACGTCGAGACGGCGCTCTCGATCTGTATGGACGCCAGGCCGACGATCGGCGAACGAGCGGGGGTGTTCGGCCAGGGGCTGATCGGCCTGCTCACGACGCAGATGCTCGCTGCCCACCCGCTCGCCGAACTCTCGACGGTCGACGGCTCCGAGGACCGACGCGAGCGTTCGCTCGCGCTCGGCGCCGATCGCTCGGTCGGCTCTGAAGAACTCCTCTCGGAACTCGACTGTGCGATCGAGCTCTCCGGGAACCCCGCGGCACTCGACTCGGCGATCGGCGCGACGGGCTACGGTGGACGGGTGATCGTCGGCTCGTGGTACGGCGCAAAGCGCGTGGACCTCGACCTCGGCGGGCGGTTCCACCGCAGCCGGATCTCGATCGAGTCGAGTCAGGTGAGCACCATCGCCCCCCGTCTCCGGGGACGGTGGGACACCGACCGCCGGCTCTCGATCGCGACGGCGTGGCTCTCGCGGGTCGATCCCGACACGTTTCTCACCCACCAGTTCTCCGTGGAGGAGGCGACCGAGGCCTTCCGACTGCTCGACCGACGCGAGGCCGTCGGGGTGGTCCTCACCTACTGATTTTTCACGCTCCCGTCCCTTCCCTCGTCATGTACGCCGTCGCCGTCGAGACGGAGTTCGTCGCACAGCACTTCCTCACGGTGCCCGACTGCGACCCCGAGAACGAGCGCCACTCTCACCACTACGGACTCGACGTCGCCTTCGAGGGGAGCGAACTCGACGACCGCGGCTACCTACTCGACATCGAGTGGATCGAAGAGGAGCTAGAGCGGATCGAGTCGCGCTACCGCGACGAGACGCTCAACGACCTCCCCGAGTTCGAGGGGCTCAACCCGAGCGTCGAGCACTTCTCGCGGGTCGTCGCCGAGTCGGTCGCCGAGTCGATCCCGACCGGCCGACTGGACGCGATCACCGTCACCGTGAGCGAGGACGACGTCGCCCGAGCGGCCTACACGCACTCTCCCTGATGCGGATCGGTTTCGTGATCTACGGCGACATCGACGCCAGATCGGGTGGGTTCCTCTACGACCGCGAGATAGTCGACCGGTTCAGAGCGCGCGGCGAGTGCGAGGTGCTCTCGCTGCCCTGGCGGGAAACGGCGTCGAGAGCGCTCGCGGACGACCTCCGGTCGCTGCTTCGCGACCGGGACGAGGAGTTCGACGTCTTCCTCCAGGACGAACTCGCCCACCGCTCGCTCTCGCTTTCGAACCGCTGGCTCGACACCCCGACGGTCGCGCTCGTCCACATGCTCCGCTGGCCGACGTGTTCGGGAGCGAACCGACGCCTCGCGCGGTCGGTCGAACGGCGATATCTCGCCAGCGTGAACGGCTTCGTCTTCAACAGCCGAGCCACGAGAAGAGCAGTCGAGAGCGTAACCGACCCATCGCCGAGCGTCGTCGCCTATCCGGCGGGCGATCGGTTCGGCGTCGAAACCGACGCCGAGACGGTCCGCTCCAGAGCGATCGAGGGCCCACTCCGGGTGGTCTTCCTCGGGAACGTGATCCGGAGGAAGGGGCTCGATACGCTCCTCGAGGCTCTGGCGAGACTGGAACCACCGTGGCGGCTGACCGTCGTCGGCGACCTCGGGGCGGAACCCGGCTACACCCACGATATCCGCGACCTGATCGGACGGCTCGGGATCCGGGACAGCGTCGCACTCGCCGGGGGTATCTCGGACGAAGCGCTCGCCGACGTGCTCCGCGAGAACCACGTCATCGCTCTCCCCTCGCGCTACGAACCGTTCGGGATCGCGCTGCTCGAGGGGATGTCCGCGGGACTGGTACCGCTCGCGACGACCGCCGGTGGGCCGCCGGAGTTCGTCAGCCACGGCGAGAGCGGACTGCTCGTCCAGCCCGGAAGTCCGGAAACGATCGCGATGGCGCTGGAGGCGCTCGCCGCCGACCGCGAACGGCTCGCGACGATGGGCGTCGCCGCCCGCGAACGCGCGGCGCGTCACCCGTCGTGGGACGAGACCGCCGACCGGGTCCACGGCCTGCTCCGACGGGTGATCCGATGACCGAGTTCTCCCACGAGCGCTACCTGCGCGCGAAGCGGACGGTCGACGACCGCGCGATCGACCGCCGGACGTTCGACCGACTTCGGGGTGCGCTATCCGGGAGAGAGAGCCTCTCGATCGTCGAGATCGGCTGCGGGATCGGCACGGGGTTCACGCGACTCGTCGACTGGGGGCTCTTTCCCGCCGGGTCGGTGGTGGAGTACGTGGGCGTCGATCGGCGACCGGGAACGGTCGCCCGGGCGCACAGACACGTCACGTCGTGGGCGGAGGGTGCCGGCCACGAGGTCCGGACCGACGAGGATCGTCAGGTGGTCGGGACCGACGAACGCTCGTTCTCGGTCCGGTTCCTCGCGGACGACGCCCGTTCCGTCCTCGACGAGGCGACCGATGTCGACCTGCTCGTGGGACAGGCGATCTTCGACCTGCTCGACCTCGAGCGTGCGCTCTCGGCCTGCCGGTCGGCGCTCCGTTCGGGTGGACTGCTCTACGCCCCGATCACGTTCGACGGCCTGACGGCGTTCGAACCGGCGCACCCGCTCGACGAGCGGCTACTGAAGAGATACCACGCGAGCATGGACGAGCGTACCGGCCACAGCGAGACCGGGAGACGGCTGCTGACGGCGCTACCCACGTCGGGAATGGAGCTCCTCGCCGCGGGCGGCTCCGACTGGATCGTCTTCCCTCCCTATTCGGCCGACGAGGCGTACTTCCTCGCCCACCTCACGGAGTTCGTCCGACGCGAACTCGTCGACGCCGATCCGAACCCGGAGGTCGAGCGGTGGGTAGAGACGCGTCGCTCGCAGATCGAGCGCGAGGAACTGGTCCTCGTCGCGCACAACCTCGACGTGCTCGGGCGCGTTCGTTAATCCGCGTGCCGCGGCGGCTCCTCACAGCTCTCCAGGCCGATCTCGACGAGCTGACTGAGTACCTCGCTCTCGGTGAGACCGTGCCGTCTCGCGAGCGACCCCACCCGTCCCGCGACCTCGTCCTCGCAGACGAGGCGGTACCGTTTCGCCATTACGTACTACTCGGTCCGCGAGGTCTTAACCGTATGGCAGACGGTTGTCGTACTCCAGCTACTCGACGACGAGACGGGTCTTCTCGCCGACGCGGGCGGCTTCCGTCGAGCCCTCGTCGCCGAGCAGGCCCCGGGCGGCGCGCTTTCCCCACTCCACGGCGGGCTGCGTGAACGTCTCGACGCCGAACAGTTCGCCCGCGAGCACGCAGGCCGCCTCCATCCCGTAGAGCAGTTCGCCGAGTCCGCGCTCGTCGATCCGATCCACCTCGACTCTCACGTTCGGCCGGCCGGCGGTGGCGAGGCTCGCCTCCGTCGCCTCGAACTCGGCCTCGAGTACCGTCCCCAGGTCCGTCCCGCCGAGGTACCCGATCCCCTCCAGTTCCGTCTCGGGGATCGGACACGGTTCGCGCTCGCTCGGGCGTACCAGCGTCACCATCGCGTCGCGCGGGCCGGCCCGCCAGTACTGGAGCTGTGAGTGCTGGTCTGTCGCGCCGACCGCTCGGCTCGGGAGCTGTCCCAGACCGTCCTTCCCGAGGCTCTCCGCCCAGAGCTGGGCGAACCACTCGGAGAAGGTCTCCAAGGACTCGGCGTACGGACACATCGCGTTCACCCGCCAGCCCCGCAGCGCGAGCGCGTAGCTGGTCGCGCCGTAGGCGTACGCCGGGCAGGAAAACAGCGAGTCCGAGAGCGTCTCGAACTCCTCGCGTGCCCCCGCGAGCAGCGCGTCGAGGTCGGCACCGGCCATCGCCGCCGCGGGTAACGCGACCGACGAGAGCGCCGAGAACCGGCCCGGAACCCCGGCGGGAACGTCGAGCACCGGCAGGTCGCGTCGGTCGGCGAGCGCTCTCAGGTTCCCCTCTGAGCCCGTCGTGACCAGCGTCCGCTCGGCCCAGTCGACGTCCGCTCGCTCGAACGCCTCCCGGAGGACGAGGAAGGTCGCGAGCGTCTCCGCGGTCGTCCCGGATCGCGAGACGACGTGCATCGCCGTCCGTTCGAGGTCGAGGGTCGAGAGGACCCGTCGGGTGTGATCCGGATCGACGTTGTCGAGTACCACGGAGTCGAACTCGGGCGAGAGCGCGTCACAGAGCGTCGCCGCGCCGAGCGCGCTGCCGCCGATGCCGACGGTGACGAGCGTCTCGCACTCCGATAGGGGCGCGACCGCCGCGCGGATCTCGTCCGTATCGACCGTCCCGGGGAGCGCGAGCGCCGCGTAGCCGTGCTCGCGCTCCTCGATCCCGCGTTCGATCCGCTCGTGGGCGGTCGCGACGCGCTCGTCGAGTCCGTCGAGCGCGTCGCGCGGGACGCCCGGCGTCGCCTCCGCGGCGAGCGCGTTGCCGATGTCGACTTTCATGCGTGAGAGGCACCCCCGCGTCGCAAAAGGGTGTCCCTTCGGGAGCTCGGGAGTCGGCGGTCGACGTCGGGAACGAGAGAGAAGAGAGCCGCGGGTTCAGCCGAGGAGGTACCTGGTTTTCGGGTAGCGCTCGACGAGCGGCTGGCCCCCAACGTCGATCCCCTCGATGTATCGGTCGAGCCCAAGGATCCGCCCCGCGCCGAACGCCGCGACCGCGAGGAACACCACGAGGTAGACCAGGTTCGAGTTCACGAACCCCAGCGGCCCCGCGACGTCCCAGCTCCCCAGGTAGAACATCGCCATCTGCAGCGCCCCGCCGAGCGCCGCCAGTCGGACGAACGCCCCTGTAATGAGGGCGATCCCGATCAGCACCTGCGTCACCGGGACGACGACGTTCACCACCTCCATCAGCATCGTGCTCGCGGCCATCGCCGCGTAGATCCCCGCGACGGGACCCTCCGAACCCATGAGGTAGCCCGCCGCGTCGAAGGACTCGCCCGAGACGAACGCGACCTTCCCGAGGCCAGCCCCGAGAAACGCCCCGCCCATGACGAGCCGCAACGCGACGACGAACCACGCGGAAAGCGCGTGTGGCGTTCCGGTGAGCGTGAGCCCGCCGATCCTGCTCTCGAGTCTGTTCTCAGTCGGTGTGGATATGGACATGATCGGTCTCTCCTTACAACTACTGATACACCCACCGAGTACTTAGACCACGGAGCGGATTCCCAAACCCTGAGAAACGGCCGAAGTGGGCCTCCTCGACCGCACTGGGAGGAAATCACTCGGTTCGAAGGAAAGGTCACGTTCCCGTATCCGAACGATCGATCGTCGTCGTGTCGGTCGCCCCGAAAGAGCATCCCTTATCCTCGCACCCGCCCTCGTTCGCACATGGGCGAGAGCGAGACGACCTACCGCGGGGTCCCCGGCGCGTTCGTCTACTCCTACCGACAGAGCGCGTCGCGGGCCTACCGGCTCTACGCCGTCGTGAGCGCGCTCGTCCTCGGTCTCGTCGGCCTGCTGTTCGCGTTCGGGCTGATCGGCATCGTCGCCGGCACGCTGGGGGCGTCGGAGCTCGTCACGCTCGTGCGCTCCTTTTTCGTCCTGCTGGCGGCGGTCGTCGCCGCTCCGATCCTCGCGCCGGTGTTGCTCGTCGCCCGTCGCCACCGGCGCGAGGGCTCGACCGCCGAGTACGATGCCGCGCTCGCGGTCGGCGGGTTCGTCTTCGTCCTCGCGCTCTACCTCGGCCTCGCGATGAGTATCCCGCCGGAGCTCCAGAGCGCACCCTC
Organism: Halalkalicoccus sp. CGA53; assembly: GCF_036429475.1. GTDB lineage: Archaea > Halobacteriota > Halobacteria > Halobacteriales > Halalkalicoccaceae > Natronorarus > Natronorarus salvus. The sequence goes on from NZ_CP144125.1 coordinate 287,177, forward strand.
CGGACTCCTCGCACCGATCGAGGCGACGGTCTACGCCGCCCCCCGGTTCGCGGGCGTGATCCCGCCGGTCCTCGCGACCCTTCTCATCCTGTCGTTCCACCGTCAGTACCGCTAGTCCTCGACCGAGAGCACGTACCGATCGACCTCGCCCTCGGGATCGAAGACGAGACGCACGTCGAGGCTCGCTCCCGGATCGAGCGCCTCCGGTAGGTCGTCGTCGAGCGGATCTCCCCCCGGAGTCGAGAGCGTCGCCTCGGCCTCAGCGAGTTCAGTGTCGCCGGCGAAGAACCGACCGAGCACGCTCGGAACCTCGCTCGCGTCGTCACCCTCGTTCGTGAGCAGCGCGCCGACGACCAGCCGGGCGGCCGGTTCGAGGTCACCTCCCGAACTCCAGTGTTCGACCCCCGAGAGCGAGAACGGCTCGCGCACCTCGACCTCGCCCGTGACCGCGTCCGCGTCGATCCCACCGAGACAGCCGGCGAGCGGGGCGAGGAGGACGGCGGTGAGCACCGCCCGTCGTGTCGGGGTCATACCCGATGGAGGGAACGAGCGGGAAAAAGCGTCTCGAACCGCCGAGCCACGGAAACGAAACCCCGAAGCCCGTTCCCCAGCTCCCGCACGTATGGACGAGAAATCAGGGACGTTCCTCGTGACCCATGCCGACGGGGAGGCGGCGGTCGCCGTCGACACGGCCGACGGGCAGGTCCACACCCTCTCGGAACACCCCGATCTCGAAGTCGGCGAGGCGATCGAGGCGACGCTCGAACCCGACCCGCCGCTCGATGCGACCTGGATGGTGATCGAGGTCGACCGTCGCTGGGAGCCATCCGTCGAGGCGAGCGACGAGCCACCGACCGCCCGCTCGATGGAGGTCGCGGCGGGTCTGGAGGTCGGCGATCTGGATCGAACCGAACGCGAGGACTACGGCGAGGTCCACGTGATCAGCGTTCCGTCGGAGACCGCAGCACAGGCCGTCTCGGACGTCGTGACCGACGAGGCGACGCTCGTTCGGGCCGCCCGTTACGGCGCGCGCCGGGTCGAGGTCCGTGTCGACGAGGACGAGGGCGTGCTCAGCGTTCGTTACCTCCCCTGATCGGCATCGATACCGCCGACGTGTTCCTCCAAGAACGCCGCGATCCGCTCGAACTGTTCGATACGGTTCTCCAGACTCGTCGTGTGGTGGCCTTCGTCCTCGAAGATGCAGGTCTCGACGGGAATCCCCTTTCCCGAAAGTGACTCCGCGATCGCCTCCGCCTCGCTCACCGGTACCCTGGGATCGTTCGCGCCGTGCTGGACGAACAGCGGACAGGCGACCCGGTCGATCCTCCGAAGCGGGCTGATCTCCTCGAGGACCTCACGGTCCTCGGCCAGCGAGCCGTACTCGCGCTCTCGGTGCGAGCGTCGCCACTCGCTCGTGTTCTCGAGAAAGGTGACGAAGTCGCCGATACCGACGAACTCGACGGCTGCGGCCCAGAGTTCGGGGTACTCCGTGATCGCCGCGAGCACCATGAACCCGCCGTAGGAGCGGCCGTAGGCGACGGTCCGCTCGCCGTCGATCTCGGGCTGCTCTCCCAGCCAGCGGACTCCGTACCGGATATCGGTCACCGAATCCATCCGTTTCTCCACGTCGTCTAACTGGGTGTACTCCCGCCCGTACCCCGACGACCCACGGACGTTCGGCTCGAAGACGGCGTAGCCCGAATCGAGGAAGGACTGCTTGACGGGGTTGAACCACGGCCGCTGCTGGTGCTGCGGGCCACCGTGGATGTCGACGATCACCGGTGCGCCCCCCTCGGAGACTTCCCGAGGAAACGTGAGGTACGCCGGGATCTCCCGCCCGTCGAACGTGTCGTACCTGACGATCTCGGGCGACTGGAACTGCGACTCGGGGATGCCGGCGGTCGACGGGTGGGTCCATCGGATCGTCCCCTGCCCGTCACCTGTACCCACGTCCACGACGTAGACCGACGAGGGTCGACTCGGCGTCGAGAGCGTCACCAGCCCCCGGCCCCTCTCGATCGAGAGCCCTTCGATCACGCCCCGTGGGAGGTCGACTTCTTCCGCTTCGACCCCGATCGGATCGGTGAGTTCCCCGACGTGAAGCACCGAGTAGCCGTCGACGTTGTGGGCGTACGCGACCTCTCCTCCGGAACCGATCGCGGCGTGTTCGATCCCCCACTCCTCCGACGCGATCACGGGCTCGACCTCGTCTCCCAGTCGGACGAGCGCGAGGTGATCGGAGTGGCGGTCGCTCGTCGCGTAGAGCGAGCCATCCGGAGCCCAGCTCACGTTCTCGTACCGGAACTCGCCCTCGCTCACCTGCACGCGCTCGCCCGTCTCGGCGTCGAGTACCGAGACCTCCTGCCAGTCACTGCCGTGGGCTTCCGTCACCGCGAGGCGGCTTCCGTCGGGCGAGAACCCCTCGACCGAGAGCCGACCGCCGCCCTCGGCGGTGACGAGGCGTTCTCCTCCCTCTCGATCCCCGACGTAGACGTCGAACGTGGCGTACTCGCGGCGGTTCGCGGCGAAGGCGAACCGCTCTCCGTCGGGATGCCACCCGCCCCACGTGTGGATCACCTCGGGATCGTCGGTGACCTCCTCCACAGCCGAGTCCGCACAGTCGACGAGCAGCAACTGGTCGTGCTCGTCGCTTCCCCGGTCCATCCCGACCATCACCTCCTCGCGAGTCGGCGAGGCGTCGACGAACGACATCCGCTCGTCGTAGTGGGTGCGCTGGACGGGCCACGCGCCGGGTTCGGAGACGGTCCAGAGCTGTGGCGTGCCGGTGGCGTCCGAGAGGAAGGCGAGCGTCCCGTCGGGGGTGAACGACGGCTGGGTCGTCGCCCGCGCGGTGAGATACCGCTTCAGGTCGTACGTTCGCATACCGTCGTTCGCACCGGCTGGTTCATCAACCCCGGCGTTCCGGCAGCGCCGGTCGGTGTGACTCCGTAGCAGGCAGACCGTTCATGCCGCTCGTGGCTGTACCCCAAGAGGTGAGCGAGCCCGATGCGCCGTCGGCCGCACAGCCGGACCGGAGCCTGTGGGATCGACTCGAGGTCGGGGGGCTCTCGCGCTGGCTCTTTCTCACCGGCGACCGCCACTACCTCTCCGCGCTCCTCCTGGCTCTCGTCTTTGCCGTCTCCCTGCTCTTGATCTACGCTGGGACGATCACGCCCGCCGAGGAGGGCGGTATCACCGACCTCTCTGCCTCGCTGATCGGGGGGATGCTCCCGTTCATCACCGTCGTCCTCGCGATCAACCAGCTCATCCTCTCGGAGGAGTTCGGCACGGCGGGGACGTTCTTCGAGCGTCTCGACGAGACGCGTGACTTCCGGCGGACGATCGAGGACCACACCGGATCGCGTCCGAGCCCCGTCGATCCGGCCGAGTTCCTCCGGACGCTGATCGAGGCGAAACGGCGGGCCGCCCTCGGCATGCAGAACGTCTGTCGGGCGGAGTCACGGTCGGTACAGGCCGCGGTCGACGAGTACGTCAGCTCCACCGCGTCGGTCGACGCCGACGCGATCGACACGCTCGGCGAGGCGACGTTCGGAACGTTCGCGGTCATCGCCGTCATCCTCGACTACAACGACCCGTGGCAGCTCCAGGTCGTCCGTCGCATCCGCGAGGACTACCGTCACGACCTCACGGAGCCGATGGATCGCCAGGCAGACCGCGTCGAGGACCTGCTTCGGGACATCCACATCGCCCGGCAGTACTTCAAGACGGTCTACATGCAACAGGAGCTCGCGGACCTCTCGAAGATCCTGCTCTACGTCGGCTTCCCGACGCTGCTCGGCGGCGCGTTCGTCGTCCTGGCCTACGACAACCTGCTCGCGCTCGGCCTCCACCCGTGGGTCTACGCGGCGGTCGTCGCGCTCACGATCACGGCGCTGTTCAGCCCGTTCGCCGTCCTGCTCTTTTACGTACTCAGGATCGCGACGATCGCCAGACGGACCGCCGCGGACTTCGGGCCGTTCGTCCTCCAGAAGGAACTCCCGTCGGAGGACAGAGAGACGACGGAGTGATACGGACTGCCGTACTCCGTACCGCTCAGCTCGGTACCCGCCTCTCGGTCCGAGCGGTACACAGGGACAGCAGTCCGTTTGAGTCGTTCTCACCCGCGGGCTGGCCCGCCAGCGCTCTGCACCCGCCAGCTCCCCTGCACCCCACAGGCCTCACGCACTTCGTACTCGACTTCGGTGTCCATATCGACCGTCCGACCACCCTCGACCCGCTCGATTCTCAGCGGTACGTCGAGCGTGTTGCCACAGCAGCCGACGCCGACGAACTCCTCGCGAACCTCGCCCTCGCGCACGTCGCCCAGGGTCTTTCGCAGGTAGGCGCGGAACGACGGCTTCTCCACCTGAAATCGCCCCCACGTACTCAGGTCCTCCGGGTACGAGACGGTCACGCGGGTCGCTTCGGTCATGGACGTGCTACGTCGTGACGGGGTAAAAGCACGGCCCCGCGAGAGCGGACCGTGGAACTTTCGTTCACAGGTCCCCTCCCGTTGGATAAGAAAGTTTATTCGCGGCGGCTTCGGAGCCGGGGGCATGTCGGACTCGCCAGTACCGGTCGTCGACTACACCCGGTACTCGAACCGCCAGCTGGTCGCGGTTCCGCTGGCGCTCTTTCTCGTCGCGCTCCTCGTCATCACGGGGACGTGGGCGACGACCGGCGCACCCGCGTACCTCGGCATCGACTTCACCGGCGGCACCGAGATCCAGATCGAAACCGACGCGTCACAGGACGAGATCAGGGCGGCCTTCGACGCCGAGGTCGAGTCGATCACGCCGATCCCCGCCGAGGACGACCAGTACCTCGTCGAGTTCCAGTCCACGGACGTCTCCGAGATCGAGTCGGACGCCGAGGCCGCCGGCTTCGGCGTCATCTCGATCGCCGGCACCTCCGCGACGTTCGGCGCGGACACCCAGGTCCAGGCGCTGATCGGCCTCCTGCTCGCCTTCCTGGGGATGAGCGTCATCGTCGCCGCCCTCTTTCGCACGCTGATCCCGAGCGTCGCCGTCATCGCGTCGGCGGCGAGCGACCTGGTGATCCCGCTCGCGCTGATGAACCTCTTCGAGATCCAGCTCACGCTCGGGACCGTCGCCGCCCTCCTCATGCTGATCGGCTACAGCGTCGACTCCGACCTGCTTCTCAACACGCACGTCCTGCGACGGCGCGGCGACTTCTACGAGTCGGTCAGGAGAGCGATGCGGACCGGCGTGACGATGACGACGACGGCGATCATCGCCATGCTCGTCATGACCCTCGTCGCGACCTACTTCGGGATCCCCCTCTTACCCGAGATCGGGCTCGTGCTCGTCTTCGGCCTGCTCGCGGACCTGATGAACACCTACCTGCTGAACGTGAGCCTGCTCCGCTGGTACAAGTTCGAGGGGGTAAACCGATGAGCGACGACGAGCACGGAGTGCTCAGAAAACACTGGCGCATCTCGCTGCTCGTCGTACTCGTCCTCCTGAGCGCCGCGTTCCTCTTCCTCCCGACGTTCGCACCCGACGACGGCGACGAGGGCGAGGAGGGTGCCCAGCAGCAGATCGAGACGACCGGGCTGACGAACCTCCAGTTCGGCCTCGACCTCGCGGGCGGCTCCAGGGTGAGGGCACCACTCGCCGGCCTCACCGCCGAGGGACTGACGATCGACCCGGGAGAGACGGGCGAGGTCGAGGAGGCGATAGCAACGGAGCTCGACCTCTCGACGCGCGACGTGCGTGCGTACCACGGCGACGGGGGTGAGGGTCAGGGAACGATCGAGCTCCGGACGGACGAGGTGAGCACCGAGGAGTTCGAGGCCGCGCTCTCCACCACCGGCTTCGAGGGCGGCGAGATCAGGTACGGAGTGACGGAGGAGACCACCGACGAGGCGGTCGAGGTGATGCAGGACAAGATCAGCGAGTCACCCTTCGCCCGCGGGGACGCCTCGAAGGCGACCGCGGCCGACGGCCAGCACTTCGTCGTCGTCGAGATCCCCGGGGTCACGCTCGAGGAGGTGATCGACCTGATCGGGGACCAGGGCGTCGTCGAACTCCACATCACGTATCCCGACGGCGAGGGCGGCTACGAGGAGCGCCTGCTGCTCGAAGACGACGACATCGCGGACGTCGGCTTCGCGACCGAGGAGGGTCAGCAGGGCCCTCGCGTCCCGGTGACGCTCACCAACGACGGCGCGGTAACGTTCGCGAACGCGATGCGAGACGAGGGCTTCACGACGGAGGGGATCCAGCAGGGCTGTGCCTACCAGGAGGACGCCGACGAGCCGGGCTACTGCCTGCTCACGGTCGTCGACGGCGAGGTGGTCGACGCCCACAGCCTCGGTCCCGACCTCGCCCAGGGGGTCGAGTCGAGCGAGTTCGAGAGCGACCCCCAGTTCGTCATGCTCGCGCCGTCGATGGACGACGCCAGAAACCTCCAGATCAACCTCCGGGCGGGCGCGCTACCCGCGCCGCTCGACCTCGACGCCGGCACGCAGAGCTTCCTCGGACCGAGTCAGGCCGAGGAGTTCAAGTTCCTCTCGCTCGCGACCGGCTTCGTCGCCGTCCTCGCCGTCTCCGGCGTCGTCGCCGCTCGGTACCGTGATCCCAGGGTGGGAGGACCGATGATCGTCACCGCCGCCTCCGAGGTCTTTCTCTTACTGGGCTTCGCCGCCCTCGTCGGCTACCCGCTCGACCTCGCCGCCATCGCCGGCTTCATCGCCGTCGTCGGGACGGGAGTGGACGACCTGATCATCATCGCCGACGAGATCCTCCAGGAGGGCGACGTGAGTACGGGAAGAGTGTTCGAGAGCCGGTTCCGGAAGGCGTTCTGGGTGATCGGCGCGGCTGCCGCGACGACGATCGTCGCGATGTCTCCCCTCGCAGTGTTGAGCCTCGGCGACCTCACCGGCTTCGCGCTGTTCACCATCGTCGGCGTGCTGATCGGCGTTCTCGTGACCAGACCCGCCTACGGCGACATCCTCCGCGTCCTGCTCACCGGGCGATGAGTCGGGCGATCGTCTTCGACCTCGACGGCACGCTGCTCTCGTTCGACCGGCCCTACGGAACGGTCCTCTCCGAGACGTTCGAGCGATCCGTCGGTGAGAGTCGCCAGGAGTGGGTCGACACCTACTCCGAGAGCTTCTTCGAGCGGTTCCGGGCGCTCGACCCCGAGCCGGTGCGGCGTGCGTTCGCGGCGGTCGGAGTCGGCGATCCAGGGGAGCTGAGAGGGACGCTGCTCGAACGCGAGATCGCCGCGAGCGAACCGCCGAGCGGAGCGCACGATGACCTCGAACGGCTGGCCGCGGAGTACCGGCTGGGCGTACTCACGAACGGCCTCCCGGACTGGCAGCTCGCGAAGCTCCGGGCACACGACGTGGAGGGGCGGTTCGATGCGGTCGTCACCTCCTACGAGGTCGGCGCACACAAGCCCGATCCGGCGCCGTTTCGCGAGGTAGAGCGCCGGATCGAGGGAGAGGGATACGCGATGGTCGGGGATTCCGACGGGGATATCGAGGGAGCTCGCGGCGTGGGCTGGAGCGCCCTCCGGTACGACGGCGGCGGGTTCGGAGGGGTACCCGGGAAACTCGGGTACGGGTAGGCGTAATTCGAGGGGTTCAGAGCCCACACGAGGTCGGCGTCGAGACGCCCGCGACCCCGAGCAGGTTGTCGAAGATCTGGAACACCATCGCTCTGAACGCGGCGGCCCCGCCGAAGACGTCGAACACGCCGAGGGTGATCTGCCAGGCGAGCCCACAGACCATCCCCGCGAGCGCCTGCTGGAGCGCGAGGTCGAGGTGACGGGCGTCCATCGTCATCAGGACGAGGGTGACGCCCGCGTAGACCCGAGCGAGCTGCTGGCCGTAGAGCGCGACGATCCCGAGCGAGGCTGCCCCGAGCCCGGAGATCGCCCCACCACCCCCTGCGGCCATCAGCAGGAGGTTGTACCCGCTCATCACCTGACTCAGCCGGTCGAGGCGCTCTTCGATCTCCCGGTAGCGCCGTCCCCCGCCGGTCCCGTCGTCGATGACGCCCGTGAGCGTTCCGGTCGACGGATCGACGTTCCAGAACGCGAACGCGGAGCCGTCGGCCGGGACCAGCTGGTGGTCCCGCCGGGTGAACCCGGCACGAGCGACGAGATCGGCGTAACTCGCCCGGTGATCGTGGTCGGCGTCGAACTCCGAGAGCGGGACGAGGTCGGCCCCGTCGAGCAGCGACGCCGTCGAGACCTCGTAGGCGGCGGCCTCGACGGCCGCGATCCGCGCCGTCCGCGAGAGCGTCGTGAAAAAGCGCTCCTCGGGCTCCTCGGCCGTCGTCGTCGCCGTCGTGAGCGGGAGTACGTCGACCGACTGTTCCAGCCGATCGGTCCCGAGCAGTGGTTTCTGCTGGACGAGCGCGACCCGCGCGTGTTCGAAGAACGTCACGCCCCGCTCGTTCGCGACCTCCGGCAGTCGCGACTGGACGAGCAGCAGTTCGTACGGGATCGTCACCCCACCCCGTTCGATCGCGGCGTCCATCGTCTCGCGGTCGCCCGAGACCGCCGCGGCGTCCACGTGCGCGAACGTCCCGTTCGCCCCGAGGACGTCGTCGAGGGCGACGGAGTAGGACACGCCGTCGCCCTCGAACGAGAGCGTCACCCCGCCGAGCAGCGCACCGTGGACGTCGAGCGCGTGCGCCTGCGCCTCGCCGACCTCTCCCGCGAGGTCGGTGTCGGGGTCGTCCCGGTAGGGGTTCCACCCCCCGTCGAGGGCCGGGTCCCAGCCGCCGAGGGTGCGCGTCACCTCCCGTCCGCCCGACTCGACGGTGAGGTAGAGGCCGACGAGCGTCCGCGGGATCGGGTTTCGGGACCGGGGTTCGTACGTCGCCGACGCCTCCTCGCCCCCCAGAGAGACCTCGACGGTTCGCTCGCCGACCTCGCTATCTGGAACGTGGTAGTCGAAGCGGTAGGTCGGGAGGTCGAGGCCGTCGAGCGCCTCGATCACGGCGTCGTGGACCGTCCCGGTCTCGCCCATCGGCACCGCGACGCCGCCGGTGAGCTCCGCCTGGGCGAGCACCGTCTCGCTCTCGACCGGCGAGGACTCGTCGTACGCGCTGAGCAGCACCGTCGGCGGCGCCTCCGCGAGGATCTCGTCCATCGTCTCGACGTACTCGTCGGTCTCCTCGCCGTCGTGGGCGTAGACGATCAGGTCGGGACCGTCGGCGACCGCGTCGGTGAGGTGCGTCCACATGTCCGAATCCGCCTCCCGGTACTCGAGGTCGATCGCGGACTCGTGGCCCGTGATGACCGAGCGAAGGTCGTCGTACCACTCGTCGTCGGTCGCGGCGTCGACGCCCCGGCCCATGCTACCCGACTCGTCGCGGACGTACATCACGTGCGCTCGCGCGCTCGTCTCGGTCATCGTCGGCACCACCGCTCGCTCCTCGTCGCTCACTGAGAAAGCGGAGGCGGGTATCCTCTCGACGTGCTCGCCCTCGCCGTCGGTGGCGGTCACCTCCAGTCGGATCGTCGGGTAGTCGACGGGGTCGGCCACGACCGAGAGCGACTCCACCCGCTCGGGGTCGGCGTCGCCCTCAGGGTAGACGAACGGCTCCCCGTTCCGGGAGACGATCCCGTCGTCGGTGGCCGAGAGTCGGTCGCCGTGGAGCGTGAACGGGTCGCCGAACACGGAGGCCTCGGCCGCCTCCTCCGGCGTGAGATCCAGTCCCTGCAGCGCGAGCGCGGGGGTGAACATGTCCACGTCGCCGATCGTCGCCTCCGGCTGCTCGTACGGCGCGACGACCGACGGCGTCCCGACGAGCAGCTGGCGACCGAGTAGCTCCGTCACCGGCCACTCCCCGGAGACGAGTTCGATCGGCTCGTCGCGCTCCCGGGGCGTCACCGCGGAGAGGCTCACCCGCACCGTCTCCGGCTCCTCGCGCTCGCGTATCCCCGAGACATCGCCGCCGGCCTCGCCGAACGGGACGTCGGCGAAGAGGTTCGCGTACCGGGACTCGCCGCCGACGGGCACCTCGACGACCGGCGTGCCGACGTTCCGTCCGCCCCACTCCCAGGAGAACGGGTCCGGACCGTCGAGTTCGTAGAGGGCCGCGCGAACGGTCTCCGCGATCGCGGCGCTCTCCTCGCCGTCGTCGTCCACGACGGTGAACTCGCCCTCCTCTGAGCCGTCGGCGCCGAGACGCTCCAGCCAGTCCGAAAGCGTCTCCTCGTCGATCTCGGGGTCGAACGTCCGATCCACGGTTCGAGTGTAGTGGTCTCTCACCTCGTCCTCGGAGAACTCGGCGTCGACGGCCACCACGGTCGCCTCGTAGCCCGCTCGCCGGTAGAGGTCGGCGAGCAGGTCGGCCTTGTCGCGTGGCGTGCCCATCCCACACCGGAGCGTCCCTCGTACCCCCCACCGGGTCCCGGTCTCGGTGTCCCTCGTGCTATCGGCGCTCGTCGGGACGGTCACGACCTCGTCGCGCACGAACTCGAAGATCGCTTCGAGGTCGCCGTCGGCCACCAGCGTGCTGGCGCGTCCGGGCAGGTGATCCGGGCTGGTCCGCAGCCGCTCTCGCAGCTCCTCCCAGACCGAGAAGGGGACGTGGTCCTCGGGGAGCTCCCCCTCGGCCGCCGCGACCGGATCGCTCCGGTCGAACAGCTCGTCGCTGCGGAAGTAGTAGGCGGTCGCGCCCGCACCCACGCCCGCGCCGACGCCGAAGGCTGCCCCCGCGAGCAACGCCCGGCGGCTCACCGGGAGCCCTCGCTCGTCGTCGTCCTCCTCCGTCGGCACGTCCGGCTCGCTCTCGGCTGCCTCCGGATCCCCCGAACCGGTCGTTCGGCTCACGTCGTCCCTTCCGCTGGAACGTCGCTCTCCGTAGGGGCGTCGTCGCGACTGCCGGGAACCTCGCTGTCGGCTCTCTCTCTCAGCTCGCGGAACTTCGGCGAGCTGTCCGCGATGAACTCCATCGTCCGGTTGTCGGGCGTCAGGTCACGGGATTCGATCAGGAACGTCGTGATCACGACCGTCTTCACCCACGGTCTGAGCACCCCGAGGTAGATCGAAAGCGCCAGTCCCGCCACCGCAACCCAGCCGAGTACCTCGTAGGTGGGCGAGAGGCCGCCGAAGACGGTCGCGAGCGGGGCCAGCGCCAGCAGCATCACGAACGCGACCGCGTACATCGCGAGGACGATCAAGAGCGTCGACCCCAACACCGATTTCCAGGTCATACCGTAGAGGACGAGCCCATCGCGTGCCGCCCGCCAGTTGTTCTCCTCCTCGGCGATGAACACGTGTGCGATGATCGCCTCGTCGATGTACGAGGCCGCGAGCCCGACGGCCCGACGGAGCACCGTGAGGATGTTGTTGAGACTCGGGACGAAGCTGAGCATGTTCGACAGCGAGATCACCCGGCGGTTGAACTGCCTGAGGACCGACTTCACCAGTTGATCGACGACGAACAGTGCGTTCGCCTCCGCGAAGTGTGATTTCACCTGCCGGGTGCCGAACGCGAGCTGGTTCGACGGCGTCTCGCCCGTGTCGACGATGTGGGCGATGATCGCGATGTGACCCGCGGCGACCATGTAGAGGACGTAGCGGCGGGCGAACCGCATCGCGGCGAGGAAGATCACCGTCGCGATCAGCAGTCCGATTCCCCCGATCGGCCCGGAGACGGTCCCCGCCTCCAGGAGCGTGAGTACCAGCCAGCCGACGACCCCGAAGTAGACGACGGTGATCAGGCCCAGCAATCCCCCGACGACGATCCGGAGCGCGACGAACGGGAGCGTCCTGAAGAAGACGCCGGTCGCTCTGACGAAGTGAAGCACCATCCTTAGACCTCCGGTCGCATCGCCTGTGGCGGCGAGTCTGCGTTCGTTTCGTTCTCCGTTCGGTTCCGCGAGTGCCGTTCGATCTCTCTCATGGTCGTATCCCCATCGATCCGCGCTCCGTGTTCGGTCGGGGTTGTCCCGCTCTGTCGGCTCATGCTCCCCACCGATCCATCCATCCCTCGTCCGCGCGTGCCCCGAACTCGAACGCCGTCCCTGCCGGTATCTTGGACTGTCCGGGGTCGTCGATCGTGCCGGTCGCCGTGAGGACGCCTGAGCGGTCGATCCGCAGGAACGGCTCCTCTCCGTAGGTCGTTATCGGCGAGTCGCGCTCCTCCGCGGAGCCGTCAGCGGCCTCGCGGTAGACGTACTTCATCATCTCCGTCAGGCCGGGCCACCAGATCTCGACCTCGTCGGAGTTCACGTAGCGGAAATCGTTTCCGGACCACCCGACCATCCGCCGGAAGAACCGGACGTTGTAGCCGTCCTCCTCGAGACCGTGCTCTTCCTTGCTCTCATCGGTCACCTGGAAGATCCCGTCCATGAGGAAGTAGACCCCATCCCCCTCGAACTCGTCCGCCTCCCGGACGATGTCGTATATCTCCTCTCTCGGCCCACCGCTGAAGTCGCCGTCCATCTCGTACCGGTCGTCACCGAGGACGAGGACTGCCCGTCCCGGTTCGTCCGGGACCTCGACATCCGGGTGGTCGTCGTTCCAGGCGTCATCGGGTTCGAGGTCCAACTCGGACGGACGGAGGCCGGGGGCGTCACCCTCGGTATTCTCCGTGTCGTCCTCGATGCCGTCGTCTTCCATCCCCTCGTCAGGGGTGTCTCCCGAGTCGTCCGCAGTCTCTTCGGCGTCGTCCGCGTCGGCCGACTCCTGTGTTTCGGCCTCCGCGTCCTCGCCACCCAGACAGCCGGCGAGACCGACGACGCCCAGACCGCTCACGCTCGAGAGAACCGTCCGTCGGTTCACCCCCCTGGGTCCGGCCGCGGGATCGTGGTTTAATGATCTCATTAGCCCTGCACCTATCCAGGAACGGACAGTACCTAACCGCACCGTGTGAGAGGATATCGACAGAGAGGGTGGATTTCACGCCGTGAGACCGTTCCGCGTCGTGAGCGCTCCATCGGGGCCTCGGTTCGGTCGACCGGCCCGTCGGCCGATCCGGCTCACGCGCAGGTGATGGCGACCCACGTCTCGCCGTAGTCCACACCCCCCTGATCCGAGAGGTCGAACCCGATGCCACCGTACCAGGTCTCGGCCTCCCTGACGACGAACGCGGACCGACCCTCGGCACCCTCTTCGGGTTTGATGGGGCGAATGCTCCGAGGGACTGCGGCCTCCTCGAACTGACTCTCCTCGTCGGGGTTCGGTACGGTGAGGGTTATGGTGTTCTGGAGGTCGTCGAGGTCGTCGCCCCTGCTCAGTTCGACCCCGGACGCCTCGCCGTCGTCGAACTCGAAGACGCCCTCTGCGGTCCCTCTCTCCGGGTCGTCGGGGTCGGCACTGTCCGCACCACACTCGATCTCCTCGGTCTGGTACTCGCCCTCGTTTTCGAACACCACGACGCCGGTGCCCGGGTCGGGAGCCGAGAGGTTCGCCATGGCGTTCTCCAGTTCCTCGCGGAGATACGGGTCCTCGTCACCGCCGTTCGCGTCGTCGGTGTCTCCGTCGTCCGCTTCGGGGTCGTCAGTGTCCTCGCCCGCCACTTCGGAGTCGTCGGAGTCCCCGTCGTCTGCGTCAGTACTGCCGGAATCGTCCTCGCTATCGCTGTCTACACCGTCCTCGTCGTCGTTACCGAGACAGCCTGCGAGCCCTGCGAGACTCACACCTCCCATAGCCCGCAGAACTGTCCGTCGTTCGATTCGGTTCTCCACTCCGGCCAGCCGACCGAGGTCATCTCCCTTCATCTCTTCACTCTTCTCCTCTTCTCACTTCTTCGAGAGGTCGGGTATCTAACTGCACCCGGTGAGGGTATACGACGGCGTAAGGGCGGCTCACGCCGTGATAGCATCTCGCGGCGTGAGAGTCACGCTCAAGACCAGCGATCTCCACCCACGAGACCCACCCGGACGCGAGCTTCCACCACCTGAACACATATATCACGGACCGTCGTACGTATCAGTCCAGTGTGGGATCCTGAATCTCCCACGGTTCGGGATCGGAGGACGGCGGCGAATCCCACGACGAGGTACCGATAATGAAGGACGAAGGAGCGTTCGACGGGATCGAACCGGGCGGAGTGACGCCCACGGAGGCGTTCTCGATCCTCGGCAACGGGACCCGCGTCGCGATCCTCCAGGCGCTCTGGGAGGGCGAGGAGCCGATGAGCTTCTCCGACCTCCGGGAGGCCGTCGGCGTCGACAAGGGGAACTTCAACTACCATCTGAACGAGCTATCGCACTTCGTTCGCCGGAGGGAGGGGGGCTACGAACTCAGGGAGACCGGAAACCAGGTGATCCGCGCCGTTCTCACGGGTGTGATCACCGACGTCCCCGAACTGGACCCCGTTCCGATCGGCCGGCCCTGTCCGTTCTGTGACTCGCCGATCGAACTCCGCTACGAGGACGAGACGATGATGGCGAGCTGTGAGAGCTGTGCGGGGACCAGCGGCGGGGACCTCCCACGCGGCGTGTTCATGAGCATCGACGGCTTTCCGCCCGCGGGGCTCGCGGGTCGGTCGCTCCCGGAGGTGCTGGAGGTCGCGCACCTGCTCTTCGAGGCGAGCGCCGCGACGATGGTACAGGGCGTCTGCCCGGAGTGTGCCGTGGAGACCGACACCGAGATACTCGTCTGCGAGGAGCACGCGATCGGCCCCGACGGGCTCTGTGAGTCCTGCGGTCGCGTCCCGGAGCTGCTGGTCGAGTTCACCTGCCCGAACTGTGAGACCGCCTCCCGGCCCGTGCTCTGGATGCCCGCGATCTACCACCCGGCGGCGATCGCCCTCTTCTACGAGCGCTGGGGGTTCGACACCTTCCGGGAGCTGCAGCGGCTGTTCTTCACGAACCCCGAGTACGTCGAGGCGATCTCCGAAGAGGTCGTCTCGACCGATCCCCTGCGCGTTCGCGTCGAGTTCCCGGCCGAGACGGGACGGCTCGGGCTGACGTTCGACGAGGGGTTCGACGTCGTCGAGATCGAGCGACCGGGCTAGGCGCTCACTCCGACCGTCTCCCCCGCCGGAGATTACCCGGATCTCGCGGCGGAGTGTCTCATATCGATCTCAGACGTAGTTCTTCGCCATATCGCCGGTGACCGGCAGGCCGTCCCTGTCGCCCTTGTACGCCTTGTACGTCAGCACGAGCCAGAGCACGAAGGCGACCGGCATCAACAGCAGCGACACCAGTCCCGTCAGGAGCGCGAAGAGTAGGCCCACGACCGGGATCACGTCGAGGACGAACCCGAAGACGAACAGCCCCATCGAGAGCGCGATCATCCCTCCGAAGATGATGATGCTCTGGACCGCGTGGAACCGGACGAACTCGTTGTCCTCCTCGATGAAGTAGAAGACGATGGCGAGCAGGGGCGGGAAGAGATACGCGAGCGCACCCACGATGTTCTCGTCCAGCCCGCCGACGGAGGTCGGCGTCTCGTCGCCCGTCGCCGGCTCGGTCTCGATTCGATCGTTGCTCAGTTCCGCTTCGACGTCCGCGTCTTTCGTACTCATGATTGTATCCGTGTGGTCTCTCTAGTCTCGTTCGTATCCAACCAGTTCCATCTCGAATGCGACCTCGCCGGTCTCCTCGTAGTAGGCCACGTAGGCCGGGAAGGCGAGGTCGGGCGAGAGGCAGCTCTCGTGGACGACCTGTTCGTCTACCTCGGTGACGGCCACGTAACACTCCGTGCCGACGTAGGTTTCGGTCCCGTCGACGGCGTACCGAAAACTCCCCTCGGAGGTGCTGTAGCTCCACTCGTAACCGACGTACGCCTCGTCCTCGTAGGCCCCGACGTGTGGCGAGTAGAGCCCGGACCAGAGGAACACCGCCGCGGGCGTCACCATCAGGTCCGAGAAGACGTCGTCCTCGGTGCCGGTCACCGTCTGCGAGAAGCCCTCGCCGTTCTCGAACTCCATCGACGTCTCGACGGTCAGCAGCTCGCCGTCGACCTCCTCGACGCTCCAGAGGAACGTTCCGGGGCCGTCCTCGGCGGTGTGAACGCGGTACTCGTAGCGTTCACCCGCCTCGAACTCGTAGAGGCGCCACTCCTCCTCGCTCCCCCCGTCGGGTGCGTCCTCGGGGGGGTCACCTTCGCTCGCGGCCGCCGACCCGTCCCCGCCCGGTGGGCTCTCCGCGTCGGCCAGGTCGGCGATCGACTCGACCTGCTCCGGATCGAGGCCGACCCCGTCCGCGACCTCGTCGAGGCCCACACAGCCAGCGAGCATGCCGACCCCACCGAAGAGGACCAGCGCGCCGCGCCGACTCGTCGTCCACGTCTTCCTCCGCGTCGCTCCGGGTTTCAACCCCAGCTCCGTCCGTGTCATCGCGTCTCCTTTCATATCGGTGGAATGATACACCGACGTCCTGTCATGTCGGGTGTGTGTCCTCCTCACTCTCGGTGGTGAGTCACGGACCCTAAACGCACCTACCAAGACGGTTTCGCCCCGCGAATTCCTCTCACGCCGTGAAACCCGTTCGTCCCCTCCGGAGCGCCCCGTCGTGTGTAGAAGTACCGAACCACAAGAGATATTCACGCAGAGAACGTGTCACAAATCAGGTCATCCGAATCCGACGCAAAGGGCGGCTGTCAGCTCCGACGTATCGGCTTCGGTGGTATGTAGAGGGAACGATCACATGGAGGAACCGGAGGCCGTCGGACGCATCGAGCCGGGCGGGGTGAGTCCGACCGAGGCGTTCTCGATCCTCGGCAACGGGACCCGCGTCGCGATCCTCCAGGCGCTCTGGGAGGGCGAGGAGCCGATGAGCTTCTCCGACCTCCGGGAGGCCGTCGGCGTCGACAAGGGGAACTTCAACTACCATCTGAACGAGCTATCGCACTTCGTTCGCCGGAGGGAGGGGGGCTACGAACTCAGGGAGACGGGGACGCAGGTGATGCGTGCGGTCGTCGCCGGGACGATCACCGAGGACCCCGAACTCGGCCCCGTGAAGGCCGGCCACCCCTGCCCGTTCTGTGGCTCGTCGGTCGAGTTGCTGTACAGAAACGAACACATCACCGTCCGCTGTCGGGACTGTGCGGGCGTCCTCGGCGGAGACCTCCCCGACGGCGCGTTCATGCACTACGCCTTCCCGCCGGCGGGCCTCGCGGATCGGTCGCTCCCGGAGGTGGTCGAGGCTGCCCACGTCCTCTTCGAGGCGCACGTCGCGACGATGATGCAGGGGGTCTGTCCGGCCTGCACGGCACGGACCGAACGGGAGGTGCTCGTCTGCGAGGACCACCAGATCGGGGCCGAGGGCGTCTGTGAGTGCTGTGGCTCGGTCCCGCGGATCTGGGCGACGTTCACCTGTCGAAACTGCCGGTACGGACGCCGGGCGATGCTCTGGCTGGTCGCCGTCTACCACCCGGCGGCGATCACGGCGCTCTCCGAACGCTGGGAGTTCGATACGTTCCTCGAGCTCCAGCGACTGCTCTTTTCGAACCCGGACTACCTCGCGAGCGTCTCCGAGCGGGTGGTCTCGACCGACCCGCTCAGGCTCCGGGTCGACCTCCCCACCGACTCCGGGGCGCTCTCGCTCCGATACGACGAACACCTCCAAGTCCTCGACGTGACGCGAGAGGGGTGATCTCACGGCGTGAGACCCGCTCGCCGCGCGAACCGCGCTCACGGGAAACCGCTTTGCCACCTGGCGTGAACAACGGTGATGCGGGAGAGCGCGAGGACGCGGGCCACGCGTACGTGTCAGTTAGCCTGGAGCATCGGGCTGCTCCTAACAGTAATACCTACCGGTTGCGTACGCAGGTGACATGGGACGAGGTAGTTCTCCGGATTCTGGAGGGAGGGAGGGTGCACTGGAGGACGTGGCGTTCCTCGCGCGCTCGTCGAACCGGCTCGCGCTCCTCCGCATGCTCGGCGAAGGGCCACACGACAGACGCGAACTCCGGGAGACGACCTCGATGAGCGCGCCGACGCTCGCACGTATCCTCGGTGAGTTCGAGGATCACGGCTGGATCGAACGCGATGGGGGGTCCTACCGCGCCACGACCGCCGGCAGGCTCGTCGCGGGTGGTGTGCTCGCGGCGGTCGACCGTGCCGACGCGGTCCGCCGGCTTCGCCCGCTGTTGCGAGCGGTTCCGACGGACGGGCCAGAACTGGACGTCGAGGCGCTTTCGAACGCTCGGGTCACGGTCGCCGAGCCCAGTTCGCCGCTCGGACCTGCGAACCGGTTCGCCTCGCTCACGAGGGAGAGCGAGACGCTTCGCGAGTTCAACGCGGCGTCGGTCCAGTTCTTCGACGCAAGCGTGCTCCGAACCCGCGTCGAGGAGGGGCGACGGACGGAGCTGCTCTACGAGCGCGGCGTCGTCGAGGCGCTGCTCTCCGACCATCCGGAGCTCTTGGCCGCGCTGATCGACAGCCCAGCGGTCGAGGTCTCGCTCCGGGAGTCGGTCCCGTTCGGGCTCTCGCTGTTCGACGACCGGATCGGGGTGTGCGGCTACGACCGCGAGAGCGGGGCACTCACCGTCTTCGTCGACACCGACGACTACGAGGCGAGACGGTGGGCCGAGCGCCTCTACGAGAGCGTTCGATCCGAGGCGATGCCGATCACGAACCCCGACCCCACGGCGATCGAGCCCTCCCCGACGCGACCGCCCGAGACGCCCGTCGAGTTCGGACCCGTGCCGCTCGACCGCTGATCGCCGCGCCCTTCCTCACTACACGAACTCGGAGAGCGCACGCTGGCGGGCCGCAGCGAGCACGTCCTCACAGGTCGACCACGACCGCCTCGCACACGCCGGGAGGTCGCCGGTCTCGTCCACGACGCGCGCGAGGAACTCCCTCGTGGCCGGATCGCCCGGATAGCCGCTGCCGACCGGACCGTACTCCTCGGTGAGCGCGCCGATCCGTTCGTCTCGCTCGACCTTCGCGACGACGCTCGCGGCGGCGACTTCTCGGTGCCGGGCGTCCGCACCGTGTTCGGCGACCAGCGAGACGTCGGCCGGGAGCCGCTTCCCGACACGACGGGCGAAGCGTTCCGGATCCGTGTCGCAGGCGTCGACGATCCCGCGCTCGCCGCCGGCGACGACCTCCCCGATCGCCGCCGTCTGCGCCTCGACGGTCAGCGTGTTCATGTCTGTCTCCGGGTCGTCGATCCGCTCGACTGGGACGACGGAAATCCCGATCTCGACCCCCTCGGCTGCACCGAGCGCCTTCGAGAGCGACTCGCGACGAGTCGGCGTGAGCCGTTTCGAATCGTCGATCTCCTCCGGGAGTAGCTCGAGCCCGTCGACGGCGACCGCCGCCGCGACCATCGGGCCGAGGACGGGCCCACGCCCCGCCTCGTCCGCCCCGAACCGGATCATCCGTCGAGGAAGAAGTCGGGGTGCTCGAACGGCTCGTCCTCACCCTCGACCGCGAGCACGTCGAGCGCCGTCACGACCGCATCGACGCCGAGCTGTTCGGAGAGACTCGGTCGCGTCCGTCCCCGGTCGCCACTCACGAGCTCCTTCACGTAGAGCCCGCCCGCGCCGTGGACCGTCAGGTCCGCGTGGCGCTCGTCGACCAGCTCGCCCTCGGCGGCGAAGACTTCGCGGGTACGGGTGAGGTTCGCCCGGCGGTGCGAGACGCGCTGTGGGGTGTCCTGTTCGATCGTGGCCCCGTCCAACTCGGCGAGCGCTCCGGCGAGCGCGTCGTCGCTCACGGGTTCGGCGAACTCGACGTCCATCCGGTAGGTCTTCGACGCCTCCAGCTCCTTCACCCGTTCGACCATGTCGTGAGTCGCGAGGCGAAGGCCCTCGACCTCTGCCGCGCCGTCGGCGTACTCGTTGATCGTCCGTTCGAGTGCCTCTACATCGGGCGAGCGTGTTCGGGGGTTTTTCACCTCGATCACGAACGGTCGGCCCGTCCCGAGCATCAGCGCATCGACGTCCTCGCGTCCTGCACCGTGGAAGACACCCTCTTCGCCGTCCATCGCCTCCACCACCGTCGGAACGGTGAGTCCCTCGACGCTCCTGTCGTAGCGGTAGCCCGTCCCGTCACAGCCGTCACAGGGCTCCTCGCCACCGCCCCGAGCCAGCTGGATCCCGGTCGCCCCGCAGTCGGTACACGGCCACTCGGTCTGGGGGATGTCGCGTTCGAGCTTTCGGTATCTCCCGTAGACGAACGCCGCGTTCACCTGTACCTCGACGGCGTGCGAGGAGATCTCCCTTCGGTCGTTCACTCCTCGATCCACGTCGAGCAGCGCGAGCACGTCCGGCCGCTCGAAGTCGACTTCGGTTCCGGTCCGCGCGCCGACGCGCTTTCCCACCTCCCGGTTCATCTCGGACTTGAACGGCTCGCCGGCGTCCTCGGGCAGTCCGGCCGACTCCCGCAGGAGCCGCTCGTTCTCCTCGATCAGCGGCGGCGCCCGGGTGCCGACCTGGTAGGTCGCGAAGTCCAGACCGGAGAGGCCCTCGCAGACGAGGTCGGCCCACTCGTCGAACCGGGCGCTGTGACCCTCACAGACCCAGCAGTCCTCCGCTTCGGGTTTCTCCGCTGGTTCGTCGTCCTCCAGGGCGACCGTCACCCGGAGCGCCGTCCCGCGCTCGTCGTTCGTCAGCCCGAAGCTCCGGTCGGCGAACACCCGGCCGAGACAGGCGTCGCATGGCTCCTCGGCGAGCACCGCCCTCGCGTCCTCCAGAACGCTCATCGTGCCCTCCGGACACCGCGTGTGTGGGGGTGTCGGTATCGCTCGATAGGCATCGCCCTGTGAGAGACGGTCACGGGCTAAGTCGTTGTCCTTTCGGCCCTCATTCCGCCGTTCGACGGACTCATCGACCTGTAGCGGCGACTCCCCACATGCGCCGGTTCATCGTCATCGGACACGACGCACCGACCACCGACGCGTTCTCGCTCGACGACCTCGCCGGGGGTGCGGGCCGCCTCGACGTGCTCTGTCGGTGCGTCTCGTCGAGTTTCTTCCTCTCGCACGCCATTCGCGAGGAGATCGGGCTCTTTCTCGTGCTCTCCGACGAGTTCACGGTCCGCTTCGAGGGATCGGAACTCAGACGACTGAACCCCGACGAGCGCTCGACGGCCGCGCTGATCCGTGCTGCACTCGCCGCCCGTGAGGAGGCGATCGGTCACGTGGAGGTCGAGAGCACGCCCGGCGTGTTCCTCTCCCGACGCGGGTTCGCAGACGTACTCGACGCCGTCGGAGGGACCGTGATTCAGCTCCACGAGGACGGTACACCGATTTCGGAGGCCGAGATACCAGAGAACCCGACGTTCGTACTCTCGGACCACCACGACTTCACCGAGTGCGAGGCGGAACGGCTCTCGGAACGGGCGGATGCCAGGCTCAGCGTCGGTCCGGAGGCGTTACACGCGAACCACGCGATCACGGTGGTTCACAACTGGCTGGACACCGGTGGCTTCGCGAACTACTGAACCCATTCGGAACGTTTAACAGCGGCACTCGCTTCCCTGGGGATGCGGGCCGGTGGGGTAGCCTGGTATCCTTCGGCCTTCGGGTGGCCGTAACCTCAGTTCGAATCTGAGCCGGCCCACTTCTCCCGCAATTCTAAGCGACGAGCGGAAGCGAGGAGCCGGAATTGCGGAGAAGTGCACCCCAAGCAGGTTCCAACCGGTCCGTGTCTCCGCGTACTAAGCGCGCGGACGAGTGAGAAGGGGCGGCGGGTCGTTCGTCGTTTCCCCGCGTCCTCACTCGCGCTCGGTCGACCGTTCCGGAGCGAGGTGCTGGAGCGGCGACCGATACGTCGCCCGGACGATCGCCTCCTCCTCAATCCTCGCGCCGAGGGCGTCGAGTCGTCGGGCGACCTCGGTCACGTCGTCCGCGTGCTCGCCGACGACCTCGACGAGGAGGTTCTCCCGCCCGGTCGTCCGTTCCGAGACGCGCACGACACCAGGAATCCGTGCCGCCTCCTCCGCGATCCGCTCGCGCTCGGTGATCGGTGCGGTACAGGTGAGGTGGAACGGCCGGTGAAACCCCGCCCGCTCGTAGTCGACGATCGGACGGTAACCCCGGACGACGCTGCCCTCCTCCAGATCCCGGAGGCGGTTTCTGACCGTCGTATCGGATACACCGATCGACGCGCCGATCTCGGTCGCGGTGTACCGGGCGTTCTTCTGGAGCAGGTAGAGGATCTCCCGGTCGACCTTCGAGACGCAGTCTCCGGACATGTGCGTGTTTTTATCACCCGAAATTAAAAAACGTAATTGTTTCTAACATCGTGAACAAATCGACGGGCGGGCGGGGTCCGGAGGTCGGCTCGGAGTGGATCGAATCATTCGTCAGATTGTTTCATTAAGATTTAGAAGAATAAATGATTGTTACTTCGGAATAAATCTGATCAAATAGGATAAGGTTAACGTTGGATGTGTCATCGTTGAACGGCATGGGCAACGAACAGTGGTGGGGCGGATCCGAGGACCGAACGCTCAGCGAGACGGTGGTGTTCGAGGTGGCAGCGCTCGAGGGGGTCGATCCGCTCGACCTCCCACCGCTGTTCGAGGCGGTCGATCCGGAGTCGCTCGACGGTCTGTTCTCGGGACGTCCCTCCTCGTACCCCGGGAAGCCGGGGGACTCACACCTCACGGTGAGGTTCGTCTATCACGGCTACGGGATCACGGCCAGTAACGACGGGACGCTCCTCGTCGAGCGTCTCGGTGCGGAACGGGACGGTTCGGCACACCGGGCGGAACTCCGGGCGGAGGAGGTGCCGACAGAGCGGCTTTACGGCTTGGACTCCTCCTCTCGGGAGTGATCGACGTCAGCGACATCGGGCTCTCGGACCCCCACGAGGCCGGAGAACGCCGAGACGAACTCGTCGCCGAGGTGACCGACCACGCGGGACGGATGGCCCACGGTCTCGCGCTACTCCAGGGCGGCGACTACGGCGACCGGACGTTTCAGACCGAAGTAGGGGAGTGGACGCTCAAGTACGAGGGCGGGGCGGTGCAGTACCTCCGCTTCGACCCTCGATCGGGCGAGTCCGTCTACGTCGTCTCGACGAAACAGCCGCCGGAACCCGCCGCGCTCGCGAGGGCGCTCTCGGATTACGACGCGTTCGTCGCGGCGTACAACGAGTACGTCGACTCGCTGTCGGGACTGCTCGACGAGATACGAGGGGAGTTTCCCGAGCCGGCCTCGACCGAGGCGGTCGCCGCCGAACGCGACCGGATCGTCGACGGGATCGAGGAGACGTCCGACGCGATCGCCGGACAGCTCCACCGTCTCGACGGGAGCGAGTACGAGACGTTCACCGTCCGGGTTTCGGGGACCCGCTGGGAGCTGAAACGCGAGGGCGACGTCACCGCCTACCTCCGGATCGGGGGCGACGGCGGGGCCTACCTCCTCTCACAGTACGGTCCGCCCTCGGTGGAGGTCGTCCGTGAGCACGCTGGGGAGTTCGCCGGGTTCGTCGACGCGTACAACGAGTACGTCGCCGATCTCGACGTCTCGCTCTCGAAGATCGACCTCGGTACCTAGCCCTGAAAGCCCGCGAGCGCCCAGCTCATCTCGTTGTCGCCCGTGGCCTCGATCAGGTCGGGCGCGCTCACGAGGACGAACGTGCTCTCCTCGTCGCCGTTTCTGATCTGTCGGGTCGAGTCGTGGTCGATCCAGACGGCGTCGCCGGGGGAGAGCGAGACCGGTTCGTCGTCGACGACGACGCTCGCCTCGCCGTCGATCAGCACGTAGACCTCCTCGTGGCAGTTCTCCGCGTGGTCGTGTTTCTGGCCGATCCAGCCCGGTTCGCACTTCGCGATCGTCACGCCGACCTGTTCGCAGTCGAGCGGTTCGCGCAGGAAGTGCATCGCCCCCGAGACCCGCTCGACGTCGGCGTAGTTCACCTTCCTGTATGCCATACCCCTCCGTAGGACCGGGTGACCTCTTACCTCTTTGCCCCCGGTCGTCCGTTCGGGGCGGTTGTTGATCCGAAGTCTTCCGCGCGAACTTTGACCCCATCCCTCGAATCCGGCCCGTGAACGTCCACGGCCACCCGGTCGGGGGTGTCGACGTCGGGCCCGAGACCCGGTGTGAGCACCACCACACCGCCCGCGACGTGATCGCGATCCGCTTTCGATGTTGTCTCACCTACTACCCCTGTTTCGCGTGCCACGAGACGAGCGCGGACCACGAGGCCGAGCGCTGGTCACGCGAGCAGTGGGATCGGGAGGCGGTGCTCTGTGGGGTCTGTGGGACCGAACTCACGATCCGAGAGTACCTCGACTCCCCCGCTCGCTGTCCGACCTGCGAGGCGACGTTCAACCCCGGGTGTGTCGCTCACCACGACCGCTACTTCGAGCCCTGACTCCCGGCGGACCGGTGAGCTTTCGCCGATGCCCACTCCAGTGCCCGCATGGACGACCCGCTCGCCTGGGAGACGCTCGACCGACGGATCACCTACCGCTGTCCCGGCTTCGACGTCGTCACCGAGGACGTCAGACTACCCGACGGGGAAGAGACGGAGTTCGACTACCTCTCGGAGCCCGAGAGCGTCTGTATCCTGCCGTTCACGCCCGAGGGAGACGTGGTCTGCATCGAGGAGTGGCGACAGGCCGTCTCGCGGGTGAGCTACGGTCTCCCGGTCGGCGGGGTCGAACCCGGGGACACGGACCTGGAGGCGGCTGCCGGTCGCGAGCTGGCCGAGGAGACGGGCCACGAAGCGGAGTCGCTCTCTCCCTTGCTCACCGTCGAGCCCGCCAACGGTATCGCGGACTCGGTGATGCACTTCTTCGTCGCCCGGGGCTGTCGCGACCGCGCCGAACAGCGACTCGACTTCGACGAGAGCATCCGCGTCAGCACCACGACGTTTCCCGACCTCCGCGAGGCGGTCGCCGCGGGCGAAGTGAGAGATGGAAGAACGGTACTCGCGCTCTCGTACTACGAGGCGTTCGCCGGTCGATGAGACGGGTCGATGGTGACGGGTCAGGAGCGCTCGGGAGCGCTATACAGGTCACGTAGCAGAGGTTATGCTCCGGGCGGGTGGAGTCCCGTCGAGAGAGATGACGACTCGTGCCCACGCCACCGATCCCGCGTCGTCCCGCCCCCGCGTCGAACCGGAGCCATCGTCGGACCACCCCGCGAGCGCCCTCAGGACGGACGTGGTTCGCTACAGCGGCGAGGCCGACCGGTGTACGATCTCCCCCCGGGACTGCGACGACGACGATCGACTGGTGACCTGGATCAGCGTCGACCTCGAGGCCGTCGTGGACCTCGGGGCCGTCCGGTAGACCGAACGGCTGAGGTCTCGGGCCTGCGACCGTCGTCCGCGCGCGGTCGAAGAGGGTGGGCTCACCCGTTCGAGTCGGGTCCGATCCGTCTGCCGAGTCGGTACCCGAAGAACACCGCCGGCACGAGCAGGGCGACGAGGACCAGCGAGCCGAGCGGCGAGGCGTCCAGCACCGAGACCGCGATCGCGAACACGACGAGGAGACCCGCCAACCCCAGCATGAGCTTCCACGGTTCAACGGCCATACCGCGACATCGGGGGCGACGGGCGTAACCGTATCGACACGCCGGGGACCGATCCACACCTCCGATCGTAGGGTGATGCTGGCTACGGCGACGGTCGACCCGGGCAGCAGCCGGAACGAGACGCTTTCACGTCAGGGGTGACTGTGGGCGGTATGAACGGTATCGGAGCGGATCTGCCCGCGCGGACTCCATCGGGGTGCGACGGGACGCTCTCTCTCCGGAGGGGAAAAGAATCGCACACTCCCACCGGAGGAGCGTAGACCGATGCGCGATATCTTCGAGGTACGCGGACAGGACGCCGCCGGACGCCTCGGCACGCTCTCGGTGCCCCGAGCGGGGCTCACCGTCGAGACGCCCGCGCTGCTCCCCGTGGTGAACCCCCACCTCCAGACGGTCGCCCCGCGACGGCTCGCCGACGAGTTCGGCGCGGAGATCCTCATCACGAACTCCTACATCCTCCACGGCAGCGACGACCTGCGCGAGGAGGTTACGGAGAGAGGACTCCACGACCTGCTCGACTTCCCCGGCGCGATCATGACCGACTCGGGTTCGTTCCAGCTCGCGGAGTACGGCGAGATCGACGTCACCTCGGAGGAGATCCTCGCCTTCCAGCGCGAGATCGGTTCGGACATCGGAACTCCGGTGGACATCCCGACGCCGCCGGACGTCGACCGCGAGCGGGCCGTAGAGGAGCTCCGGATCACACAGGACCGTCTTGAGCGGGCGGAGGGCTTCGACGCGGGTGATATGCTTCTCTCCGCGCCGATCCAGGGCTCGACACAGCTCGACCTCCGGACCGAGGCCGCCCGCCACGCCTACGGGACCGACCTCGACGTCTTCCCCGTCGGCGCGGTCGTCCCGCTGATGAACGCCTACCGGTTCGACGACGTGGTCGAGGTCGTCGCCGCCGCGAAAGGCGGACTCGGTGCGGACGCCCCGGTCCACCTCTTCGGGGCGGGCCACCCGATGCTGTTCGCGCTCGCGGTCGCCTGCGGCTGCGACCTCTTCGACTCGGCGGCCTACGCCCTCTACGCCCGCGACGGCCGTTATCTCACGGTCCGGGGTACCCGCCACTTGGACGAGCTAACGGAGTTTCCCTGTGCCTGTTCGGTCTGTACCGAACACACGCCGGAGTCGCTGCGCGAGCGGTCGAACCGCGACCGGGAACGGCTGCTCGCCGAGCACAACCTCCACGTCTCGTTCGCAGAGATCCGACGGATCAAGGCGGCGATCCGGTCCGGCACCCTGCTCGAACTCGTCGAGACGCGCGCCCGGGCGCACCCGACGATGCTCGACGGCTACCGCGCGCTGGTAGGGCACGCGGAGTGGCTCGAAGCGAGCGACCCGGCCTCGAAGGACGCCTTCTTCTACCTCTCGGACGAGAGCGCCCGTCGGCCCGAAGTGCTGAGACACCACGACCGTCTCTCGCGGCTCTCGGTCCCGGATCGGCTCCTCTTGGTCGCGGAGGATACCCCGGCGAGTACGGAAGGGTTCGACGAGGTCTGGACCCTGCGCCCACCGCTCGGTCCCGTCCCTCCCGAACTCACGGAGACCTATCCGTGCAACGCGGAGCTCCCCGCCCGACTCGACACGGATGCGTACGAGGCCGCCGCGGAGGGGATCACGGCGCTGTCCACCGCGCATCCCGACCTTGAGATCACGCTCGTCCACGACGGCTGGCCGGCCTCGGCGCGTTCGCGGCTCCCCGAGGGTGTCGAGTGCGCTCGGGCGGAACCGACGGATAGTTCCGCGACAGGGGCCGAGAAGGGGCAATGACCGAGTTCTTCGAGGTCCACGAGCGCGACGGCGCGGCGCGGCTGGGCGAACTCCGCCTCGCCGAGTCGCTCCCGACACCGGCGCTCGCCGATAACGTCCTCCGGGACGCGGGAAGCCTCTGGGAAGCAGAGCACGAGCACCCGGAGGGGAGCGAGGAGCACGTCACGATGCTTCCCCACAGAGGGTTCCCGCCGGGGACCGACCCCGAGGTCGAGGCGGCGTTCGCCGTCGACTACCCAGAAACCGAGTTCGCGAGCGGCGCGGTCGTCTCGCCGGGCACCGCACGGGACCACGGCGCGGACGTCTACGCGCTCTCGACGGCCCAGGGCGTGGTCGGCCACGCGAGCGCGTTCGTCGAGACGATACTCGAACTCAAGGAGGCGACCCCCGCCGACACCGCGCTCTACCTCTCGGGCGTCGCGACGCCCGCGAACGCCGCGCTGCTCGCCTACGCCGGGATCGACCTGGTCGACGCCGTCCGCGCGGCCGTCCGCGGCACCGAAGGACGGTACCTGTCGACCGATGGAGCGCAGTTCCTCTCGGATCTTGAGGAACTCCCGTGCCCGTGTCCAGCCTGTGCCAGACCGATCTCGGAGTTCACCCGCGAGCACTGCGCGGAGCACAACGCGAACGCCCTACGTGCCGAACTCGCGAGGGTCCGGGCACGGATCAGGGAGGGAACTCTGAGGAACTACGTCGAGGGGCAGGTCAGACACAGCACGTGGCAGACGGCGGCCTTCCGGACGCTCGACACGCAGTGGGGCTACCTCGAGGAACGGACGCCGATCTACCGTCGCTCCGGACTGCTCGCGACGACCGAGGACGCCCTGCACAGGGTAGAGATCCAGCGCTTCGCCGACCGGGTGACCGCTCGATACCGGAGCCGGTTCGACGCCCCCCTCGTCCTCGTTCCCTGCTCGGCGACGAAGCCCTACAGCGACTCCCAGAGCCACGGCCAGTTCCACGACGCGATCCGGTACAGAGGCCACGTCGTCTCGATGACCTCGCCGATCGGGGTCGTCCCACAGGAACTCGAGTGTACCTACCCCGCCCAGCACTACGATTCTGCAGTAACTGGCCGGTGGTCCGAAGAGGAGATCGGCTTCGTCGCCGAGGTGCTCGAGCGATACCTCACGCGCAACGAGTACCCGAGAGTGATCGCACACGTCCCGGAGGAGGGGTACAGAGAGATCGTCGAACGCGCGACGGGGGCGCTCGGGATCGATCCTGAGTTCACCGTCGAAGACCACCCGACGACCGACGAGTCGCTGACGAGCCTGAGCGTGGCGCTCTCCGGCGAGCCCCAGTACCGGAAGCGAGAGCGCCAGCACAACACTGTCAAAGCGCTCGCGGACGTCCAGTTCGGCGAGGGTGCTGGCGAGACGCTCTTTCCGGACATCGTGACCGAGAGCCGCTACCCGAAGCTGCGGGCGCACGACCGGGATGGAGACCAGCTGGCGGCGATGGTCCCGCAGTACGGGACGCTCTCACTCACGCTCGCCGGGGCTCGGCGGTGGGTCGAGAGCGAGGTGGCCGTGAAACGGGTGGCGATCGACGGCTTCGTCCCGCGCGGGACGGTGCTCGCGCCGGGGGTCCTCGACGCGGACCCCGAGATCAGGGTCGGGGACGAGGTCGTCGTCGAGGGTCCGCGCGCGTTCGCGATCGGGCGGGCGGAGATGTTCGGCAGGGAGATGGCCGAGAGCACGCGCGGCGTAGCGGTCGACGTCCGTCACGTCGAGGAGCGGTAGCGCTCGGCGAGGGACGGATTCATACCCGCTCCGTCCCTCGTCGGGACATGATCGAGACGGGCGATTCGGTACCCGAGTTCACGCTGCCGATGGTCACACCCGAACTCGCAGCGCGCGCCGAACGTGGGTCGTACACCTCCGACGACGTCGAGACGTTCTCGGTGGCCGACGCACTCGACCACGGACCGGTGGTCGTCGCGACGTTCCCGGGGGTCTATTCGCGGACCTGCACGCGAGAGCTCTGCGAGCTTCGCGACTGGATCGACGACCTGACCGACCTCGACGCGGCCGTCTACGGGCTGAGCGTCGACACGCCGTGGTCACAGCTCGCCTTTATCGACGAGTACGACCTCTCCTATCCGTTGCTCTCGACGTTCTCCTCCGACCTCCCCGACGAGCTGGGGATCCGCCGAACGTCGGGTGTGCTCGCGGGGATCACCGGCCGGGTCGTGCTCGTGATCGCGCCGGATCGCACGGTCGTCTACGCCTGGGAGACCGAGGAGTCGCTCACCTTTCCCGACCTGGAGGCGATCGAGGACGCGATCGCGTCGGCCGAGGGGTAGGGCGGCCGGTTATTTGTCGTCGGCGTCCGTTGACCCGGTATGGAGCCGATCAGCCTCGTCGTGCCGGAGGAGCTCGTCTCGGCGCTCCCCGAGGGGAGCGAGGACGCGGTCGTGGCGATGGACCGCGAGATAACCCAGTACGAGACGTACATCAACGACGCGATCGGATCGGACGAGGGGGAGGCGGCGGCCGCGGCGGCGGACGTGCTCGACCGCCTCACCGAGCGGTGGGAGGAGTACGACGGCTACATCGTCGAACTGCGCGCGTGGGGCCAGTCCTCGATCTACGCGGAGGTCTGGTGTGACTTCCAGTACGCGCTGATCCAACAGCTCTACGACCACGAGGAGCTGGCGGACGCGCTCGACCGGGAGCGAAACGCCCGAATCGTCGACGACGGAATCCGCCTCGGCGACCGGTAGCGATGCGACGCGACACCCAGCTTCGCCGTTCGCTGCGGGCGAAAGGTGGGGAGCGAGAGCGCCGCTGGGTCGACGGCGGCGCGGTCGCGGTCGGGCTCTCGGTCGTGCTCGTCGCGGTCGGGCTCTCCGTGATCGGGCCGCTCACCCCCGAGACTGGCGTGGCCGTGACCGCGGGCTGTCTGCTCGCCGGAGTTGCGCTCTCGGGCTACTTCGCCGCACCTTCGGCGGGATCGGGGGCGCTCCACGGCGTGTTAGTCGTCGCCTGTTCTGGCGTCCTGATGGGTGTCGCCGCCGGGTCGACCGCACTCGGCGAGGGCTCGCCCGAGCGAGTGGTTCTCTACGGCCTCCTCGCGAGCGAGGGGCCGCTCGCGCTCGCGGTCGTATCGCTCGCGACGCTCGCCACGGGGGCGGTCGTCGCGGAGGTCGTCGCCAGGATCCGGTCGATGGCGCTCGCCGCCGACGCCTGAGAAGGCTTTTTACTCCGACCCCGGTACCTACTCGGAATGGATCGGTCCTCGCCCGCGGTCGGTTGCCCCTTCCTCGACGCGCTCTCGCCGGCCCAGCGGGCGGTCTACGCCGACGTCCCGTTCAAGACGACGCCGGTCACGTTCGACGCGCTCTCGACCGACGACCACGACCTGCTCTGGTGGCACCAAGAGGAGCCCCTCGCGATCACCGACGAGCTCTACGCCCACCGCGAGCGGCTCCTCCCGTACCTGCGTGAGGGTGGTGGCCTCCTGCTGACCGGACGCGCGCTCTCGGCGGTGGCCGCGCTCGGCGTCGACCCGGTCCCGCCGGACGTGACTGGGGTGGACGAGGAACCGACCGGGCCGCTTCCGAAGGCCCGGTACACCGACCACCCGCTCTTCTCGGGGTTCGACGAACGGGCGTTCACCGCGGAACACGCCCCATTCGCCCGCTACGAAGGGATCCTCCCCGAGCGTGGCGAACCGCTCGCGGCGACCGCCCGCGGGAGCGGGGACGCCTACGGCCAGCTTCCGATTGTCGTCTGGCGGGTCGGCCGGGGAGCGGTCCTCGGGATCGGTTCGTTCGTCTCGGTCGGGGACGCCTTCAGCGAGCGACGAGATCTCCTGCTCTCGAACGCGATCGACTGTCTCGCACGACCGGAGGAGCTCCCGGAGCGGCCCCAGGACGTCCCCGCCCTCGGCGAACTGCGAGCCACGCTCGCGGGCGACCACCACCGTCCGAGCTACCACCTCACCGCGCCGGCGAACTGGCTCAACGACCCGAACGGTCTGATCCGCTGGAACGGCCAGTACCACGTCTTCTACCAGTACAACCCGGGCGGCCCACACCACGGGACGATCCACTGGGGTCACGCCTCCAGTACGGATCTCGTCCGCTGGCGGGACGAACCGGTCGCGCTCACGCCGTCGCCGAACGGCCCCGACCGCGACGGCTGCTGGTCGGGCTGTGCGGTCGACGACGACGGGACGCCGACGCTCGTCTACACCGGCGGGCGGGAGCGGAGACAGCTGCCCTGCCTCGCGACGAGCGACGATCCCGAGCTCCGGACGTGGGAGAAGTACGAGGCGAACCCGGTGATCGGACTCCCGCCGGAGGAGCCGCCCCTGCTCTCGACTGACCACTGGGAGACGGAGTTCCGCGACCACGCGCTCTGGCGCGAAGAGGGGATCTGGCACCACCTGATCGGTTCGGGCACCGACGCGGGCATCGGCGTCGTCCTCCACTACACGGGCACGGACCTCGACAGCTGGCAGTACCAGGGGCCGATCCTCGCCGGCGAGCCGGGCGAGGGCCACATGTGGGAGTGTCCGGAGCTGCTCGGGTTCGCCGACCGCGACCTGCTTCACGTCTCGAACTACGACGAGGTGCGCTACTTCATCGGCTCGTTCGACGCCGAGCGCGGCCGCTTCGACCGCGAGTCGACCGGACTGCTCGACCACGGCGACTTCTACGCCCCGCAATCGCTCGCCGACGGGGATCGGTACCTCACCTGGGGGTGGCTCCCCGAGGCCCGCGGCGCGCGAGAGCAGTGGGAGGCCGGCTGGTCCGGCTGTCTCTCGCTCCCGCGCGAACTCTCGGTCGAGGGGGGCGAACTCCGCCAGCGTCCCGCCCCGGAACTGGAGGGCTTACGGGGCGAACGCCACGAGTTCGACCTCGCGGTCGAACCGGGTACCGAAACCGAACTCCCGATCCGCGGACGCTCGCTCGAGCTCACTGTTGATATCGATCTCGGTGACGCCGAATCGATCGAGATCGCCTGCTTCGCCTCGCCGGACGGCGACGAACGGGCGACGATCCGCTACACCGGCGAGGAGCTCCTGATCGACCGGAGCCGGGTAGGGGGACCGGGCACGGTCGAGGAGCCGGTCGTCGCCCCGGCGGAGGACCTGACCGATCCGCTCACGCTCAGGGCGTTCGTCGACTGCTCAGTCGTGGAGCTGTTCGCGAACGAGCGGCGCTGTCTCACCGGGCGGGTGTATCCGGAGCGCGAGGACGGTGATCGGCTCTCCGTCTCGGCCGAGGGTGGTTCGGCGCACGTGTCGATGGCGGTCTGGCCGCTCGATTCGATCTGGTGAGCCGGATCGGGTCGACTCCGTGATAACCGGGTTCGGGCCGGCTCATCCTGCCAGCCATGTCGCTGGCAGGTGCTATGGCCGCTGACGACGTGTACAGTCCATGGAGGGAAACGACACGTTCGACCCCGAGACGGAGGAGGCCCGTGAGGTGGCCGCGGAGGCGGGACGGGAAACGGCCGACTTCCTCTCGCTGCTTCCGCACTATTACCGGGGAGAGGTGGGCCAGATGTCGACCCGCGTCAGCCGCCTCGACCTGACGATCGACTGGGCTATCGGCGTGATCGCCGCCGTGCTCGCGCTCTCGTTCGCCTCCCCGGAGAGCCCACCGTACTTCCTGTTGATCGGCATGCTCGCGCTGACGATCTTCCTCGTGTTCGACGTCAGACGGTACCGCTCGTTCGACGCGACGCGTTCCCGGGTGCGGATGATCGAGGAGAACGTCTTCGCGAACGCGTTCAACCCCGAAGGCTCGGTTCACAAGGAGTGGCGAAGCGAGCTCGCCGACGACCTCCGAAAGCCGACCCTGAAGGTCTCGTCCCGGGAGGCGATGACCCGCCGACTGCGTCGGGTCTACTTCCCGCTCTTGAGCGTCCTGCTCGTGGCGTGGCTGTTTCGAATCACGCTTTTCGTTCCGGACGAACGGTGGTTCGAGACCGCGGCCGTCCCCGGGGTTCCGGGGGTGGTCGTCGTCGTCGCCGTCGTGGTCTACTACCTCCTCGCCCTGCTCGTGACGCTGTGGCCGACCTCCCGACAGGCGAAGGGCGAGTACCACGGCGTGGAACCGGGAACGTGGAAGGCCGAGGAGTGAGTCTCGAACCGTCTCTCCTCAACGGTGATCCCTCGTCTCGCTCCATCGTAGCTCCGAAGACCCCGAATCCAGTCGTCTCAGAACGCGCCGTAGCCCTCCTCCGAGTGCTCTCCGAGCACGAGCTCCGGAAGGTCTTCGCTCGGCAACGGGAGGTGACCGTGATCCAGCGCGCCCAGGATCTCCGTACTGTCGCCCTCCACGCCGATCCGGAGCGTCGGCGCGAGCGAGCCGCCGAACCGGCGTTTCTGTTCGTCCTCGGGGAGCCGCCCGACGTCGTCGATGCCGAGCGGACCGAGGTCGTAGTAGTTGAAGAAGCTCGTCGACAGTAGCT
Organism: Halalkalicoccus sp. CGA53; assembly: GCF_036429475.1. Lineage (GTDB taxonomy): Archaea > Halobacteriota > Halobacteria > Halobacteriales > Halalkalicoccaceae > Natronorarus > Natronorarus salvus. The sequence continues at coordinate 320,776 of NZ_CP144125.1, forward strand.
CCTCCCTGTGGGAGTAGACGAGCCAGGAGTACGCCTGGTACGGCGCGTTCTCGGGGTTCGTCGCCACCAGTCCGGAGCCGTTGAGCGGGCGGTACGGTCCCCGGAGGGACTCCCCGACGAAGCCGTAGAGCGCGTCGAACCCCGTGAGGCCGGGCGCGAACGTGTGGCGATGGCTCGAGACGAAGAGGTAGTAGGTGCCCCCGCGAACGATCACGTGCGGGCGTTCGAGCTCCTGGTTCGTACAGACCGCGTCGACGATCGGCTCCTCCAGCACCCAGTCGTTCAGATCGCCGGTCGGCGAGCGTGCGAGACCGATACTCCCGTTGAACTCCTCCTGTACCGGGTCGTCGCAGGCGCCCGTTCTGTCGGGAACCGGCGTGTTCGCCTCGAACAGCAGGTACGTCTCGTCGCCGTCCTCGAAGAACCAGGGGTCGCGGAAGGTGTAGATCATCCCCCGGGTCTGGGCGTTCGTCTCGTAGCGCTCGCCGTCGGGTTCGAGGATCACCTCGTGGTCCCACGGCCCCTCGATCGAGGGCCCATCCTCGCCGGCTTCGATCCGCCCGCCGGTCGCCGCCGCGATCTGCTGGTCGTAGCTGAGGTCGTGCTCGCCGGCGGTGCCCGCGGCGGTGTAGAAGACGGTGAGATCGCCGCCGTCGTAGAGGGTGGAGCCGGCCCACTGGCGCGAGCCGAGCGCCCCGCCGTCGAAGACGGGGCCGACGTCGTACCACTCGCGGCCGTCGCGCGAGGCGAACGCGCGGATCTCGGCGACGTCGTGGCGTTTGCCGGGCAGGAGGTCCGAGGGTGCCGTCAACGAGAGGATCACGCGCCAGCCGTCGATCGTGGCGATCGAGCCGTCGCGCTCCCGGAGCAGCCAGGTGTCCCAGATGTGGACGTGTGGGGCAGGGTCCCGCTCGGGCGGATAGATGATCGGCGCGACCGTCTCGGGAGTGCGTTCGAGCCGGGCGGCCTGCTCGCGCGACCAGCCGGAGGGCGCGCCGAAGCCGGGGACGTACTCCTCGCTCATACCCGAACGACTCGGTCGGAGGTGTAAAGCGTCGCGTTCTCCGCCGACCGATTTTAGACCTCGCACACCCTCGTGTGCGTATGAACCTCGAACTCCGGTTCTTCGCGACCTTCCGCGAGGCGGTCGGCCAGAAGACGATCGAGCGCGAGTACGCGGAGGACGCGACCGTCGGCGAGGTCCTCGCCGACCTCGAGGCGGAGTTCGACGGTCTGGAGGGACAGCTCCTCGAGGACGGAGCGATCCGACCCCAGCTCTCTATCCTCAAGAACGGTCGGGACGTGACCCACGCGGCCGGCGTCGAGACCGCACTGGGCGAAGATGACACCCTCTCGGTGTTCCCCCCGGTCGCCGGCGGTTGGATATGACCGAGACCAGAGAGCGATCGTTCCGGGGGATCAGTCAGCGTCTCGCACGCCACTACCTGGAGAACCTCGGCGGCGAGACCAGGGACGACGACCACGTCGTCGGCGAGTGCTGGGAGGCACGGCTCTCCTCGAAGACGGCGTCGGTCGGCCCGTCGCTCACGCTCACGGAGGTGACGGTGGTCTTCGAGGGCGACTCCGAGACCCTCGACGACCTGATCGAGAACTTCGCCCAGAAGGCGATGCGCGCGGGTGGGTGATGGGCGGTACCGACGTCGGTCCCATCGAGGGTCAAGTGCTCTTACTCGCCGCGGCGAAGGCGAGCGTCCCCGGCGAGCGCCTCCCACCGCTCGTCCGTCGGGCGAACGACCACCTCTCGGAGGAGCTCCCCGACTACCGTCGGCGGTACGAACTCGCCTGCGAGACCGACGACTCCGTCTGCTTCTTCGTCGAGACAGGTCACTGGGAGGCGCTCGGTGAGGTGCTCTCGTTCGACCGACGCGAGACCGACGCGGTGAGACGCGCCCACGCCGAACAGCTCCGCCGGATCGGCTCGCGTCGGGATCGTCGCGAGGAGTTCGATGCCGCCCTCGAGATCAGGGAGCCGCTCCTTATCGACCGGTAGCCTCGATCGCCTCGCAGATCACGTCGAGGCCCGTCTCGGCCTGCTCGCGGGTCATCACGAGCGGGGGGAGGAGCCTGAGCACCTCGTCGTTACGTCCCGCGGTCCAGACGAGCACGCCCCGCTCGTAGCAGTACCTCCGTACCCCCTTCACCGTCTCGGGATCGGGATCCCCACCCTCGGTCGCGAACTCCGCGCCGATCAGCAGGCCCTTCCCGCGCACCTCGATCAGTCCCGGGGTCGTCTCCCCCGTCTCGCGGAGACGCGAGCGGATGTACTCGCCGAGCTCCCGGGCGTGGGCGAGCAGGCCGTGTTCCTCGATGTACTCGATCGCCCGCACGCCGCCGACCATCGCCGGGACGTTCCCCCTGAACGTGCCGACGTGACCACCCGGCCCCCAGGTGTCGAGGTCCTCGTGGTACGCGAGCGCGCCGAGCGGGAGACCCGCACCCCCGATCCCTTTCGCGAGCGGCATCGCGTCGGGGGTCACGTCCCAGTGATCGGAGGCGAACCACTCGCCGGTGCGCCCGAAGCCGACCTGTATCTCGTCGGTGATCAGCGGGAGCCCGTTGTCGTCGGCGATCTCCCGCAGTCCGGGGAGGAACCCCTCCGGAGGAACGACGACGCCGCCCTCGCCCTGGATCGGCTCGACCCAGATCCCCGCCGGGTTCGCGAGCCCGCTGTAGGGATCTTCGACGGCGGTACGAACCGCCTCGAGTGACCGGGCACAGCTCATCTCGCCACAGCAGTCCTCCCGGGGGCAGACCGCCCCCGCGTCGCCGCCGCCCTCCTCCCTGACGGGATACGGGTACGGCACGTGGACCACGTCGGGCAGCAGCGGGGTGTAGTTCTCCTTGTACTTCACGCCGCCCGTGAGGCTCATCGCGCCGGAGGTGCCGCCGTGGTACGCCCCGTGGAAGGCGAGCAGTCCCCGTCCGCCGGTGTTCGCCTTCGCGAGTTTGATCGACGCCTCGATCGCGTCGCTCCCGCTCGGCCCGCCGAAGACCACGCGGTTCCGACCGCGCAGTCCCGACGGGAGGATCCGGTCGAGCGTCTCGATGAACTCGATCCTCGCCTCGGTCGGGAAGTCGATCGTGTGGACCAGTTTGTCGGTCTGCTCGCGGACCCCTTCCAGTACGTAGGGGTTCGAGTGGCCCACGTTGAGCACGCCGATGCCCGCGAAGAAGTCGAGGAAGACGTTGCCGTCGACGTCGCGGACCGTCGCGCCCCGCGCTTCGTCCGGGACGAGCGGGACCGCCCGCGGGTAGGCGACGGCGTTCGAGTCGATCTCGCGCTGGCGGTCGAGCAGTTTCTGCGCCCTCGGCCCCGGGAACGGCGTCTCGACGTGCGGCGCCTCGTCGATGTGGAGTTCGTCTATCGGCGGCCCTGTAGCCATGTCTCACCTTCTCAGTCCACGGTATAGGCGTTTGCGTCGACCGAGTAGAAAGCCGTTTGTCGCTCAGACCGGTAGATGAGTCGTGACCGACGACCTCTCCGCCGACGACTTCCACGACGCCCTCCAGGCGCTCCGGACGCCCGTTGCGACCGCGAGCGAGGTGGCCCGCGCAGTCGGCTGCACCCAGGAGGAGGCCGACCGCGCGCTCTCGACGCTCGTCGAGGCGGGCCGGGTCGGCCGCCGCGCGGTCGAGACCGACCCGGTCGTCTTCTACCCCGCCGGCTGGGACTCGCAGGTCGAGCGCGAACGGGTCGTCGTCTTCCCCGAACGCCGGGAGGTGATCGTCTCCCACCCGACGCAGTTCACCCGTGCTCGGCTGGCCGGCTTCGCCTACCTCGTGGACACGAACCGCTCGGGTGACTACCTCTACCGGATCCGCGAAGAGGACGTCTGGGGCGCGCCCCACGACGACTTCGACTCGCTGCGCTCGACCGTACGAGACGTCCTCGGCGAGCGTTCTCCTCACCTCGAGGAGTGGATCGAACGCCAGTACAAGCGCGCTCGCCAGTTCGCCCTTCGGACGCACGACGACGGCTACACGGTGCTCGAAGCCGACAGCGAGAGCCTGATGGGCAACGTCGCCCGCCGGGTGCTCGACGAGGACCAGCTCCACGCGCCGATCTCCGACACCGAGAGCTGGGTTCGCGAGGGCTCGGAGGCCGAGATCAAACGGATCCTCTACGAGGAGGGTTACCCCGTCCGCGACGACCGGGAGCTAGACCCCGGCGACGCGCTCTCGCTCTCGCTCTCGCTCCCGCTCCGGGAGTACCAGCGCGACTGGGTCGAGCGGTTCTCGGAGCAGGGATCGGGCGTGCTCGTCGGCCCGCCGGGCAGCGGGAAGACCGTCGCCGCGATGGGCGCGATGGAGGCCGTCGGGGGGGAAACGCTGATCCTCGTCCCGTCGCGCGAACTCGCGGGCCAGTGGCGGACGTCGCTGCTCTCGCACACCTCGCTGGGTGAGGACGAGATCGGCGAGTACCACGGCGGCGAGAAGGAGATCCGGCCAGTGACGGTCGCGACCTACCAGACGGCGGGGATGGACAGACATCGGGGACTGTTCGACTCGCGGCGGTGGGGGCTGGTCGTCTACGACGAGGCCCACCACATCCCGGCGCCGATCTTCCGGACGAGCGCGCAGTTGCAGTCGAAACACCGGCTTGGGCTCACGGCGACACCCGTCAGGGAGTCCGAGGACGAACGCGAGATATTCACGCTGATCGGCCCGGCGATCGGCACCGACTGGTCGGCGCTGTTCGAGGCGGGGTTCGTCGCCGAGCCCGAGGTCGAGATCCGGTACGTCCCGTTCGACGAGGGGGCCGAGGAGGCGTACGCGCGGGCGGAGGGCTACGAGAAACGCAAACTCGCCTCGGAGAACCCGGCGAAGCTGGCGGAGATCGAACGGATCCGGGCAGAACACGCAGAGGAGAAGGCGCTGATCTTCGTCGAGTGGCTGGATCAGGGCGAACGGTACGCCGAGGCGCTCTCCGTGCCGTTCGTGAGCGGCGAGACCCGACACGCAAAGCGCGAGCGCTACTTCTCCGAGTTCCGAACCGGGGTGAGAGACACGTTGATCGTCTCCCGGATAGGCGACGAGGGAATCGATCTCCCCGACGCGGAGGTCGCCATCGTCGCCTCCGGTCTCGGCGGCTCGCGCAGGCAGGGCGCCCAGCGCGCCGGCCGGACGATGCGTCCCGCGGGCACCGCCCGGATGTACGTCCTCGCGACGCGAGGCACCGGTGAGGAGACGTTCGCTCGCGATCAGCTCAGGCACCTGGAGGCGAAGGGCGTTCGCGTGCTCGAAGCGGACGCGGAAGCGATCGCGGAGTGAGAGTTGCCGGTTCAGTCGTCGGCGGGAGCGGGCGAGTCGCCGGTGGAGACGCCCGTGCCCGGCCCGACATCGATCTCCAGTTCCTCGAGTTTCTCCTCGCTGACGACGCCGTCGACCCAGCCACGGTGGTCGTAGTACTCCTCTTTCATCTCCTCTAGCTCGCAGTACTCGCCTTCCGAGGCACCCTGACCGGGGATGCCGTCCTCGAGGAAGCGGGCGGGCAGCGAGTCGTCCGCGCCGTCGAAGCCCGCGAGGTTGTTGTAGTAGCGTTCGAGGTTGTAGACGCGCTCGCCGGCCGCCATCAGTTCGTCCTCCGAGACGTCGAGACCCGTCATGCCGTTGTACTGCAGGACGTACTCCTCGATCCCCTCGGCGAACGCGTTGAACTTGCAGATGTCGAACGAGTCGCTGATCGCGTGGAGGTCCTGGAACAGCGCGGTCAGCTCGCCTTTGCCCTCCCACTCGTACGGATCGACCTTCTCCGGGATTCCGAGGATCTCCGCGGCGGGCGTGTACCCGCGCAGGTGACACGCCCCGCGGTTGCTGGTCGCGTAGGCGATGCCCATCCCCTTCATGCAGCGGGGATCGTAGGCGGGGATCGTCTGACCCTTCACCGCGAGCGAGTTCTCCTCGGCGTCGCGCATCTCCGCGACGCGGCTCGCGCCCTCGGCGAGGAGGTCCGCGAGCTCGCCCTCCCTGTGACCGATCTTCTCGATGAGCTCGATCATCGTCTCGGAGTCGCCCCACTCGAGTCCGTCGATGTCGTCGAGTTTGCCCTCCTCGGTCATCTCCATCGCCATCGCCATCATGTTGCCGACCTCGATCGTGTCGACGCCGACGTCGTTACACCGGTCGATCATCAGCGCGATGTCGTCGCGCTCGGTGTGTCCGGAGTTCGGCCCCAGCGCGAAGGCGGACTCGTACTCGTAGGACTCCATCCGGACGTTCATCTCCTCGCCCTTGTGCATCGTCTGCACCTCGACCTCCTTCTTGCAGGCGACCGGACAGGAGTGACAGGTCGGCTCGTCGACGAGGATGTTCTCACGGACGTTCTCCCCCGACACCTCCTCGGCGTCGATCGAGTCGTTCCAGCCGTCCTCGCGTGCGCTGCGCGTCGAGGTGTACTTGGCGTTCCTGGTGGGGAGGCCGTCCATCTCCTCGGTGATGTTCATCAGCACGTTCGTCCCGTACATCGAGAGCCCGCCCTCGTTCGGCGCGGTGACGTCCGACTCCTGAATCACCGACATCGCCTGCTGGTGGCCCTCCATGAACGTCTCCTGGTCGGCGGGTTTGGGCATCTTCGTCGTGGACTTGACGACGACCGCCTTCAGGTTCTTCGAGCCCATCACGCAGCCGGTGCCGCCGCGACCCGAGGCGCGGTCGTCCTCGTTCATGATGCAGGCGTAGCGCACGCCGTTCTCGCCGCCTGGGCCGATTGCCATGTGCGAGAGGTTCTTCCCGTAGGCGCCGTCGACCTCCTCCTCGATTATCTCGCGCGTCTCGTGGACGCCCTTCCCCCAGAGATGTGAGGCGTCGCGCAGTTCGAGTTCGCCGTCCTCGACGTAGGCGTAGACCGGGTCCTCGGACCTGCCCTCGAACAGCAGGCCGTCGAAGCCGGCCCACTTGAGCCGGGCGCCGGACCAGCCGCCGTGGTGGCTGTCGGTGACGGTGCCGGTGAGCGGCGACTTGGTGCAGACCGCGATCCGGCCGCTCATCACCACCTGCGTGCCCGTCAGTGGACCGTTCATGAACGCCAGTAGGTTCTCCTCGCCCATCGGGTCGACGTCGGGACCCTGGTCGAAGACGTACTTCACGCCGAGGCCGCGCGCGCCGATGTACTTCTCCGCGTCCTCGTCGGGGATCGACTCGTACCCTACGTCGCCGTCGGTGAGGTTCACCCGGGCGACGTGGTCGTGAAAACCGCCTAAGTCTGTCATGGTTAATGTACGCGTGTTACTTGGCTCCCGAGTGCGTTAGTTCTTGTCGACCGGGGGTAACCAGTATCGGTTTCGGAGTCGCGTCGAACCCGCCACGGGCGGCACGTTCCTGCACTATCTTTAGTTACTTTCGCGTCCCACGAGAAACCGATGCTCGTTCATCTCCACCAGTTCAAACGCGAGGAGGTCGACTTCGACGACAACCGAACCGCGGGCGAGTCCCAGACCGAAGACGCCGTCGACAAGGAGACCGAGGAGTACTTCGGGAGCGACGCCAAGGGCTTCGAGGCCGAAACCTGGGAGACCGTCGAGCACGACGGCGATCCGATCCAGCGGCGGAGCGTCTCGATCGGCGGCGTCAACGCGGTGTCGGTCCCGCAGGAACCGGCCGAGAGCGACGATCCGGATCTCCCCGGACGGACGCTCCAGATCCGGATGGGCGGCGAGCAGGAGTTCGTCGAGCAGGCCGAGATCGTCGAGGTACAGGACGAGAGCCCCTGATCGGCCCCGACGTTAGATCGTGTGTGTACGCCGACCGGACGAGACGAAGCCGCTTTAGCCCGCGGTCGGCTACCGCTCCCAATGAGTGAGCCGAGTCCCGAGGTCTACGAGCAGGGACGCGGGATGGACGCGCACAACGCGGTGATGCGTGGGATCCGCGCGGAGAAAGACCGTACCTACGACCCGCACGAGCCGACGCGGGTCTGGGTCGACGAGGACAACACGCCCGACGGCGTCCGCGAGAGCCTCACGATCATCCTCAACACCGGCGGCTGCCGGTGGGCGCGTGCGGGCGGCTGTACGATGTGCGGCTACGTCGCCGAGTCGGTCGAGGGCGGTAGCGTGAGCCACGAGGCGCTCGTGGACCAGATCGACGTCTGTCTCGATCACGAGGCGGAACAGGCGGACGGATCCTGCGACCTCGTGAAGATCTACACCTCCGGGAGCTTCCTCGACGAGCGGGAGGTGCCAGCGGAGACGCGAGCGGCGATCGCGGAGACGTTCGCAGAGCGCGAGCGAATCGTCGTCGAGAGCCTCCCCGACTTCGTCGAGCGCGACCGGCTCGCGGACTTCAGGGAGAGAGGACTGGAGACGGACGTCGCGATCGGTCTCGAGACCGCGACCGACCGGGTCAGACGCGACTGCGTTAACAAGTACTTCGCGTTCGCCGACTTCGAGGCGGCCTGTGCCGAGGCGGCCGCCATCGGCGCGGGCGTGAAGGCGTATCTCCTGCTGAAGCCGCCGTTTCTCACCGAACCGGAGGCGGTCTCCGACATGATCTCCTCGGTCGAGCGGTGTGCCGCGGTCGAGGGCTGTCACACCGTCTCGATGAACCCGTGTAACGTCCAGCGCTACACGATGGTCGACGAACTCTTCTTCCACGGCGGCTATCGTCCGCCGTGGCTCTGGTCGGTCGCACACGTCCTCCGCGAGACGGCGGACATCGACGCGCTGGTGATCTCGGACCCGGTCGGCCACGGCTCCGAGCGCGGCCCGCACAACTGTGGGGAGTGTGACGACCGGGTGCAGCGAGCGATCAAGGACTTCGATCTGCGACAGGAGCCGAGGGTCTTCGAGCAGGTCTCCTGTGCGTGTGAGGCGACCTGGGAGACGGTGATGGCCCACGAGACTGCCTACAACGCACCGCTCGCGCGGTAGGGCACTCACATCGGTAATCCGAGCGGATTAAGCGGCACATACCCGGTTTACTACGGTCATTAACGAAGTACCCCCTGGCTGTAGAGTGAGTCGCCGATACCAGGCAGACAATGCCAGACGAGTCATCGAACGCAACAGACGAACCCGTCGTCCGCTCGAACGGGTGGTTCCTCATCCGGAACACCGAGGACCACACGCAGTGGCTCGCGACCGACTCGCCCGTCGAGGTCCGCAGGTAGCTCGACCGGCGTCGTTCGCGCCCACGGACGGCGCCGTATCGCCCGCTCACGCGGCGTGAGTCGTAGCCGACTAGCTCTCCGCGAAGCCCCGGAGGACGCCCGCGCCGTCGGTGCGTCCGAGCTCCGGGAGCGTCGCCCGCTCGGGATGTGGCATGAGCACCGCGACTCGCTCCGATTCGCCGACGACGCCCGCGACGTTCCCCGCCGACCCGTTCGGGTTCGCCGCGGGGGTCACCGCTCCATCCCGATCGCAGTACCGAAAGAGGATCCTCCCCTCGCGCTCGAGCGTCGCGAGCTCTCCGTCCGTGGCCTCGAACCGTCCCTCTCCGTGGGCGATCGGGAGCTCGATCACCTCCCCCTCCTCGTAGGCGCGCGTCCACGGCGTCTCCGCGTTCTCGACGCGGAGGAAGACCGGTTCGCACTGAAAGCGCGCGCTCTCGTTGACGGTGAAGGTGCCCGGGGTGAGCCCGGACTCGCAGCCGATCTGTGCGCCGTTGCAGACGCCGAGCATCGGCACCCCGTCCGAGACCGCCTCGCGGACCTCGTCCATGATCGGGGTTCGGGCGGCCATCGCGCCCGCTCTGAGGTAGTCACCGTAGGAGAAGCCGCCCGGAAGCAGGACGCCCGTCGTGTCCCCGGGGAGGCCGTCCTCGTACCAGACGAGGTCGGCGTCGATCCCGAGGTGGGCGAGCGCCTGCGCCGCGTCCCGGTCGCAGTTCGACCCGCCGAAGCGGACGATGGCGACCGTCATCTCGACCGACTGACCTCGATATCGTAGTCGTGGATCGTCGGGTTCGCGAGCAGTCGCTCGGCCATCTCCCGGGCGCGGCGCTCGGCCGCCTCCCCCGAGTCGGCCTCGAGGTCGATCTCGAAGACGTCGGCAGCGCGCAGCGCTTCGAGGTCGAACTCCAGGCGTTCGAGCGCCCGTCTGGTGGTCTCGGCCTCCGGGTCGAGCACTCCCGACTTCAGCCGGACCGTCACGGTCGCGGTGTACGCCGTCATCGGTCGACAGAGAGGGATCGGTCGACAAAGCGCTTTTGGAACCCCTCTACAGGCCGTGTGCGCGCTCGACCGCACTGTCGATATCGGGCGCGTCGAACCACTTCTCCCCGGTGTACGCGTTCGTCCCGGCGGCGTACAGCGCCGCCATCGCCCGAACGACCCCCTCGGGGAGGCTCTCGGGCTCGCGCTCACAGAGCGTCCGCCAGTCGGCGACGTCCTCGCGCTTCGCGCGGACCTTCGCGTCGTCGATCGCGGCGACCCACGCCTCCTGCTCGCGTTTGTGGTACTGCCTAATCACCTCCTTAGAGATGCCCTTTCCCCGGTAGGAGAAGCGGTTCTCGTCGAACGTTCCGACCACGTCCGCGACGCGGACCTCCCCGTCGTAGTAGAGACACTCGATCTTCCCGTCCTCGTGGACGAGCCCCGCACGGTCGGCACGCTCGGTGACCACACGGTTGACCGACCGGGCGAGCTCGGAGAGTTCGTCGATATCGGCACGCCCGGCGATCGCATCGGCCTCCTCCCGGTCGAGGTACCTGTCCGACTCCTCGTACTTCGTGGAGAACTCGACGATCGGTTCCTCCAGGTCGACCGCGTCCGCCGGCCACTCCTCGAACGAGAGGCCGTGATCGGCCGGCTCGCTCCGGCGTCTGAGGCTGGAGCCGACCGGGACGCGGTTGCGAAAGACGATCTCGAGCGGTACCAGGAAGTTCTCTCCCGCCGCCGCGTGGTACGCCTCGTAGTCGTACTCGCGGCCCTCGTGTGGGAGGTCGGGCACCTGCGTGAGGTCGATCGCCATCTCGGTCGGTGGTCCCCTCGCCCCGGCGAGCGCCCGTGCGCTCGCGCCGACGCCGCGGTAGTGTGTCGGGACGCCCTCGCTTTCGAGCCGTTCGAAGTTGAACGCGCCCATCGTACAGAGGCTCGCGCCCTTACCCGGGATCGGGTCGGGCATCGGTCCCCAGTCGAAGACGGAGTAGGCGTCGGTGAAGACGAACGCACCCCGACCCAGTTCCTCGGAGGTCGGCTCCCGGTCGACCCGGAACTCCTTGACGCTCGTCACGCGCCCGTCTCCACGAGGGGGTCGTCCCTCCGGTCGACCGATCCGCACCTCGTCTGCCAGCGGTTCATGTCCGTTCCTCCCTACCGCCGGGACAAGAAGGTTTCCGACCGCGGGCGAGGGAACTGTTATCACACGTCGCTCCGTGGAGCGACCATGGCAGAAGCCTACGTACACGTGATCGTCGACCCCGGCGCGGTCTCGCGGGCCGCCTCGGCCATCTCCGAACTGGAGTCGGCCGCCTCCGTCCACGTCGTGACCGGCGAGTACGACGTCATCGCACGGCTCGAACTGGAGGACGTGAGTGACCTCCCGACGGTCGTCGCCGAGGAGATCCACCCGATCACCGGCGTGATCGACACGGTGACGAGCCTCGCGTTCGAGCGCTGACGGGCAGACGCGGGACTTTTCGCCACCGCGACCCGGACTCTGGTATGGACGACCCTCTCGACCGGCTGGCGGACGCGATCCTCGACGGAAAGGAGACGGTCGTGCTCACCGGCGCCGGGGTGAGCACCGCCTCCGGCATCCCCGACTTCCGGGGCGAGGGCGGCATCTGGGGCCGGGAGTTCGATCCAGCCTCCTTCCACCGACGCCGCTTCGATCGCGATCCGGAGGGGTTCTGGGACGACCGCCTCAGACTCCACGAGCGTCTCTTTCCCGAGGAGGTCGCGCCGAACGCCGCGCACGAAGCGCTCGCGACCCTCGAATCGAACGGGCACCTCGACGCCGTGATCACGCAGAACACCGACGGGCTGCACGCTGCGGCCGGGTCGGGCACCGTAATCGAACTCCACGGGAACGCCGCGCGGGTCGTCTGTGAGTCCTGTGGGGATCGCTCGTCCGCCGACGAGGCCTTCGAGTGCGTCCGAGCGGGCGGGTCGCCTCCCACCTGTCCCTGTGGCGGCGTCCACAAACCCGACGTGGTGCTCTTCGGGGAGTCCCTGCCGCGGGAGGCGATCGAACGGGCACGGGGATACGCGACCGACTGCGACGTCTTCCTCGCGATCGGCTCCTCGTTGACCGTCGAACCCGCGGCCTCGCTGCCCCGGATCGCCTCGCGGAACGGCGCGTTCTGTGCGGTCGTCAACCTCGAACGGACCCCGATGAGCGGCCGGGCCGACCTCGACCTCCGGGCGGACGTCACCGAGGTGCTCCCGGCGCTCTCCGCGGGGCTCCGGTGACCGGTACCGACCGCTTTTTATCCGGGCGACGGGAACGGGCGGGCAATGGCCCGATCGGTCGTTCCCGTGGACGTTCCGCGCGAACGCTTTCGCTTCTCTCACCTCCCGGAGAGCGAGCAGTCCTTCGAGAACGCGCTCGCGAAGGCCCGGTCGGGCGAGCGGCTCGACGTCGAGGACGGGGTCGCGCTGCTCACCACGGGGACCGGGTTCGACGGGATCGACGTCGAGCGAAAGGAGGCGGTGCTCGAGGTCGCGGACACCCGACGCGCGGAGACGGTCGGCGACGAGGTCACGTTCGTCGCGAACCTGAACAACAACGTCACGACCGCCTGCGACACGGGCTGTCTCTTCTGTAACTTCAAGGACACGGCGAGCTACTTCGAGACGGACTCGGAGACGGACCACGACGGCTTCACGAAGACGCCCGCGGAGTCGCGCGAGATCGTCGAGGACGCTCTCGATCTCGGGATCTACGAGGTCTGTTCGGTCTCGGGACTGCACCCCGCGCTCTCGCTCGACGGGGAACACAGGGAGCTGCTCGCCGCTCGCGGGCCGGATCCGACGATCCACTCCAAACCGCCAGAGCGGTACGCGACCGATCCGGGGACCTACTGCGAGCAGATCGAGGCGATGAGCGTCGACGAGGTGCACGTCCACTCGATGACGCCCGAGGAGGCCGCCCACGCGAGGCGGGGCACGGAGTGGAGCTACGAGGAGGTCTTCCGACGGCTGAAACGCGCCGGGCTCGACTCCGTACCGGGGACCGCCGCGGAGATCCTCGTCGACGAGGTACGCGAGGTGATCTGTCCGACGAAGATCAGCTCGCGAGAGTGGATCGAGGCGATGGAGGCGGCCGCGGCGGTCGGCCTCGACACCACGGCGACGATCATGTACGGCCACGTCGAGAACGAACGCCACCGGGTCGTACACCTCGACCGGATCAGGGAGCTCCAGGACCGAACGGGCGCGATCACCGAGTTCGTCCCGCTCTCGTTCGTCCACGAGAACACACCACTCTACCGGCGAGGACTGGTCGACGGCGGGGCGAGCCACCACGAGGACGAACTGCTGATCTCGGTCTCCCGGCTCTACCTCGACAACGTCGAGAACGTCCAGTCGAGCTGGGTGAAGTACGGCGACAACGGTGGGCTCAGGATGCTCACCTGCGGCGCAAACGACTACATGGGGACGATCCTCTCCGAAGAGATCACGAAGCGCGCCGGCGGTGCCCACGGCGAGTTCCGCTCCTTTACCGACTACGTCGAGGCGATCACGTCGATCGGGCGAACTCCGGTCGAGCGCTCGACGGACTACCGGACGAGGCGCCGGATCGACGTGGATAGCCCGCCGTTCGGACCGACGCTCGGCCCGCGCGCCGACGGCACGCCGATGGTTCCCGATCCCCAGGTATAGATTTTAGCTACGCTCGTTGCAGGTCTATGGAGGCGAACCGATATCACCGGTCCCTGGGTGCCGGTATCGGCAGAACGGACCGAATATATATTTTTTCAGTTATTTATTGTATTGCAGGCAATCAGGATTTGTTCCTCTGTGCTGTCAGTGTCACCCGCACCGGTACGACGGTGTGATCCGTTATGACACGAGACAACGAAGCAGACGACTCGACGCGACGAACCGTGCTGAAAACGCTCGCGGCCGCCGGGGTAGCCGGCACCGGTATCGCGGGGGCGAGCGGCTCGGCTGCAGCGCAGGGCCAGCGGAGCGGGAGTTACCGTAACCGGCTTCGGTTCGAGGGTCCAGTCGTTACGGACGAAGACGGGTTTGACGACGATCAACGTGGGGAGGTCCTCGACACGTGGACGGGCGAGTTCGTTGAGGACAATCCGCTCGGTGCGGACGAGGGTGCAGATGGAACGTTCGACGGCAGGCTGGACATCACCGGTCTCGATGTAGTCGGCGAGGACGAGATCGACTTCGACGAGGAAGTCATCGATCCCGCCGACGATGATGACACGACCGGACTCTACCTGGTAGCGAGCGGTCGGCTGCAGGGTCGACTCTCGGAGAACCCCACGACCCAGATCAACGAGACCTTCGACATCGTCATCGGTCTGTTGGAGGAGGTCATCCAACTTCTGGAGGACCTCCTCGAAGGGCTCGTTGGGGATGACAACGGTCTCCTCGACCCGGAGGAAGGCGAGTGTCCGATCCTCACCCTCGATGTCGGTCCGATCTTCCTCGACCTCCTCGGACTGCAGGTCGACCTGTCGCGAATCGAACTCGACATCACGGCCGTCGCCGGCGAGGGGAACCTGCTGGGGAACCTGCTCTGTGCGGTCGCAAATCTCCTCAACTAAACGGGCGTTTGACCCCCAATCTGCTTTTTCGTGTGCATTGGACCGCCACAGAAGACCTATTCCCGATAGCGCCCCGCACTCCCACTGATGATGAACACCACCCACGGGGCCGTCGGCGCGGCGATGGCGTCCGTGGTGGTCCTCCTCTCTCCCGCCTTCGCGACGGCTGCGGCGGTCGGCGCGATCGCGGGGAGCCTCCTCCCCGACGTCGACCTCTTCGTCGGCGAGCACCGCCGGACGCTTCACTACCCCGTCCTCGGGTGGTCCGTCGCGCTCCCGGCACTCGGGTTGGCCGCGCTCGTCCCCTCCCCCGCGAGCGTTGTGATCGGGTTCTTCCTCCTCGGCCTCGCGGTGCACTCGACGATGGACGCCTTCGGCGCCGGAACCGAGGTCCGACCGTGGGAGGCGACCTCGGACCGAGGGGTCTACGCCCACGTGCCCGGGACCTGGCTCCGCGCGCGGCGGTGGGTCCGTTACGACGGCGCGCCCGAAGACCTCGCGCTCTGTGCGCTCGCCTCGCTCCCGGCCGTTCTGCTCTTCGACGGGGTGATCCGCTGGCTCGTCCTCGGCGGTCTCCTGCTCTCGGTCCCCTACACAGTGTTCAGGAAACGGATCCCGGAGATCGAAGCCCGGCTCCTGGAATGAGCGTGCCTATACCTCGGCCGAACCCGAGTGTGACGTGTGAACCACCTCGTTCCCGCGGGCGAGGGACGCTGGCATCTCCCCCGGCACGCCCAGATCGTCGTCTACGACCGTCGGGAGCGCGAACTCCTCACGGTCTACGACTGCGCCGCCACCCAGAAGCCGCCCTCCGCACAGCTGCTGGGGTACCTCGTCCGGACCGACGCCGCAGCCGAGATGGAGCGGACTCCCACGGGCTACGTCGTCAAACTTCGTGAATCGGCGGTGCTCGAGTCCCAGGGTGCAGATCACTTTCGCATCACGGGACGGTGACTCGTATGAACTGCTGTAGATCCGTACCGATCAGACCGGTAAAAAGTCACAGCAGTCCGTATCAGGCGACGAGCGTCGCCTCGCCCGCGAGCACCCGGCGGTACCGTTCACCGCCGTCGTTCTCGGTACGAATAGCCCGTTCGATCCGACCGGAGAGCCAACGGTCGTCGGTCGCCGTTCCGCCGAGTTCCTCGGGAACGAACCGGTCGTAGACCGGCAGCCGCTCGCGCAGGGGGACGCCGGCCTCGTCGGCCAGCCGTTCGAGCTTCCGCAGCGCAGGCCACCGGTACTCGGGGTTGATGTGGTCGTCGGTGATCGGCGAGACCCCGCCGAGGTCGTCGATCCCGCAGTCGAGGAGGTCCGCTACCGAGGCGAGGTTCGGCGGCGCCTGCACGGAGACCGACTCGGGGAGGACGTATCGTGCCATCGCGACCGCATCGCGGATCGTCTCGAGCTCCGGTGACCCGCCCCGCCAGCGGTCGTTCTCCACCACCGGCTGGACGATCACCTCCTGGATATGCCCGTACCGTTCGTTCAACTCTCGGATCGCGAGCAGGCTCTCGGCTCTGTCCCTCCGCCCCTCGCCGATCCCCACGAGGATCCCGGTGGTGAACGGCATCGCGAGTTCGCCCGCCGTGCGGATCGTCGCGAGGCGCTGTCCGGGGGTTTTCCTTCGTGGACCGGCGTGAGCTGCCACGTCGGCAGTCGTCTCGAGCATCACGCCCATGCTCGCGTTCACGTCGGCGACGAGCGCCATCTGCTCTCGGGTCTGGTCGCCCGGGTTCGAGTGCGGGAGTAGCCCCTCACTGAGCGCGATCTCGCACGCCTCGCGCAGATAGGAGTGGATCGAGTCGTGGCTCCACGTCGAGAGCCGTCGGTCGATCTCCTCGTACCGGTCGTCGGGGTCGTCACCGAACGTAAAGAGCGCCTCCGTACAGCCGGTCTCCGCGCCCCGGCGACAGATCTCGCGGACCTCCTCCGGTGAGAGCAGGCTCGCCTCGCCCGGTGGGTCGAAGTACGTACAGTAGGTGCAGGTGTAGCGGCAGGCGGTCGTCAGCGGGACGAAGACGTTCTTCGCGACGGTGAGGCCGTCGGCGGGTTCGACGTCCTCCGGGGTGACCGAGAGCGCACGCCGGATCGCACGCTCGGAGAGCGAGAGGTCGACGCCGTACTCTGCGGCTCCGGGGATCACGGCTCGAGGTCGTCCGTCGGGGGGCAAAAGGGTATCCACTCCGGCGTGCGGTTCCCCCATCGCAAGACCGAGGGTGGCTCTCGGTCTCCCCACGGTATGACGCAGCGCGGGGTCGGAGACGGGGTCCGCGAGACGGTCGCGAGCCTGCGCGGCGACGGTCGCGGCCGGATCCTCGTAGTGATCGCCAGCGGCTGGTTCCTCGTCCTCGGTGTTCGGCTCGTCCTCCCCGCACTCTTGCCGTCCGTCTCCGAGGCGTTCTCGCTCGACCTCGCGAGCGCCGGGCTGCTCGTCACCGTCCTCTACGCGGTCTACGCGCTCGGGCAGTTCCCGGGCGGACTGCTGGGCGATCGGATCGGCGAGCGAAACGTCCTCACGCTCGCCGCGGCGCTCGGTTTCCTCGCGGTACTCCTCCTCTCGCTCCCGGCCGCCTTTCCGGTCTTCGTCTGTGGAGTCGTTCTCTACGGTTTCGGCACTGCGCTCTACTCGCCGACCCGCCTCACGGTACTCTCGGACGTCTACGACGAAAACGACGGCGCGGCGATCGGCCTCACGCTCGGCGCCGGAAACGCCGGCAACGCGCTCTTGCCCGCGTTCGCCGGACTGCTCGCGACCTACGCGAGCTGGCGTCTCGGCTTCGGCTTCGCGATCCCGCTCTTTCTCGCGCTCGCCGTCGCGCTCTGGATGACGATCCCGGAGAGCACCTCCCCGACGCCCGACGTCGAGACGCTCTCGCGGGCGATGGTCTCGCGGATCGGTGCTACCTTCCTCCGTCGTGAGGTGCTGCTCGCGACGGCGCTCATGTTCGTCTCGAGCGTGCTCTGGCAGGCGGTGACGGGGCTCTACCCCACCTACCTCGTCGTTGAGAAGGGGCTCTCCGGGAGCGAGGCAGCGCTGCTGTTCGGGCTGCTGTTCGGTTTCGGGATGTTCTTCCAGCCGATCGCGGGCGCGGCCGGCGACCGGTTCGGCGCACGCCGGACCCTTACCGTGATATTCGTCGTCGCAATCGGCGCGCTCGCCACACTCCCGTTCGCGGAGGGCACGCTCGCGCTCGTCGCCGTGACACTCGCGCTCACATCGCTGCTCAACTTCGCCGCCATCACCTTTCCGTACGTGAACGCCGCACTCCCCTCCGACGTTCAGGGCGGGGGTCTCGGCCTCGTCCGCACGGCGTACATGACGCTCGCCTCGGTCGGGCCGGCCGCCGTCGGCGCGCTCGGCGGTGCGGGCTACTTCGACGAGGCGTTCCTCGCGCTCGCGGGCGTCGGTCTCCTGGGACTGGCGCTCACCGCGACGCTTCCACCGGCTCCCCGTCACGGCTGAGTCCGAGGTGTCCCCACCTCCCGCTGAGTTCGAATCCCGCCTCCCGGAGCCACTTTCGACCCCGCCCCTCGCCGTGGATCAACACCTCGACGAGGTCCCCGGGCTCGTCGATGTCGGTCGCGAGTCGGTGGGAGTCGACCACTCGACAGGAGATGCCGGAATCGTCGGCGATCCGGCGGTGCTTGAGAAACGAGCCGTCGTGGTAGTCGACCCGGAACTCGGGGTGACGCGAGACGAGCGCGTTCGTCCCCCCGCCGCGGCCCGGTACGAGGACGACGTCACCTTCGGCCTCGAACAGCCGGGAGAGCGTTCCGGGAGTGGCGAGCGCCAGGTCGGCCATCACGACGGCAGTACCGGGCGAGAGGGCGTCGTTCACCGCGGGGGTGAGCGAGCGCTCGTCGACCGTTACCGGGGCGTCGACGTCGATCGGTGCCGTCGCGAGCAGTTCCGGGTCGTACCCGGCTGCACGGACCGCGCCCAGCACGTCCGCGAGCATCGCTCTGGAGAAATCCCACCGCTCGTCCGGGTCGAGAACGGGGGAAAGCCTCGTACACGGCTCTCGGGCGTCGTACGGGACGACCACCCGGCCGACCTTCGCTCTCTCGGGCGCAGGCATCGGCGACGCTACTCGGGAAGCGGGGTTAAGCGGTGCGAAAACAGGTTAGAGTGTCTAGAAGAGGGGGTCGAGTTCCTCGCTTCCGTCGTCGACGAGCGCCTCGAGTTTCCCCTCGCTCTCGGCTCTGATCTCCTCGATGTTGTGCTGGGCTTCGATCGCGACCTGCTGGAGTCCCTTGATCCGAGGGACGTCGGTCACGCCCGAGAGCAAGACGACGGCGGCGACCTCCTCGGCGTCGGCGACGGGGTAATCCCCACCTCGGACCTCCATGCTCCCGGTCTGCTCCTCGGTCCACTTCCGGCCGCGTTCGATCCCCTTCCGGTTCAGGTACTCGGAGGGGCCGGCGAGCACGAGCAGGGCGCGTTCGGTCCCGCGGATCTCGCAGGGGAGCGTGAGCCGACCGAGCGCGGCCTTCCGGACGAGGCTGGTGATACGGTTGGTGGTGTGTGCGCTGTCGATCTCGGGTTCGTCGTCGCCGGTGAACCGCGAAAGTAGACCGCCGCCGGAGGCGATCGGGTCCACCGCCTCCGAGGCGTAGCCGATCGTCGAGACGCCACCGCCGGCGAGCGTGTTGATGATCTCCGAGGAGTCGACGACGCTTTCAGCGACCTCATCGCCGGCTTCGATCTCACCCGCGCCGAAGAGGATGCCGAACCGTCTGACGATCTCCTCGTTGATCGTCCCGTAGCCGCCCTCGACGGACTCGCCGGTCGAGCGCCACGAGTCGTTGTCGAAGACCATCAGGTTGTCCACCTCGCGGACGAACGTCTGGAACGAGCGGGCGGCGTTCAGCGTGTAGATGCCGCCCTCGTCCCGGCCGGGGAGCACGCCGAGGCCGTAGACCGGCTCGGTGTAGATGCGTTTGAGGTGTTTCGCGATCACCGGCGCGCCGCCGCTTCCCGTGCCGCCGCCCATCCCGGCGACGACGAGGAACGCGTCGACCTCGTGTACGGGAACGGAGTCGATCGCACCCTGCACCTCGTCGATGTCCTCCTCGGCGACGCTCGCGCCGAGTTCGTTGTCCGCGCCGACGCCGTGGCCCTTCACCCGGGACTGGCCGATCAGCACCCGGCTCTCCTGGGGGATGTGTTCGAGTCCCATCAGGTCCGCCTTCGCGGTGTTCACCGCGACCGCCGCGCGGACGACGTTGCTGTCCGTCTCCATGTCGTGTTCGAGGAACCGGTCGACGATCTTGCCGCCCGCCTGACCGAATCCAATCATCGCGAGTTTCATAAATGTCCCTTGGACGAACTCAGTGGGATCATAAATATAAACTTTTCGTCAATGTTTCTCTCGGACAGAAGAGGTGTTTACGGCCTGCGTATCAGCCGGGGCGGCCGGCGTTACGCCAGACCGAGGTACTCCTCGAACGTCGTCATCTCGTCTTCGGAGACGCCGAAGACGCCGACGTCATTGTCGGAGACCCGGTTGTCGGCCTTGAGTCCCCTGTACTGATTGGGGCCCAGTCGGAGGCCAGGAACGACCCCCATCGCGGTCATGCCGACCTTCGAGAGCGCCATCGGGAGCGGGACGATCGTGATGTCCCGCCCCTTCGACTCGAATACGAGTTCGGTCATTTCGCGCAGGCTGTACACCTTCGGGCCGCCGAGTTCGTACGTCTCGTTCGCGTGTTCGTCTCCCTCGACGCCGTCGGCGAGCATCGGCGCGAGGTCCCCGACGTAGATGAGCTGGAAGTACGTCCGCTCGCCGCCGCCGGGCAGCGGATAGAGGGGACCGACCGGGGCGAACATCTGCTTCAGCTTCGTCGTGAACCCGACGATTTCGTCGCCGTCACCGAAGACGATCGACGGACGGTAGATGACGTACTCGAGGTCGGACTCGCGGACGATCTCCTCGGCGCGGGCCTTCGCACGGTGGTACGACGTCAGGTCCTCGTCGCCCGTTATGAGACCGCTCTGCTGGACGAACCGGTCGACGCCGGCGTCCTCACAGAGGCGGACGAGGTTCTCGGTTCCCTGGCGGTGGATCCGGTCGTACATCTCGTTACCGCCCTCCGGCTCCCACAGCGGCGACGGCGACACGAGGTTCACGACGACGTCCTGCCCGTCGATCGGTCCCTCGAGCGAGTCGGGATCGGTGACGTCGCCTTCGACCGTCTCGACTGCCTGGGAGACCGCGGACGGGTCCGGCGAGCGCGAGAGCGCCGTCACGCTGTGCCCGCGTTCTGCCAGTTCGTCGCACAGGTAGCTCCCGATGAACCCCGTCCCACCGGTCACGAGTACGTTCATATCTCCTCCCAGGGGCGCCGCGGGTGTAAAGATACTGAAACTGGTAGCCGGTGGCTCGATCTGACCGTCTACGACCTCCCCCATACGGGTGGCTTCAGGACGCTTATGCCCGCGGCTCGCGGACGAGGCCGTATGTTGCTCACCCTCGAAGGCATCGACGGGAGCGGGAAGACGACCGTCTGGGAGGCGCTCGGTCGGACCTACCCCGACGCCGTCTTCACCCGCGAACCGACCGGGAGCTGGTACGGCGAGGTCGTCTCGCGGTCGATCGCCGAGGAGGACGCGGACCCGATCGCCGAACTCTTCCTCTTCACCGCCGATCACGCGGACCACCTCTCCCGGGTGATCCGACCAGCGCTCGAGGAGGGAAAGCTGGTGATCTCCGCCCGCTATTCCGACTCCAGGTACGCCTACCAGGGGGCGTCGCTCGCCGACCTGATCGACCGGCCGCTCGAGTACGTCCGTGGGGTACACTCCCCCTGGACGCGCCCGCCGGATCACACGATCTACCTCGACGTCGATCCGGAGACGGGTGCTGCACGGAGCGGTGCGACGAACAAGTTAGAGCAGGTAGAGTACCTGCGGGCCGTGCGCGAGAACTACGAACGGCTGCTCGCCGCGGAGCCCGGACGGTTCACCCGGATCGACGCGACCCGCTCGCCGGAAGAAGTGATCGACGGCGTCGAAAGGGTGCTCGACCGGGTCGTCTAGCCCCGCTCCCTGCGGGCGAGTTCGACCTCCTCGGGGTGGGGCATCCAGAAGAGGTCGACGGCGAACCCGAGGGTGATCGGCAGGACGATCGCGACGAGCAACAGCGTGTTCGGCTCCATCCGGCCCGGGATCGCCTGACCCAGGACGAGCAGCGAGAGGAAGAGCGCGACGGGGATGAGAAACAGCGAGAAGACGGCCGCGCCCCCCCGGGTGTCGAGACGGAGCCGGAAGAAGCGCGTCATCACCGTCGCCACCACCGTGTGCAGCGTGACGACGACGAGCAGGCCGACGATCGTCCCGATCGTGATCATAGCTCGAGTAGGGACTCGGTGGTCTTTTCGGTGTCGAAAACGGCCTACTCCAGCGAGATGTACGTCTTCGTGTCCGCGACGCCCTCGAGCGCCTGGATCGACGACGACGACGCCTGGAGAACGTCGTAGACCTCCTCGGCGTCGACCTCCGCGATCACGTCGAACTCGCCGGCGACGATATGCGCCTCGGAGACGTTCGTGACGTCCCTGACCTGGTCGACGACCGCCTCCGACTTCCCCGCCGCCGTCTTCACCATGACGAACGCGTGTACCATCCCCTTGCGATAGCATACCACGGAAGAAAGCCTTTCGGGTCACGCCCGGTCGTGCCGACGGGAGCGGGTTTACTACCTCGTGGTCCCGAGAGCTCACGTGGTCGACGTCCTCCCCGTGATCGCAGCGATCCTGCTGCTGGGGATCGGCGCGCAGTTGCTCGCGCGCCGGCTCCGGGTGCCGAGCGTGCTCTTTCTGATCGCCGTCAGCGTCGCGCTCGGACCCGAGGCGCTGGGCGTCGTCACCTTCGAGACGTTCGGCGACGGCCTCCGGGTGATCGTCGGGCTGAGCGTGGCGATCATCGTCTTCGACGGCGCGTTCGACCTGCGGATCGACCGGTTACGGGAGGCCTCACGGACGACGATCCGGCTCTCGACGATCGGGGCGGCACTCACCTTCCTCGGGACCGCCGGCGCGGTCCGGCTCTTCCTCGACGCCTCGTGGCCGCTCTCGCTCCTCGTCGGGGCGCTGCTCGTCGCGACGGGACCGACGGTAATCACGCCGATCCTGGAGGTCGTGCGGGTGCGAGAGCACGTCGCGGCGGCCCTCGAGAGCGAGGGGATCGTGAACGACGTCACGGCGGCGATCGCCGCCGTCGTGATCTACGAGACGCTCGTCGTCGGCGAGGGTGGCGCGCTGGACACGCTCGGCGGCTTCTCGCTCCGGTTCGCCCTCGGCGTCGGCGTCGGCCTGGTCGTCGCCGGGACGGTCTACGTCCTGCTGACCCACGAGATCGCTCCGGGGAGCACACCACAGGTCGCTCGTTTTCTCACGCTCTCGGCCGCGATCGGTTCGTTCGCGATCGCGGACCTGCTCGCCGCCGAGGCGGGCATCGCTGCCGCCGCGACCGCGGGAGTCGTCCTCGGTAACCTCGACCTCCCACACAGGGAGACGATGGAAACGTTCGGCCGCGACCTCACGCTAGTGGTGCTCTCGTTCGTCTTCATCTCGCTGGCGGCGCTGATCGACGTCGAGGCGATCCTCACGCTCGGTCTCGGCGGGGTCGGCGTGGTGCTCGCGGTCGTGCTCGTGATCCGTCCGATCGTCATGTTCCTCTGTGCCCGCGACCGGCGGTTCACCGACAACGAGCGGCTCTTCCTCGCCGCGGTCGGTCCCAGGGGGATCGTCCCGGCGAGCGTCGCGACGCTGTTCGCGATCGAGCTCGCGGTCGACGGCGATCCGACCGCGGCGGGAACGCTCGTCGGCACGGTCTTTCTCATCATCTTCGTCACCGTCGTCCTCGAGGCCGGACTCGCCAGACAGATCGCCGACGCCCTCTCAGTCACACCCATGCGAACCATCATCGTCGGCGGCGGCCGGGTCGGCCGGGCGCTCGCCACACGGCTCGAACGGCGCGGGGAGTTCGTCGTCGTCGTCGATCGGGACGACGACGCGACCGGCGAGGCTCGCGAGGCGGGCTTTACGGTCCACACCGGCGACGGCACCGATCCGTCGGTACTGAACGCTGCCGGCGCGCCGGAGGCGAAGATCCTCGTCGCTGCGACCAGCACCGACGACTCGAACCTGCTGATCTCCCAACTCGCACGGACCACCTTCGGGGTCGAACGGGTGTTCGCCCGGGTGAACGATCCCGAGAACGCCCCCGCCTTCGACACGCTCGGCGTGACGGCGATCGACGCCTCGATGGCGACCGCACGCGTCATCGACAACGAGATCGAGCGGCCGGCGCTCACCCACTGGATGGCCGAACTCGGTGAGGGCCACGACGTCCAGGAGATCGAGATCACCGCCGACGACCTCGTCGGACGGACGATCCGCGAGGTGAACGCCGAGATCCCGGACGGCTGTATCGTCGCCGTCATCGGTCGAGAGGGCGACACACACGTCCCCAGGGCCGACGAGCGCCTCGTACGCGGGGACCACGTCACGTTCGTCGGCGAGGCGGCCGCCGTCGACGAGGCGGCCGCCCGGTTCCACCCTCACGACTGAATCCGTTACCGGCTGGGGTACAGTTAATGTCCCCCACGGTATATGGCAGAACATGCGGTTTGTTATCATTGGAGCGGGCAGAGTCGGGTCGCGGACCGCGCGGGTGCTCACCCGGGAGGGCCACGAGGTGACGCTCGTCGAGGCCGACGAGTCGGTGGCCGACCGCGCTCGAAAAGAGGGCTACGAGGTGATCGTCGGCGACGGCGCTCGCGAGTCGGTCCTCGAGGAGGCGGGCATCGCGGATGCCGACGCGTTCGGCGCGCTCACGAGCGACCTGAACGCCAACTTCGCCGCTTGTATGATCGCGAAACACCACGGCTGTCGCACAGTACTGCGAATCGACGCCGACTATCGCGAGGGCATCTACAGGAAGTACGCCGAGGAGGTCGACGAGATCATCTACCCCGAGCGCCTCGGCGCGCTCGGCGCGAAGAACGCGCTGCTCGGCGGGAACATCCGCGCGATCGCCGACATCGCCCAGAACCTCCAGGTGGTCGAACTCACCGTCCAGGACGGCTCTCCAATGCGCGGGTACACGATCAGCGAGCTCGAACTCCCGGCGGACGCGACGCTGCTCGCGTTCGGCAAGGAGGGCGAGCCGCTCGCGATTCCCTCGCCGGACGAGTCGCTCGAGGCGGGCGACCGGCTGGCGGTGCTCGCGGACTTCGACGTACTCGGCGACGTGCGACAGCTGATCGTCGGCGAGGCGGCCGCCCCTGCCGTGGGAGGGGCGTAGAATGTCCGTCGTCGCCTACATCATGGTGAAGGCCAACACGGGCGAGGCCGACCGGCTCAGGGACGACGTCCTCTCCCTCGACGGCGTCGACGACGCCCACATCGTCGCCGGCGACGTCGACATCATCGCGAAGATCACCGTCGACTCGCCCGCCCACGTGAAGGAGATCGCCGCCGATGGCATCCAGGGCATCTCCGGCGTCGAGGACACCCAGACCTACATCGCGATGGACTGATACGGACTGCTGTAACCGTCTACCGCTCGGACCGTACCTACTTCTCGCTCCCAGCGATACGGACGCACAGCGGTTCGTACGATCCTCCGGCTTACCGCTCGACGCCCCCGCCGCCGCCGTAGGTCTGCTGTGCCCGCCCGAGCAGCGACGCGGCGGGTTCGCCGTACTCGTAGCCCGGAACGATCCCCTCGACCCAGGTCCCCTCGACGTACTCGACGAGCGCCTTCGCCTCCTCCGGGCCGCGTTCTGCGGACTCCTCGAACGCGAAGGCCACCCTGACCTCCTCGCCGTCGCGTTCGACCTCCGGATCGAGCGCCTCCAGCCGCCTCGTCGCCTGGTGGGCGTCTGCCAGCCGGAGTTCGAACGTCTCGAGCCAGCCCTCCTCGATCACGTCGGGAACCGATTCCCCTTCGACGACCGCGTCGAGCGTCGGGACCTGGACCTCAACGCCGAACCCGGTCGCCCCCTCGCCCTCGCTCGCGGTGACGCGTCCCTCGAACGGCGTCGTCGTCACCCGATGCTCCGCACCCACTCGTTCGAACGCATCGTGGTCGTCCATCGCGTTCCGCGCTCGCTCGGCACCCGTCTCTCGCATACGGGACGGGACGGGCGCGAACGTGATGGCGGTTGCGCTCTCGTCTGCCCAGCGGTACCGATTCTCGCAGTAGAGTTATTACCCCGGCCCGTATTGCCAGCGAGTGCACATGCCGACCATCGGATTTACCGACACGAATCGACGGTAGGTCCACGCCGTATCGCGGTTTACTTCTAACCCGACGGCCGGACCGATGCGTCGATCCGACGCACCGCCCCGGCCGTCAGTTCTCCGAACTGACACGGTAGCGTCCGCCTCGCGGCCGGGAGACGAACGCACCCCGATCCGTAGCGGTAGCGCTGCGGCTCACGTCACACAGATGTATCCAGACACGATCCGAACGAGGTATCGACACCCGACCCCCGGCCCGAGCGGCCCGCCGACCGGGCGGGAACGAGCGGTAGCTGTCGCGCTCGTCGCCGTGGCGGTCGCGTACGTCGTCTCCCACCCCACGGTCGCACTGGCGGCAGCGACCGTGCTCGTCGTGGCGGCGGTCGTCCCGGTCGCGACGTTCGTCGCCGTCGTGGCCGTCCTGCGGCTGGTTGCGGCCATGAAGCGCCACGACCGCCCGAGGCCGGTTCGTCGCGCCCGCACGGTCGCGACCACGATCGTCGACCGCTTCGCGTGAGTACGTTCTTTTCCGTAGACCTCGAACCGCTCTCGATGACCGACCCGCTCCCGGATCTCCCGATCGACGCCGAGATACGGTCGGTAGAACCGCTCTCGGGCGGGCAGATCGGCCGCGTATCTCGGGTCGAACTCGCCGACGGCCGGACCGTCGTCGCGAAGACCGGTCCGACCGACCTCACGCTCGAAGGCCGCATGCTCCGCTACCTCGAAGAACGCGGACTCCCGGTACCGGAGCTACTCGGTGTCAGTACCGAAGTGCTCGTCCTCTCGCACGTCGAGGGCGAGAGTCGGTTCACCCCGGCAGCCGAGCGCCACGCCGCACGCCTGCTCGCGGACCTCCACACCAGCTCGGCCCCGAGGTTCGGCTTCCCGTACGACACGCTCACCGGGCAACTCCCGCTCCCCAATCCGTGGACCGACTCCTGGGCCGAGTTCTACGTGGAGCATCGGCTTCGCTACGCCGCCCGACGAGCACACGAGGACGGCCCGCTCCCCACCCCGCTCGCGGGGGAGATAGAAGCGATCGCCGCCGAGTGCGACCGCTGGCTGGCCGAGCCCGACGCCCCCGCCCTGCTCCACGGCGACGTCTGGACCGAGAACGTGCTCGCTGCCGGGGATCGGATCACCGGCTTCCTCGACCCGGCGATCTCCTACGGCCACCCGGAGATCGAACTCGCGTACGTCGACTGGACGGGGACGTTCGGGGAGGCCTTCTTCGAGACCTACGACGGGATTCGGGGGATCGAGGCGGGATTCTGGGAGACGCGACGGTATCTGTATCGGCTGTTCCCCTTGCTGGTCCACGTCTGGCACTTCGGGGAGGGGTACGTGCGGTCGATCGAGCGGGTGGTCGAACGACTCTCCTGATCAGTAGGTTTCGACCTCGACTCCGGGGATCCGTTCGAAGTCGGTGACGTTCCTCGTGAGTACGGGTTCGTCGCGAACGAGCGCGGTCGCGCCGACGATCAGGTCGGACTGACCGGTCTTCGTGCCCTCGCGTTCGAGCGCTCCGTCGATTCGCCCTGCCCGCCGCATGACGACGCCGTCGGCGTGGGCGATCGGAAGCGAGCCGATCACGTTTTCGACTTTCCGTCGCTCTTCGTCGGGCTGGTCGGTGTATCCAACGCCGTAGTACAGTTCGTACACCGACATCGCGGAGAGGCGAATCGACTGGCCCGTCGCCTCGATCCGCTCTGCGGTCTCGACCGCGTCCGTGTCACTGTACATCAGGTCGTGCAGGAACGTCGTATCGAGGATCATGCGGATCGGTCGAACGACTCACGTCGTCTCGCGGCGTCCCGCCGTTCTTTCTCCACGAGTGCCGACTCGACCTCCTCTACTTCTTCCTCGGAGTAGATCCCGACCAGGTCGAGAAGCGAGTGCTCGCCGAGCAGCCGATCGACCGCCTCCGAGAACGTCTCGTCGTCGCGTTTGTGCGCTCGGAGCCGTTCGTAGACGTCGTCGTCGAGACGGACCGTCTTCGAGCCCATGCTGTATACAGTGTATACGAACTCGTTGAATCTTTCGGCGATTGGGCTTTCGACGGCCGAGGTATTCGAACTGGAACGAGGGGGATAGGATTTGAACCACGGTCGTTCCGCTCGCTCCGCTCGCTCCACTCCCTGATTCAAATCCATCTGTTCGATTTTCACGGCTCTCACGTCCGTTCGAGCCGGAAAAATGCGAGGGATGGGATTTGAACCCATGAACCCCTACGGGAACGGGTCTTAAGCCCGTCGCCTTTGGCCAAGCTCAGCCACCCTCGCGCGCTCTCCGCTACTCGGGTCGTCGGGATGTGGGTTTCGATCCCACCACGTCGAGAGATACCTATACCCACGATCGGAGCGAAGAGGGGCCATGGGAATCGACACGATACTGGTCGCGGTCGCGGAGGAGGACCAGGACCGGGGTGACGTGATCGCGAGTACGGTGATCGACGTCGCGAAGCCGACGGGAGCGACGGTCGTGATCGCACACGTGATCGCCGAGGAGACCTACAGGGAGGTCGTCGAGCGAGCGGGCGCGGTGGTAGACGGGGACGACGACGACGTCCCGGAGTGGGCACGTCAGTGGGCACGGCTCGACGTGGGGATCGAGGGCGAGGTCCCGGAGTGGGTCGAACGGTGGGCGGTGTCGGAGGTGAGCGAGGAGCCGCGTGAGATATCCGGACCGGAGGCGCTAGAGGTGGTCCTCGAGCAGCGGGCGCTGCTCCGGGAGCTGGCGGGGGCGTTCGAGGAGGCGGGCGTCGAGTACGAGATCCGGATCGCGGTCGGCGATCCGGCAGAAGAGGTCCCCGCGATGGCCGAGGAGTCCGACGCCGACTTCGTCGTGGTCGGCGGTCGGAACCGCTCGCCGGCGCGACAGGCGGTGTTCGGAAGCGTCTCGCAGACGATCGTCCGGTCGGTCGGGTGTCCCGTCATCTCCATCCGCGAGGGCGTCCGCACGACCGATCCGTAACCGACCAGCAACGCTGACCGGTCACGGTCGTAGTGGCGGTCAGCTACTGGAAACCGATCCGACTCTCGTGACGTCCGCGGCCCGGTTCGGCGGTTCCGCCGGCGAACTGGTCCTCGATCTCCTCGTAGTAGCTGAGGATGTCGTCGGTGATCGTCGGCCGAACCGAGTCCATCGCCTGCCGGAAGTGACGCATCTCGACGATGTCGGTGTCGGCGTCCTCTCGGAGCGCGGTCATCGCCGCCTCGCGGGCGATCGACTCGAGGTCGGAGCCGACGAAGCCGTCGGTGATCTCGCCGAGCTCTTTCAGGCTCACGTCCGCGGCCAGCGGCATGTCTCGGGTGTGGATCTCGAGGATCTCGCGGCGGCCCTCCTCGGAGGGCTGGCCGATCATCACCAGCCGGTCGAACCGACCCGAGCGGATCAGCGCCGGGTCGATCATGTCCGGCCTGTTCGTCGCGGCGATCACCATCACGTTCTCCATCTCCTCCAGCCCGTCGAGCTCGGTGAGCAGCTGGTTGACCACCCGCTCGGAGACGTTGCTGCCGGCGTCCTGACCCCGGTTGGGCGCCAGCGAGTCGAGTTCGTCGAAGAAGATCACCGTCGGGCTGACCTGCCTCGCCTTGCGGAACGTCTGGCGGATCGCCTTCTCCGACTCGCCCACCCACTTCGAGAGGAGCTGTGGCCCGCGAACCGAGATGAAGTTGGCGTTCGTTTCGTTCGCTACCGCCTTGGCCATCAGCGTCTTTCCGGTGCCGGGCGGTCCGTAGAGCAACACGCCCGCGGGCGGTTGGATACCCATCCGAACGAACCGCTCGGGGTCGGTGAGCGGCCACTCGACGCTCTCTCTGACGTCCATCATCGCCTCCTCCAGCCCGCCGATGTCCTCCCAGCTCACCTTCGGGAGCTCGACGAGCACCTCGCGCATCGCGCTCGGTTCGACCTCGCCGAGCGCGCCGCGGAAGTCAGAGCGCTTGACGATCATCCGGTCGATCAGGCTCGGCGGGATCTCCTCTTCATCCAAATCGATCTCGGGGAGGTACCTCCGGAGCGCCTTCATCGCCGCCTCTTTCGTCAGCGACTCGATGTCCGCGCCGACGAAGCCGTGGGTGTCCTCCGCGAGCTCGTCCAGACAGACGTCGTCGGACAGCGGCATCCCGCGGGTGTGGATCTGGATGACCTCCTTTCGTCCGGATTCGTCCGGCACGTCGATCGAGATCTCGCGGTCGAACCGGCCCGGCCTCCGAAGGGCCGGGTCGACGCTGTCGACGCGGTTGGTCGCCGCGATGACGATCACCTGACCGCGGGACTCGAGGCCGTCCATCATCGTCAGCAGTTGCGCGACGACCCGGCGTTCGACCTCGCCGGTGACGTCCTCGCGCTTGGGCGCGATCGAGTCGAGTTCGTCGATGAAGATGATCGCGGGCGACTCCTCGGCGGCGTCCTCGAAGATCTCTCGAAGCTGTTGTTCGCTCTCCCCGTAGTACTTCGAGATGATCTCCGGACCCGCGATGGAGAAGAAACTCGCACTCGTCTCGTTCGCGACGGCCTTCGCGAGCAGCGTCTTTCCGGTACCGGGCGGTCCGTGCAGGAGAACTCCCTGTGGCGGCTCGATCCCCAGCTTCTTGAAGATCTGGGGGTGTTTCATCGGCAGTTCGACCATCTCGCGCACGCGCTGGATCTCGTTCTGGAGGCCGCCGATGTCCTCGTAGGTGATGCCGGTGCGCTGGCTGTCGAAGCCGGAGATCGGCTCCTCTCTGAGTTCGACCTCGGTGTCCTCGGTGATGAGACAGACGCCCTCCGGGTCGGTCTCGACGGCGATGAGGGGGATCGCCTGGCCGGGCGAGCGCATGAACGGGTGGTTCGTGCTGCTCATCACCGGGACGATGTCGCGTTCGACGACCGGCCGTTTGAGGATCTGACGTTTGACCATCCCGGCGGCGTCGGAGCCGAACTGGACCGACGCCTCCTCGGGCGGGGCGAGGACGAGCGTGTTCGCCTTCGCGGCCTCGGCCTTCCGAATCGTCACCCGTTCGCCGATGCCGATGTCGGCGTTCTGTCGGGTGAAGCCGTCGATCCGCACCGTATCGGTGTTCCAGTCCTGGCGGTCGGCGCGCCAGACCTTCGCGGCGGTCGTCTCGCCGCCCTCGATCTCGATGATGTCGCCGGGGCTCAGCTTCAGGTGCAGTAGCGTATCCGGGTCGAGGCGTGCGATGCCCCTGCCCGAGTCGTTGGGATAGGCCTTCGTGACCTCGAGTTGGACTTCGTTCATGATTGGGCCGTCGCGGGGATGTCCGTCACTCGGCGAGCGGTGCCGATAGGTCTTTTGTTGGACCGCCTCGCGCTAGGTTTGGTACTCTGTATCAAGGTACGACTATCGGGTACAAAACCCTACCGGCCACGCCCACCGCGTCCTTTTTCCCGGTGACGCGCCCGATGTCGGTATGCGAACGCTCGCCTTCGACGGGCGGATGGGCGCGAGCGGCGACATGCTGCTCGCGACGCTCTGTGACCTCGGCGCGGACCCGGCCGTCCTCGACGTGGTCGAAGACCACCTCGACGTCCGATACGAGATCCGAGAGGTCGTAAAGAACGGGATCGCCGCGACGAGCGTCGACGTCGTCCTCGACGATGGAGGGGAATCGACCCGGCCCGAGAACCACTCGGACTCCGACGGGGACGGTGACGGCCACGACGCCGATCGCGAGCACACCCACTCCTCCGGCCACGACCATCACGGAGACGACCACGGCCACGTCCACGCCGAGGGTCACGGCCCACACCGCTCGTACACGGAGGTCGTCGAGGCCGTCGAGGCGATGGATCTGGGTACGGGGATCGGGGACGAGGCGGTCGCGATCTTCACGCTCCTGGGCGAGGCCGAGGCGAGCGTCCACGGCGGGTCACTCGAGAGGATCCACTTCCACGAGGTCGGCGCTGACGACGCCATCGCGGACGTGATCGGGACGCTCCTCCTGCTCGACGACCTGGAGGTGGACCGAGTCGTCACGACGCCGCTGTCGGTCGGTGGCGGCTCCGTCTCGATGAGCCACGGGGTCTACCCGGTCCCCGGTCCGGCGACCGTCGAGATAGCCGAACGTGCCGACTGGTCGCTCCGAGGCGGGCCGATCGAGCGCGAACTGCTCACGCCGACCGGCGCCGCGATCCTCGCTCACCTCGCGGATGGTGTCGAGCACCTTCCCTCGCTCCGGGTCGAGCGATCGGGCTACGGTTCTGGGACCCTCGACCTCCCCGAACACGCGAACGTCCTCCGCGGGATCGTCGGCGAGGAACGTTCGTTGGTGCGGGAGGAGATCACGGTGCTGGAGACGAACCTCGACGACACGACGCCCGAGGTCCTCGGTGGCCTCCAGGAGACGCTCGCCGAGATCGGTGCCCGCGACGTCTCGATCCTCCCCGCGACGATGAAGAAGTCCCGGCCCGGGCACCTCGTGAAGGTGATCGCCAGATCCGAGGACGCCGAACGGGTCGCTCGCCGGCTCGCCGAGGAGACCGGTACCCTCGGCGTGCGCACGACGCCCGGTACGCACCGCTGGATCGCCCGCCGGCAGATCGAGTCGGTGACGATCAAGGTCGACGACGAGCGTTACGAGGTGGACGTCAAGGTCGCGAGCGACGACTCCGGTACCGTCTACGACGTGAGCGCGGAGTACGACGACGCGGCGGCCATCGCGCGCGAAACTGGATTGCCGATCCGGGAGATACTGCGCCGGGTGGAGACTGCGTACCGATAGCCCGTCGGTCCGGCCTACCGCTCTCGGTGCTCTTCGATGGCCTCGTCCAGCGTGAGTTCGCCGAGCGCGACCCGGCGGGCGAGCGGGGCGTCGATCTCGCGGTTCTCGTCCGATCGTTCGCGCGACCTGTCCTGGATCACGCGGATCTCCCCGTCGCTCGGCTCGATCTCCCGGGAGTCGATCGGTTCGCCCTTCCGTCGTGCGATGTTCACCGCCGCGAGCACGTCGCCCATCCCCCGGGTACCGGTACCGAGTGAGGGCGTCGTCCCCGTCTCGTCGACGAGTTCGACCCGCACGCCGTCGATCGCCTCGACGATCCGCGCGCCCTGGAGCCGTGCGCCGTCGCCGATCCGCACGATCGCCTCGGGATCGTCCTCGACCTCCCGTCGAACCACCTCCGCTGCGTCGGCCAGCGGGACGTGGAACGCGGCGACGACCGTCTCCCCCTGTACGACCGCGACTCCCGGACGGGCTCCAGGATCGACTCCGATTACCGTTCGGTCGCCCTCCTCCCGAAGCGTCGAGAGCGCCGTCTCGACCGCCCAGCGTGGATCGCCCGGCTCGGCTCTCACCTGCTCGATTGCGGGAGCTGCGTACCGGTCGGGGTCGTCGCTCGCACCCGTGACGAGGACGGACGTCCCCTCGGGGAGCGACTCCCCCCACTCGATCGTTGTGAAGGCCACGTCGCGGTCTTTCAGCTCACCGACCACGTCGTGGTACACCTCGAAGTCGGCGGTCGCGACGACGATCACGGTCGAGATAGGCGGTCGGGGGGTAAACGCCTTCCCCGGGAGCCGGGGGGCTTTAGTCCGACCGCGGCAAACCCCGGGCGTGAACGACGAGGGACGGCTGCCGACTGGCTGTGGGGCGCTCGACGAACTCGTCTGCGGCGGGCTCGAACGCGGGACCGTCACGCAGGTCTACGGTCCACCCGCGGCGGGGAAGACGAACGTCGCGCTCTGTGCTGCCGTCGCGGCGGCCGCCCGCGGCGAGCGCTCGGTCGTCATCGATACGGAAGGGATCTCGATCGACCGGTTCGGACAGCTCCTCGAGGCCTCCGCGGCGGATACCGAGGAGTCGATCGAGACCATATCGGGACGGGTCGTCCTGCAGGAGGTCTACGACTTCGAGGGCCAGGAGGAGGCGGTGCGAGACGCGGCCGAGCTCGCGGAGAACGTCGACCTGATCGTCCTCGACAGCGCGACCGGTTTCTACCGGCTCGAACGCGACGACGACGACGGCGGCGAGACGCTCCGACGGGTCGGGCGACAGGTCACACACCTGCTCTCGCTCGCCCGCAGACACGACCTCGCGGTGCTCATTACCAACCAGGTGTTCACCGACCCCGATGCCGACCGGATCCGAGCGCTCGGCGGGCACACCCTCGGTCACCTCACGGGGACGGTCGTCAGACTCGACCGGTTTCGAGGTGGCAACCGCCGGGCGACGCTCGAGAAACACCGGGCGAAAGCCGTCGGCGAGAACGTCACCTTCCGGATCACCGGTGACGGGATGGAGAGCGTCGAAGACATCATCTGAGACGAGATTGAGAGTCCGGGATCGGGAGCTAACGGTGGCGACACAGAGCTGTACGAGTATGGGGCGGTGCGGTATGGTGGCGGTCGCGGTCCAGCGCTGCACCCGCGAGCGAGGAACGGAGCGACGAGCGGGCGGCCTTTTTGGAACAGATTTTTGCTCGGAGCGGTTCCCGCAGCGACCAGCGCGAGCGAGGAAACCCGACGAGCAAAAAGGTGTTAGAGCTCGTTCAGCTTTCTCAACAGCTGGCCCTCGTAGAACTCGTCGCTCTCGATGCCTTTCATCTCGATCACGTTCCGTTCGAGCTTGTCGAGGGCGACGTGGAAGGCGTTGTCCGCACCGTAGCCCTCGCCGGAGCCGGCGACCTGCCCCCGGTTCGTGCGGAGCCGGATCGCACACTGGATCAGCGGCGTGCCCCTGAGTTTCTCCTTGTGCTTCTGGAAGCGGACGTGGGCGTGGTGGACGTCCATCCGCCTGTACTTATCGCAGACGGCCTCGATGTCCCGGCGGATGTCCTGGCGCTCGATCGTGTCCAGCAGGTCGATGTTCGTGATCTGGACGTCGAGGTGGTCCTCCTCGGTGAAGGTGAGCGCGCGGAGCACGTCGCTCTTCGTGACGACACCGGCGACGAGGCCGTCGTCGTAGTCGGGGGTGACGATCAGCCCGGAGTAGTCGTTGTCGAGCATTCGCGAGACGGTTTCGTCGACGGTCTCGCCGATCGTGGCGGTGATCACCGGACTGTTCATCACGTCCCTGACCGGGATGTCGAGTACTCGCTCTAAGTCGCCGCCGCGGTCGCCGACGGTCGCCTTGTCCATCCGCCTGACGACGACGTCACGGAGGTCGTGGATCGTGACGACACCGGTGAGCCGACCGTCCTCCTCGACGACCGGCAGCCGGGAGATACCGTGTTCGCGCAGCAGGTTGATCGCGCGGCCGACGCCCGTGTCCGTTCGAACCGAGACGACCTCCTCGGTGTAGATCTGGTCGACGGTGATCGCGTCGAGGTTCTCGAGGACCGCCTCGAGCAGGGCGTCGGCGTGGATGAAGCCGTAGAGCTCCTCGCCGTCGAACACTGGCGCGACCATCGTCCCACCCTCGACGAGCATCCGTGCGACCTCGCGGACGTCGGTGTCGATGTCGATCTGTGGAGCCGAGCGCATGAACGCCGCGGCCTTGGTACTGTCCTCGACGTGGGACTGGAGCAACTGACGTTCGGTGATGATCCCCGCGTACTCGTCGTCGCGGGTGACGATGATCCCCTTCGGGTTCTCCGACCCGAACCGGGCGCGGACCTTCCCGAAGCGTTCCTCGGCGTCGACCTGCACGAACTCCGTGGTCGCGATGTCTACGATATCCATACCAACAGCGAGGGTTCGCCGTCCAGGGTTAAAACCGTTGGTCCGGACGATCATCAGCGTTTAGACAGCTCCCGCCCTCGCTCCGCTCGTGAAGCCGAACATCGCCGTCTTCGGGAAGTACACCTACCTCGCGACGATCGTCCTCTGGGGGGCGATCACGGTCGCGCTGCTCCGGCGCGCGGGGGCGCTCCGCAAGGCCACCGTCTCCGTGCTCGCGATCTATCCGGTCGCCTACATCTGGGACTGGTACACCCTCGACGTAGGGATCTTCGAGATAAAGCTCAGAACGGGGATCGAGGTCGCAGGGATCCCGCTCGAAGAACACCTCTTCGCCGTCGTCGTCCCCGCGCTCGTCATCGCGATCCACGAGAACGTCCACGGCACTCGGGCGGACGACAGTGGCTGATTCCCGGTGATCGCCCGTCTGGATCGGCGATCACGGGAAGAGACGCCGACCGTCCGTCTCACGACTCGTCGGAGCGGCAGTAGTGACAGCCACCGCTCGGGAGCGTCGGGTTGCCACAGTTCCGACACCGCGTCAGTCGGCCCTCGGCGGGCACCGACCGCCCGCCGGTCAGCCGGGCGATGTAGTCCTCGGCTGTCGGTGGTCGGTACTCCTCGTCGTCGAGCAGACGGTTCACGAGGTCGTCGTCGCGCATCCGTTCGAGCAGCCGGTAGAACGCGAGGAACGCGAGCGTCGGCGTGACGATGACGAAAACGGCGACCGCGAGGCGGAAGGCGATCTGGGCGCTCCCCAGGTCGGTCATGAACGTCCCTGGGTCGGAGCGAGTATAGCCCTTCTGTCGAGAGAGGGGCCGTCGACCGACGACGGATCGGCGAACCCACGGTGTCGGCGATGGAAGCGCTCTCGCTTTTACCGTTCGACCCCCAAGGATAGCCCGCCTGGGGACATACACCCCACGAAGTCGATCGCTCTCCCCAGGCACTCTTCATCGAACCGCCTCACATGGATACGGATG
The DNA here is from genome assembly GCF_036429475.1 of Halalkalicoccus sp. CGA53. Taxonomy (GTDB): domain Archaea; phylum Halobacteriota; class Halobacteria; order Halobacteriales; family Halalkalicoccaceae; genus Natronorarus; species Natronorarus salvus. The sequence goes on from NZ_CP144125.1 coordinate 357,322, forward strand.
GTGCCCGCATATGCAGGGCTACATAGTTATACGGCCACCGCTGAGACGCTCGATTCCCGGGCCCCGTCTCCGATAGCCAACCCGCCGTCGGTCGAGTCCACGAGAGGACGTCGTCCTCCGTCGAGCGAAACGACGAATCCCCGTTCGATTCGATCGTCCGGACGGGAGCCCACCGAAACCGGCGGCACTGTCGCTGGACTCGGTTTCCACCGATCGTCCTTCTCGGAGTCAGACCGCCCATCGAGTACGGCCGATAGTGACGCCGACACCCTCTGTCGGCCCTTCGTTCCCGCCGGCTCACCCCACCGACGTGACGACCGTCCCGCTCGGCGGACATCCTGCACCGGCTCACGGGTCGTCTTCGTGGGGGAATCGATCGGCGTGGATGGTCTCCCCGTTCGTGACGTTCGATTCGCTGACCCGGACGGCTTCGGACCCGACGGTATAACGACCGGGATACGGCACCGTCACCTCGTACCTGCCGTCGGAGGGCACCCGCACGATTCGCTGGTAGGTGAACGTGGTGTCGCCGACCTCGACGTCGGATTCGACCTGAAGGGTCGTGTTCGGGGTCGCGTTGCCGGCGATCGTCCCACCCGGGACGAGGGTGAAGACTTTCGTCGTTTCGTCGTCACTGACGTACAGTAACCGATAGTGAGCGAGCCCATCGACACCGCCGCCCGCACTGCCGTATCGATCGTTGAGACGGACCTGCATCGACTCGGGCGGGTAGGCGAACCGGGTGTCCTCGACGACGACGAACCCGGCTCTCCCCTCCAGGTCGTCGTGCCATCGCTCCGGATCGGACGAGGAGACGAACGTCCGATAGTTCTGCTGGGCGTACCGGTACGACTCGGCCTCTCCGCTGACGACGTGGTTGTACACCCGGTTGGTCCCCCACGCACTGAAGACGTAGTTCTCGGGGAACTCCCACCCCCGATCGGCGGAGTACTCGCCCATCCACGTCGCCGTCTCGTGCGTCGTGTCGTCTACGGTGAGCTGGCCCATCGTCCCCGGGATCTGGGCGACGCCGATCCCCGTCACGAGCACGACGAGTACGAGAACGATACCCGCCATCCGGACACCATCCACCACGTCGAACCCCTGCGTATCCCGGGACACCTCGGCTCGGTCGACGCCCAGCGACAGTCCCCAGGAGGGCTCTCTCTCACCGACGACGTACAGGATCCCGACCGCGGCGAAGGCGGCGACGAACACCGAGAACACCCCCGTGAACCGGAGTTGGACGATCGAGAGCGCGAGGAACGTCCAGGCGTACGCCGAGACCGCGAGCCACTCCGGCCGATGCGCGGATCGGAGTTCGAACACAACCAGCACCATCACCGGAACCGCGACGAAGAGAAGCAGACCGAACAGCACCACCGGCGTCTGCAGGTCCGCAACCAGCGAGACGGTCTCCCCGATCCGGTACTCCGGTTCCCGCGGGAACTGGCGGAAGTACGCGACGAACCGATGCATCGGCGCGGCGAACGCCCCGATCCCGGTCCAGATGGCAGCGAACCACACGCCGATCACGCCGAGCGCACCGCTCAGAACCACCGGCCACGGGAGTTCCATCCGACCCGCGAGTTCACCGACCACGAGGATCCCGACGACGAGCACGAACAGCAGCACAGGTGCGAACCCTCGATACGGCTCCGCCCAGTTCAGCCCCCGGTGGAGAGCGAGGGAGAGTACCGACGCCACGAGGAGCGCGGCGAGTAGCCCTCCGTTCTCCAGAACTGGAGACCGACCGTGCCGGACGCACGACACCGCGGTACCGAGTGCGAACACGGCGATGGGCACGAGCAGGATCGGTCCCCCGAGCCAGGCGAAGCTCAGCGCGGCAACCCCGACACCGAGCGTCCCGACGGTGATCCAGTACCCGGTCCGTCTCCACGGTCGGTCCCCTGTCCCGGCCCTCGTCAATCGGACGAGTGCTGCGGCCGTCACGACGACCCAGAGTGCGTGGAACGCGTCGTGATCACCGAAACCGAGCATCGTCCGGTAGGCGTGGGCGGGCGTCAGCCCGAGGAGGACGACCGCGATTAGCCCGATCCGTCGATCCCCGGTCACGTCGACGACGAGCACGTACAACAGGACGGCCATCACGACCGCCGCCCCCACCGGATACCAGGCGAGCATTACCCCCGCCGTATGGGCGCTCCCACCGAGAGTTTCCGTCGCCGCCCACACGCTCACGATGAACAGCACGTTCCTGTGCGTCCGGATCTCCTCGGAGAGGCCCGCGAGATCCCCCATGTCGAACGGACTGGCGTCGGTCGCGAGCAGTCCCTCGACCCAGTAGCGGAAGAAATACGGATCGTTTGCGGCCAGGACGACGTCCCCGTTCCGGAACACGTCGTCGTAGGGAACCCACACGCGAACGAGGACCACGAGGGCGAGTCCCGTGACGAGGGCGAGCGAGGTGGCGAGATCCTCGGACGAGATTCGACCGATCACCGGACGATCACGCTCGCGTCCGTTTGAGACAGTTCCTCCCGGTCCGTTTCACGGCGACGTCCGGCGTACATCGACGGGGAAGTCACCGTGATTCCGGGCTTCATACGCTGACTGTTTCGAATATGCGATTTAAATCTTTCTACAGAAACATTTAAGTTAGTATATGATAGATTACGACCCGATGTCAATGACACTTCGACTCGTGGGCGCTCTCGTCGCCCTCAACATCGTCGTCGCTGGAGTGGTGGTTGGTTTCCCAGGCTCCGCAGACGCGTTCGGAGCGAGCTCGTCGGCAGGTGAAAACCCGGTGAACGCTCCGCCCGTGGATGCGCCACCTGCAAACGGTCCTCCTGACCACGCTCCACCTGTGAACGCACCCCCGGTTGACGCTCCACCCGTGAACGCACCCCCGGTTGACGCTCCACCCGTGAACGCACCCCCGGTTGACGCTCCACCCGTGGATGCGCCACCCGCGAACGGCCCGCCTGACCACGCTCAGCCCAACCGCTGATCCTCGGACGACCCACGGTCCGATCTCGTTCCGCTCGCTGATGCTCGCTACTCTCTCTGGTTCTAACCCGTTCGGGTCCAAATTCGCCGCCCGCTGAATTGTTCGCGGCGAGAAGTGGGTCGGGGCGGATTGTGAACCACGAGAACTCGCTCCGCTCGTTTACTGGGCTCAAATCCTACGTGACCACTTCACCGGCGCAGGCGACTCGCTCACGCTCGTCGCGTTGCGCCGGTAGGAAATGGGTCGGGGCGGATTTGAACCGCCGGTCTCCTCCATGTCAAGGAGGTGTCATAGCCTGACTAGACCACCGACCCTCGCGTTCTTCGCACTCTCGCTACCCCGGCCGCGTAATTGAAGCTTTCGAATCGGGGAATGGGACCGCGTCGCCGGACGACACGCTTAAGGCTATGTACGGATTTGTACATTCCAAGACGAAATAGTACATTGGTGTTCACTATGCAGGCACTCATCGAGCGCGTGACGGAGGGCGAGGACCTCTCGCAGGCGGAGGCGAGGGAGGCCGCAACGGCGGTCTTCGAGGAGGCGACCGAGGCACAGATCGGGGCGCTGCTCGCTGCACTCCGGGCGAAGGGCGAGACCGAAGCGGAGATCGCGGGCTTCGCCGAGGGGATGCGCGCGGCCGCACGGACGATCGACCCGGACAGGGAGCCGCTCGTGGACACCTGTGGAACGGGTGGGGACGACTACGACACGATCAACGTCTCCACGACCAGCGCGATCGTGGCGGCCGGCACCGGGGTCCCGATCGCGAAACACGGAAACTACTCGGTCTCGTCGTCGTCGGGCAGCGCCGACGTCCTCGCCGAACTCGGTGTCGAGATCGACGCCGAACCGCCGGCGGTCGAGCGAGCGATCGAAGAGAGAGGGATCGGCTTCATGCTCGCGCCGGTGTTCCACCCCGCGATGAAGGCCGTCATCGGCCCGCGCAAGGAGCTCGGCATGCGGACGGTGTTCAACGTCCTCGGGCCGCTCACGAACCCCGCCGGCGCGGAGGCCCAGCTCGTCGGCGTCTACGACCCCGATCTGGTACCCGTCCTCGCCCGCGCGCTCTCGCGCATGGACGTCGATCGGGCGCTCGTCGTCCACGGGGAAGGGATGGACGAGATCGGCCTCCACGGCGAGACGGCCGTCGCCGAACTCTCGGGCGGCGAGGTGGAGGAGTACACGCTCACGCCCTCGGAGCTCGGGCTCTCCGCGCATCCGGTCGCCTCGGTGGCGGGCGGGAGCCCGACCGAGAACGCCGCCGCAACGCGCGGGATCGTCGAGGGCGAGATCACCGACGCCCGCCGCGAGATCGTCCTCGCGAACGCAGGGGCGACCGTCTACCTCGCGGGCGAAGCGTGCTCGCTGGAGGAAGGAGTCGAGGTAGTCTCGAACGCGATCGACGAGGGACGGGCGGCCGAGATCCTCGAGGAGATGTGTCGACCGCTCGCGACGGAGGGACGATGAGCCACCCGAGGGTGAAGATCTGCGGGCACACCCACGAGGAGGACGTCGACGTCTCGGTCGCCGCCGGTGCGGACGCCGTCGGCGTCATCACCGAGGTGCCGGTCGATACTCACCGGGAGGTCTCGCCCGGGCGAGCGAAGGCGTTGCTCGACCGCGTTCCACCGCTGGTCACGGGCGTACTCGTGACGATGCCGGAGTCAGTAGAGGACGCGCTCGACCTCGTCGAGCGGACCCGACCCGACGTCCTCCAGATCCACGGGCCGTTCGCGCCCGGGGCCGTCGAAGAAGTGCGAGGACACGTTCCCGTCGTGAAGTCGGTCGACGCGACAGAGCCCGAAAGTGCCCGGAGGTTCGACGCGGTCGCCAACGCCCTGCTCGTCGACTCGGTCGATCCGAGCGGCGCGGGCGGCACCGGCGAGACCCACGACTGGACCGCCACCGGATCGCTCGTCGAGACGCTCGACTCCCCCGCCGTACTCGCGGGTGGACTCACCCCGGAGAACGTGCGCGAGGCGGTCGAGACGGTCTCGCCGTTCGGCGTCGACGTCGCTGGCGGGGTCGAAACCGAGAGCGGGGAGAAGGATCACGACGCGGTCGCGCGGTTCGTCGCGAACGCGACCCGACGGAGGGTGAGCGCGGAATGAGGGCCCACGAGAGCCGGGAGGCGTTCGTCGAGCGGTTCGACGAGGTGGGAGACGAGCCGGTCGTCGCCTACCTCGAGGTCGCCCTCGACGTCGAGACGACGCCGCTGTCGGCGTACGCGGCGCTCACCGGTCGATCGTCCGATCTCGACGAGCCGGCGTACGCCTTCCTGCTGGAGAGCGCCGAGAAGGTGGCCTCTTCCGACCCGGACGGGGCGTTCCGACCCTCGACGGAGTCCGCGGATCGCCACGCCCGGTACTCGTTCGTCGGCTACGATCCGGACGCGGTCGTGACCGCCGACCCCGATACCGTGACCGTCGAGAGCCTCTCCGACCCACGCCTGTCGGAGCTGCTGCGGGCGGACGCGGGGGGCGACGTCCTCGACGCGCTCTCGACGGCGCTGCCCGACCTCCCGCTCGTCGGTTTCCCCGAGACGGAGCGCCAGCTCCTCACCGGCGGCCTCGTGGGGTTTCTCGCCTACGACGCCGTCTACGACCTCTTCCTCTCGGAGGTCGGCGTCGAGCGACCCCAGGACCTCCCACTGCCCGACGCGCGGTTCGTCCTCACGACGGCGACGCTCGTCTTCGACGAGGTCGCAGAGGAGGTCTCGCTCGTGTTCACCCCGGTGGTCTTCCCGGGAGACGACCCCGGAGCGATCTACGACGGTCTCCGCGAGGAGGTAGACCGCGTCACCGAGGTCCTCTCGAACGCCGACGAGCCGCAGACCGGCGGGTTCACGAAGGAGCAAGAGCGCGCCGATCCGCGCGAGGCGTACGAAGACGCCGTCCGTGCGGCGAAAGAGCACGTCCTCGCGGGCGACATCTACCAGGGCGTGATCTCGCGCAAGCGCGAACTCGTCGGCGAGGTCGACCCGCTCGGGCTCTACGAGGCGTTGCGCGAGGTGAACCCCTCGCCGTACATGTACGTCCTCGACTTCGACGACCTCTCGATCGTCGGCGCGAGCCCCGAGACGCTCGTCTCCGTCCGGGGGGACCTCGTGACGAGCAACCCGATCGCGGGCACCTGTTCCCGTGGGGCGAGCCCCGTCGAGGACCGCCGGCTGGCCGGCGAGATGCTCGCGGACGGCAAGGAACGCGCCGAACACACGATGCTCGTCGACCTCGCACGAAACGACGTCCGGCGGGTTTCCGTACCTGGATCGGTCCGCGTCGACGAGTTCATGAACGTGCTCAAGTACAGCCACGTCCAGCACATCGAGTCGACCGTGACGGGTCGACTGCGCGAGGCGTGCGACGCCTTCGACGCGACGCGGGCGACCTTCCCTGCAGGAACGCTCTCGGGCGCGCCGAAGGTCCGGGCGATGGAGATCATCGACGCGCTCGAGCGCGGACCGCGAGGGGTGTACGGCGGCGGTGTCGGGTACTACTCCTGGACCGGCGACGCGGACGTGGCGATCGTGATCCGGACCGCGACGGTCGATCACGATGTCGAGGGCTCGGACCGGATCACCGTTCAGGCGGGGGCGGGGCTGGTCGCCGACAGCGATCCCGGTAGCGAGTACGAGGAGACCGAGAAGAAGATGGACGGCGTGCTCGCAGCGCTGCGGGCGATCGAGGCGGACGCCCCGGAGGTGCTCCGATGAGCGTCCAGCGGGGAAAGCGGGTGCTCTTCGTCGACAACTTCGACTCCTTTACCTACAACCTCGTGGAGTACGTCTCCGAACACGGTGCGGAGACCGAGGTGCTCAGGAACACCGCGACGCTCTCGGACGTGCGAGACCGCGATCCGGATGCCATCGTGATCAGTCCGGGACCGGGCCACCCGGAGAACGACCGCGACGTCGGCGTCACGGTCCCGGTGCTGCGCGAGGTGAGTCCCGAGATTCCCACTCTCGGGGTATGTCTCGGGCTCGAAGCGGCGGTCTACGCCTACGGCGGGACGATCGGTCGCGCGCCGGAGCCGATCCACGGCAAGGCCTTCTCGATAGAACACGACGGGAAGGGGGTGTTCGCCGGGCTCGAACAGGGCTTTCAGGCCGGGCGGTATCACTCGCTGATCGCGACCGAAGTACCGGAGTGTTTCGAGGTGAGCGCGACGACCGACCACGGGGGGAGCGAACTCGTGATGGGGGTGCGCCACCGCGAGTACCCGATCGAGTGCGTGCAGTTCCACCCCGAGAGCGTGCTCACGGCGGTCGGCCACGACGTGATCGCGAACTTCCTTCGACGTGTCTGATATCTAGAAAGCGAGCGTCCCGGCGGCGACGGCCGCCCCGACGACGACGCTCGCGACCAGCGCAAGTTTCCAAGCGAGGTTCAGTACCATCCGGGTGACCGCGATTGCCACCGCGGCGGCCAGCAGACCGCCTAACAGCAGCAACGGGTCGACTCCCAGGACCAGCGGGGACGAACTGTCGAACATACTCGCGAATAAACATCGGAAATAATAAGCTTGTTCCCTAGAGCGAGCGGTCCGTCTCCAGATATGAGTGGTCGAGAGTATACACGTCTTAGACCCCCAGTTTTCGGAATTCAGCACTTCCATGGACGCCCTGCCACACATCCATCGACGTACTCGTTCCACGATACGAATCCTTCCCGATCTCCTTCACTTTCACCCCGCTCTGAGCAGACTTATTACCTCCCCGCCAGTACCTACGGTCAGACGAAGCCACGGCCATCTGGCCGGTCACTGACCGACCAGAGGGATCACAGACAAGCACACTTGCATTAGAGAAAACAAAGTTTATGAGAGGCCCATCAGTATGCATTCGGCGTCACAGATGATTCGGACCCACCAGTACGCCGGTCGCAGGATCGCCCGACTGCACCGCCTACACACGACGACGGAGGTGTGCGCGTGAGTCGCGCGGACCCCTCGGCCGAGGAGATAACCCTGCCGATCAAGCGCACCGACGGGGAGACGCTGGAAGAGCGGATGACCGCCACCGCCTACGAGAACATCCTCCCCGCGCGCTACCTCCGGAAGGACGCGGAGGGCAATCTGACGGAGACCCAGGAGGAGCTCTTCGAGCGCGTCGCGAAGAACGTCGCGCTCGCGGAGGCGGTCTTCGAGGCCGAGCGACTCGGCCGCGAGGTCGTGGTTCGACCCGACCAGGTGAAGCCGGGCCACCCGCGCCGTGACGAACTCGCCGCGGAGGTCTTCGGGATGGGCGTCACGGTCGACTCCGACGCGGAGACCGCGCTCACCGATCGGAACGTCTCGAAGTTCGCCTACGAGACGGTCGTCCCCGAACTCCCCGAGGAGATCAGAGCGCACGTCGAGGGCGTCGCCGCCCGGTTCCAGGAGCAGATGGAACAGCTCTCGTTCGTCCCGAACTCGCCGACGTTAATGAACGCGGGCGACGAACTCCAGCAGCTCTCTGCGTGTTTCGTCGACTCCCCGGGCGACGACCTCACCGACATCCACCAGACGGCGAAGGAGGCCGCGGAGGTCTTCCAGTCGGGCGGCGGGATGGGCTACGCCTTCTGGCAGCTTCGACCCTACGGCGACGCGGTCGGCAGTACGGGAGGGATCGCGAGCGGTCCGATCACGTTCATGCGCACCTTCGACCAGATGTGCGAGACGATCGCGCAGGGCGGTACGCGGCGGGGGGCACAGATGGGCGTCATGCGGGTTTCGCACCCGGACGTCATCGAGTTCATCCACGCGAAGAACAAGGACGTCTCGCTGGCGCACACCCTCCGCCTGAACGACCCCGACGACTACACCTACACCACCTTCGGCGAGGCGTTAGAGGAGGCGCGCGAGCTGATCGACGAGGACGGTCGCGTTCCGAAACACCTCAGAAACGCCGTCGAGGGTCACCTGTCCAACTTCAACATCTCCGTCGGAGTCACCGACGACTTCATGGAGGCGCTTTACGCCGACGAGGAGTTCACGTTCACGAATCCCCGTACGGAGAAACCGCACGTCGCGACGGCCGAGACGAAGGAGATGTACGACCGCTACGGTCTCGGGGGCTACGTCGAGGTCGGCGAGGAGTTCTCGATTCCCGCGCGCGAGATCTGGGACCGGATCGTCTCGGGAGCCTACGAGAACGGCGAGCCGGGCGTGATCTACCTCGAACGGGTGAACAAACAGCACTCCTTCGACGTCGAGGAGCACCCCGACCACCGGATCCTCGCGACGAATCCCTGTGGCGAACAGCCGTTGGAGGAGTACGAGGCGTGTAACCTCGGGCACATCAACCTCTCGACGCTCGCGGCGCTCGACGCGCCGGACTGGCGGGTCTGGTCCGCCGAGCACGGCGAGGAGTACGACACACACGAGGAGGCCGTCGACGCGTTCCTCGCCGAGGCGATGGACTGGGAGACCTTCGACGAGCGGATCGACCTCGGAACCCGGTTCCTGGAGGACGTCGTGACGATGAGCGACTTCCCGATCCCGGAGATCGAGGAGAAGGTACGCGAGATGCGCAAGATCGGGCTGGGGATCATGGGGCTGGCCCAGCTCTACATCCAGCTCGGGGTGCGCTACGGGTCGGACGCCGGAAACGAGATCGCCCGCCAGCTGATGACACACATCAACCACGAGTCGAAACGGACGAGCCACGAACTCGCCGAGGAGCGCGGGAGCTTCGCCGACTGGGCCGACTCGAAGTACGCCGATCCGACTCGGTACCGGGAGTGGTTCGAACACCACACGGGCGAGAGCGCCGACGACTGGGCGGAGGGCTACCCGATCCGCAACCACAACACGACGACGATCGCCCCCACCGGAACGACGAGCATGGTCGGCAACACGACCGGTGGCTGCGAGCCGATCTACAACGTCGCCTACTACAAGAACGTCTCGGACGACGTCCAGGGCGACGAGATGCTCGTCGAGTTCGACGACTACTTCCTCAGGGTACTCGAAGCGAACGGGATCGACGTCGACGAGGTCAAACGAGAGGCCCAGGAACAGATGGCGGCCAACGAGTTCGACGGCGTCGCCTCGCTCTCGACGGTACCGGACGCCATCTCGGAGCTGTTCGTGGTGACTGCCGATCTCACGGGCAAGGACCACGCGGCGGTCCAGTGTGCGTGTCAGGCCGGCGTCGACAGCGCCATCTCGAAGACCTGTAACTTCCCGAACAGCGCGAGCAAGGAGGACATGGACGAGGTGTACCGCTACATCTACGACAACGACGGGAAGGGCGTCACCGTCTACCGCGACGGCACGCGCTCGAAGCAGGTGCTGACCACGCGCGCGGACAACGCCGAGTTCGCCGACGAGGAGGAGGCCGCGGAGACCCTCGTCGCGGGGATCGAGGAGGTCTTCGGCGGGCTGGAGGGCTTCCTCTCGAACGAGGAGGTCCGGGCGGTCCTCGGCGACGAGCTCGAGGGCCTCGGCGAGCCCCGGACGTACGCGGAGAAGAAGACCCGACCGGACCAGCTCCACGGCGTCACCCAGCGGATCGACACCGGCTACGGGAAGGTGTACGTGACGATAAACGAGGATCCGGGTACGGGCGAGCCGTTCGAGCTGTTCGCGAACACCGGCCACTCCGGCGGGTTCACCAACTCCTTCACCGACGCGCTCGCGAAGACCATCTCGGTGGCGCTTCGCTCGGGCGTGGACCCGTACGAGATCGTCGACAAGCTCCAGGGGATCAGAAGTCCCAAGGTCGCCTGGGACAAGGGCGAGCAGATCAACTCGATCCCCGACGCGTTCGGGACCGCGCTCCGGCGGTACCTCGACGACGAGATCGACCGGACGTTCCCCCAGCAGCGAACGCTCGAGGAGACGACCGAGAAGAGTCCAGCGGTCGAACCGGAGGAGACGGAGACCGACGGCGGCGCGACGGCGGCCGACGAGAACCGCGACGTCACCCAGGACCTGATCGACGCGGGCGAGAGCCCCGAGTGTCCCGACTGCGGGTCGATGACGCTCTACTACTCCGAGGGCTGTAAGACGTGCGAGTCCTGCGGCTGGTCGGAGTGCTGAGCGGGCGCTGAGCCAGGGGAGCCGTCGACCGACCCCCGGTCGATATCAACGTTTACTACCGGCCCCTGCGGATCGGAGCCATGGACCGCGATCGCGTCGAACCGTCGGTTTCCGCGCTCTCCGGGGAGAACAGCGAGGCCTGGATCGAGTACCACCACCGTCACGCCGCGCCGAGCGAGTACTCCCACGAGTTCGTCTGGGACGTCACCGCCGACGCGGAGGGCCCGTTCTGCACCGACGTCGACGGGAACGTCTTCCTCGATTTCACCTGTCACATCGGAGCCGCTCCGCTGGGCTACAACAACCAGAAAGTGCTCGACCCGCTGTCGGAGTTCGACCTCGTCGATCCGCTGAAGATCGCCGGCCAGGACTTCTACCTCGGGTCGGGACCGACGCCCGACGAGGGAGCGATCCCGGGGCCGAGCCACCTGATGGAACGACTCTGTGAGCTGAGCAGCGAGTACGGGATGGACACGGTGTTCCTCTCGAACTCGGGCGCGGAGGCGATCGAGAACGCGGTGAAGATCTGTCAGGCGAACACGCGCGGGAAGTACGGCGTGACCTTTCTCGGTGGGTTCCACGGCCGTACCCTCGCGACGCTCTCGCTCACGCGGACGAAGTCGGTCTACACGCGCAGTTACGCGGAGGTCTCGGGGACGCGGACGCTGCCGTTCTGCGAGGACCGGACCTGCTCGCGCGAGACGTGTTCGTGTGGCTTCTTCGCGGGCGACCGCTCGGCGTTCGAACGCCTGCTCGAACCCGAGGGCGGCTATATCGATCCCTCCGAAGTCGCCTACGCGATCGTCGAGCCGATCCAGGGCGTCGGAGGGTACAACTTCCCGAGCGAGCCGTTCATGGACGAACTCGCGCGGGTCTGTTCGGAGCACGGGATTCACCTGATCGTCGACGAGATCCAGACCGGCGTGGGGAGGACCGGAAAGATGTGGGCCTCGGATCACTACGCGATCGAACCGGACGTGATCTGTAGCGCGAAGGCGCTTCGCTCGGCGGCGACGATCTCCCGCGAGGAGCTCTTCCCGAAGGCGAAAAACCGCATCGGCTCGACCTGGGGCGGCGGCGACGTCCTCGCGGCCGCACAGGGCGTGCTCACGCTCGACGCGATCGAGGAGTACGACCTGATGGGTAACGCCACCGAACGAGGGCGGCAGGCGACGGAGCTGCTGGAGGAGGCGGATCTGCCCGGGGTCGTGGACCTCCGGGGGCTCGGGCTGTTGCTCGCCGTCGAGTTCGACACGCCGGATCGACGCGGTGCCGTGGTCGAGGCGGCGCTCGAACGCGGCCTGCTCACCCTCGGCTGCGGGAAGAAGACGATCCGGCTACTGCCGCCGCTCGACGTCACCGAACGCGAGATCGAGCTCGGGATCTCGATCCTCGTCGACGCGATCGAGGCGACGGCCTGAACCCCGGTGTAGTTCGATCGCCGGTGAGCACAGTATAAGTGGTCGGATCGTGAGAGGTTCGCATGAACCCGTTCGAACGATCCGAGTACGAGCGCCGCGTCGAGGTGACGAAAGAACGGATGCGAGAGGAGGGTGTCGAGACGCTCTTTCTCTCGGATCCGGCGAACATGAACTACCTCGCCGGCTACGACGGCTGGTCCTTCTACGTCCACCAGGGCGTGATCGTTTCCCTCGAACTCGACCAGCCGGTCTGGATCGGCCGCGAGATGGACAGAAACGGCGCGCGGGCGACCGTCTGGATCGACGAGGAGAACGTCCACTCCTACAGCGACGACCACGTCCACTCGCCGGTCGGGAAACACCCGATGGACGCCGTCGCCACCCTCCTCTCGGATCTCGGCCTCGACGCGACGACCATCGGCGTCGAGATGGACGCCTCGTACTACACCGCCCGCTCGCACGAACGACTGCGCGAGCACCTCCCGAACGCGACGTTCACCGACGCGACACTGCTCGTCGGCTGGGTTCGCATCGTGAAGTCGGAGGCCGAACTCGCGCTGATGGAGCAGGCGGCCGAGCTCTCCGAGCGGGCGATGCGCGCCGGGATCGAGGCGATCGGCGCGGGCGTTCCGGAATCGGAGGTCGCGGCGGAGATCTACCACACGCTGATCGCCGGCACCGACGAGTTCGGCGGCGACTACCCCTCGATCGTCCCGCTTATGCCCTCCGGCGAGCACACCGGGACGCCACATCTCACCTGGTCGGACGAGCCCTTTTCGGAGGGCGATCCCGTCATCATCGAGCTCTCGGGATGTCGCCACCGGTACCACTCGCCGCTCGCCCGGACGGCCGTGATCGGCGAGCCAGGAGAGGAGATGCGACACGTCGCGGACGTCGTCGTCGAGGGGCTGGAAGCGGCGATCGGCGAGGCGAAACCGGGGGTCACCTGCGAGGCGGTCGAGCGGGCCTGGCGCGAGACGATCGCCGAACACGGCATCGAGAAGGAGTCGCGGATCGGCTACTCGATGGGACTGGGCTACCCGCCGGACTGGGGCGAACACACGGCGAGCCTGCGCCCGCAGGACGAGACGGTGTTGGAGGAGAACATGACGTTCCACGTCATCCCCGGGATCTGGTTCGACGAGTTCGGCGTCGAGATCAGCGAGACGATCCGCGTGACCGAAACCGGTGCGGAGGCGCTCGCGTCGTTCCCGAGAGAGCTGTTCTCGGTCTGATCGCGGGGTCCTACCGTCCAGGCGCGGAGACGACGTTCTCCAGCCCCTCGAACGACCCCGTCTCCTCCAGTCGCCGGACGTTCCCCGCGACGATCTCCGCCAGCCGCTCCCAGTGACTGGGGGTATGGCCGCCCGTGTGTGGCGTGATGAGCACGTTCTCGAAGCGCCAGAGCGGGTGCTCCGGGGGAAGCGGTTCGGGATCGGTGACGTCGAGGGCCGCCCCCCGGATCGCGTTCACCTGAATCGCGCTCACGAGCGCGTCGGTGTCGACGATCGGTCCACGGGCGGTGTTGATCACGACCGCCTCCGGGGGGAGGGTGGCGAACTCCGCCTCACCGATCAGCCCTCTGGTCTCCTCCGTGAGCGGGCAGGCGATCACGAGGTACCCGGTGCGCGAGAGCGCCTCGTGCAGGTGGTCCTGGTCGAAGCCGATCACCTCGTCGGTCGGTCCGCCCTTCTCAGGCGTGTACCTGACGCCCACCGTCTCGACCTCGAACCCCTCCAGTCGAGCCGCGACCGCCCGGCCGATCGAGCCGAGTCCGACGATCGTCACGGTCGAGCCGCAGAGTTCGTGCGACCGGAAGTGTCGCCACTCGTGGTTCTGCTTCCTGCGCCAGCCCTCGTGGAGTCGCCGGGCGAAGACGAGCATGTTGCCGACCGTCGCCTCGGCGATCCCCGGCGCGTGGATCCCGCCCGCGTTCGTCACCGCGATACCCCGCCGCTCGATCTCGTCCATCGGGAGGTGCTCGGTGCCGGCGAACGCACACGCGAACAGCTCGAGTTGCTCCGCCCGTTCGAGCAGCGTCTCGTCGATCCCGACGCCGGTGACGATCCTCGCACCGGCGACCAGTTCTCGCTCCTCGCGCGGTGTCCGTGCCAGTGCGAGCTCGTGGCCCGGCAGTCGTTCGCGTAGCTCCTCGGCGTACGGCTCCATCGCGAGTCCCTCGGTTCCCTCGCGCAACACGACGATATCCGGTTCTCTCCCTTCGGCGGTCATCGCCCTCGGGTTCACACCCGGCCGACCAAAACGTTCGCCTCCCGGCACGCTCTCGCGACGAGTTATAGGGACCTGGAACGAAGCCTCGACCGATGACCGACACGGACCCGCTGTTCTCGCTCAGACGTCGGCTGCATCGCTACCCCGAGCCCGCCTGGTGCGAGGTCCACACGACCGGGCTTCTGGTCGAGGAACTCTCCCGGACCGGGGTCGACGAGATAGCGGTCGGCCGGGAGACGATGGACCCCGATCACCGGATGGCGGTCCCAGGGAGCGAAGTCCTGGAGGAGTGGCACGACCGGGCCCGCGAGCGTGGTACCCGAGAGGACGTCCTGGCGGCGACCGAGGGCGGCTACACGGGGGTCGTCGGGGTGCTCGACCGGGGACCAGGACCGACGATCGGCCTGCGGGTGGACATCGACGGGCTCTACGTCGCCGAGTCCGAGGAGGAGAGCCACCGTCCTGCGTCCGAGGGGTTTCGTTCCGAGAACGAGGGCGTGATGCACGCCTGCGGCCACGACGCGCACATGGCGATCGGGCTGGGAGTGATAGAACGCGTGGCAGAGAGTGCGTTCGAGGGCCGTCTGGTCGTCTTCTTCCAGCCCGCGGAGGAGGTCGCCGGCGGGGGCAAACCGATGGCGTTCGGGCCGTACGCGGAGGATCTGGAGTACTTCTTCGCCGTCCACGTCGGGCTGGACCACCCCACGGGCGAGGTCGTCGCGGGTATCGTCGAACCGCTCGCGATGTGTCACCTCCGGACC
Organism: Halalkalicoccus sp. CGA53; assembly: GCF_036429475.1. GTDB lineage: Archaea > Halobacteriota > Halobacteria > Halobacteriales > Halalkalicoccaceae > Natronorarus > Natronorarus salvus. The sequence goes on from NZ_CP144125.1 coordinate 372,735, forward strand.
GTGTTTTGGGGGACGTCGGCCCACGCGGGACAGGCTCCGCAGGAGGGGAGAGACGCCATCGCGGCGACCGCGACGGCGGTCTCGAACGTCAACGGGATCCCCAGACACTCCGGGGGTGCGACACGCCTGAACGTCGGGCGGATCGACGCCGGGAGCGCGAGCAACGTCGTCGCGGATCGTGCGAAGATGATCGGGGAGGTACGCGGCGAGACGACCGACCTGATGGAGTACATGAAGGGGGAGTACGACCGGATCGTCGCAGCTGCCGCCGAGATGCACGGCTGTTCGGTCTCACAGGCCGTCGAGGGCGAGTGTCCCCGATCCGACAGCGACCCCGCACTCGCGGAGATCGTCGCCGGAGTCGCTGCCGAGCACGAGGCGGTCGACTCGGTGGTCGACTCGGCGCCGTTCGGCGCGAGCGAGGACGCGACGTTCTTCATGGACGAGGTACAGAAACGGGGGGGCCTCGCGACCTACGCGATCGTCGGCACCGACCACCCGGCGGGCCATCACTCGCCAGGCTTCGACGTGGACGAACGGTCGATCCCGATCGGTGTGGACGTGCTGGCGGAGGCGATCGAACGGACGGCAGAAACGCGGCCGACTCTCGACGCCTAGTCGTCGTCGCCCGGGAGCGTGTCGGTCGGCGCGCGCTCCCTGCTCTTTCCGATGAGTACCGTCTCGTCCTGCAGGAGGACCCGTCCGTAGCTCGACCCGAACTCCTTGATCAGCCCGAGCATCGCGAGGAAACAGACGAACGCGAACGGTCCGCCGGTGATGATCGCCGCCGACTGGAGCGCGTCGACCCCGCCGAGGATCATGAGAATCGCGGCGGTCATCCCGAGCACTACGCCCCAGAAGATCCGGTTCAAGTTCGAGGGTTTCGCCTTCCCGCCGGTGGTCATCATCGAGACGGCGAGCGTCGAGGAGTCCGCGGAAGTGATGAAGAACGTGGTGACGAGGATCATGAACGCGACCATGAAGACCGTCCCGAGCGGGAACGCCTCAAACATGATGAAGCCGGTCGCCTCCGCGCCGACGTCGCCGGCCATCACGGCCGTGAAGTCGGCGACGTCGTTGTGCTGGGCCCAGACCGCGGTGCCGCCGAGCGAGACGAACCACGGGATCGTCGCCGCCGAGGTCGCGACGATGCCCGTGAACGCGACCTCGCGCACCGTCCGTCCGCGGGAGATCCGAGCGATGAACAGCCCCGCGAACGGCGACCACGAGAGCGCCCACGCCCAGTAGAACACGGTCCAGGCGTTCGCCCACTCGGTGCCGCCCTCGACGCCGGCGCCGGTGAAGAGGCTCATCGCGACGAAATCCGAGATCATCCCGCCCAACGCCTGCGTGCCGAGCAGGACGAGGAAGATCGTCGGCCCGACGAGCAGCGTGGCGACGAGCAGGATCCCGAAGAGGATCATGTTGAAGTTCGAGAGCCGGCGGATCCCCTTGTCGACGCCGAGCACCATCGAGATCGTGAACAACAACGTCATCGTCGTCACGACGAGGATGATCCCCGTATCGCCGAGGTCGACCCCCCACTGGAAGCTCAGCCCCTCGACGAACTGGCTGCCGATGAAGCCGAGCGAGGTCGCCACGCCGCCGATCGTCGCGAAGACGGCGAGGATGTCGATCGCCTTCGCGGCCGGCCCGTCCAGGTTGTCCTTCCCGAGTATGGGCGTGAGCGCCGAGGAGACTCGCAACGGGACGTTCTCGTAGTTGTACGCGAAGTAGCCGATCGCGATCCCCATGATGGTGAACACTGCGAGCTGGGGCAGTGCCCAGTGGAAGAGCGTCTGCTGGACCGCGATCGACATCGCGGCGCCCGACTGGCTTGAGACGTCGAACAGCGGCGAGGGGTTGTCGTAGTAAAACAGCGCCTCGGTCGGTCCCCAGAACACCACCCCGGCGGCGAAGCCGGCGGAGTAGAGCATCGCGAAAAACGAGAGGAAGCTGTACTCCGGCGGGTCGTCGCCGAAAGTAATCTTCCCCCAGGGCCCGACGATCAGGAAGAGCAGGAAGAGGACGACCAGGAAGACGATCACCAGGAGCGCCCAGTTCAGGTACTCGAGGAAGACCGTGTTCAGCACGCCGATGGCGCTCTCGACGGTTCCCGGGCTCGCGAAGAAGGTCCCGATCACCCCGAGGGTCAACAGCGCGCCGAAGACGAAGACGACCGGGTCGAGCTCTTCGAGAAAGCCCTCGGACGACCTCGGCCCGCCGGCGTCAGCCATCGTCGGCCTCCATCCGTATCGCACCGACCCCCGGTCCGCCGGTTCCTCCCTCCGCCGCGACAGACCCCCTCCCCCAGGGAGCGCTCACGACGCCGCCGACCCCCGTATACCGATCGTGTAGAGACATGATGGCACGACACATAGAAGTCGATATGGGTATTGAGTGTTCCGGTGATTCGACCCTGTCGACCGGACGGTTTGGTCACCCACGCCGCACTCGACCGCACCGACGATCACCTCCACTCCCCTTCGGGTCGATACGCTCATACCCCGAGCCACCGTCCCCCCGGCGATGACGGGTTCGGAGGGATCGGTCGGTCGACCCTGTCCGCTCTGTGCGACCCCGATGGAGCGCCGCCACTGCAAGTACCTCTGTCCGAACCACGGCGTCGTCTACGACTGCAGTGACACCTTCTGGATATAAGTGCAGAGCGTTCATACCGACCGCGGTACTCGGTACCGTCGATGGACGATCGGGTGGCCCTCGGGGTCGAGCTCCTCCGGCGGATCGAGGCGGAGTCGCTCACGCTCGCAGAGGCGGTCGATCGGATCGAGACGATCACCACCGATCCGCACCTCACACGCGAGATCCTCGACCGGGCCGCGATGGCGGGCTTGCTCGATCGAGAGGAGGGGATCGTCAGGCCGGAACGCGGTGCGTTCGTCCGCTTCGAGAGCGAGGTCGTCGCGAAGGAGGGGGAGTTCACCTGTCGACGCTGCGGGATCGGGATCTCGACCGGTCACTTCATCCGGCTGGACGCGGGCGAGATCGGCCCGTTCGGCTCCTCGTGTATCCGCGTCGTCACCGGCCGTGAGTCCGGCTGAGTTCGTCGATCAGCCGTTCGAGGAGCGCTTCCTGGCGCTCGATCGCAGCCGTCTGTCGTTCGGCCGTCCGGCGGAGGGCGTCGATCCGTTCCGCGAGCTCCTCGGTGGCGGTGCCAGCCGGCTCGAAGCCCGCGCTCTCGAGGTCTTTCGACCCTCCCTCCCGCTCGATCCGGTCGAACTCCGCGTGCTCGACCTCGTCAGCCGTCGGGTCGGCGCCCTCGTCGGTCCGCCGCGCCATCGGGGGTGACTCGATGTCGTCGTCACGCCGTTCGTCGGACCGGGCGTCCCCGTCGTCCCCTCCCGCAGGGCGTTCGATCGCTCGTTCGTCGTCGAGGCGAGGCGGGTCGACGTTCAACGGTTCGAGTGCCGAGTCGAACGGATCGGCCGGGTCCGTGCTCGTCGTCCCACCCTCCTCTCTCGCTCCCGCGTCTGCGTCGATCTCCGCGATCGACTCCACGTCGTGGTAGGTGACGAGAGCGTCCGTCAGTCGCTCTTCGAGGACTCGAGCGGTCTCGTTCGGGGCCTTGAACCGTTCCCTCCGGCCGTCGTGGGTGAGCACGACCTCCGTCGCCACGCTCCCCTCCTCGAACGCCAGGTCGGTGACCCGTTCGTAGTCGAACACCGCCGCCTCCTCGTCCCAGACCGCGGCTCCGACGTGGGTGAGGAGTCGACGGGTCGTGACGACCACGGTGAGTTCGCTAAACCGGAACGTCTCGACGGTCCGTTCGTCGGGGTCGATGACGCCGGTCGTCGCGAGCACGCCGGAGAGCATCGCGTGGAGCGCATCGTCGACCCGTGAGGCCGGGACCGAAAGCGGGTGGACGCCGTCGATTCCGCAGTCTACGTCGATCGTCGCCTTCTTGCGTCCCTCTTCGACCGTGACCCGCTCGGCGTCGTGGGGGACCACCTCGACCGACTCGTCGCTGAGCAGGCCCTCCGTCCGATGGAGGACCGTCTTCTCGATCTGCACGAACAGTTCGTCGCCGCCACCGAGGTCGATTCGGGCGACCACCTCACCCGGGTCGATCGCGTCCTCGACGAGTGCTGGGACATCCATGATACACTTATTGTTTTTATCCAATATAAATCCGCCGCCCAATCGGAACGGTAAAGAGAGAGAGCCGACAATCGACGGACGAGCCCGGGTGGCTTAGCTGGACATAGCGCCGCACTCATAGGGTTTCACGATTCGGTGTGGCACGCCTTGGAAGCCTCCCTCTCCCGCGACCTTGCCGGGTCGGACCTGGGACATGCGGAGATCGTGGGTTCGGAGCCCACCCCGGGCATTTTTGCAAGCCGGTAGATGGCTCGATAAAGTGAGTCGGAGTGATTTAGGGTTACTGTCTGGAAAAGGTGCGAGAGTTTTAACATTTGTCCTCTTTCTAGTTCTGTCCGCGATATCGATTTGGGGCGTGTTTGATCCGGGCGATGATCCGATTTCAGTGTTAATGAAAGCGAGATAGCTCATTCTAAGAGTCGCGCGATTGATTCTGAAACAATCCGTCGTTTTTTACGATAACAATCCAACGAAAAATTCCCCGAGTGAGTCCGAGTTGTGGGAAACGAATCCCCAGGCAACAATTAGAGGATACTCGGCTAATTCTGCGTATATGTAATTTATCTCTTACTTTGTCATACGCTATATTGTAAAAGATCGATATCCCCTGTATTACAGAGAGATAGGGTATTTCTATATCATTGAAGTGCAATCCCTGGCAATGTATTGGGTGGGTTGGCCGATAAGAATCCATTTATATCAATTACCGATAATTATATCTTCACCGATCACTATTGTCTATTATGTCTACAAACAGATATTCGTGAGAAGATGCACCGCACGCCTTCCACTTGCTGGACCTCTACACAGGCGCTCTAAGGATAAACCGCAAAGACAAGAGACTGCTTGCTTGCTACCTCATCCTCCTCACCTCCAGATTAGGGATGCGTATAGGTAAAATAATGCATCTCCACGAAGGCTGGATTAATTGGCGATATGGGTATATAAAGATCCCTCGATATGAGTCATGTGGGTGTAAATATTGCTGGACGCACGCGATAGGAAAAGCGGAGAGAAGTGATGAGTACACGGTTGAGGACGCTTTATACCAGCGACAGTGGGAGCCTAAGACCACAATGGGGGCGCGTATAATCCCCTTCAACTGGAGCCCTCGTATCGCCGCCTGTTTAGTTTGCCTTTTTTGAACAGGAGGACTGTGCCGATCACAGGTACCAGTACTTCAGACGTCTCTTACGGAGAGCTGCTAAGAATTCAGATTGCATCGATCCGGATCACATCACCCTTCACGCTCTCCGTGCTACAGCTGAAACCTGGTGGGCAGACATTGCGCTAGATAAAAAAGCAAGACGTGACCTCGGAGAGTGGGAAACGGATCGTCAAGCCTGGAAATACACCGCAGCATCACCGATAGTTCTCTCAAACAAATTCCGTCAAACACTGGATCTACCACCCTTTGAGGCCGCTCATCGTGATCCAGTCTCCTTGGGTGTTCGCTCACCGATCCCGGAGCGTCGGTACCAACCAACAATCTGCTTCCGAAGAGCGTTCACGGAAAATCACAGATTCGAGACGGTAGGGTTCATCCCAACTGGACGTTCTTGATCCCACTGAACAGCTATTACGGCTTCGGAGAGTGTCGCGAGTCGTTGACTCACCACGTCAAGTGGGTGTGAATCGATGAACCGAGCCGGCTCGCGATTGACAGCGGTTGATCCATAGTTGACCTGGATATGAACCGGTCCAATATCGTCGTGCGTGTCGTCCTGATGCCAGCCGACGAGCATGCCTCGCTCGGGTTCGATCCAGTTGATCCAGTAGTGCTCGTTCGGGTCATCAGTCTGGAGCTGAAACCGATCTCTACTCGAGCCGCTTCTGTCGGATCCTTCTGGTCGCCGAGAAACACTCGAGGATCCGTCTCGCCGACGACTCGATAGGGTCCTCGTTCACGAGGGTCGGCGCGCCGTCTTCGTACGTTGCTGAACTCTGGTCGAATCTGGTTTGCGATTCGGTCGTGGAGTCGTTTGGACTGGAGATTCGCCCTGTTCGCGAGGAAGACGACCATCAGGCGAACGACCGGGTATCAGTCCGTAGTGAGGAGAGCTCGACGACGTCGTCGTAGAGCTGGAGGGCATGCCTAACGAGACCGAGTTCGGTGTTGAGCGCCTCCCACGTCGCGATCACGTTCCTTCGCTCGCGTAGGTCCTCCGATGAGTAATCCTTCTCGGCCAGCTGTTCCCGGAACTCGGAGAGCGACTCTACGCCGTACCCCTCGGCCAATTCTTCTTCATCGGCCTTCAGTTCAGTCAACTTGGCCTCGAGCTCCTCTCGGGAGTACTCTCCGATTAGGTCTGTGATCTCATCGAGGAGCATCCGCACGGGGTTGAGATCGTACGCTTGCTTTCCGTCGACGGTCGTCTGGAGCACCCAGTCGTCACTCTCCAGCCGTCGGAGTTCGTCGTGGGCAGTCGTTCGTGAGACGTCTGCCTCGTTCGCGATCTCTTGGACCGTCGTTGCCTCTTCGAGCAGCTCGACCACGTAACGAACTCGCTCCCGTCCGCTCGTATTTTCCCTCCAAGATCCCGGTTCTGGCTCGCCCATTGGCGTAGTAGTGGGGATAGTGCCATGAATAATTTTACCCCCCAGATAATTGATCGAAATCTCCTCCACCTCCCCGTGGCTTGAGGCAAAAGGGCGTCAAGCGTCTTCTTCGCATAGTATTCTATAACTGTGGAGTTAAGTGATCGTATCGTGATAGGACCAACCGTCATGGAACGTGTTGGAATCGCGATTCTCAACCCGACGGGATCAGGTCGCCGCTGTCTATCTATTTCTGGCCGAAAAGAGTTGGCGTGACGGGATTGCGTCATCGGCTACGACGAAGTAGATTACGTCGGCTTGCCGTCTCTCGGTTTCGGGGGCGCTCTGGCATGAGGTTCACTCACCGCAGGGACAGACCATGTCACTCGAACCGATCACCCCAGACGAAGCCGTCGAGTTGTATCTCACTGACAAACAAGCCGAATTCGCCAAATCGACGCTCAATTCGCATAGTTCTCGATGAGGCCACTTCATTCGATGGTGCGCTGAAGAGGGGATCCAGAACCTAAACGAACTCACTGGCCGTGATCTCCACCGCTACCGGCTCTGGCGTCGCGTCGAAGGCGACCTCGCGCCAGCCAGTGAGAAAGGTCAGATGGACACGCTGCGGGTGTTCATCCGATGGTGTGAGTCCATCGACGCCGTTCCGGTCGACCTCTCGGTTTCAACATCGTATGATTGTTGTCAAACCGGTATATTTCAAGTAAAATTCTCCACTAAGAAGGCTTCTACGGAGCATGTAGCGACGTCTTAAAGATCCCATGGCATCTTTCCAGTAGCTGACTACCGATCCGAGGGCTGGAGTTGTTCTTGATTTCGACGGTAATTCTAAATCGATATTAAAGATCGCTCTTCGGAAGCAGGTTGTTGGTCGAGTAGAGCTGGCGCTGGAGAAGCGTAGCGGGCAAGGGTGACGCTGCCGCGTCACCCGAATGCAATGTTCCCATTTGAATTGCTTAGCTCAGAGGCGAGCGCCGCGAACCTGCTACAGCAGGTTCGCTGGCGTGACGGCCTCTACTGCCCGCGCTGCCAGTCTGAGTCGGTGATCAAACACGGCAGCTTTCGAGAGTATCAGCGGTATCTCTGTAAGGATTGCGACCGCACGTTCAACCCAAAGACCGGCACGATCTTCGCGCACGCGAAGATCGGCCTCGATAAGCTCTTGTTCGCGTTCTACTTGTTGCTCCGGTTCAACACGAGTATCCGCCAACTTGACGCTGAACTTGACGTGTCGTATCGGTCGCTTCGGCGGCGCGTCGAGCAGTTCGCCAGAACGCTCGACGCGCCAGCCATCGATCTCGTGGGGCCCGTCGAAATCGACGAAGTCTACGTGACTGCGGGGTTGAAAGGCCGCGAGCGCGACTCCCGGTCGCGCTCGCGTGGGCTCTCGAAACGTGGTCGCGGAAGCTATGCTCAGGACAAGCCACCAGTGTTCACACTCGTTGATCGTGGTAGCGACCAGCGATACGTCGTCCCAGCGAAATCCGCTGATGAATCGACCGTTCGACTCCTCCTCGGCGACTGCGAGGAGGAGTCGCTCACTGTCTACACTGACGGATTTCGAGCATACGATCCACTCGAAGAGGACGAGAACTACCAGCGAGAAGCCGTGATTCATAGCGAGGGCGAATATGTCGATGGAGACGCACACGTGAACACCTGCGAGAGCCACGCGTCGCTTCTGCGACGGTGGCTCTCGCCCCATCGGGGCGTCTCAAAAGACAAGCTCACACCGTATCTCAGAGCGTTCCAGCTTCGCCGAAGAATCTTACGAAAACCCGGTCAAGAAGCTCTCGAAGAGGTCGTTCGAACTGTACTCTGATTCACCAACAACGTGCTTCCCATGAGCGTTAAAGATATCTACGAGGTCCACGCCGGCACACGCGTCGACGGGTTTCGATCTCCAACCTCTGTGAGAACAGCCAGGACACGCCCTCCGAAAAACACGATTTCGTATCATCTCCGCGAGAGATTTGACCATCAGTCAGTTGAACGAGTTGGAAACGCGCTTCTATAAACCGATGAGGAGAGAGTCTTCCCTACTAGGTGGAGGTTATCACAGAGAGTTTGCCGATCCTCCCAGTACAAAACCTAAATGGCCTTTAGTTATATATGGAGAGTTATAAGTAGAATAGGAGATTGAATGACAAGAAGGCCTTTATTTGAGACCAATGAGGAGATAGAATGCCCGAACTGTGAAACGGAAATTCCACTGCAATCAACAATTTGCCCACATCGTGAGCACGGATTAAAGTGATATTCCTTCTTTCAAAAGCTAGTTATCCCTAATTAAAATCAGTAAATGATGATGATTATTAGTCATAAAATGGGTCAAATTTATAACGAGTCATTTTCCTTTTCGTCGCTTTCTGATTCATCTTTACTGGACTTGAGGGTCGCTTCAACGATCTCATCACTCCTCTCTCCCATCCAGTGAAAGGTCCGCAGTGCTTGGAATCCGATTTCCTCGAATGTGGACACGGCTGCGTCACGTTCGTCTTCGGAGAGTTTGACCAAGTGTATTAGTGGCCGACCGGGTAGAACCCGTGGATTGGCCAGAATTCCAATGAGCAGCCCCGGATATGGCGCCACAATAACGTGTTTTTCTTCTCCGAAGTGATCCGAGATCACACATACTGTCTCCCCTTCGTCAACGATAGGATGTGGTCCCCACTTCATGTCCACAAGTCCGCCAGTGTCTGCGCGAAGCCACGTTTTCTCACCCTCACTATTAAGCACCTTCTCGAACGTCGGTGACCGGGGTTTCGTCTCGGGCAATAGATCAAACGCTGCCATGACGTTCTGAACCCCATTCACCGCTCGCTGAATCAATACAGGCTGGAATCGATCTGCTTCACCCATCTCGATTGTGGCTGTCGGAATTCCGTTCTCTGTGCATTCCCGCCGTAATGATCCCTCAGTACCGGCACCGGTCAGTATCAGTTCGGAACCGAACCCGCGGACAAGACGACTCACACCCTCATTGTCCATGTCCGCTCGTGCATGCATCAATGTCAACTTATTTCGGGTTGACGTGTGGAAATCTATGCCCATATCACACTGTTCCAGGAACTGGTTGTAAATCATCTGTGCCATCCGCGACGCCTCTGACCCGTCTGCTAAGCCCGGGAATGATCGGTTCAAATCTCGGCCGTATATCGGCAGATACCGCTGTTCCGTTCGGTAGCCGGGCACGTTAACTACGTGAATACAGACAAGAGTCCCGTGAATGTCAGTCGGATCGTACTGATTCGTGACCCGTTGAATAACTTTCACTCCATTTATTTCGTCACCGTGAACCGCAGCAGTGAGAAAAAGCCGTGGTCCAGACTGCTCGCTATTAATGATCGTGATGGGGATCTTGACCGGTTGGTCCAGATAATTTTCGCCGACTTCATACTCGAACTGTCGTTTCTCTCCTGCCTCCACTCGTTGTTTCTCCTCTGAATCGCCTGGTGAATCGAAGATGAAGGCTCCCTTACCGGTGTGATCTGATGACACTGTCCCGTCTTGTAGGAGACTTATGAACGAAAAGAGGTTGCCTTAGCCTGCCATCTCTCTTTCGGCATCCACGTTCAATCATACCATTTACCGTCTTACGGTCTTGAGGAATAATCAGTCTGAGCGTGTCATAGAATCCATCTCGGAGCTTGAGCATCTCACGACCCGGATCATCTCCTCGCTCGAAATTGGTGATTGCAACGACGATCCAGAGACACAGTGCAAGGATTACTTCTGTTCGTGCGTGGACGCGGCCTCGGGCACGTCCGCGCCCGCCAACGATGAACTCAGAGATTTAAACCAACTTCGAGAAGCAATCCTCCAGAGCGAGAACGTGTGGATCAATGCCCTTGATACTGAAGAGAACGTCACTCTCTGGAACAAAACAGCCGAAGAAATCAGCGGTTTACACTGCGGACGAAGCCGTTGGAAACGACGATATCTGGACCTGGTTATATCCCGACGGAGCCTACCGAAACGAAACCTTGACCTATGTTTCCGCGATTGTGCACTACATCAGAGCTAATAGCTTATTTTGTAAATGTTCGATAAGTCCTGAGCGGTCGATTCCGAGGTCGAGTATTGACCTGGCTTAGAGGCGTGGGTCTCCTGGCGCTACGTTATCCGTCGGAAGGAGGAGGTTCAGTAACGGCTCTGCTTCCTGCTCGAGATATCCAGTTGCGAATAATGAGTAGACAGTGCCCTCCTCGAGTTCAATGTTGACAGCGCCGACTGCTTCATCATGATCGCTTGCTGTGTAGACGCATATCCGGAAATCGCCAGCAGCTACCTCAGTATAGTCCTCCTCCCCGTATGAGACGTCCTCAAACAGTACATCACCTGTCGTAGCGGTAGTCACGTCGACGTTTGGTGTGTCTGGAGATGCATGGAACACACGTACACGAGCATTCCCTTCCTCCGGATCGGAGTTGTCGTCTTCAAGTACGACGAATTCAAGCGTTACGTCGTCGGCGGCCGTTCCACTCTCACCGATCGACACCAACGTAGAGTCTCCCGAGGGGAATTCGACGTCCTCAGCTAGCAGCCACGCCGAAGGATCTCCTGCGAGAGTGATCTCCACCTCGTAGTTCCCGGGGTAAGATCGAAATACCCAGTCACTCCCTCGAATGACAGATCTTCTGCAACCAGATCTTCATTAATATAGAAATCAAAACCCCCAACACCAGGTACGAGGTTTACAATGCTCGTAAGGCCCGACTCTTCCGCTTCGTTGCCGTTCTCATCATCGTCACGACTGCTCTCGTTGTCAGTTTCCTCTTCGCTGTCGTGGCTGTCAGCGAGTGCGTAGCTGCCAGCAGCTCCAAGAAGCACTACTCCACTCCCAACCTGTATGAGTCGTCGCCTTCTTATGTCAGTCATCAAAGTTCTGCTCTGTCGACCCCACGCCTGAGTAAATAAACTCCCAGATATGGCAGATAGGCATCTATACCTTGAAGCAAGCCTGTTTCGGAACATTCGGAACGAGCTCGGTACCGTTTATTACCTCCGGCTCACAACCCAGATCGACTGGAAGAACCAGGATGTGTACGGACGCTCACTCTCTTCGGAAAAGCGCAATCAGATGCACCGGCTACGCACGTGGCAAGAGTGCATCCGAACGAAAGACGCCGGCGAACGAAACCTCCAATTCGCACTCTCCGAGATCAACCAGATGGCGAGCGTGCTTGGCGTCCCACGATCAGTACGCGAGGTCGCCAGCGTGATCTACCGCCGATCGTTGAAGGAGAATCTCATTCGAGGGCGTTCTATCGAAGGGGTCGCCACCTCAGCACTGTACGCCGCGTGTCGCATGGAGGGTATTCCGCGCAGTTTAGAGGAGGTCAGCGAGGTCTCACGGGTCGAACGAAAGGAGATCGAGCGGACGTATCGCTACATCTCTCACGAACTTGGCCTCGAAATGACGCCTGTTGATCCGAAGAAGTACGTCCCTCGCTTTTTGTTCGGAACTCGACTTGAGCGAAGTGGTCCAGGTGAAGGCCAATGAGATCATCGATACGACCATCGAACAGGGTCTGCTTTCAGGGAAATCCCCGACGGGCTACGCTGCCGCAGCCAGCTACTCAGCCTCGTTACTTTGTAGCGAGAAACAGACCCAGCGCGAGGTCGCCGAGGTTGCCCACGTTACTGAAGTCACCATCCAAAACCGGTATCGGGAACAGATCAAGGCGATGGGCCTTTTGATGCCCCCTAGGATAGGGTCACGGCAGCTATCGTTCTCAAGCGTGTTGTGTGACGTCAGCTAGTTCGAATGATCGCAGGTCTTCCCGCTCAGACACAGCCTCCTGAACTGACTGTGTTGCGCCGCTTCGTGTGAATACCGCATATTCTGTGTCACTGTCACCGGTATCTGGCGTCCAGCGGATTTCGCCAGCATGGTCTTCGAGCGAGGCGAGAGCACCATAGTCGAGAGGCGCGTTGGTGAACTTGCATTCTCCTACCACCATGGTTCCGTCTGTGGTGAATCCAACCACGTCAACTTCGTGTTCCTTGTACCACCATCGGCCGATGTCGAGGAACGTCTTTTCCGGGTAGAGGTTCGGAAGCGCATCCTGACACAGGGTCTCGAACTCCTGACTAACGAAATCGGGAAGCTCTGGTTCGATGACCGCCTCGTACGCATCCTCACCCAGCCGTTCGTATCGAGTTTCCTTGCCGTAGACGAAACGGAACCAGAAGCGGAACAGGGGATCGAGGATTCGGTAGCGCCCGCGGCGTGACTTGGCTTTCTCTTCGGTGATCGGGACCTCACGCTCGATGAGTCGCAACCGTTCTAACTTCTGGGTGTACGTCGAAATCTGCTTCCCGTCGATCCCCACTGCTTGGGCGATCTCGTTCGACGTCGTCTTTCCCGCGGCAATCGCGGTGAGGATCGCAAAATACCGATTCGGGTCCCTGAGTTCGGTTCGGAGCACGTACTCCGGTTCGTTATGGAGATACCCCTTCTGCGAAAGCAGTTCGTCGGTTAGGACTGTTCCGAGGTTTTTGTTGAGATCGATGCCATCGAGGTAGTACGGGACGCCACCGAAGATCCCCCACGTGAAGATCCGCTCCTCAGGTGAGTAGTCGTCTGGCATGAACTTCTGTGCAGCGGAGAAGGCCAGGGGGCGGAGGTCGAGTCTTTCTGTGAACCGCCCGTATAGAGGACTGTTCCCGAGAAGCGTTGCTTCTTCCATCATACTGATCGACGACCCGACCAGAATGAGCGTTCCCGAGGTGTTCTGGAACCGCTGGTCCCACAACCGCTGAGTTACCGACGGGAGGCTCTCATCAGCGTCAATGAGGTAGGGGAATTCGTCGAGGATCACAATGCCGTTGTGGTCGCCGAGGTACCCGAGCAGCGATTCCCAGTTTTGTTTGATCTGCGTGATGCTGGGGAAATTCTCGGACGCGGTATCGACGAACTCGTCGAGTTGTATCTGAGAGGTGGTTTCTGTTGCCTGATAGACGACTGCATCGTCGCGGTCGGACAACGAGTGCTGTACGAGCTGTGTCTTCCCAAGGCGTCGTCGACCGAAAAGGACGACCATTTCGGCATCGTCGGATTCGTAGCACCCGCGTAGCCGTGAGAGTTCGTCTTCCCGGTTCACGAAGCGCTTCATATGCCTCCTCTATTCCAGTGGAGAATAACACTTCCGGATAGACTATTCTAAAATAGGCTAATTAAAAATTGGCTATTTAGAGATTCCCTCTTCGACTACGTACACTCTCAATCGGGCACAGAGTGCTCACTCGGACTGCCAACCAGCAATTATCGTAGCTTCGAGAGCGAATCACCTTAGAGTTATACGCACGACGAAGTCGTACAAGATATAGAACACAAACCTCGTCTGGAATTTCCTTCAGAAACAGTTAGCCCGGATCGGTCGATACAGGCTATGCAGTGAGCATCGACTGGAAGCTAAATTTCATGGTATCATATTCAGAACCATCCGAGCAAAATCCCGCGAAAAGAACAAAGCTGGCCCCACCATTCGTCATTCTCGTAGGGATGATCGTAGTTGTTCATAGTTCCTCGATCCCGGATCGGACGACATCGATGAGGTGTGAGCCCACGAGATTCGCGTGACTACGATGATCCCTGTCAGTCCGTCTGGTGAGGGTGGCTGACGTGGTTTTAGCGATTATCTCTCTTGAGATGGCCGTGTTGCTGTTCGTCATTGCGCTGGTCGCTGGCGTCGGGATCAGTGCGATCGGACCGGGCGGGATCTTTGTGACGATCGCTCTCTTCTTGTTGGTACCAATCTCCTCTGCAGAGGTTGCCGGCACAGCGAGTTTGACCTTTATCTTCACGGGTTTACTCGCCGCAGGCCTCTTCCAGCGGTCGGGAGATTTCGCCGAGGGATTTGCCCGCGAGATGGCGATCATCTTGAGTGGAATGAGCATTATTGGTGCGTACACCGGCTCGCAGGCGAACCTCGTTATTTCGGACGAAGTCTTCGGCTACTTGTTAGCGGTATTCGTCGCCGTGGTTGGGGGCATCATTCTCTATCGAGAGGTCCACGGATTTGAACCGTCGAACCACGTTCAGTTGATCTCCACCGGGCAACGACGAGGTACGCTTGGAACGATCGGATTCGGCGTCGGTTTCATCGGCGGGTTGCTCGGTGTCGGTGGTCCCGTAATCGGCGTTCCCATTCTGGTACTCCTCGGAGTGCCGATGCTTACGGCACTAGCGGTCGCACAGGTTCAGTCAATATTCATCTCCGGCTTCGCGACGGCTGGCTACTTCCTCGGAGACGCGGTCTCGATCCCGATCGCGATCCTTGTTGGAGTTCCACAATTGATCGGTGTCGTCGTCGGGTGGCGGGTTGCCCACTTGGTTGCAGAGGGACGACTTCGGATCGCCCTCGGCGTGGTCCTTCTGTTGATATCCCCAGTGATTGCGCTGTAACGATCTACCTTCGGTTAAAGCTGCGAGTGACGAATTGCCGAGACTCAAGTCCTGACCGAGACGGTTTCAACCGGCCGAATTCAGAGGGATAATCGTAGCCACCCGGATCCCTCAGGCACAGATCTCACTGGTGTCGTTCGATCCGTGATCGAGGAACTACGAACTCCTACGATGATCCCTATCAGTTGGAGCACCGCCGAAAGAAAAGGATGCCTCGAAGGTTCGTTCTTCGGATGGCTTCCCGGGCGCTGCGCCAGCGTTTACGTATAATTTCTTCTCGTCCGGACGCACGATCACATCGGGTTCGTGCATCGTAGAGAAAAAGAGACACCTGAGTACCCCATCCGACGTGTTCTCAACCGCGTGTGCTCCCGCCTCACCGACCGGAAACGCGACGTAATCCCCCGGCCCGATTACGTTGTTCCCTTCAGGGGTTCTGAGGGTTCCTCTTCCTTCAATAACGTACAACGCTTCCTCATTGGCAAGGTGATAGTGATAATTTGCTGGACAACCACCGGGTTGAATCTTTTCGAGCGTACAGCCGAGATGGGTTCCACCCGTCTCCCGCGCGAGGCGTTTCCATCGTCCACCGTCCTCGTCTTCTCCCGTCCAATTTGAGTCGTTTATGTTGACGATCCGTGAATTGTTCTCGCTGTCACTCATACATTGAATACGTCGTATTGCTATATTTCGGTATCTATATTCACACTAGTGACCAATTCTGACAGTATTGTTCCGCCGTTCTGGGTATTGAAACAGACGTTCACTTTGCACGTTCACTGAACGGCTGGTTCAACGAGTTCAGCGTGAACAAAAGACAGCCTCGCTGCTGACTACAGCCTCTGATCTTGCACGTCATTTCTGTCACGCTCTGAGGGTTCCAACAAAGTCAGATCGTCTTTAATTCGCGTGTTGTACGCGTGATCATACGGTGCGAAGACGCGATGCTTGATCAGCGGTCTCACGCCTTCAGACCGGAGTTCATCGCGGAAGCTCATATCGTCGTAGCCTTTATCAGCGGCGAGGCTGAGCAGGTCGCAGGCGGTGAGTGCTCTGCACACCGTTTGAATACACTGTCACCGAGACTGGGATCGACGGTATGAGGGGACTTAGCTTACAGGTTTGGGACGTTCAAAGGTTACGCTAATTACTCTTGATTCTGTACGGCAGCGCGGGTAATAGACACCGTTACGCCAGTGAAACTGTGCCAGCAGATTTGTCGCACGACACTCCGAGACGAACGTCTTGATTGAATTATCGTTTGTCGGGTGGCGCGAACGTGCCACCCTTGACCGCTACGACTTCAAACAACTGCAGCGAGCTGACCAACAATCCAGGTCAGGCTCTCATTGTTTATACAGTATGATCCCAAAGTACCGGAGTATGCGTGGAAATCATTCGGGGAACCCCCGAGGACAGGGGGGGAATCACGACCTTCGTATCGATAACTGTCCGTTCTGCGGTGAGCAAATCCGGCTTAACCTACCAGTCCATTTGTCGGAGTGCCAATTCGTTCGATAGGGCACCTATGACCGATACGCCTAGTTATACCACTCAATTATCTCGGTGAAGATTATAGTAGTAATTGATCGATAGACGAGCTCATCAAGCGTTGTAGTAGCTGGTCCACTGCATCTTATCGTATAGCCAAGAGAGTATTTTTTCCTCCCTCTTGTGAAGTACATGGTTGGTGGAGAGCCCTCTATCGGTTTCACGAGCAGGGAACAGGGAGACCTCGCGACCTACATGGGGTTCTCACCAGCTTAGACCGGGTGTTCGCTCCCCGATCCAGAAGCCTCGGATACCGACCAACAATCTGCTTCCGAATAGCGACTATCTAATTATATTGTTCGGGTTCATCGCGGGGCAGACAGCGACTGCTATCTTCGAAGGTTTCGGAATAAAAAATAATGCGCTGGTTTGATTTCGGCTTGATCCCGTCTTAGAACCGCTCGACCGTGTTCAGTGCGTTGACGCGCCCCGCGCCGAGTTCGGAGTCGCCGCGGTTGTCCGCGACCTCCGCTCCCTGTCGGATGGCTTCGAGTACTTGCTCCGGGTTCGCGCCCTCATCGAGTTCGCGCACGAGTGCGGCAAGACCAGTGACCTGCGGAGCCGCCATCGATGTCCCCGCCAACCACGCGTACCCATCGGGGTACGTCGAGAACACGAGATTGAGTGGGTATGGCCACTCCACCTCGTCGGGGTCTTCAATGAGCGTCTTCTCCAGCGTCTCGTAGCCGCCACCGGGCGCGCCGATGTCGACGTCGTTCCGCCCCCAGTTCGAGTAGAACGTGAGTTTGTCGTTCGGCCCAGTGGCGCTAACGCCGATGACCCCCGATAGCCCGTTCCAGAGACGGAGCCAGCCACCCTGTAGGTTGGTCTCGTCGTTGCCAGCCGACCCGACGTACAGTGTTCCCTTGCGTCGCCCGTAGTTGGCGACCGGTTCGAACATCTGGCGGTACATCCCGACGTTGTCGTCGAATTCGGCGAACTCCTGCGGAGCCATCATGAAGCCGAGGCTGATGTTGGCGGCATCCGTGCCGACGTCGGCGGCGTACTCCATCCCGACCATGATGTCGCCGAACGTACCGGTGCCGTACCCCAGTACGTCCACGGAGACAATTGTCGCGTCGGGGGCCGTCCCGGTCATGACCTCTTCGCCAGTCGCGGCCGCCGTTCCCGCAACGTGGGTACCATGTCCGTTCGGGTCGCCTATGTGGTCCTCGACTTCGCCGTCGATGATAGCGGCGCTGTCGTCGACGTTGAGGTTCGAGAGGTCGGGATGGGTCTCGTCGACGCCCGTGTCGATAATCGCTACCGTCGTCCCTTCGCCCGTGGCGTGCTCCCGTGCTTCGCGTACCTCCTGTACTTGCTTGTCCCACAGAAGCGAATCGTAGACGTCGTCGGGTTCGTCCGGAATCTCGTCGTGCTCGTCCTCGATGACCGGTTCAAGTTCGACTTCGAGGTCCCGCACCGCGGCGGTGACGCCTCGGGCGCGTTCGAGGTCGTCGACCGCGTCGTCCGGACCAGCGACCAACAAAACCCTTCCGTCCGGGAGTTCGTTCAGTATGTCGAACCCAGCGGATTCCACGTCGGCCCCCCCTCCGTTCGTCCGCGCGATGTAACGCGCCTGTCCGTCGCTCGCCGATGCAAGGCCGCTGAACAGCAGTGTTGCTCCGGTTGCGCCTGCGCCTTTGACTATTGATCGCCTGGTGTACTTCATAGTACGAATGTCAGTCCATTCATATTATACTTAAGTGTGTCGAATGTATATAATGGTTTAATACCGAGATGGTCACGAACGCAGTCCCTCGCTTGCTCGGGGTTAGAACCATCGTGCTGCACTCATCCTCTAAGTCTTGCAGGTGAATGCTATTTGGGATCGGATAGATAGGATGAACCGTGTAAGGTACGTGCGTAAATGTCGCCTGAGATTGTGTTCGATTTACGAACCTTGTGATCGCTCACTACCGCTCAGAAATTATTCAGAGCGAGTCATCCTATACTCATGGCTGTCCGCTCGCAGACGGCGTCGTTACCGGACCTTTCCTCTCGCCTGTACCGCCCAGAACTCTTCGACCCGGTCATCGCGAACGCCGATGATGAGGTCGTGGAGGTTAATCGTCGTACAGACATGGGGGACAATGAATTCCAGTCGGTCGCCGACCGCAAACGACTCGTCTGAGGCGCTGGTGTCAATCCAACCGTGTTCCTCACTGGCGTTGACGTACTCGATGTCGTCACGATTCTTGGGGACTGGCATTTGAGGTTTATCCAGCGAGAACGTCTTGCTTCCCCCGTCGACTATGAGTCTATCGTCGTCCGGTACGGAGATGACCGTCGTGAGGACCGTCGCCGCACAGTCGTCCTTCGACACCTCCCACGGCCGGAGTTCAAGTTCCCCGACGTCGTTGAAGGGGTACATTCCCGGATTGATCTCTGTGACCACCGGATGCTTGCCACTGTACCCTGACGTCGCTGTCCCGCCGACCTTCACCTCTTCTACGGAGATTCCAGCAGCCTCGATGTCCTCGACCACGTTCTGGGCTAATTCCATCGCCTCCCAGCACAGCTCGTCGAACTCCGATTCGGTCTCGGCTTCGGCTTTCACGTGCGACTCGTACGCGAGGACGCCGTCGAACTCAAGATTGGCCGCCTCGTCGACCCGTTCCGCGAGAGCCACGGCCTCGGGGCCAGGACCGACGCCAGTTCTATGCAATCCCACGTCGATCTCAAGGATGACGTCGACCGTCGTTTCGTGGTCGCGAGCGGCGTCCTGGAGGATGTCTATCGTCGCGGCCGAGTCAACTGTCGTCGCCAGCTTCTCGACCTTCTGCGAGAGCCAACAGAACCGGTCGAGTTTCCGTTCGCCGACGACCTGATACGA
The DNA here is from genome assembly GCF_036429475.1 of Halalkalicoccus sp. CGA53. Lineage (GTDB taxonomy): Archaea > Halobacteriota > Halobacteria > Halobacteriales > Halalkalicoccaceae > Natronorarus > Natronorarus salvus. The sequence goes on from NZ_CP144125.1 coordinate 392,213, forward strand.
GAGATAGATGTCGTCGATTCCGTTTCGCGCCATCGTTTCCACCTCTCCCAGTGTTTGACAGCAGATACCGCCACCACCCGTCATCCCGTCTTCGAGTGCCGCGAGTTCGGCGTTCTTGTGTGTCTTGACGTGTGAACGGAGCACGACGTCGTTCTTGTCGGCGAAAGCGACGTATTGTTCGATGTTTCGCTCCATCGTATCGATATCGCCGAGCAACGCCGGGGTTTCGAGATCATCGACCGGTTGATAGATCGTCGGTCCCATCTCGTCTGTCGTCCTAATAGACATATCTCGATGAAGGCCCCTTGGATACAATAACATGGGGTTTTAACAAAAGATGATAGCAGATCCTGTTCAGTACCGGCGCGATTATTCATAGAGATCCTGCGACCGTCGTAAAGAGCTGGATTGACGGAACACGTCAGCAAGATCCGCAATTCTAAAACGGCTGATTCAACCAATTCGGCTTGAATATAATATGGGTCCCATGTTCTAAGTCTTGCACGCCGATTCAACATATCTTTATTCTGTCATACTGGAAAGTATGAGGATCTACGCTAATCCCTATGAATTAATCCGGATCAGTATCGTCATCCTCCTCTTCCGGCACTTCCTCGGTATCGTCTTCTTCTTCGTCTAATTCAGGTTCGTCCTCTCCAGGCTGTTCTGCGGCATCGTCCTCCTCTTCAGCATCGTCCCCTGCTGCTTCGGATTCCTCACCCTCATTATCTGTACAACCTGCAAGGAGTAGTGTTCCTGTTCCAATCGCCAGTATAAACGATCTTCGTATCATGCCCTTTGATCTCACCTCGGAGTGATAGTATTATGGGTATAGGGATTTCTCGACAGCTGAGGCAAATACGGATAAAACTGCACTATTGAATAGTGGTGGTTCAGCACTACCGTCAATCCTATGTGCCCTGTCAGGAGTTCTCAACGACGATCCTCAGCGTCGGTTCGAATAGTTCGCGCTCAGAGACCGTATTCAACACGGCAGATAAAACTGGAGGTAGCTTCGCGTAGCTATTCCTCAACAAGGAAGGTACCAGTCATCCCGGTATGACCGTCACTGCACGGAACCGTGCATCTAATTTCGAACTCTCCTGGCTCGTCAGCAAGAAAGACCGTTGAATCGACTGCACCTCGTGTTGCTTCGACTTCTACCCCATAGGTTTCGATTCCAAATCCGTGACCCATGTGGTATCCATCATCGAGCGAGGTCATTGCCAGACCGACCTGATCGTCCAGCGAGACCGTCACTGGTTCGTCGGATCCGGGACTAAACTCATACGAGCGAGCTTCTACGTATATTTCTTGGTCGACATCTCCTTCAAAATCCACCCTACTGTGCCACGAATCCTCCGAAACCTCACTCTCATCGTCTTCCTCTTCCGGTTCGTCGTCACCTTGGATGCAACCGGTCGCACTCACTATCGGCAAACTCGCGATAGTTAGCAATTTACGCCGTTTCAAGATTATCTCATTTAGCGCTTGCGAGCCCTCGCTCCAGAACGTTTCGAGCCAAGGGGATCTTGTACTCGTTCGTCGGATACGGGTCAGCATTCGGTAGAATCGATTCTGCTGCCTGCTCGATTCTCGACTCGCTTAATTCGTTCCCATTGATCACTTCTTCTGCTTCTGTCAACCGTTTCGGAACCGGTGCGAGCCCGTTACTAACCAATCTCGAATCAGAAACCGATCCCCCGGAATTCGAGATCGTGACAGCCAAGTTCAAGAGTGCGAAGTCCCATGCCTCACGATCACGAACCTTCTCGTAGTAATACGTCGCTCCCTGCCACGTAGCGGGGACGATTATCTCTTTGAGGACCTCTCGCTGTGAGAGGGTGTTCATCACAGTTATATTGGTTTCCGGGCCGACGAAGAAATCTTCGACAGACTGCCTTCGCTCTCCAGAGGGGCCCTCTATGAGGACCTCTGCGTCCAGTGCGATCAGTGCGGGCGCAACGTCTGAAGGGTTCGCAGTAATACAGCGAGAATAATCGGTAAGAGCATGCTCACGTGCGTCCCCGGTCGTCGCATAGCACGTGTTTCCACCTGCTCGATAGCAGTCGAAATCTTCTCGATAGTACCAGCATCGAGAGTCCTGCGCTAGGTTCCCACCAATCGTTCCTTGGTTTCGAATCTGCGGTGTGGCGACTGCGTCAGCTGATTCTGCGATAATAGGGTAGTCGTCCTGAACCATACCATCCCGGCTGACATCGCTCAGTGATGTTAGTGCACCTATACGTAGGCCCCCATCGTCCGATTCCTCTACTCCATGGAGGTCATCGATGTTTTTCAGATCTACAACAACATCCGGAGCACGAGAGCGGTTTTTCAACCACTCCATTTCGTCTGTGTTCCCCGCAATAAGGGTAGCGTCTCCGCCGTACTCCTCAAGGACGCTAATCGCGTCACTCACGGAGCTGGCATCGACGTGCCTGTGCGGGGGAATCATGTCGTCTTGCATGCAATTTACACCTCCGCCTCACCGTTTTCGAGTGCATCGAGTACCTTGTTCGGAAGCATGGGTGGCTCAAGATCTGTGCCGAGGGCGTTGTAGACCGCATTGGCGACCGCAACGGCACCGGCACCGTAGGGTGGCTCACCGATACCCTTCGCTCCGTGAGCACCGAAGGGATCAGGCTCGTCAACAGCGCTTCCATCAGTAGATCCATAATCCAGAATGGACGGAGTCTTGTTGGTGTACCAGTCAGTATTGTAGGGGATGCCCGTTTCTTCGTCGAAATTATAGTGCTCGTACAACGCGTAACCCAGCCCCTGTAATAGTCCACCTTCGACCTGGCCTTTAACGCTGATCGGATGTATCACAGTACCACAGTCGGAGACACCACGCAGATCCTCAACGACTATATTCCCGGTTGCGATATCGATGGAGACCTCAGCCATCCCAGCACAGTACGAACGGACCATTGCTTCGCCCCCAGTATCCTCGGGAGAAGTAAACCCGAAAGCAACGAGTCCCTCGCCGATAGCATCCTGAGCACCCGCGATAGTCACAGGATTGAGGTCGTCTTCTTCTGGAATCTCCTCGCCAGAGTACCTACCCCCGAGTTCAACTGCGAGTTCCGCCGCTTCAGCGAATGTTAGTCCGGAGCCTTCGTCTTCTTCGTGATATACTTCGCCTCCTTCCACTACGTATTCATCAGCTTCTCCACCTAGTTCCTCCGCTGCAATCTCCTGTAGATACTCGATAGCTGTTTCCGCCGCTCTATGTTGGGTCAAGCTTTCAGTGAATATGGTGTTTGAGCCAGCCTGAATTACAGACCACGATTGGTTGTCATTTCGTCCCCATTTGACAACGACATCTTCCCACGGTACTCTGAGTGTTTCAGCGGCAGCACGCGAAACCCCTGCGTAAGAATACGTGCCTAGATTTCCAATTCCCGTTCGGACCTCTACCTCGCCTTCGGGTGTGATGACGATTAGACCGTCGAAACCAACGGAACCAGCACCGTGCTCAGCCACACCCATACCGACACCGATCAGACGGCCATCTTCGATAGATCCGTTCCGTTCTACACGTTCATCGTACTCGAAATCTTCAGCGATCACGTCGAGCGCCTCCACCATGTACGCTGAAGTATTCGGTGCTTGGCTCTCCCCGATGGGATCTCCGTGGTCAGCTGCATTCATTCTCCACAGGTCAAACACGTCGATTCCCAGTTCATCGGCGGCTTTGCCCATCGTAGGTGCAAGCGCCAACGCTAACTGATTCTCTCCTGGACCTCGCATGGCCCAGCGTTTCGGAGTGTTAGTGTACACTCCACATCCTTCAACGCTCATGTTCGGTGGGTTGAATAGTGCTGAGGCGGAGGTCGCTGCAGAATTGATACCGTTCAAACAACCTGTTTCATACCCACCGGCATCCCCGATCATCTGAATATCTATCGCCGTCATCTCGCCGTCACTAGTGAAGCCGATCCGGAATTTGAAGATTACCTGGGTTCGACCGTTACCCCAGAAGAACTCCTCTTTCCGCGTTCCACGAAGTTTCACGGGTCGGTTCGCTTCGCGAGAGAGAATCGCCGGAGCAGCCATGGCTGGGTAAGCACTCGCTTTCGAACCGAACCCACCACCACAGTAGTTCGCGATGAACGTGAGATCGTCGAGTTCCATCTCGAGATAGCCAGCTAAACCAGCCGCAGCCGTTTGGACACTCTGGCAAGAGGCGTAAACGGTGAGATCTCCGCTGCTGTCCCAGTCTGCGACGGTCGAGCGCGGCTCCATTGGGTTCTGAGGAACCGAATGCGCCCGTTGGACGTCTTCGATGATTACATCTGCCTCGCTGAATCCCTCGTCTACATCACCGAAAGACCAGCCGTAGTTCATCTCGCCCGGATTCTCCGGGAAATCGCCACTGAAATCGGCCTCGTCCCACTTTATTGTCTGTACCTCACCGTCGTCTCCAGGAGCGTTGCCGTCTAATCGGGCGTTCGGTCCACCTGGCTTCAGGGTCTCGATTGGATCGATTACATGCTCGAGAACCCGATACTCCACGTCTATTGCTTCGACGGCAGCAGCAGCAGTGTACTCGTCGACTGCCGCCACGGCTGCGACTGGTGTTCCATAACAGCGAGGTTCCTGATCGAACGCAGGCTGCATCGATTCGATTCCATCCGATTGCTCACCTCCCGGCGCGTCTTCGAACGTAACGACCGCCTCTACCCCCGACATTTGTTCCGCTTCAGATGTATCAATATGCTCAACAAGCGCGTGAGCGTACGGCGACTTCACTGTCTTCGCGTGAAGCATATTGTCAAGCATGTAATCCTCGGCGTATCTCGCTCGCCCAGTTACCTTCGCAACGGAGTCTGGTGGAGTGAAATCCTGACCGATGTACATATAATCTTCAGACATGATTACATCCTCTCCGCTGCTTCTAGTACACCCTGAATCTCCTGTTCGTAATTTCCGCACCGACAAAGAACACCTGATAACGCTTGACGGACCTCTTCGCGCGACGGATCACCATTCTCATCCAACAAGGCCTTTCCAGACATGATCATTCCAGGAGTACAGTAAGCACACTGTCCACCCATGGTTTCGATGAACGCTTCTTGCAGGGGGTGGAGCTGGCCGTTTTCCTCTAACCCTTCAATGGTGACGATCTCTTTTCCAACTGCGTCACGAGTGAAGTACGTACAGCCATAGATGGGCTCACCATCTACCTCGATGGTACAGGCACCACACATCGCTCGATCACAGCCAAACTTCCCGCCAGTAAGACCCATCTTGTACCGAAGAGTCTCCAGTAGGCGCTCTTGATCGTCAACGTTCACGTGGCGGGTTTCACCGTTGACGTTCAATTGGATCTGATTCGAGAAACGCTCTCGGAGGGTCGGCTCCGCGGCGACTCTACTTTGGCGGATGTTGTTGAACAGGTATACGTTGGCGGCAACAACACCACCCCCGATCACACCCTTGATCGTATCGCGACGAGAAAGGCTGAAACGAGTTTCTTCACCATCAGACCTTCCACCATCCGTTGCAATTGATGGACAATCGCTACATGTCTCTTCATCGGTGCACTTGTCACCCTTTACCATACCCCAATGTCTGTGTTCGCACAATAATAATAGGTCCGGTTGCGGATCGATTCTCTGTAAGTACAAACTCAGCTCTAGCCGTTTTTATGATATTCTCCGAGGATGTTATTAGATGGATTGCGCTCCATATAAGAAGAAGATGGTAATCAGTCGGACCCCATCATCTCAAAGAAGAGTCATTTGAAAGAAAGATATCTTATTTTGAATCCTCTGATAGAATATTTTACGATAATTGGAGAGAAAATGGGATCAGTAACTTTAATGCAGACTACTGATACCAGTTCTCATGGTTGAACTCCTCGGATTCGAAATATTCCGATACGAAAGGGCCGGAGGGCAAGAGATAGTGACCGGTCTCAGTTGGGACGTACTCTTGATACTCACCTTTATCGCGTTCTTCGTGTTTTTAATACACTTTATCGTGAGGGACATCCTGAATCCAGCGGACCATTCCACTGCAAAAGACGGACCGTCTCCTCAAGAAGTAGAGAGAAATCTGGAACGACAGGGCATAGATGAAGTCCACAGGTTCACGGCTACTCAGCGAGCATCACACTGGATAATGGCGATCTCCGTGTTCCTCCTGATGCTCTCAGGATTCGTCCTTATGAATCCGAATCTCACTCTTCAACCTCCTCTCGAGTTCTCCTGGTTAGACATTCATATAATCTTCAGCATAGTCTTCATCGGATACATAATATTCCATATCGGCCATGTTGCGTTTAAGGGAACATGGATGGCGATGTGGATCGGGCGTAGAGAGATCGAAGACCTCTGGATTCGATTCAACCATCTTATCGGTCGACGGGATGAATATCCCAGACAATTCAAGTACCCCAGCGCTCAGAAATTCCTTCACCTCGGAGTAACGGGGGCTTCTATCGGTGTAGTCATCACTGGTATCATACTGTTGCGCCGAGTCCCTATCCCAGGTCTCTGGGGTGAGACCCGAGAATTCACATTCCTCGGTATACAGTTCGGTATCGGTTTGGGGCAGCCAGGATGGGGACTCGTCACATGGTCGTTCGTCCTACATGACCTCTTCGCGATTTTGCTCGTTGGGTTAGTTCTGGGTCACATATATTTCGCGCTGAGACCAGAGGAATGGGGGATCACGAAAAGCATGATCACTGGGTACGTTTCCCGAAACACGTATGCGGAGAAATACTCGCCTACTAGCTGGGATATCGGTGTTGGTGGTGGAACAGAGACACCAGCCACAGATGGTGGGTCAAGCGAAACAAGCCCCTCCAAGAAAGCTGATCAGAGGTCAGGCGAAAAAAAGAACCAGTCAGACTAATTGGAAAATCGGTCCACACTCCTGCATTATCGGTGCTCATCCACGCTACCATCGCAGTAATCAATAGCAAAAGCTGGCGATTCTTTGAACAGAGAATGTCTTCTCGAAGACTCCAATCATGATTACTAGCACTTTTAAGTGGTGTTGCCACAACACGGGTTTACATGTCGAGTGTTTCCGAGTTCGTCGAAGCAGTTAGTCGTGCAGAAGAGGCGTATGAATTCATGATTTCGTATGCGGGGCAGGGTATCGGGAGAGAGATCCCTACCAAGGATGTAAGAGAGATCCGAATTTATCTCAACCAGCTCCGCGAAGCTCTCCAAGATTCAGTAACGACCGGGAAAGAGATCCCTGAGGAATTCGATATCGATGGAGAGGAGCACTTCTACGACGTCGTAGATCAAATGGAAGTTGAAAGTGAGGATGCCGTGGAGATACTGGACTTGTTGATCGCGCAGGATCGAATCACCTCCCAGCAGGTCGATAACCTAAACGGGATGTCGGTATTTCAATCGATAGTCATGAAGATGTTTTTCTTAGAAGAGATAGTCGGCCATCTCGACGAGTGAATATGGACGCGTTAGGATTAGTAACCGCTGCGGGGAAATCGACCCGAATGGGTGGGTTTCCCAAACCACTTCTCTGGTTCGGTGAAGACAGATTTGTCGAGCGGATCGTGGGAACTTACCAGGAGTCTGGGGTCGATAATCAACTAGTAGTACTTGGATATGAAGCGGAGACGGTAAACGAGCGTGCGGAGCTTGCGTCAGCCGATAGTGTCTACAACGAGAATTTCGAATCGGGTATGCTCTCCAGTGTACAGATCGGGGTTCACCACGCAAAAACGCTTGGCGTAGAAGGAATGTTTCTCTGGCCAGTCGATTTTCCATGTGTCACCAGTGATATTGCCAAACAACTTTGGCAGCGGTTCCAAGATACCGATGCAGATATCGCTGTACCAGCATACCAAGGTGACCGAGGGCATCCAGCTCTGTTTGGTAGGTCCACCTTCACGAAGCTTCTCGAGGCTCCTGAAACAGAGGGAGCTCGTGCTGTCGTATACTCTGACGAGATCGAAGTGGTAGAAGTAGAGGTCAGTACGAATCGGATCCTAGTGGATATCGATACGCCGACGGAGTACTGGGATGCTGTAAAGAATTACGAACCAGACTATAGTTCTGATCGACAGACAGTAAAGCGGGAGAGATAGATGGTCGCTGGATTCGATACGTTCGCGCTTTCGATCATGCTCGGCTTGATTATAGGGTCCATCAATGCCTATTTTAGATACGGAGAAGAAGGACGGCGTGCGGCTTTTCGGACGTTTGTTGGTTGGTTACTGGCGTTCACCATCACAGGACTGATTGCAACACCAGTCGCCGACTGGCTTCTACAGTATATTTACTGACCCATGGTATAGCTTACCGGAACGGTTATTTGAGAGGTACTCAATGTGCCAATAATGAATAGTACAAGTACCGTATCTAATAGCACAAACTCGCCAGTGAAAATAACAGGTGACATTGTTGGGGGTGCATTGTTGACCATCCTGTCACTCATACATATATATGTAATCGGGGCTGGCGGCACTCTTGGATGGATTCTGTTATTAGTGCTATGGCCGATACTATCGGGACTGGTGGGTGCTTCTGTAGAGCATTCTGTCGATCCGACAAGGGTAGCAGAACTCCCACTAATTGGTGCAATTGCTGGTGTATTTGGTGCTGTTGCGACTACATTGATACTGCTACTACTAGGCTGGTTAGGGATTTGGTCTAGTTTCATCTACAACGAACTCGGCGTCGACCTCGTCACAGTATCACTCGGTATAGCGATTCTCTTCACAATCACTTGGACGGTTGCTGGATTCGTAGGCGGATACGTTGTTCAGAGAGGCGTTAAACGCTCTGATGGTAGAGTGAATCCGAAAGCAGAAAAATCACAGTAGCTTCGGTATCTAAAGGTCGAATCTAAATTTGGAAGCACGATCAGACCGGTTCAGCTAGTTTGTTGGTTTACGATCACGATTCTATAATCTGTATAATCTCGAGCGAGGCTAGGCACATCACCTAATGTCGAATACCGAATAGTGAACTCCCCTGTCTCGCCAGGTTCAAGCGAATCAGGCGAAATTCGATCTGATCGAGCTCCAATTACCTCGCCCTCCTGATTATAGAACGTAGCTAATGCAACAGGCCGTTCTACTGTTCCATCCCCCGTATTCTCGGCGGTTCCAGAGACTGTGACGCTATCTTGTGCAGTGTGGGACTCTTCGTGCTCAATATCAAACTCAGGAGCAGGCTCCGAAGTACCTGTAAAGTCAACAGATACCGAGAAACTATCCGGTTGACCTTCTTCGGAATATTTAGCCTCGAAAGGTACTGTCTGACCATCTCCAACTTTCGCTCCGAGCGGTTCGGTCTCTACCGAACCCACTTCTTCACCGTTTTCATAGAATGAAACGATGACGGTGATATCCGTTATGGCCTCCCCGTAATCGTTCTCTATCTCACCTACTGCTGTCGTTTCGCCTGCTCGATCCAGATAGATTGATCCTTCTGTAGAGATTACTTCACCAGAAGAATGGAAATCTGCGGGCGAAACATCAATTGAACCGATTACTCCAACTCCAACCAATAGAATTGTTGCAGTTACTACTACGATTGTCAATATGACGACTTTGTTGACAATCTTAGGGAAGAGGTCATCCACACCTCTCATTCGGATTTTAGTTTTGAGGACTTCAAGTGGTCGGAGGAGCTAGATTCATCAATATTAGTATCTTTCGAGTGGGAACGGTGGGTTGCTCCAGTCCTTACAGCTTCAACCTCTGAGAGTATTGAGAGTGCGATCTGCGAGGGTGTTTCGGCACCTAAATCCAATCCAATAGGAGCATACAATTCATTGATATCCATTAATTCTTCGTCTCCATCACGCAATCCGTCCCGGATATGGCCCGCTTTGGTTTCAGACGCGACGCATCCAACGTAGAACGCATCACTCTGCAACCCTTCCTTTGCCGCTCTCTGATCAAGCGTACTATTTCGAGTTGCGATTACGATTGCCGTGTTTGATGTGACAGTCACTTCATCAAATCCTTCCTCCACGTTTGCGTTAATTATGCGAGCCGTGGGGAAACGATCAGAAGTTGCAAACTCATCGCGGTCTTCAATTACGACCGGTGAGTATCCTAGCTCTGCCCCAATTCGCACAACTGGCACTGCGATATGTCCACCACCAACAACAATCAATTGACGTTGTCCTTCGAGTACGTTGATAAATACTTCCATGGAACCGTCACAAACCATCCCTGTGTTTCCACCAGGTCGAAGTTCCCACGTTTCACGGCGTGGCGTCCGTTCTTCGATTGCTTCTATCGCTGCAGTCTTCGAAAGGTGTTCAACGGTACCTCCTCCAATTGTCCCCTCGATCCGACCATCACTGTGGACGATCATTGACGTCCCTACGTCGCGTGGGGCACTGCCCTCAACTGCTGTGACAGTAACTAAGGCAATAGTTTCGCCTTGTCCGGTCAGCTCATCTACCCTGCTATACTGTCCCATTAGTACTGTAAATAGAGGTTTCCCCCAATAAGGCTTTGCCGAGAAATAGTAGAGGCTGACGACATTAGAATCCAACTTGCCAAGTAAGCCACCCGATTCCGGTTATAGCTATACCCACAAAAATGAGACCACCGACCAACTCAGGAGAGATAGGATGGTCATACCCATGGCGGTCGGTGAATACAAGTAGCATCCCAGTAGCAACTCCCCCGAAAAAGATGACTAACCCTATTAATTGGAGTGTATCACTCCTCGAAAGTATAGACGGAAGTACGGCTGACATTGATGCAACCCTTCGTTCCCACATTCAATTAAACTCGGTCATTAGAAGACACCATTTTTACCGTAGTATTCGTAGAGGGAATATTTGACCCACCAATAGTAGTGCATACGTTGTATATATATATATTTGTCAGATAAATATTTGGTTAGGTAATGGAAGTGATAGTGGCCTGTAACGGTCTCAAAGTTGATCATCCTTGCTGATTCGGACGGGAATAATAGCGAAGCGACCTACTGACGCCTCTAGGGTATACTGGCAGCAATTAGCTTTACCGATAGTTAGAACAGCCCGCTCAACTCTGCTGACCATCAAACTCCCTAGTATCCGGGAACCAGATCCGACATTATCTTATTACGTGCCAGCCGTTTCCGCTCTTTACTCCTAAGGTCGTAGTGCTTTTTAAGTACCGGCACAGACACATGTGCTCGATCACTTAGTATCTCAACCGGAATTCCCAGGTCAAGTTGGTGCATTATTGACCATGTTCGAAGTGGACGAGCAGAAAAGATGACATCTCGAGAACATTCGCAGTTACTTCCATCATAGGGGCCATTACAGGACGCAGTTGGAAGAAAGTCCGGCGGTTCAGCCAATGCACAGGGTCGCGTTATATTATACATATCTCGACGCAGGGTAGTGTCCGACGCTCGACCTTCAGGTGTCGAAAAAAGTGGCTTACGACCGTAGTCATCAGTGACATCTATCCATCCATGGTCGATACGATCCTGAAGTCCATTATTGAGTTCGTGAGGAATTGTGACATTCCGATCACCTCCTTTTCCATTCTTCGGCCGTGGTGAATCGCCATACGTCGGTTGGTTTCACTGTGTGACGACACGCTTGATGTTGTAGACGACACACATCAGGACGATTTCACGGAACTCTCGATACCAGCTTCGCGCACGCTCGGCGAGAGTGGTCTGCGCAACGTTTGAACAGGTTGTCGCTGAGACTGTGGTCGGCGGTATGAGAGGACACAGCTAGCAGATCTGGACGTTCAAAGGTTACGTCAATCACTCACGCCGAGCGTGCGCTTGATCGACGAGAAGACGGTCTCAGACAGTGCTCTCTGTCCGTAGAGAGTTCCATCGATCCGCGCGTTGTGTGCGTGATCGATGGAACGGAACTCACGGTGTTTGATCAGCGGTCTTACGCCCTCCTCCCTCAGTTTCTCGTGTAATTGCATCCAATCGTAGCCTTTGTCGGCGGCGAGGCTGTGCAACTCGCCCGCGTTGCGGCGGGCGAGTTGCCAGCCGAACTGGGTATCGTGGCGTTTCTCGGTCGTACAGTGAACGTCGAGAACAGCCTGTGACTCAGTATCGAAGAGAGCGTTTGTTTTGAGCGTCTGAACCCGATAATCCGTGCGACGGCAGTAGTGCTTGCTCGCATTTTCGCGGTCGAAAAACGCCGAATCCATCGCTGCATGACCCGAGGGCTCGTGCTGTTGCGCCTGTCCGCGCAGCAGCACGAGCCATACTGCCATCTTGATTCTATCAAATATCTTGACTAGCGTCGAGTGGTGCGGGAGATCGGCCGCGTCGAGGCCGATCTCCGCTAGTATTTGTGGCATCTCACTCAAGAGGTCGAACGCTTCGCGGTAGGATTTCTCCAGGTAAATCCGCAGACAGTGGAGTGAAAGGACGGCGTAGTCGGCGAAGCCGCCGCCACCCTGCGAGGCGGCGACTTCGCCTCGGCCACCAACAGCATTTTTAGCCAACGTCACGACCTTCCCAGTGGAGCGGGAAATCTTCGACATGAACATCGGAAGCTTCCCGCTTCAACTCCCTAGTTCTAACGGACTAAACCGACGCAGACTAGTAATTCACCAGAGCCATCGTACCGTAAGAATCCAACCTGCTGGAGATAGCTGACCCGCCGCATAATCGAATCACCGCTGGATACATTCGTGAACGTCCCACGATGCCAACCAACGAGTTCGTCAGTCGTTGGGTTATGGGTATCGACGAATTCGATAATCGCGTCCAGGGTATCGACGTAGCGCGTCCCGCCGCCCAACATTGGAACGATACTACGGAGCCGGTCCGGAGGCATACTGACGTAGTTTGGGGTGAGTATTTATATAAGATTGGTCCGTGCCCTAACGCGGAATCGCACTAGGCGCGAAGGCGCGTTCGAAGAATGATTGGGTCCGTCCCAATCATTTCCTCAGTGGAAAGTGCTGAAAAAGCCGATTCGGTGGGCAAGGGTACTCAGATGTCTGAATCCAAGTGATAGAAACCGTGCGTATTGCGTATGGGTCCGGGCGGATTCGAACCGCCGGCCTCGGCCTTGTAAGGGCCGCGTCATGACCAACTAGACCACGAACCCGTACCCCTGAGAAATCGACCCGCCGGGATAACGGTTTCTGCTCACGGCAAGTGCTATTTCGGGCGAGGCCCTTCACCGTGTATGGTGCGTCGTCGCGGCCCGGTTGCCCTCGCGCTCCTCTTCGCGCTGATCGCGCTCTCGCTCGTCGTGGTCCAGCTCGGCCTCCCAGTCTGGACCGGTTCGGACCGGGCGACCGTGACGGTCAGCGACGGCGAGAGGACGCTCGCGACGGTCGACGCGGCGGTCGCGGACTCGCCGGGCGAGCGATATACGGGTCTGAGCGACCACGAGAACCTCGCTGAGGACGAGGGGATGCTCTTCGTCTTCGCCGAGGAGGGCGAGCGCGCGTTCGTGATGCGGGAGATGGCCTTCGGCATCGACATCCTCTTCGTCAGCGACGAGGGCGAGATCACTGCGATCTACGAGGCGCCCGCCGACAGCGACGAGCGCTACGTCGGCGACGCCCGGTGGGTGCTCGAGGTGCGGAAGGGCTACGCCGCCGAGAACGGGATCGACGTCGGCGACGAGGTCGAGATCGAGTACCACTGACCGACTATTTCGGTTCGTAGCAAACCCTTTTGTTCGTCTATCCCATCCGAAGCGGTAATGGGCATTACGGAGGGCGAGGAGGACCCGTTCGAGGAGCAACGGGCGCGGGTCGACGACTCGATGACGCGGCTCTTTCGCCAGTACGGCGCCGACCAGAAGTACGAGTACGCGGTGGGGCTCCTCGCGAGCGTCGTTGCGCGGCTGCTCGACCTGATCCCGACGCTGATGCTCGGGGTGGCGATCGACGCGATCTTCCTCGACGACCCGTACACGCTCTTTCTCGTCCCGGACGCGTGGATCCCGGCGGGTCAGGAAGAGCAGTTCGCGCTCACGATCGGGATCCTCGCCGGGGCGTTCGCACTCGGCGCTCTCTTTCACTGGATCCGGAACTGGGGCTGGAACGCCTCCGCACAGAACATCACCCACGACATCCGGGTCGACACCTACGAGAAGATGCAGCGGCTCAACATGGAGTTCTTCTCGGACAAGCAAACGGGTGAACTGATGAGTATCCTCTCGAACGACGTCAATCAGCTCGAGCGGTTTCTCAACGACGGGCTGAACTCCGCCTCGCGGCTGATCGTGATGGTCCTCGGCATCGGCGGGGTGCTCTTCTACCTGAACTGGCAGCTCGCGCTGATCGCGCTGTTGCCCGCCCCGCTGATAGCGGGGTTCACCTACGTCTTCATCCGGATCATCCGCCCGAAGTACAAGAAGATGCGCGCGACCGTCGGCGCGCTCAACTCCAGACTGGAGAACAACCTGGGTGGGATCCAGGTGATCAAGTCCTCGAACACCGAACGGTACGAGGACGATCGCGTCGATGACGCCTCCTACGAGTACTACGACGCCAACTGGGACGCCATCTGGACGCGGATCAAGTTCTTCCCCACGCTCCAGCTCATATCGGGCATCGGCTTCACGCTCACCTTCCTCGTCGGCGGCTACTGGGTGTTCGCCGGCCCGCCGGGGCCGTTCACGCTCGAGCTCTCGATCGGCGTGTTCACCATCTTCGTGCTCTACACCCAGCAGATGATCTGGCCGATGGCGCAGTTCGGTCAGATAATCAATATGTATCAACGCGCGGAGGCCTCAAGCGCGCGCATCTTCGGGCTGATGGACGAGGCGGGTGTCCTGGAGGAGGATGCCGACGCCCCCGACCTCGAAGTCACGGAGGGGCGCGTCGAGTACGGCGAGGTCTCGTTCGGCTACGACGAGGAGACGATCATCGATGGCGTGAGCTTCACCGTCGAACCGGGCGAGACCTGTGCGCTCGTGGGTCCCACCGGCGCGGGCAAGTCGACGATCCTCAAACTGCTGTTGCGGATGTACGACGTCGACGAGGGGAACGTCCTGATCGACGGCACCGATCTGCGAGACGTCTCGCTCTCGTCGGTCCGCCAGTCGATCGGCTACGTCAGCCAGGACACGTTCATGTTCTACGGAACCGTGCGCGAGAACATCGCCTACGGGACGTTCACCGCGACCGACGAGGAGATCGTCGAGGCGGCGAAGGCTGCGGAGGCCCACGAGTTCATCGTCGACCTGCCCGAGGGCTACGACACGATGGTCGGCGAGCGCGGCGTCAAACTCTCGGGCGGCCAGCGCCAGCGTCTCTCGATCGCACGCGGGATTCTGAAGAGTCCGGAGATACTCATCCTCGACGAGGCGACGAGCGACGTCGACACCGAGACGGAGATGCTGATCCAGCGCAGCCTCGACGCGCTCACGGAGGACCGGACGACGTTCGCGATCGCGCACCGCCTCTCGACGATCAAGGACGCGGAGCAGATCCTCGTCCTCGACGAGGGGCGGATCGTCGAGCGCGGCACCCACGAGGAGCTGCTCGCGAACGACGGCCTCTACGCCCATCTCTGGGGGGTCCAGGCGGGCGAGATCGACGACCTCCCCGACGAGTTCATCGAGCGCGCGTCACGGCGGGCCGCGAGAACCGAACTGAACGACTAGTGCTTCGCCAGGCCCGAACGCATGAGTGGAACCGACAGCTGTCGTTCGGTTCCACTCGTCGATCGACGTTTGGTGGAGTACTAGAACGACTCCTGGTCGTCCTGGATCCCCTCTGACTCGGCGGAGCCACCCCTGTCGCTGTAGCCCTCCCGGCCGACCGCCTCCTCGCCGACCATGTTGAACACCATCTCCCTGAGCTCCTCCTCGGTCTCGTAGGTTTGACCCTCTGCCTCGTCAAGGACGTCGGAGAGCGTCTCGGTCCCGTTGGGGTGGGAGATCTCGGCGTCGCCGTGTTCGTCGAGGAGGCCGTCGTTGTCGACCGGGTAGTCGAGCTCCGAGAGTCGCTCGTCCAGTTCGCCGAAGTCGATACCCTGCTCTCTCGAATCCTGCTCGTCGCTCATAGCGCCGGAGACGACGCCCTCCGGGCACAAAGCCGTTGGTGTGGCACGTGCCGTGGGGGTGAAGTCCCCTCCGGCCGATCCCCCCGTATGAGACTCGCCGAAGCGACGACGACCGAAGCGGCGGCGACGGAGACGTCGCTCGCGCTGCTCCCCGTCGGGAGCACCGAACAGCACGGCCCGCACCTCCCCCTCGGAACCGACTGCATGACCGCGAGCGCCGTCGCGGAGGCCGCCGCGGACGCCTACGGGGACGAGGTGGTCCTCGCGCCGACCGTACCTATCGGAGTCGCCGAGGAGCATCGGGCGTTCTCGGGCACGCTCTGGGTGAGCCCCGACACGTTTCGATCCTACGTTCGGGAGACGGTGGCGAGCCTCGCCTACCACGGCTGGGACCGGGTGGTGGTCGTGAACGGGCACGGCGGGAACGTCAGGGCGCTCGGCGAGGTCTGCGAGCTGATCAGCCGCCACGACGCAGCCTACGCCGTGGCGTTCACCTGGTTCGAGGCGGTCGACGACCACACGAGTGAGATGGGCCACGGCGGACCCCTCGAGACGGCGCTGGTCCGGCACAGCGATCCGGAACTCGTTCGGGAGGGTCGGGTCGAGGAGGCGCGTGCGGGTGCCGCGGACCGGTGGGGCGAGTGGGTGAGCACCGTGAACCTCGCCGTGGACTCGGCGGAGTTCACCGAGAACGGGGTGGTGGGCGATCCGACCGAGGGAAGCGCGGAGCGTGGCGAGGAACTCGAAGCGCTCGCCGCGAGCGCGCTCGTACGGCTGCTCGAGGCGATCGAAGGACGGGATCCGAGCGACCTCGACGGTGGGCGGTCGGTCTAGTCGTCGGCCTCGGCGGCTTGGCCCTCGTCGTCCGTCTCCTCCGCATCGTCTTCGGTCCCCCCTCCGGCTTCCGCCTCCTCGAGACTGCCCTTCAGCCCCGGAACCGTGCTGGTGAGTTCGCTCACCGACTCGCGTGCGCTCTCGATCTCGCCGATCAGTGCCTCGACCTCCTCGATCTCCTCTTCCAGATCGCTCGCGTCCTCGAAAGCGTCGGCGCGCTGGCCGATGACGAACCACTTCTTCGCCTCCCGGAGCCGATCCGCGGCCTCGCCCACGTCGAGGGCGGACTTCAGTCCGTTGAGCACGCCGAGGACGTTCTCGGCCTCGGTCTTCCAGATCGAATCCGCGTCGGGAAGCTCCTCGCGTGCGGCCGAGAGGCTCTCCTCGACGTCCGCGCGCATCTCGCTCGCCGCCTCGCCGAAGAGGTCGTCGTCGTCGAGTGTGGACTGGCTCATACCCCACGGGACGACCCCGACGGGGTTAAATAGTGACCTGAAAGCGGAAGTGAACGTCGGCCAGAGCGGGTCAGAGGCTACCGCCGGACGGTGGTGGATGTCGCCGGGTGCCCGGCGGAGGTCCGAGGCGGTGTGGTGGACAGTAGTGCGGTGGTGGCTCGCGGGTCCGGCGTTCGGTTTCGCTACCGAACGCCTCGCCGCGGCAGTTCGGCCTACACGCCGGGTGAGAATAAAACGCCGACGTGGCTTTCACGGTCGGAAACACTGCCGGGTACTTTTATACGCCGACCTACCCCGGCACCCGACCCGGGGGCGGTCAGTCACGCCGTTCGACGCTCACGAGCCGCATCAGTGGGTACTCCCCGTCCATCTCCATATGGGCGTCGACGGTGACGCCCTCGTACTCGACGGTGAGCGAGACCTCGGCGAACCGGCCGGTGAACTCGGTGTACTCGGCGTCGCCGGCCTCGATCGCCGCTTTCAGTGCTTCCATCCGCGGCTCGACGCTCACCTCGGCGCAGTGTGGCTGGTTCTCGATCGATTCCTCGATGGCGCGGGCGAGGCTGTCGGCGCTCTCGGGACTCACCGGCGTCCCCGCGAACTGGTGGTAGAGCGAGCCGAACTTGATCCCCGCCTCGAAGCAGGCCTCCTGAACCTCGGTTGGCATAGCCGAGAGAGGGACGAGGGCGGGAAGGCATTTCTGATGGGCACGCGGCATCGCGGAACCTATACGTCACGACGTTCTCTCACCTCCATGGACTACGACTCGAGCCTCGACCGGGCGATGGAGCAGGTCCCGGACATCGCCGCGAACACCGAGCGGCTGAGCGTCCCCGACGCGCAGGCCCAGAAAGACGGCGCGTTCACGCGCTTTACCAACCTCGGCGAGATCGCGGACACGCTGAGCCGGGAGACCGAACACGTCCACCGGTTCGTACAGCGCGAACTCGGTACCAGTGGGAAGTTCGACGCGGAGGGCGGGCGTGCGCGGTACAACGGGAACTTCGGCCCCGGCGACTTCGACGCGGCGATCGAGAGCTACGTCGAGGAGTACGTCCGGTGTTCGGAGTGTGGCCTCCCCGACACCCGACTCGTCCGCGAGGACCGCACCCCGATGCTTCGCTGTGACGCCTGTGGCGCGTTCCGGCCGGTCACAAAACGTCGGAGCCAGACCAGCCAGCGGACCCCCGACGCGATCGAGGAGGGCAACACGTACGAGCTGCAGATCACGGACACGGGGCGAAAGGGCGACGGCGTCGCCAAGCGCGGGAAGTACACGATCTTCGTGCCGGGCGCGAGCGAGGGCGACACCGTGACGGTCTACATCAACAACGTCAGCGGCAACCTCGCGTTCGCGCGCCGGACGGAGTGAACCGGACGCTACTTACTCCCGCCCGTCCTCGCATCGGGTGAATGGACGGCCCTGTCCTGCTCACCGGCTCCGAGGGACGCGTCGGTCGGGCGATCCTCGCCGGGCTGGGCGAGCGCTACGACTGGCGTCTGCTCGACCGCGAACCCCCCAGAGAGGATCACCCCGGCGAGTTCGTGGTCGCGGACGTGACCGACGAGTCGGAGATGCGCTCGGCGGTCGAGGACGCCAGTGCGGTGATCCACCTCGCGGGCGATCCGAGACGGGAGGCACCCTGGAACAGCGTTCTACGGAACAACATCGACGGGACGTACGTCACGATGCTGGCGGCCGCGGAGGCCGGGGTCGAGCGGTTCGTCTTCGCCTCCTCGAACCACGCCGTCGGCGCCTACGAGACCGACGAACGCACGCCCGACATCTACCGGCCCGACGACGAGTTTCGGCTGACCGGCGACGAACCCTACCGGCCGGGCAACGTCTACGGCGTCTCGAAGGCCACCGGCGAGATCCTCGGCCGGTACTTCCACGACGAGTACGGCCTCTCGGTGGTCTGCGTCCGCATCGGCAACCTGACGAAGGGCCACCCGCCGGAGGACTACGAGCGCGGACAGGCGATGTGGCTGAGCCACCGCGACTGCGCTCACCTCTTCGACCGGTGTCTACGAGCGGAGTACGGCTACGAGATCGTCTACGGCATCAGCGACAACGACCGGAAGTACTACTCGATCGACCGCGCCCGCGAGGTGCTCGGCTACCGGCCCAGGGACAACTCCGCCGAACACGTCGACTAGAACAGCCCGGAGACGTCCTCTTCCTCCGCGAGTCGCCGCGAGACGTGTTCCTCTAGCCGCCGGTACGCGATCTCTCTCCGGTCGGGTTCGCGGGCGAAATCCAGAACGAGCGTGACGAACGGGCTCGTCTCGTACCCCGATTCGAGGTCTCGATCGGCGTACTCGATCGCCGTCTCGACGATCGCCTCGTCGTAGCCGTCTCCCTCCTCCGCGAACACCGCCGCTGCTATCGTACTCTCCTCGAAGTCCAGCTCGGAGAGCGAGAGCGCCTCGTTCTCGTGAGTGAGCGGAGGCGGTTCCGAGCGTTCGATCCACTCCGGATCGCTCGCGAGAAGGGAGAGCGTCCCGCGAACGGGCCGCAGGTCCACGCCGTTCGGGCGGTCGCCGAGACCCTCCAGATAGGCGAGCGCACTCCCGGCGAGGCCGGTTGCCCCAGTCCAGTTTCTCCCCCTCGCGTGATAGATCGTGGCGGTGAACTGTATCAGCCCCTGGAGGAGACGTGCTTCGTCGCTCTCCCGGTCCAGTCCGAGCCAGACCCCCTCCCAGGCGTCGTGGGCGGCGTGGTGTTCGCCGGCGTTGTAGATGGCGATACCGGCACGGAGCGGTCCGCGCATGCGCCGGGTTCGGGTACGGAACGGATATGTGCTTCGACCGGAGAGCTTGCGCTTGCCGGCCCCCACGCTTTATTCCTGGTTCACCTCCGATAGATCGCATGGAAAGAGATCACGTCCGGAGTACGGTAGCGTCGCGTGAAGCGGAACCAACGGCAGACCGACGGGGTGACCGCCATGATTGAGCTCGCGATCCTCTTCGCGATCCTCGCGATCGTCGCTGGCGCCCTCGGCGCCGGTGGCGTCGCCGGCATGTCGATGTCGATCGCGAAGTGGCTGATCATCGCGTTCGTGATCCTGGCGATCATCACCGCGCTGCTCTGACCGCGCCACGGCCGCACCGGCGAGCCGGCCGACTCGGGAACGGATCCGATCGGACTGCATCCGCCGACGTACCGGGACGAGAACTCCGTGCCGTGCATTCGATTTCTTCGCGCCCGACCGGGGAGCGACGTGGCCGCTTGCGTGCTCGATCGTTCAAACATCCGTGTCGCCCGTTATCGGAACGCGACGGCTCGCTTCGCTCGCCGTGTTGCGTTCCGAAAACGTCCTGACGGAGTCTCACGCGAACGTAGTGAGCGTGAGGCACGTCAGGACGCGAATGAGTGAACGAAGTGAACGAATGAGCGTCCTGACGGAGATTTGAACTCCGGTCACAGGCTCCGCAAGCCCGTAGGATGGTCCACTACCCTACCAGGACACAGAGAGTGCTTCGCCGCATCGACGTAAATGGGTTACGATCCGGGGGGAAGACGAAAAGCCCGGTTTTAGTTTACACCAAAGATTTATTCTCAACGGTCTTTGATCGGGTATGAAGCGACGGGCCCTCCTCGGAATCGGTGGCTCGACGGTCGCGTTCGCGGTAACGGGCTGTCTCGACGACACCGACCCGATCAGCGAACCCGACGAGGCCGACGACGTGACCGACGATGGTGCCGAGACGGAGGAGCCACACGGGGACGACCCCGGCGAGAGCGACGACGAAGCCGACGACCGCGGAGACGACGGCGAAGAAGGTGACGAGAACGGGACCGGAGATCGGGACGACTCGGAGGGGGGTGACGACGAGCCGGGCACCGACCACGGGGACGACCCAACCGTCGTCAGTACCGAGTTCGAGGTCGTCTCCAAGGGTGGGGGCGGCGAGGGCGACGGAGAGGCTCGGATCGAACGAGAGGGCGAGAGCGTCCGTGTCCAGGGCTCGATCGTAGGATGGAACGGCTGCTACACCGCCCGTCTCGAGGAGGCCGTCGTCGAGAATGGAACGTTAGTCGTCCGCGTCGAGGCGTACGAGGACGCCGAGGAGGGCGAGATGTGCACGCAGGCGCTCGTGGTCATCGAGTACGAAGTCAGGATCGAACTCGCCGGCGAGGTGACAGGGGTCCGCGTCGAACACGACGGAGAAGCGGTCGCGAGCGAGGGCTAAGTGCGTCCGGGAGAGAGGTGGGTTCTTTTACACGGTGGACGTGGACCGGGTATGACCGACCGGTGGGATCCCGACCACTACGACGACGCGCTCGGGTTCGTCTCCGCGTACGGCGCCGACCTCGTGACGCTGCTCGATCCGAGCCCCGACGAACGGATCCTCGACCTGGGGTGTGGGACCGGGCACCTCACCGATAAAATCGCCGAGAGCGGGGCGGCGGTCGTCGGACTGGACAGGTCACTGGAGATGGCGGGTGAGGCGCAGGAGAGCTACGACCACCCGTTTCTCACCGGCGACGCCCGGGCACTCCCGTTCCGGAACCTCGACGCCGTCTTCTCGAACGCCGCGCTCCACTGGATCCCACGGGAGGACCAGCCTGCCGTCTGCGAGTCCATCCACGACGCGCTCGCCCCGGGAGGACGGCTCGTCTGCGAGTTCGGGGGAGCGGGCAACGTCGAGGCGATCACCGAGGCGCTCCTCGCCGAACTCGAGGAGAGAGACTACGACGCCGACCACCCGTGGTACTTTCCGACGGTCGGCGAGCACGCGACGCTGCTGGAGGAGGCGGGACTGGAGGTCACCTACGCCCGCCTGTTCGATCGTCCGACGACGCTTTCGGGCGAGTCGGGATTGCGTGACTGGATCGAAGGGTTCGGTGATCGGTTTTTCACCGGGGTTCCGGAGGGCGTTCGAGCCGACGTGATACGGGACGCGGAGGAGCGGCTTCGAAGCGAGCTGTTCGACGGCGCGGACTGGACCGCCGACTACCGGCGGCTGCGGATCGTCGCGGTTCGGCGGGAGTGAAACGGCTTACCAGCCGTCGAACTCGATCTCGACGCCGCAGAAGTCGGAGAACCGCCGGAGGTAGCGCTGTTTGCTCTCCTTATTCAGACTCGTGTATACAAAGTGTCCCTGGTCTAGGTCCCTAAACGAGCGCATCTCCGAACCGTCCGTGCTCACCGGTTCGTCGTTGAGTATCGCGGTCTTCCGTCCGGGGACGTAGGGGAACTGCGGCAGGTTCCTGACGAGGCCGTGGTTCGCGACGAGGTAGCCCGTCACGTCCCGCATCAGATCGCTCTGGTCGTCGCTATAGAAGGCGACCCGTTCGCCGTCCACGATCACGGTAGCGTGATACTGGTCCGATCCACGGCCGGTCGACTCTACAGACGTGCTAGCGCTCGGTTTCCCCGACGCTGGATCCGTCTGCTCTTCCGGTTCGATGTCCTCCATTTCGGCTATCTCGGAGCCCTGCTGCCCGTTCTCCAGATCGGCGATCAGTTCGTCGATGAACCCCTTCGCGTGCGATTCGGCAGGCTGGGAGGCGACCTCTCCGGCGGTCTCGACCACTAATTTCCGAATACGGTTCGCCAGTTCCTCCTTACCCTCGGAGAGCGAGGCGACCGCCCGCTGCCTGCGTTCGACGTTCCGGTAGATCGTATCCGCCGCCCCCGACTCGATCGACTCCTTCGTGAGCGCGTTCACCATCCACTCGTTCGCGCCGAGATCCGCGAGCGAACTCCGCCCGATCCGGCGGACAGACGGGTCGTCGGCGCTCTTTCGCAGCCGGTAGAGTTCGAACCGTTTCCCGTTGGTGAGCAGTCCCCAGTCGACCCACTCCTGTTTCATGTAGCTGCGGAGCTGTTCGGCGTGCGTCGAGCCGGTGATGGAGGTGTCACAGCCCTTCGCCTCGACGAACACCGAGGGGACGCCCTCGATCAACAGCGCGTAGTCGGCCTTCTTCTTCGTCGAGCCCATCTGAACGGAGTACTCGAGGGCGACGTCCTCGGAGTAGAGGTCCCAGCCGAGGACGTCCCGGACGAACGGATCGACGAGTTTCGTCCGCGTGTTCTGCTCGTCCATCTGGGGAGAGCTCTCGACGAGTGCGGTAGAACGGTCGACGAACTCCCCGAGAGCGCCCTGCATGACCGATAGCCGAGCGCCGATCTGTATAAAACTACGTCATCGGTCGGGGAGGAGTTGGTGGACTGGTCCGGGTCCCCCTCATTCCTCGTCGTCCGGCGCGTATCCCTCGTGGATCCGGTCCATCCGCGCGGCCATCACGAAGTCCGACTTGTGGAGGCCGTCGATCTTGTGCGTCCACATCTCGACGACGACCTCGCCCCACGAGAGGTGGAGGTCCGGGTGGTGCCACTCCTCCTCTGCGAGTTCGCCGACCTCCTTCGTGAACTCCAGTGCGTCCCGGAAGTCCTCGAACTCGTACGTCCCTTCGAGGTGGTGTTCGTCCACGACCTCCCAGACGTCGGTGTCGATCTGGTCGTAGTACTCCTCTAGCTCCTCGCCCGTGAGCGGGTCGTCGTCGCTGGTACACGCGACACACTCCTGATCTGCGAGCGCTGACATGGGGGAGAGGAGGCTACGCTCGGACAAAAAGGATCGGTGGGAACCTGCCGGGTGAGGGCGACTCGGAACCCCTTTCCCGCCGGTGGAGACGGGATCGGGGGGTTCAATCGGCGTCGTCGACTCGCTCCGGTATGACCGATACGGATTCCGATCCGTCCATCTCGGACGAGGAGGAAGTGAGGGAAGCGGAGGAGGGTGAACACGACCGGGGAGACGAGGAGTGCACGGGTCGGATCGGCGCGGAGATGGCGAGCGACAGATCCGACCTCGTCACCGTGATGACGCACTTCTACCGTGCGGAGGTCGAACGCGTCGTCACCTGGCGGACGCGGTTCGACGAGCCGTCGTACTGGGCGGTAACGGTGATGGCCGGGCTGCTCGCGTGGGCGTTCTCGGGGTTCGAGACGCCGCACTACGTCCTCCTCATCGGGATGGTGACGCTGACGATGTTCGCGTTCATCGAGGCACACCGCTACCGGACCTACGAGATCTGGCGTTCTCGCGTGCGGCTCCTCCAGGAGAACTTCTTCGCGGACGCGTTCGACCCCTCGACGGGACTCGAACGCGAGGGCTGGCGGGAGGCCCTCGCCCGGGACCTCCGGAGCCCGGCGCTCAAGATATCGTTCTCGGAGGCGTTCGCCCGGCGTCTCAAGCGGATCTACCTCCCCCTGCTCCTCGTGCTCCTCGCAGGCTGGCTCGTCCGGATCACCGTCTTCGAGCCGGAGACGACCTGGATCCTCGCCGCTCGGATCGCGACGATTCCGGGAGGAGTGGTCGTCGCCGCGGTCGCCCTCTTCTACGGGGTGCTGCTAGCGGTCGTGATCAGGTCCCGCCCCGGGAAGGTACAGGGGGAGTTCCACGGATAGGCGACCGGCTGGGAGGGAGAGTGAGTAGGAGAGGTAACGAACCTCACACTCGGACCGTCTCGTCGAGGTCGGGCGCGCGAGCGTCGAGGCCCTCCCCCCGGAGCTCTTCGGCGAACGCGACACACCGGTCGCTGTGGTTCACGAGCACTGTCGCCGCCTCGTAGCTCGCGAGAAACGCCCGCAGCCCCTCCCGATCGGCGTGTGCGGAGAAGTCGTACGCTTCGATCCGGGCGCTCACCGGCATTACCCTTCCGTTTATCTCCGCCCGACCGGTCTCCAACAGGTCGCGACCGGGCGTCCCCTCGACCTGGTAGCCCGTCAGCGCGATCTTGTTGATCGGGTTATCGCGGATCGCCGGCACGTAGACCATCGCCGGCCCGCCCGAGAGCATCCCGCTGGTCGTGATTATCACGGTCCCGCTCTCGGCGATCCGCCGTCGCTGACCGTCGCGTCCCGAAACGTACCGGGCGTTCGACTTCGCCCGGGCCATCGCCTCGGGGTCCCGGAGGAACTCGGGGTACCGCCGGACGATCCCCGTCACCCGTTTGCCCATCCCGTCGACGTAACACTCGAGGTCGTGGGCGTCACAGACGAGCATCGCCTCCTGGGTCCGGCCGATCGCGAACGCGGGTACGACCACGGTACCGCCCTCCCAGAGCGTCGTCCGGAGGCTCTCGACGAACGCCCGCTCCACCTCCGCGCGGGGCTCGTGGGTCACGTCCGAGTAGGTACTTTCGCAGATCACGACGTCGGCCTCGAGACGGTCGGTCGTCCCGGAGACGAGGCGCTGGTCCTCGGTGTGGAAGTCGCCGGTGTAGAGCAGTCGCGTCTCGCCGTCGTCGACCAGCACGTGCGCGCTCCCGGGGATGTGCCCGGCGTTGAACAGCGTGACCTCGTAGCCGGCCGCCTCGAACGGTTTTCCGTACCGGTGCGTCTCCGAGACCTGCGTCAGCCGCCGGAGTTCGGTCTCCGCGAACGGACACCGATACGTTCCGCCGTGGAGTTTCAGTGTGTCGCGCGCGAGGACCATCGCCAGTTCGGCGGTCGGCGGCGTCCAGTGGACCGGCGGGCGGGTGTCGCCGGAGAGGAGCGCCGGAATCGCCCCGACGTGATCGAGGTGGCCGTGGCTCACCACCACGGCCTGGGGATCGACCGACCCGACCGGCAGTCGTGGCGGGTTGTCGGTGCTCATCCCGAAGTCCAGCAAGAGAGAACCGTCGATCAGGATCGCGCTCCGACCGATCTCGCGCGCGCCGCCGAGAAACCGGATCTCCATCGGTCGGAGGGAAGATGGGAGGGGATTTTCCGGTGTCGGTTCCTCTCGACGGAGAAGGGTTTTATCGGGAACAGATCGTATCTCGAATATGATCGGATCGGCCTGACGTCTCCGCCTGCGTCTCCTCACCACGCTCCTCGCGGTGTTCGCGGTCAACCTCGTGATACTCGCGTCGGTGGCGTGGGCCGTCCACGCCCTGTTCACGGTCTCGGGAACGGACCTCTCGGCGCCCCTCCCGCTTGCCGTCGGGCTCGTGTTGCTCGGCTCGCTAGCGCTCGTCGCCGTCGAGGCGCGCTACGGTTATCGCCACACCCTCCGCGCCGTCGGCTCCGAACCGGTCGAGGGCGACGGGCCCCGGAACGTGGCGGGGCGAGTTAGACGACTGGTGGCCGCCGCCGACGTTCCCGTCCCGGAGGTGGCGATCGCCGAGAGATCGGAACCGACCTGTTTCTCCGTCGGCGACGGGACCGGGGCGACCGTCGTCCTCACGCGTGGCCTGCTCTCGGAGCTCGACGACGTCGGACTCGACGCGGTCCTCGCCCACGAGATCGCCCACCTCGCGAACCGCGATACCGCGATCGCGACGGTCGTGGCGACGCTCTCGTCGCTCTCGGGCTCGCTGTTCGCCCGCGAACGCCGTCTGGGCGACTGGCTCGTCTTCCTCGTGGCGATCGGGACCTACGGCGGACTCGCAGTGGTGCTCGTCGCCGGCCCGCTCTTGCTGGTGCTCCTCGCGTTCGCCGTCGTGAGCGTCTTCGCTCGCCTGGCCCTCGCCGCGAACGCGCTCTGGGCGGGTCTCCACGCCCAGAGCGCGTTCGCGGCCGACCGAGCCGCGGCACGCCTCGTCGGGGATCCGACCGCGCTGGCCGCCGCCCTGGAGACGCTCGCGCCGAGGGTCCCCGACGAGGACCTCCGCGCCCACGCCAGCGCCACCCTCGGCATCGTCCTGGTCCCGATCGAAGAGCGCTCGGCAGAATCCGCCCAGAGGAGTCGACGATCGCCGAGTTCCTCCCCCGGTCCGAGGACTACGAGGGCATCCGCGGGATCGCGACGCGCGACTTCGTGCTCTACCGGGCGCTCGGACGCCTCGGACGGGCGCTCGAGTGGCAACCTGCGACCCACCCGCCGGTCGATGAGCGGATCGATCGGCTGCTCGGGATGACGAACGAGCGGGTGGCCTGATCGGCGGTTTCGAGTTTCGATCAGTTCTCGGACTCAGCGGTTCCAACAGAGATCCCCCGTGACCCGAACCTGCGGCCCCAGAGCACGAGCAGGCTCGGCAGCACCAGCACGCTCGCGACCCAGGCGAAGGCGATGGTGAGCCCGGTGACGATCCCGAAGCGCTGGAGCGACGGGACGAGCGTGAGCGCGAGGATGCCGAAGCCGGCGACGGTCGTCGCCGCAGAGGCCAAGAGCGCCCCGCCGGTGCCGGTGACGGTCGCCGAGAGCGCGGGGATCGCCTCCGCGGTCGCTCGCTCCTGGAGGAAGCGCTCGCTCACGTGGATGGCGAAGTCGACGCCGATACCGATCGCGATCCCGGTGATGATCGCCGTTTCGCTGTTGTACGGGATCTCTAGCAGGTACATCGTCCCGAGGATCCACGAGAGCGCGGCGAGCACCGGAGCCATCGTCACGGAGCCGAGCGAGTAGCTCCCGTGACGAATCCGGAAGACCGCGGTGAGAAACGCCCAGACGAGCGCGAGCGTGATCGCGAACGTCGTCACGAGCGACTCGAGCACCTCCTCCTGGACGAGTTCGAGCAGGATCGGCGGCCCCGTCGCGATCGCGGAGATGTCCTCGGGATCGTCCGCCACCGCCGCGACCGCGCGCATCTCGGAGAGGACCGTCGCGGTCGGCACGTCGCCTCTCACCGTGACCTCCATCCGAAGCGCCTCGTAGCTCCCGTCCCCGCGGGCGACGACCGCAGCCATCGCCTCCTCGTCGGCGTCGAACGCCGCGTCGAACAGCGCTTCGATCTCGGTATCCGGAACGCCATCGCCGGTCGTGTCAGCCGCGTCGAGCGCCGCCGCGACGCTCTCGTTCTCGGTCGCCAGCTCCTCGATGGCGTCGAGCGGCGTGCGGACGGCGAGTTCGTCACCGAACCGAAAGGTCGCCTCCGAGGCGTTCGCCCGATCGGCGGCCTCTTCCAGCGCGGCGAGGGTGGCCGGATCGGTCACCTCCCCCCTGACGAGCACGTCGACGTTCGATCCCTCGTTCGCGCTCCCGAACGTCGCGTCGAGGTAGCGGGCGTTCGCCTGGAGGGTGTACTGACCCGGCCTGAACGGCTCGGGGACCGACTCCATCCACGCCGGGCGTTCTTCGGGGAGGAAATCGTTCTCGTCGATGCTCGTCTCGACGTTCGCCGCGCCGTAGGCGCCACCGAGGCTGACGAGCAGGACGAGGACGACCACGACGACCGGCGCGCGTTTCGCCGCGACGGTACCGATCCCGAGGACGCTCGCGAGCACCCGACCGGTCCCGAACGCGCGTTTCTCGCGCTCACCCCACCGACCCTCGAGGGCGTCTTCGAGTTCGAACTTCACCGCCGGGAGCAGCGCGCCGAAGATCACGAACGCGGCGAGGATGCCGAGGCCGCTCAACAGCCCGAAGTCCCGGATCGACGCCAGCGCGCTCGTGAGGTTCGAGAAGAAGCCGATCGCCGTGGTCACCGTGGTCGCGCCGATGGCGACGACGACGCCCGCGAGCCCGAGCCGCATCGCTCGCCCGACGTCCGCCCCGGGAACGGACCGCTCTTCCCGATACCGCATCACGACGTGGAAGGCGTAGTCGATCGAGAGCCCGATCAGGAGAAAGGGCACGGCGATCAGAATCTGGGTGAACTCGATGCCGAGCCAGCCGACGAAGCCCGCCATCCACGCGAGGACGAGCGCGATCCCGACGAGTCCGAGGACGACGTCGAACGGGTCACGATACGCGACCGCGAGCAGCGCGAGCACGAGGACGAGCGCGATCGGGCCGATCAGCGCGAAGCTCTCGCCGGTCGCCTGCCCCGCCTTCTCGTCGACGATCCCCGGCCCGAACGCGAAGGTCGTGAACTCCCCCTCCGAACCCTCGGCGATCTCACCGATCGCCACCTGTGCGTCGACCAGCGCTGGTGGGAGCTCTTCGGCGTCCGGATCGCCACGGTCGTGGACCACGACGAACAGTTGTGCCTCGGCGCTCGGCCCCTCCGCGTCGACCGTCGCGGGGAGGAACTCCGCGAGATCGGAGTCGGGGTCGTCGAGCAGGTCGACGACGATCTCGTCGATCTCGTCGTCCGATCGGTTCTCGATCGCCTCCCGTTGCTCGTCGAGGGTCGGGTCCTCCGGCGGCGGCCCCTCGGCCTCCTCGGCGAGCGCGACGAAGCCGACGATATTCGCGAACCCGATCGTCGCCTCGTCGTCGAGCGTCGGCGCCACCGTCTCGTTCGCCTCGATCGTCGTCTGGAGCGAGAGCGTCTCGAGCAGTGCCTCGCGCGAGAGCCCGCGGTCCTCGCCGGTCTCGTCTCGAAGGACGACCAGCGTCGTCACGGAGTCCCCACCGGTCTCGAAGTTATCGTCGACGTAGTCGGCGGCGTCGGCCTCCTCGGAGTCCGTCTCGAAGCCCGCGATCACGAAGCCGCCGTCGACCGCCGTTGCCCCGTAGCCGACGCCAGCGGTGAGAAGCAACACGACGACGATCACCGCGTGGCTGTGCCGACAGATCAGCTCCGCGTACCGGCTGACCGGGTCCATCACCGACTCTCCCCGACTCTCGACACCACACCCTTCGTTGGGAGGTCCAGTATATGACCGTTCGCTTGTTGTCAGTCAGATCGTACTGACGGTTTTTCCGGGGTGGGCTGAGAACCACCTCCGGGTCGGGTTGACCGCCGGTAGTCATATGTCGAGACTCCGAGTATCGGCCGCGAGTGAACCCGATATGGAAAGCGGGGGCGCCATTCGCCACGGTCACCGCGGAGGACGGGCGGCGAAGCGTGCTGTTCACCCGACTGCTCGCGCTGAGTGACGGCGTCTTCGCCATCTCGCTCACGTTGCTCGTCCTGAACATCGAGGTTCCGGCCGATGCCGAAGTCGACGGTCTCGGCCCCGTACTCGCCGCGTTACAGCCCGACCTGATCGCGTTCGTCGTCACCGTCTTCGTCGTCGGGATCTACTGGCGCAACCACCACCAGCTCTTCGAGACGTTTCGGGGCCTCGACGGCACCCTCGTCGGACTGTCGATCGGCTACCTCGCGCTGATCGCGCTCGTTCCACTCCCGAACGACCTCATCAGCTCGTACCAGTTCGACCCGTGGGCGTACGTCGCGTTCGCGACCCTGCTCACCCTGCTCTCGGCGCTCGACACCGGGATGTTCGTCTACGCGTGGCGAGCGGGGCTCGTGCGGCGGTCGATCTCGACCGCGGCCGCCGGGGTCGAGGTAACGCGGGGGTTGGTGAGCACGCTCGTCTTCGCCGCGAGCGTGCCGCTCGCGTTCGTTCTCGTGAGCGCCACGCCGCTGCTCTGGATCGCGCTCCTCGTCCTCGATCGACTCGTGGTATCGGCCGGCGAGCGGACGGATCGGGGCTGACGGTCTCGATCCCCGTCAGTTCGCTCGGCCAGGTCACCTCCCCGAGCCCGGTGAGGGTATCGGCCTCCGTACACTCGACCTCCGCGAGGGCGTCGTCGGAGCGCGCGCCGACGTTTTCCACCGAGTACCCTGCGTCGCCCTCCGAATCGTCAGGATCCGCTGCGACGTCCGGGTCGACGGTTGCCTCGATCGGGTCGGGACCGGTCCATGAGATTCGACGTCCGCGTCGAGATCGGCGGTCGTTCGTCGGTGAGACCCGCTCGCGGCTACGTCTCCCGACCGGCCGCGATCACGAACCGCTCGGTTCCCGAGATCGAGGTCCACTCGCGGTCGGTGAGCGTTCCTTCACCCGTCTCGGCCGAGACCGCGATCGGTCCGAACTCGTACGGGCCCGTCTCCTCCTCCTCGTCGGGCGCCTGTGCGAAGTGTGTCAGGCCCTCGTAAGCGCTCTGCGGGTCGTCGAGTCCGAAGTAGACGTGTGTGCCCCCGCCGAGCGCCGGCGTCGTCGCCTCGACGTCGCCGTGTTCCTCGTCGACCTCCCAGTCCGGCGGCACCGTGTCCCGCACGACGACCTCCTGTCCGTCGGGGTAGCGCACCTCGACGTCGAGTTCGGTGCGCGTCGTCTGGCCGCCGGTGTACACGGAACCGTCGTCCTCGCGTGTACCCTCGACGACCAGCCCCTCCGGGTCGAACGTCGTCGAGAGATCGACGCGTGCTCTGGCGTCGAAGCCGTTGACGAGGCCGGGTACCGAAACGAGCTTCGCGACGACGAGGAAGACGCGTTCGCCGCCCTCTCCCTCGAGGTCGTCGACGCTCACGGACCAGGAGATAGCGGCGTCGCCCTCGATCCCGGCGTCCCGGGCGACGACGTTCGGGTCACCCGTCAGCTCGTCCGGGTTCTGGACGTCGTAGGCGAACAGGTCGACGTGCGGATCGGCCAGCGCGGCGTCCGAGTTACCACCCGAGAGGTGGCCGAACTCGACTGCGGCCTCGAGTTCGCCCGGTTCGTCCACGCGGACGTAGCCGGCGAGCGCGCGCTCGTCGCGCGGGACGTCTAGCCCGATCTCGCCGGAGACCGTCTCTCCCGTGATGTCGCGCGTAACGGCGTCGAGCGCCGTACCGACGTTCGCCCGGCCGTAGCCCTCGTACGGGTCGCGCCGGCCGTGGGTGTAGACCGGCGCTTTCGCCGCGTGGTACGGCGCGGCGACGAGCGCCGACTCGCTCGCGGTCGCGAGGATCACCGACTTCAGCCGGAGGACGTCCTCGTAGCCCGTCTCGGCGGGTTCGGGAATCGAGATCGCACTGGGCGCGTCGTTCTCGAGCGCGTCGGCGACGAGCCCCACCATCCCGGCGACCGAGGGCGCGGCCATCGAGGTGCCCGCCTTCCCGGTGTACTCCCGCAGCTCGCCGAACTCGTCGTCCGCACGGCGTCGGCCGCGCGCACCGCGGTGGCGGTTGTGCTCTGTGCCGATCTCGAGCGTCTCGTCGCCGCTCAGGTCGAGGGCGTCGGTGACGACGTCCGCGAGTTCGACCTCGTAGTCGAGTTCGCCCGTCACCGCGGGGTCGATGTCGAGGGAGGGTTCGACGTCCTCTGCGTCGAGTTCGTCGAGATCGACCACGGGTTCGAGTTCTGCCTCAGCGGCCGCCGATTCGGGCTCCTCGGTCGTCACCCCCTCCCCGGGCTCGCCCGTATCTGCGGCGATGTCGAGGCGGGTGAGTTCGCCGCCCGGCGCGGTGACGTCGGGCTTCATGTACGGCTCGCCGCTCTCGTCGATCCCGGCGAGGCCACCCGAGGAGAACGAGGAGATGCCGTCGCGCTCGTCGGTCGCCACCACCGAGATCGCCTCGTTCGCGACCGCGGGCGCGCCGTTTCCGCTCGCGGGCGTCGCGTCGTTGCCGGCCGCGGCGACCGAGAGCATCCCCGCCTCCGCGATCCGCCGGATCGCGGAGGGGATATCGTCGAGGGTCTCCGCCGCGGCACCCAGAGGTAAGCCGCCGACGTAGCCCCAGGACATGTTCACCGCGCGGACGTTGAACGTCTCGGCGAACGCTTGGGCATGGTCGCCGAGCGACTCGGTCGCGGTCCCGAGGTCGGTGAGGCTCACGAGGCTGAAGCCGGGGGCGACACCCGCGTGAACCGAGAGGTCGCCGTCGCCGGTCGCGCCGCCGGCGGTTTCGTCGGGTGCGAGCCACGCGCCGACCGCGACGGTCTCGACCTCGCCGGTCGAGAGGATCTGTCCCTCGATCGCCTGGATTCGAACCGTATAGGTCGCCTCACCCTCGTCGTGGACGGTTCCCGTCTCGGCCATCGTGTTCTCGAAGGTGGTCTCGGAGAGCCCGTTTCCGCCGGCCGACCGCGCGAGTTCCTCGCCGTCGGGACCCTCGATCACGACGTCGATGGCGGTGCCGTAGGCGCTCGCGAAGACGCCCGTACCGGCTTCGGCCTCCACCTCGTACGTGAGCGTGTCGCCGAGGACGAGCGTCGTTCGCGGAGCGTCCTCCGCGTACCGATCGAGATCGATCGCGCTCGCGCGACCTGACCCCGTCATGATCGACGCGCAGTGAGTACCGTGGCCGTTCTCGTCGCGCGGGCGGTCGTAGCCGCCGAAGCGGGTGTGGTCGTTGTGCCAGGCGACGAGTTCGGGCAGGCCCGTCCGTCGGACACCCGCGAACGGGTCCTCGGAGCCCTGCACGTCGATCTCGAAACCGTCGTCGGTGCTCACCGTCAGTCCGTTCCAGGGACCCAGGTCGCCGTGACGGCTGTCGGTTCCGGAGTCGGTGAGCGCGAGCGAGCGCATCGGGTTTCCTCTGTACCCGCGCTCCCAGGCCTGCAACGCCTCCTGGACCCGGACGTTCGTGAAGATCGACGGGTCGCCGTCCGGGTCGGGGTCGTTCCCGAGCAGCGCAGCCGCCGGGTTCGACGCGCCGGTCCCCAGCAGACCGGCTCCCGCGAGCAGGCCAGTCGACTGTACGAATCGTCGTCGTGAGAGAGCAGCACGGTCGTCCGAAGACCGTACGTTGCCACGCCGTGGCATTGAACGAACGGAGGGACGGTGTAACGAAAAGGGGTGAACCTAATCGGTTAGGTCGGCAGCCCCGTGACGTCCACCGGCGGCTCCTCCTCGAAGAACGCATCGGCGAGCTTTCGCTTGGCCCCCCGTATGTGCTCGTGGAACGTCGGCTGGGAGATCCCGAGGAGGTCGGCCATCTCCTCGCCGGAGTTCCGTCTGGGCCACTCGAAGTAGCCCGAGAGGTGGGCGACCCTGAGCACCTCCCGCTGCCGGTCGGTGAGCGCATCGGTCATCCGCTGACGGATCGCGACGTCCGGGGTCGCCGACCGGTCGCGCTCTCGCTGCGACCGGAGCGTCGTCGCCTCGTAGCTGTCCTCGATGCCGCGGACGACGGCTCTGACGTCCGCCCCCTGCGGGAGTTCGACGACGAACCGGCCGTCACCCTCGGTCGCCCTCGCCTCCCGGACGACACAGCCGTAGTCGGCCAGCGTCCCGGCGACCGACGGCTCCGGGCCCGTGAGCCGGAGCAGCCAACCCGAATCGTGCTCGGCGACGACCGTCGCCTCCGCCTCGGGGTCCCCGGCGACGAGGTCGACGATCGTCTCCGGGTCCGCCCCCTCGACGCCGACGAAGGCGACGATCCCCTCGGCCGTCGGGGTGACG
The DNA here is from genome assembly GCF_036429475.1 of Halalkalicoccus sp. CGA53. Taxonomy (GTDB): domain Archaea; phylum Halobacteriota; class Halobacteria; order Halobacteriales; family Halalkalicoccaceae; genus Natronorarus; species Natronorarus salvus. Next base: position 426,408 of record NZ_CP144125.1, read on the forward strand.
CCCTCGACCGTCACGGTGCAGGAGGCCGCCGCCGAGAGGTCGACGAACCCGACCGAGCGGTCCCCGATGGCGAACTCGAGTTCCGTGACGGTGTCGGAGATGAGCGCCCGTCGACTCTCGGCCGCGCTGATCGCGTACGCGATCGTTTCGCCCAGCTCTCCGAGGACGCCCCGCTCCTCGTCGTCGAACGCCTCCGGCCGCGGGGCGTAGAGACAGAGCACCCCGTAGGAAGTGTTCCGGTGGACGAGCGGGACGGCGATCGCCGACCGGTAGCCCCGCGAGAGCGCCGCCTCGCGCCACGGCGCGAACGCGGGGTCCTCCGCGATCCGCTGGGCGACCTGAATCTCGCCGGTCCGACAGGCCGTCTCGGCGGTGACGTGCGTCTCGCCGGGTCCCGAGGGCCGCTCGTCGAGGTAGCCCGACTCGGCGCCGGCCCACGTCCGAGGGGTGACGCGCTCGCTCGTCGCCGTGTACTCGCCGATCCACGCGAGCCGGTACGGTTCGGTCTCCGAGAGGTTCCGACAGACCCTCTCCTCGATCTCCTCGCGGGTTCTGGCGTGGACGAGCGAGCGGGTGACCTCCCGGGTCACCCGATTGACGTGCGAGGTCGTCCGGAGCCGGTCTGCGGTCTCTGAGAGCGCGCGCTGTTTCCGGCGTCTGTCCGTGATGTCACGGCCGATGCCCGCGATCAGGTCCTCGCTGTCGCTCCGCTCGAGTCGCGCGCCGGTGAACTCGTACGGGACCCGCTCGCCCGACCGGGTGAGGAGGTCCGCCTCCTCCTTCGCGCTGCCCGCCTCGATCACCCGGTCGATCGCCTCCGCGATCCGCTCTCTGTGCTCCCCCGCGATGAACTCGATCGGCTCCATCCCCGCGATCGTCGCGTCGTCGTAGCCGGTCGTCGCGGCGAACCGGTCGTTCCACCGGACGAACCGGCCGTTCAGGTCGAAGACGAAGAAGAGGTCCGGGATGGCGTCCATCGCCTCACGAACGAACTCGCTCTCTCGGCGCAGCGCGCGCTCGGTCCGGCGGTTTCGCGCCTCCGCCGTGACCGCCCGTGCGACGTGTGCCGAGAGGGTCGCATCGGTCCCTCCCCGGTGGATACACCGGTCCGCACCCGCCTCACACGCCCCCGGAACCGCCGCGTGGTCGTCGTACAACGCGACGATCGGGATCTCGGCATCGCGTTCCCGGACGGCCGCGACGACCCCCTCCTCGGCGTCGCAGACGACGCAGTCCGTCGCCGCGTCGATCTTCTCAACCGATTCCGGGTCGAGCGGAGTCGATCCGATCCCGTGGTCGCGCTCGAGGGTCGCGAGCATCGGGTCGAGCGTCTCCGGCGCGCGCGTGAACAGGACCAAGCGAACCGTCCCCTCCTCCGTCACCACCGTCGGTTCTCCCTCTCGCCGTCCGTCTGGTACTCCGGTCGTCATGGGTAGTCGTCGGTCCTCAGGTGGGGCTCCGTCGTGGTAGCTGTAATGCCAACGGCCCGGGTAGCGTCCTGCGGAGTCTCCGACCGCGCTGATCGACCCGTGCGATGGCACCGAACCGGCCGCTCGCTAACCGATCACTCGCTACGACGACGATTCAGGCGTGCACCCACGCTCTTCGCCAGCCTATAGACGGCTCAGTACGTAGGGAGGGCGACGCTTCGGTCGGTACACTACCTGCCGTTCGTCTCGACCCGTCGAGACGGTAAACCGATACAGCCGTGCGTACGATCGCGAGTTACCGTCCCGTAACCCGACCCCACACCGCAAACTCTCTTTTCGGTTCATACGACGACCCGAGAACCCCTCCTTACCGATGAACGGACGGATTCACTCGCGGGAGATCGAGCGTGAAACGAAGCTCCGACACACGATAGAGAGATGACCGAGAGGACCGAAAACAGGGGATACCACCTCCCTCGAAAGGGGAAGGCGGACTGGCACACCCCGCTGAACGAGAACTTCGAGGGGATCGACGCGGACGTCCAGGCCGCGCTGGACGAAGCGGACGGGCTCTCCCCGGGCGATCTCGACGGAGAGGATATCAGTCCGGAGTCGGTCGAGACCGACGTATCCCGGGGTCAGGAGGGGTCGATAACGTGGAACGTACCGAGCGACTACCCGACGGTTTCGGACGCCTTCGACGCCGTTGATCGGATGCGGCTCCCCGTCGGCATCTCGCTCGACATCGTCATCGAGTCGGGACACGACCTCCGGACGTTCGTCTCGAGATCACAATCCGACTACAGGAACGTGCGGATCAGGTCCGAAGGCGACGTCGTCGGCCTCTCGCCCGACTTCGGCGGGCGAAACGTGTTCCAGTTCTCCGATCACTGTGCGGCGCCGCGTATCTCGATCCTCCTCGACGGGGAAGTCGACGGCGAGAAACACCCGTCGCTCGGCTTCCGGCTCTCGGAGGCGTCCACGATGACGATCGACGAGGGGTGTGGAGCGATCAACTGCGACGGCGGGATCTACGCGATGTTCGGATCGGTCGTCAACGGGTTCCGGAGCGTCTTCTCGAGCCACAGACGGCGGGGCGTCAACGTCACGAACGGCTCGTCGGGCTACTTTCAGGAGGCCCGTGTCGACGACTGTGGCGACTTCGGTGCACGTATCGGTGAAGCGCGCTGTCAGGTTCACTTCGCGGACGCCAGAGGCTGCGGAACGGGTGTCTGGGCCAATCAGGGGGCGCTCGTCGGCGCGGCGGGGGTAGACGTCTCCGGTAGCGGAACGGGAATCAACGTCCACAGAGGGGTCGTGATCAACGCGAGGGCCGCCAGGATCGACGACTGTTCGACCGGCGTGATCGCCCGCGAGTCCCTCGTCAACCTCGACGGGGCGCGTTCGGGGGGCTGTGGCAAGTTCCTCGACTCGCAGCGCGCCTCGACCGTCTCGTGTCACGGCGTAACCGTGAACGGCACCGCCGACGAGGCCATCCGGGCCACGCGCGGCTCGGCCGTACACTTCGAGGGAGCGATCGAGAACGCCGGCGGGTCGGGGATCCTCGCCCGGGGCGGGTCGCGGGTGAACGCCGAGGGACGGATCCTCGACTCCGACGGCTGGGACGTCGAGGTCCAGGACGGCTCGATCGTCCACGCGAGGGGTGGCCCCGGCGGGCTCCGAACCACGTCGTCGGGTCAGTATCCCGCGTTCGAGGACCTCAACGTCGAGCCCAACGAGGTCACCGGACGGGGGATCGTGTTCACCGACGTGTGAAACGTTGGGACGATCGGAGCCGAGCGAGGCGGGTCGTCGACGAGCGAGCCCGTCCGGTCGGGCACGGCCGTTTCGCCATCGGGGACCGGCGGTATCGGCATCGGATCGATACACAGCTACCGGTCGCGCGGAACACTGGTGCAGAAACGATGGGAAACGGGGTCGAGGGTTCTCCGGCGACCGAATCCCGGAGGTCGATACAGGATGACACAGCGACACGCCCGAAGAAACTCGACGGTGGTCCTCCGTGGCCGCCGGACTGGCCGACGCTCGCCGGTCGAGCCCCGGTATCCGCTACAGACCGTTTTTCGACATTTCCACATGCGCCTCGGAAACGAAGTGTTTAAACCGGTCGTACGAGACGTTCGCCCCGGCTTATGACAGTGATTGGCATGCCACTAGAGATGTTCCTGGTGTTCGTCGCCACGATCGCCGCCGGGAGCCTCGCGGCGGTGCACTACCTGATCGTCCACGTGCTCATGGGCAGACCACCCGAGGAGAACGTCCCCGGGTCGAGACGGGAGCTGACCGAGTCGAGCACGGAGCGCCCCGTCGATGACTGAGCCAGTGGTCGCAGTCGGACTCCACCCACTACAGTTCGGTCTCGGAGAAGACGTCAACCCGGTCTACCTCGGGCTGTTCGTCGTCTACCTGCTCGCGATCCTCGCGATCGGTCTCTGGGGCTACCTCCGGACCGAGGATATCGACGACTTCTGGGTGTTCGGGAAGGAGCTCGGACCCGTCCTCGCGACGTGGTCGCTCGTCGCGACGTTCGTGAGTTCGGTGAGCGTGATCGGGTTCATCGGCGCGGTGTACGCCGACGGCTACGCGATCATGACGGGCATCATCTTCGGACTGATGCTCGGCGTGAGCGCCTTCTACTTCGCGACGCCGTACGTCCGTGAACTCGACCTCGTCACCTTTCCCGACATCATGGCCGAGGTGACGGGGATCCAGGCGACCCGCCCGGTCGCGGGCGGGATCCTCCTGCTCGAGGCCTGGCTCTACATCATCATGCAGCTGCTCGGCGCGGCGCTTCTGGTCACGGCGATCACGGGCGTCCCCTTCGAGTACATGGTGTGGGTGATCGGGGCCGTCTTCATCGCCTACACCGCCCTCGGCGGGCTGGTGAGCGTCGCCTGGACCGACCTCGCACAGGGGGTGTTGATGGTGGCGACTGTGTTCGTCGCCTTCTTCTACATGATCTACGACCTCGGGAGCCTGACGGCGATCAACGAGCAGTTCGCCGCGATCGATCCCGCGTTCGTCGATCCGACGGGAGACGGGGCGTTCACGCTCACGTTCCTCTTGGCGACCCAGCTCGCCTTCTTCGGGACGATCTTCACCGTCCAGTCGATCATCATCCGGGTGAACGCGACCACCGACGTCAGGACCGCGAAGCTCCACGTCGCCTGGGGCGGGGTGATACTCTCGGTCTTCTACGCCGCGTTGATCATGCTCGGCGGGGCGACGACGGTCGCGCTCGAGGATGCAGGCCTCGCCGCCGACCCAGTGGACATGGCGTTCCCCCTCCTGATCACCGAGTACCTCCCGACGGCGGTCGGCTCGGTCATCATCGTCGCAGTGATGAGCGCCATCCTCTCGACGACGGATCAGAGCCTACACGCGGCCGGGATCACGACCGCCAACGACATCTACGACTACTTCGCCGACGACGCGAGCCAGGAGAGGCTGTTCGGCGTCTCCCGTATCGCGACGGTCGTCGCGGGCATCACGGCGATCCTGGCGACCGTCGACCCGCCGGGGACGATCATCTACATCTACGAGTTCAGGGCCGTCTTGTTGACGGCCGCGCTGTTCATCCCGGTCTACGCCGGCCTCTGGAAGCGCGAGCTGTTCACTGGACGGGCGCTCGCCACCTCGATGCTGCTCGGCGGTATCGGTAGCGTCGCCTGGCAGCTCCTGGACGACCCCCTGGGGATTCCCGCCGTGTTCGCCGGCGGGGGGCTCGCGGTGGCCGCGCTGATCGTAGTGACGATCATCGAGCGGAACACCGACTGAGGCGGGTCGAAACGGACGCCGTCCGGTCGGATCGAGTCCGTTCCACGCGGTCGGTGACGGCTACGGATCGAAACACATCTACCGATCGCGCGGAACACTGGCGCATGCACGACGGGAGACGGGGGCGAGGGCTCTCCGGCGACCGAACCCCGGAGGTCGACATAGGATGACACGGCGACTCGCGCGAGGAAACCGATGACGGTTCCCCGTGACCGCCGGACTGGCCGGACGATCGGGGGCGGGTGGTACGAGCCGTGAGCCGCCCCAGGCGGATCGCCGACCCGGGCGCGGAGGCGAAACGGATACTCGGGCGCTCGCGGTGGTGGCAGATCGCCGCCGCCGCGGTCATGATGGCGCTCGTGAGCCCGTACCAGTACGTCTGGGCGTCGATCGAGGGGCCGCTGGCGGTCGAGCTGAACGCGTCGCTGGCGGCGCTCGGCTTCGTCTTCACAGCCTACGTCGTCGTCATGGCGCTCGTCCAGTTCCCCGCGGGCTGGTGGCGCGACCGGTACGGTCCGCGCGCCGTGACGCTCGTCGCCGGCATCCTCGCCGGGGGCGGCTACTTCGCGCTCGCGTTCGCGACCGAGGTCTGGCAGGTCTACGTCGTCTACTCGGTCGGCGCCGTCGGCGTCGGCATGGTCTACACCGTGGCCGTCAACACGGCGATCAAGTGGTTCCCGGACCGCCGGGGACTCACGACGGGGATCGGGACGATGGCGTTCGCGGCGGGGAGCGCGGCGTTCGTCCCCTACGTCAGGGCGGCGGTCGCCGACGGCGCGCTGGCGAGTGCGCTCTCGAACATGGGGCTGCTCATCGGGGTAGGCATCCTCGTCGGGACGGTGGTCCTCAGGGACCCTCCGGTCGGGTGGGACCGCGTCGAGCCGACGGAGCCGCGGACGACGGACGCGGACAGCTCCGAGGAGGCGTCCGAATCCCTGGAGCGGACGGATCGAACGGAGAGCGAACGCGAGGGGGCCGACCGCGCGCCCGACGGCGGGACGTGGTCGTTCACGTGGCGGGAGATGGTCCGGACGTGGCAGTTCTGGGTGATGTACTTCATGTTCTTCGCCGTCAGCGCGGCGGGGCTGATGATCACCGCCAGGGTCGTCCTCTACGCCGAGCAGGCGAACCTGACGGCGGCGGCGGTTACGGCGGCCGCGACACTCCTCCCCCTGGCGTCGGGCGGCGGCCGGCTGATCGTCGGCGGCCTCTCGGACCGGTTCGATCGCGAACGCGTCACCGCCGTCTCCTTCACGCTCTGTGGGCTCGCGACGCTCGCGATCGTGGCCTTCGCCGGCTTCGAGTCCGGGATCGGCTACATCCTCGCGGTGGGCGTCGCGGTGTTCTTCTGGAGCTCGCAGTTCTCGCTGTTCCCGAGCCTCGTCGGCGACTACTACGGCGCCGAACACTCCTCCACGAACTACTCGATCGTCTACTCCGGAAAGATGTGGGGCGGGGTCTTCGGCGGCGGCGTCGTCGGCTGGCTCGTCGGCGCGATCGGCTGGGACCCGACGTTCGTCCTCGGTGGGGTGCTCGCGCTGGCGGCCGGGATCGTCGGGTTCGTCCTCCGAGCGCCCCGGTAGGACACGGGATCGGGGCGGCCGAACCGCGAGGACCCGGGAGATCGGACCGACCGCGGCGTCTCCCGACGACGATCACGAGCGCACTGTGTTCACCCGGTGTACTCGATCGAGCCGCCGACGATCGTGTACTCGACGTCGAGATCCGCGATCGTGACGGGATCGACCGCCCGGGGGTCGTCGGAGAGGACGGTGACGTCGGCCAGGGTGTCCGGTTCGAGTCGTCCCTTCTCTCCCTCGGAGAACTCCAGGTACGCGGCATCGGGGCCGTAGAGCCGGAGGGCGTCCTCGACGGGGACCCGCTGGTCCGGGCCGACGACCTCGCCCGTGACGGTCTCGCGGGTGACCGCCGTCCGGATCCCCACGAGCGGGTCCCCGGTCGTCACGGGCCAGTCGCCGTTGCCGGCCGTCGGAACGCCCGCCTCCTGTAGCGAACGGACCGCGTACGTGTGATCCATCCGCTCTTCGCCCCAGTAGACCCAGTTCCGCGAGACGTCCCCGCCGAGGAAGGAGATCGACGAGGAAACGCAGGCGCCGACCGCGGCGATCCGCTCGACCTGCTCGGGGTAGGTGAGCCCGCCGTGTTCGATCCGGCAGCGGTGGTCCTCGTCGGGGTCGAGCGCCGCCTCGAACGCGTCCAGGACGTGATCGATCCCGCGGTCGCCCTGGCCGTGAACGCAGACCCGAAGCCCCGCCTCGGCCGCCCGTTCGACCCGATCGGCGAGGTACTCGGGATCGATGTGGAGCACGCCCTCGTACTGCGGGGAGCCCTCGGGGACAGCCTCGCCCTCGTACGGTTCGGACATCGCGGCGGTCCGACCGGTGAACGCGCCGTCCATGAAGTACTTGATCCCGACGAGGAAGAGCCGGTCGCTCCCGAAGCCGGTCTCGAGGCCGACGTCCCGTACCCGTGAGAGCAGGTCCATCCCCTCCGCGCCGAGGTCCTCGCCCACGTCGCCCTGGAGCATCAGTCCCAACCGTACCGGCAGTCGTCCCTCGCGAGCGAGCTCCTGATAGATCCGGAGGTCCTCGGGTCGGGTGAGCGCGTCGTGGGCCGTCGTGACCCCCCACGCGAGTAGCTGCTCGAACGCCCGTTCGATCCGATCGCGTCGCTCCTCGCGGGTCTCCTCGGGAATCACATCGTGCAACGGTATCTCCGCCGCCTCACTGACGAGTCCCGATGGCCGCCCGTCGTCGTCCCGCTCGATCACCGCGGGCGGCTCGGGATCGGGCGTCGTCCGGTCGATCCCCGCGAGTGCTAGAGCGACCGAGTTGTAGACGCTCCCGGTGTGCCCGCCGACGCTGGTGACCTGGACCGGGTTCTCGGGGGCGGCCTCGTCGAGGTCCCAGCGGTCGATATGCCGATCCTCGGCCTCCCAGACGAGTCCCAGGTTGTAGCCGGAGCAGACGATCCACTCGCCGTCGGGCGTCGCCTCCGCACGCTCGTGGATCCGCGCCGTCACGTCCTCGATCGATCGGTTCGGTGGCGATCGACAGTTCACGTGCTCCATCCTGGCGCCCGCGAGCGGGACGTGGACGTGCGTGTCGACGAACCCCGGGAGCGCGGCACGTCCGTCGAGGTCGACCACCTCGGTGTCGGGTCCGATCACCTCGCTCACCTCGTCGGTCGAGCCGACCGTCCGGACGCGATCGCCGACGATCGCCAGCGCCTCGGCGTCGGGTCGCTCCGAGAGGGTCACGACGGTACCGTCGAGCAAAACCAGGTCGGCGTGCATGGTGGTAGCACGCGAGCGCCCGAGTAAAGCGGTTCGGGAGCGGGCAAGCCGCGAGCCGGTCCATCGGGACAGGAGCAGCGGAGGATCACTCGGCTGCCGCGTCGGACACCTTTATGCTCCGCTACCGGATCGGTCGGTCCATGCCGATCGAGAGTACGATCCGAGAGCTACTCTCCGACCTCGTCCGTGTCGAGACGGAGAACCCGCCCGGCAACGAGGCCGCCTGCTCGGAGCGGATCGTCGAGTGGTTCGGGGAACGCGAGATCGACGCGAAGCTCGTTCCCGACCCGTACGAGGAGCGTCCACAGGCCGTCGCGACCGTCGGCGAGGGAGAACCGACGCTCGTCCTGAACGGCCACGTCGACGTCGTCCCCGCCGGCGATCGATCGCAGTGGAGCCACGACCCCTACGGGGCGGAGATCGACGGCGACAGGCTCTACGGTCGCGGCGCGGTGGACATGAAGGCGGGCGTCGCCGCCGGCATGGTCGCGACCGCCCGGCTCGCAGAGGAGATCCGGTCCGGAGCACTGGGGGGATCGATCGTCTTCCAAGCGGCGATCGGCGAGGAGACCGCCGAGCCGGGGACAAAGCGGCTGCTCGAACTGGGTTACGGAGGTGAGTACGGCGTCGTCCTCGAACCGACGGGGCTACGGACGGCGACGAGCGAGAAGGGGCTGGCGTGGTACGAGATCACCGTCGAGGGCGACCCCTCCCACGCTAGCCGTCCGGATCGGGGATCGAACGCGATCCGGAACGCACAGCCCGTGCTCGACGCGCTCGATCGCTACGACCGCCGGGTTCGCGAGCGCGAGGACGACCTCGTCGGTCGGGCGTACGCGACCGTCACCGAGTTCGATGCGGGGACGAAGGAGAACGTGGTGCCCGAGCGCGCGAGTATCACCCTCGACCGACGCTTTCTCCCCACCGAGTCGGCGGAGACGGTCGACCGCGAGATCGACGACCTGCTCTCGGGGCTCGAACGCGCCTACGGGATCGAGACGGACTGGCGGCGCACCCGGACCTACGAGTCGGCGGAGATCCCCGTCGACAGCCCGCTCGCCGAAACCGTTCGGGAACGCTCCCGGGAGGTCGCGGGCGTCGACGACGAGCCGTGGGGGATCCAGGCCTCCACCGACGTCCGAAACTTCGTCAACGACGCGGGGATCGAGGCGGTCACCTGGGGCCCGGGCGACATCGACGAGGCGCACACCTACGACGAGTCGGTCGACCTCACGGAGGTCGAGACGGCTGTCGAGGTGCTCGAGGCGGTCGGGCGCGACCTGCTCGGCGAACGGGGCGAGTGAGCGCACGGGTCGACCGGCGCGATCGCACGAGGGTCGGGAGGGTGGTCGAACCGACCGACTACGCCCGTCTCCCCGAACTCCTCTCGCACCGTCTCTCGCTTCGGCGGGGTGTGCATCCGACAGGAGCCGGTTCGAGTTCTTCTCGTCTCTCCCCCGTGTGGTCGCTGGAACGCCGCCTGACGAGATAGACGCACGTCGCGACGCGTCGAACTGGGAGCGTCGAGAAGACGGGCACACCTCCGTGGGGGACAGGGACGAGCGAGTCCGTCTTCGATCCGTCACGGTTCGCGGGATCGACCACGCCGACGTTGCCGTTGTCCGGCAGCGGGAGTCCGACATCCTACCGAGATGGAACGAAAGCGGGTGTCGAGGCGCTCCCGAGTAGCCGGATCGGTAGTTCGACTCGGAGTACGTGAGTTCTCCCATCGGCGTACTGATTCCGGTCTCGTGTCTCACAGAGGCTCTCCCGGGATCTGTGGTAACGGTCGGAGAGCGGCAGACGAATAGAGCGTGCACGCTCGGTGAGAACGACGTTCGATACGCCCGTATCCCGGCGTACCGTCGCAACGTTTAGTTCGGTCGGGAGCGAACTGGTCGTCGCGGAGTTTACCATGAACGATGAATATACTCGGACGTTAGTCCCTCGTACCATCGAGGGGACGGAGGCACTCGTGAGTACGGACCCCGGCGAGATTTTTCTCGACATGCCCGCCACGAGCCCACGTTACATACGCGTTCGGGAGGGTGAGATCGTACAGGAAGGCGACGTACGGTCGCGAGACGAACGCGAGTTAGAGTCGGCCTCCCTTCGGAAGTGGAAGATCGAGGAGATCGGGTCGAAGACGGTCGTCGGAAGCAACACCGAAACGGGAGCGCGTCGCGAGTGGGATCGTGAATCACTCGAACAGCGGCTCGGGATCGGATCGTTCAGTACGGATCTCACCAACTTCGAGCGCGTCAGCGTCACCGAGGCCGGAACCGAGGAAAACGACGATCGTCCTCCAGTGGTGACCGTGATCGTCTACGGGAACAACGGAAAGAAGTTCATCCAACGGTATCGACTCCTCGAGGACGGGGACGATACCGACGAACGCCGCCTCGATCTGTACGAACCCGATAGAAAGACGGAAGCGTTCGACGACGAGCTTCGAGAGCGATTCGTCCGGTCCGTCGAACTCGCATTGCGCGGCGAAGGCTATGCCGTCTAATCCGGTCACGTGCGAGACACGACGCGCTCTATCGGATTGCAGTGAGAACACCCGACGGACCGGGGGACGTCGCTCGAAACGAGGTATCCGGGAAACGAAGGTCGTCAGTAGGTTCGCGTACGTGTGGGCTCACGTTGTACCGGACCCGGGGTACCGTCTGAACCCCCACGTCCGACGCTGGTGTCCTCCCGACTGACGGAAGCGACCCCGCAGCCGAGAGAGCGATCGTTCCCGACGAGCACGACGGGATCGCGTGCCGAGTGCGGTCTCGAAGTGTCGCGAGAGGCCGCCTCCGGAGTACGGGCAGTCGAATCGGACGGTACGGAGAGCCTACCCCGGTCTATTTACAGGATCCGCCCGTTCTCGGTCGTATGGTCAGGGCGTACGTTACGGTCACGACGGTGACGGAGACGTCTCCAGATATCGTCGTCGAACTCCGGGAGCTTGAGGGGGTGAAGAAAGCCGATATCGTCGCGGGGAGGTTCGATATCATCGTCGAAGTCGAGGCCGATTCCCACCAGGATCTGCTCGTGCTCATCACCGAGAAGATTCAAGCGGTCCCGGGGGTCGGGCGAACGAATACCTGCATCGTCCTCGAATAGACGTCCGGAGTCACTCTCTCTCTCTCTCTCTCTCTCTCTCTCTCTCTCTTTCAGTCTCTCCTCGCACGTCTATCGACGACCGGTCCGGTGAGGGGAACGGACGTAACCGGTGTGCCGGATGTACCCTCACCACCCGTCAACGGAACGAAACCCTCTCCTGTCTCCGCCAGAGACTGCGCGTCTACCGGAGTCTCCCCGAAGACGGTGCATCCACGCGGCTGCGCTCGCGAGCGGCGAACCGGCCGGGAAGTGTTTTGTCACTTGCTACCCTCTCTCGTGTATGTTCGAGCAGATCCTGATCCCGACGGACGGAAGCGATGCGGCACGAGACGCCGTGAAGACCGGAATCGACGTGGCGGCCGAACACGAGGGGACCGTTCACCTGCTCTCGGTGGTCAAACCGGTACGCTCCGGCGACGAGGGTGTGTCCACCGACGAGCTACAGGAGGTGATGCAGGGGGCGAGAGAACGCCAGGTCGCGGAGCTGGCCGAACTGGCCGAAGCGAACGGAGTCGTGGCGATCACGGACGTTCGAGAGGGAGTTCCGTTTCGGGAGATCATCGACTACGCCGAGACGAACGATATCGACCTCATCGTGATGGGGACCCACGGTCGAACCGGGCTCGGTCGGTATCTCCTCGGGAGCGTCACGGAAAAGGTGGTCCGACTCTCGGAGATCCCGGTTCTCACGATCCACACGCGTCCGACGGAAGTGGAGTGAGGGGAGGCGCCGCGTTCACCGGTCGGTGTCGTACACCATCCGTCTGCAACGGAGTCTTCGGGAACTATACGGACCCGATAGACGTATCGGCGATCATCGAGCTTGGAGGCGTCAACTCTACATCGAGTAGAGAATGGGCTTCGTACGGTAGATACCCTATACTCGCTCGACCTTCTCCGCGAACTTCTCTCGCACTTTCTCCAGTTTCGGCGGGATGTGCATCCGACAGTACGCCTGGTTCGGGTTCTTCTCGAAGAAGTCCTGGTGGTAGGCCTCGGCCTCGTAGAACGTCTCGAGCGGCTCGATCTCGGTGACGATCGGATCGTCGTATGCGCCATCCGCTTCGAGGACCTCGACGAACGTCTCGGCCGCCTCGCGCTGGTCCTCCGTGTGCGTGAAGATCGCCGAGCGATACTGCGAGCCGACGTCCGGGCCCTGCCGGTTCAGCTGCGTCGGGTCGTGGACGGTGAAGAAGACTTCCAGCAGTTCGTCGTACCCGATCACCCCGGGGTCGTAGGCGATCTGAACGACCTCGGCGTGGCCGGTCTCGCCCCGACAGACCGCCTCGTAGGTCGGCTCCTCGACGTGACCACCGGCGTAGCCGGAAGTGACCGACTCGACGCCGTGCAGTTCCTCGAAGGGCGCCTCGATACACCAGAAACAGCCGCCACCGAACGTCGCCAGTTCCGTCTCGGTCATAGGGGGAAAGAGGGGTTCGAGCGGCTAAGGCGCTCCGGTCAGCGCCCGACCTGCGTCCGTCAGTATCGGCGCCCGACCGTCGCCTGCCGCGATTCGTGGAGGCCGGCGCAGATCGCCGCCTGTCCGCCGATGTTCGTCCGTGCGAGGCGCGTCCGCCGGTAGACCGTCTCGAACTCCTCTACCCGAATCGGCTCCCCCGCGTGGTCGCGGAAGATAGGTTCCCCACGCTCGAGCAGGCCGACGCGCTCGGCACGGTCGAGATATAGCTCGATCGGTTCTCGCTCCGTACAGACGACGACTGCGCCGTCGACCGGGACGAGCGCGCGGTCGCCGTCGAACTCGACGTCATCGGAGGTGAGTGAGACGAGATCGGCGTCGTCCATCCCGGACTCGCGAAGCGCGCGCACCGCGTCGTACTGGCGGGCGAGTCTGGCCTTCTCGAGCAACTCTCGCCGAAGCTCGTCGAGACCTCCCTCTGCCTCCGCGAAGGCCTCCACGAACTCGAGGTCGTCGTTGACCCCGTCGGTGATCTCCCCGGCGTGCATGTGGTCGAGGAGTTCGACCCGGGCCGAGTGGACCCCGGGGACCGACAGGGCTTCGCGTCTCGCGTCGGCGGCCATCATCCAGGCGAACGCGGGCGAGCACCACGCGGTCGGGAGACGGAGCGAGAGGTGGGCGTGGTCCCCCTCGACCCGGCACTCGATCACGTAATCGAGGTCGACGATCGAGCGGTCGAGTTCCGGGTCGGTCACCCGTCGAACGGCATCCCTCACCGCGTCGGTACTGGCGTTTACACTCCCCGCCATCTCAGTCGGCTGCCGCCTCGTACTGGTCGCCGAGGTCGAACTCGCGGCTGATCTCGTCGTCGGCGAGCGTCCGCTTGTACTCGTCGATGTCGATGTCGTAGAGCCCGGCGGCGTTCTCGCCCATCACCTTCCGCTTGGTCGCTAAATCCCACTCGACGCCGTATTCGGCGCGCTCGGCGTCGGTGAACTCGAAGTCCATCACCTCGGGGACGAGCCAGTCGGGCTCCCAGATCGCGTAGTCGGAACCGAACAGCAGTCGATCCTCGCCCAGCCAGAACAGCAGCTCGCCGAGGATCTCCGCGAACTTCCGGGGCCGGGTGCGTGCGAACGGTGCGGCGACCGCGAGGCCGCCGTAGACGTTCGGCTCCTGGGCCGCTATAAAGCAGAAGTCGTCGAGTCGAGGGAGTCCGACGTGCTCGACGACGAAGTTCAGGTCCGGGAACGAGGAGGCCGCGTCGTCGACGTCGGCGACGTCGAAAGCGTCCTTGTTCAGTGGCCGGATCGTCGGCCCCTTGTGCGGGTGGACGTTCTCGATGCCGAGCTCCTCGCACTTCTCGAGGAACTCGAACGTCTCGGGGTCGTCCAGACGCCAGCCCTTCGACTCACCGCGCCACTCCGCGGTGTAGAGCTTCACCCCGGGAATGTCGAAGCGCTCGTGCTGTTCTTCCAGATACTCGAGGCCCTCCTCACCGTCACGCGGGTCGAACGTCCCGTTCAGGACGAACCGGTCGGGATACTCCTCGGCGAGCACCGCGTTCTGTTCGGCCGTGTTGAACCCCTCCTCGTAGAAGTCCGTGAGGTAGGTCGACTGGAAGATCGCCATATCGACCGGTCCGTCGACGAACAGGTCACGGACCATCCGTTCGGGGCTGTAGTTCCGGTACTCCTCGAGGCTCCACTGCCGATCGTCGGGCGTGAACAGCGTGTGGTAGTCGTGAAAACACCTGATGAACTCCTCGCCACCCTCGTGAATCACGTTCTCCTCGCTCGCGTCCCAGCAGTGGACGTGGCCGTCGATGACGAAGACATCCTCGCCGTCTTGCTCGTACATGACAGACGATACCACGGACCACGAAGTAATGTATCTTTCAGTGTTTATAGTGAGAGGTCCGAGGAGGCAAATCAGTCGTCGGCGGGTGCTGTGGCCCCGTGAGCCGGGGTGAACGGACAGGTCTCCGGTGCCTGCGAGTCGTCCTCGGCCAGCAGGTACTGCGGCCACTCGTGGTCCTCGCCCCAGTTCCCGAGCGCGGGATGCGGGCCCGCGGAGTCGTACGCGTCGAGGCGCTCGTGGATCAGATCCCGCGCTCGTTTCCCGGCCTCGGTGTCGCCGGTGATCCCCTCGAAGATCGTCCGGGGCTGGAACGTGACCTCCAGCCCGAGCGCGCAGTAGCGGCTCTTTCGGCGCTCGTAGAACGGTGCACGGCCGGTCGGGAAGATCGGCTCGCCGGCGAAACAGAACTCCCAGTGCTCGTCGTCGGGGTCCATCGGGATCCCTTCCGGCCACGGGTCGGGGTCGTGGACGTGGAGGAACTGGAGTACGTGCCAGAGGGCGTCGTGCCACTCGGCCTCGCTCAGTTCCCGTTCCGCCGGCCGGAAGAACGCCGCGAACGAGACACGGTCGCCGTGGTCCTCGTAGATCGAGAGGAACTCCGCGAGCGCGTCGCGGAGGCCCAGCAACGCCTCCCGGTCGGAGAGCGACGGGACGAACGTGTAGAGCGGTCGGCCCTCGCGCATCGACTCGACGCCGAAGAAACAGGGAAACGGCGCGCCGTTCCGGTCGCCGAGCATCGACTCGCGGAAGTTCTCGAAGTGTGCGATCGCCCAGCCGGGAAGCTCGCCCGTCTCCGTCCACCGGGTGACCGTCTCGTGGTCCAGTACCGCCCCGAGGTGCCGTTCGTTCATACGCGGTGGGTAGGACGCGGGGAGCATCCGACTTTCGAGTGACCCGGCGTGTCGGGCGCTCCAGCCCACCCTATCCCGTCACCTTTAGATCCAGTCGGAGGAACCGACGAGCCATGTCGGAGACTGCCGCCGAACCCGCCGCGCCCGCCTCGATCAACCTCCGGTGGTTCCTCGCGCTGTTCGGGCCGGGGCTGGTCGGCGTAGTCGCGCTGGCGCTCACGACAGCGAACGACCCCACCGGGCTGCCGCCCGAGCTCGCCGAGCTCCCGTCGCTAACGCTGGCGTCGCTGGTCGCCGTCCAGCCCGAGCTGTTGCTCGCCGTCGCCGTCCTCCTCGGGCTGTACGCGGCGCCGAAGGTCGGGTTCCGGTCGCACCTCCTCGACCGGGTGACGTACGGAACGCCGCTGCTCGAGGGGTTCGGGAGCGAGCTGAAACCCGCGATCGGTCTCGGCGTGCTGGCCGGCGTCTTCGTCGTCGTCGCGGAGCCGCTGCTCGCACCGACCCCGTCGGCCGCACCCGAGACCGAGGCGACCGTCCGGGCGGTGCTGGTGACGGTGCCGCTGCGGTTCCTCTACGGCGGAATCACCGAGGAGCTCCTCCTGCGCTGGGGGTTCATGTCGGTCCTCGCGTTCGGGCTCTGGAGGACGGTCGGTCGCGGGGCCGGCGACCTCTCCGACGGGCTCGCGTGGACCGCCGTCGTCGCCGCGGCGGTCCTCTTCGGGATCGGCCACCTCCCGAACGCGCTCGTCGTCTACGGCGAGCTGACGACGGCGGTGGTCGTCTGGATCGTCGTCGGAAACGCTATCGGCGGGGTCGCCTTCGGGTGGATCTACTGGAGACACAGCCTCGAGGCCGCGATGGTCGCACACGCGATGGCCCACGTCGTGTTCGTCTCGCTGTCGCTGGTCGCGATCGGGTCGTCGCCGTAGCGACGCCGTCGCCGGCGAACCGTCGTTCTGCGACCGCTACGCCTACGTCGTGCGCGGGAGAACGACGTGCTTTTGACGCGCGACCGTTTTTCAAGCCCCATGGCAGATTTCACGGTCGTCGTCTCGGATCCCGAGGACGGCCAGTCGTACCAGGTGGAGGTCGACGGACAGGACGCGAACCGGTTTCTCGGCGTCTCGATCGGCGAGGAGGTCGACGGGAGCGCGGTCGGTCTCTCCGGGTTCACCCTCGAGGTCACCGGCGGCTCCGACAACGCGGGCCGGCCGCTCAGAAGCGACGTCTCCGGGCCGAACCTGAAGGAGGTGCTGCTCACCGGCGGCACCGGCTACAAGCCCTCGCGCGACGGCGAGCGAAAGCGCGTGACGGTGCGAGGACGGGAGCTCTCCGACGAGGTCGCCCAGATCAACGTGAAGGTCACCGGACAGGGCGAGGGCTCGGTCGCGGAGCATCTCGCGGGCGACGACGCTGGGGACGACTGATCGGGATGGGCGAGCGCGTCCCGAGCGACCACCCCTCGATCCGGACGATCCGAACGACCGTCGCCCGCCACGGTGCCTCCCGACCCAGACTCGACGTGCCTTCGGAAGAGGCCGACGCGGTCCCCGAGGGCGAGGTGATCCGCCTCGTCGTCGAGGAGGTGACGTACTTCGCCCGGGTCGACGGCGGCTTCGCCGACGAGAGCCCACGGATCACCGGCGCGTACGACTCGCCCGCGATGGCCCGGTCGGGCGACGGCGAGAACCGGTTAGAGGAGTGGTTCGAGGAGAGCGGGCGCTCGTTCGGCTCGTCGGTGCTGCTCGACGTGATCGAACCCGACTTCGCCTACGGGATCAGAGAGCCCGGCGAGACGGTCGTCTACGAGGCCGTCGAGGCGCCGAAGTCGAGTCTCGCCGACATCGCACGGGACCTCGACGGATGACCGGCGACGACGGACGGGGCGAGCGGGTGGAGGCGTTCCTCGCCGGCGAGCGCCCCGACGACGTCGCTATCTTCCTCTCCGAGGGGATGGTCGACGGGGTCGAGAAGCTCGCAGCCCACGGCGAACGCGTCGAGGGCGGAGTGCTCGTCGTCGTGAGCGGGCAGAACGGGCGCAACGCGTTCACCGCCGCGACGGGCCTCGACGCGTTCACGTTCGCCAAGGAGGCGATGGAGAGGGAGGGAGAGGTCGAGCGCGGCCTCTCCGGTGGGCGCTGTCCCGACTGCGACGCCGGCCCGGAGTTCGTCTTCGCGTTCGCGGAGGAGGAGAACGAGGAGGCGGGCCGGCTCTACGCCGAGGGGAGCGTGCTCCACGCCTACGCACGGTGTGCGTGCGGGGTCGCGTACGCGGATCGGTGGGTGACGGACGCGTAGCCAGGCTCTCCGACCGACCCTTCGAGAGACAGCCTGAAGTACGCACGGACATACCTCGGGTATGCAACGGGAGATCCCACAGCCGCCCGACCCGGGCATTCTCAACGCGCTCCGGTTCGGGAGCGACCCGTTCCGGTTCCTCGAGGCGATCCAGGCCAGGTTCGCCGACCTGACGGAGGTCCCACTGCCCGGTCGTCCGCCGCTCGTGCTCGTCACGAACCCGTCGCTCGCCCACGACGCGCTCTCGCGACCCGGAGCGTTCGAGCGGGTCCCCACGCAGGGGTCGGCGGCGCGTATCGCCGAGAACGGACTCGTCCAGAGCGAGGGTGAGCTCTGGCGTCAGCAGCGACGGATCGTGGGCTCTGCTTTCACCGGCAGACGGGTGATCAGGTACGCGGACACCGTCGGCGAGCGCGCCGACGAACTCGCCGGAGAGTGGGCCACACCCGACGTCGACGGCGAGCAGCGCGACCTGCACAGGGAGATGACCGCGCTCACCATCCGGGTGGCGGCGGAGGTGCTCCTCGGCGAGCGACTGGGCGACGACCGACCCCGGGAGTTCCACGACTGGATGCAGGCCGCGGGGACCGAGTTCGAGTTCTCAGCGTCGACACTGAAGCCGGGGTGGCTGCCCGACCTATCCTCCGGCGAGTTCAAACGCGCGGCGGGCGGCATCCTCGAGTTGAGCGAGGAGATCATCGAGCGGCGGCGCGAGCGGCTCGAACGCGAGCCCGACGAGCGAGGGGACATGCTCGCGCTGTTGCTTTCGGCCGAGGACGACCCCGGCGTGCGGTACGAGGAGAACCAGATCCGGGACGAGGTCGCGACGTTCCTCATCGCGGGCCACGAGACGACGGCGCTGAGCCTCACCTACACGCTGGCGCTGCTCTCGTGGAACCCCGAGTGCCGAAAGCTGGTTCGAGCGGAGGCGCGAGCGGTCCTCGACGGGGAGACGCCTCGACACGACCACGTCTCGCGGTTGGAGTACACCGACCGGGTCTACCGCGAGGCGCTCCGGCTCTATCCCCCCGCGTGGGCGGTGTTCCGCCGGGCGATCGAGGGCACAGATCTCGGAGAGTACTCGGTCGAGGGCGGCTCCGCGGTGATCGTTCCGACCTGGTCGATCCAGCGCGACGGACGATACTTCGAGCGCCCGGAGGAGTTCGAGCCCGACCGGTGGGAGCGGCTGAACCCGGACGACTACGAGCCCTACCTCCCGTTCGGGAGCGGTCCGCACAAGTGCGTCGGCCGGGGGTTCGCGCTCTCGGGGGCGACGCTCGCGCTCGCCAGGCTGGTTCACGAGTTCGACGTGGACGTCCCGGAGGACGCCCTCGACGACCTGAGCGTGAGCGTCACCCTCCGCCCGAAAACGGGCGTGCCGGTCACGATCCGGCGCGCGGACGAGTGAGCCGACTACGCTACTGGTTCGTCCGCGGTCTCGTCGTCTCCCCGATCCTCCTCGACCAGCGTCCGGAAGCCGTCGAGGATCACCCGTTTGGTGACCGCCCCCTGCGTCGTCCAGTGGTGGGCGTAGTCGAGCATGTCGTCGTAGACGTCGGGTTTACAGCCCGCCGCTCTGGGATGGCCCCCGCCGTTCACCTGCTGTGCGACCTCGTGACACCGCTCGAACCCCTCCGAGCCCCGGATCGAGGCGCTTCCCGCCGGTTTCACGATCACCGATGCGTCGGCGCCCTGCTCTCGCATCGCCTCCGCGACCTCGTTCTGGGAACACCGGCCGTAGGTGACGCCGACCGTCCAGGGACCTACCTCCCGGATCACGGATCGAGAGACCGCCTGCTCGATCAGCGCCTCCTTCTCGATGCGCTGCTCGGCGAGGAACTCCAGTACGTCTCCCGGTAAGTCCGCTCCGTACGCACCCACCGCCTCGACGTACTCCTCCGGTTCGGACCAGTACGCGAAGTCGGCGAGGTCGTCGCTTCGCGGGTCCTCGCGGATCCAGAGGTCGTGGTCGCGGGTCGCGGCCGCGAGATCCGAAAACCGCTCGGGGAACTCGTAGTCGATAGAGCGCAGCGCCACGTCGGTGGTGCACTCGGTCTCGGAGTCGCCGACGACGAGGTCGACGCCCGTCTCCCCGACCCGTTTCGCCACCTCGTCGTCCCACTGGTGGTGGTCGAACCAGCGGACCGTCTCGGCGTGGCCGACGAGGTCGGCGAGTTCCTCGGAGACGTACTCGAAGCGGTCGGGACAGAGGTCACAGACGAAGACGGTGAGCCCTGGCTCGCCGAACTCGGCGGCGTAGGCCAGGCCGTCCTCGATCTCGTGGGGGCCGGCGGGGAGCAACGCACCCTCGCCGTAGGCCTCGCGGATCAGCGCCACGCAGCCGAGGCCGTCGGCGTCCGGATCGGCGACGACCGCGACCGACGCCTCCGAGAGCGCTTCCGCGGCCTCGGCCTCCGTTCTCGCCTCGTCGAACTCGTCGGGGTAGAAGAAGCCCTCGCCGGGGAGCAGCGACTTCCGGGCGAGCGGGAGCGTCTCGTCGTCTACGAGGGTCTCGTCCATAGGGCGAGGAGGGAGCGAGGGGAGAAAGGTGGCGTGGTCTCGCGTTCGGGGGCGCGATCAGACCTCGGCTTCGGCGCTTTCTGTACCTGACTCGAGCTGTCTGACGGTGAGCACGGGCACCGGACAGGTGCGGACCACTCGCTCGGCGACGCTCCCGAGCAGGAACCGGTGTTCGCCGTGTCTACCCCTCGTTCCGGTCGCGACGACGTCGGCGTCGTGCTCGCGGGCGTACTCCGCGATCACCGCGGCAGGGTGGCCCTCCCTCACCGCCGTGTGGACCTCGCGCTCGGTACGGCCCGCGACCTCTTCCAGGGCACGCTCGCCCCGCTCCGAGAGCGCCTCGCGGAACTCGCCCCGGAGCTCGGAGGGTGAGGAGTCGACGTCGCCCTCGTCGATCACGTAGAGCGCGCGGACCGCCGCGTCGAACCGGTCGGCGAGGTCGAGCGCCACGTCCACCGCCCGACTCACGCTCTCGGAGCCGTCGGTCGCGACGACCACGGTGTCGATGTCGGCCATGTCCCGAGTACCCGGGCGGGGCTGTTAAACCTGTACCCTCGACCGCCCGTGGCCCGTGGGTGGTTTTTTCACCTCGGCCCGCGGAGGCGGGGTATGAGCGACCCACTCTCGGTGAACACCGTCCTCGTCCCCGTCGACGGCAGCGACGAGTCCGCCCGGGCCGTCGACTACGGGGTCACGATCGCGGCCGAGTACGACGCCTCGATCCACGTCGTCTACGTCGTCGGCGAGGAGGTCGTCCGCGGGATCGAGGCGGGACGGGTGTCGAAGGAGGCCGTCGCCGACGAGGCCGGGGCGTTCGCCGATCGGGCGCTCTCGCTCGCCGAGGAGGCCTCGGTCCCGGCGAACAACTCGACGGCGTTCGGCTTCTCGCCCACGCGAAAGACCCGCCACCCGGGAAGCGTCATCCTCGATACCGCCGACGAGATCGACGCCGACTTCATCGTCGTCCCGCGCGAGGGGGGCGCCGAGAACACCGGCGACGTCCTCGAGAAGGCCGCCGAGTACGTCCTCCTCTATGCGAGTCAGCCGGTGCTCTCGGTCTGAGCGAGCCGAATGCTCATCTCGAGTTCGAAGCTCTCGACGGAAGAGGACTCGAAGCCGACCGACTCGTAGAGAGAGACGGCGGGGTTGTTCCACCGTTCGACCGTGAGCCAGACGTACTCGACGCCCTCGCTCGCCCCGTAGCCGAGCAACGCACGGACGAGGCGAGAGCCGACACCTGCGCCCTGGTACGTCTGGAAGACGAAGATTGCGAGCTCCATCCCCTCGTCGCCGTCGGGGACGAGCGTCGCGTGGCCGACTACCCGGTCGTCGTCGAGCGCGACGACGTCGTAGCCCTCGCCGAGGATGACGTCGAGCCAGTCCTCGACCCGTTTCTCCCCGGACGGTGGGATCCCCTGCGCACGGTCGGCGGGGTCGAACTCGGCGTACATCTCCGTGAGCGACGCCCGATCGCTCCCGTCGTAGACGCGGATCTCGATCTCTCGACCTACCCCGTCGGTGAACGACAGCGGCGGCTCGGGAAACGGACCGGCCGGGTCGTCTGGGTAGGGGCGATCCGGGCTCATCTGCGGACCAGCGTGACCGTCGTCCGGGCGTTCAACACGACGAACTCGGCGATCCGTCCGACCTGGATCTTCCCCATCGGGCTGCGTTCGCCCCCGCCGATTACGATCTGATCGTACCCCTCGTCGTCGGCGAGGTCGACGAGTCGCCCACCGGGGTCTCCCTCCAAGTGCCGGATCTCCGCGTCGAGGCCCTGCTCGGAGAGCGCCGTCTCGACCTCCGCCTCGATCTCCTCCGGCGGGCGATCGGAGTCGGGGTTCTCGAGGATCGCCACCGTGAGCTCGTCGTCGGTCGCGGAGGTCCGCTCGGCGGCCCACCAGAGCGCGTCGAGGGAGTCGTCGGTGCCGCCGATCCCGAGTAACAGCTTCATGCGGCGCGGTTGGTCGGCTCCCCGCAAAAAGGATTCCCCCCGACACCCTTTTGCTCGGCGATCCGAAAGGAGGGCCATGCGCGAGGATCCCCGGGAGACGAGCCCTCCGGACGACGCGAGCGAGACAGAGAGCGCTGGAGGGGTCGTCCCCGGCGTCGACACAGACGAGAGCGACGGGGAGGAAGCCACCCCCGAGACGAACGGCGAGTCCCCCGCCCCGGAACCCGGACGCGAAGGGAACGACGGCGAGTCCGGGTCCGAGAGCGCCGGTCCCGGGGTTTCCGAGGGACCCACGGGGGAGAAAGAGGAGGTCCCCGGGGACGGTGCCGACTCCGAGGACCCGGCGGACCGTCGGGCCGTGCCCGAGGACGTCAGGAACTACGCCCGCTTCACGAAGATGGACGGGGCATCCTACGACCGCGTCAACGGCTTTCTGCGGGACCGGACGTACATCACCGCCCGCGAGTGGGCGATGGCCCGGCTCTGTGCCGACTTCAGGACCGAGACGGGCGTCGAGATGACGAAGATCGGCGAGAACCTCCCCGAGCTCGTCCCGTTCATGACCGACACCTACACCCCACAGGCGGTCAACCAGGCCCGACACTCCTTCGAGGGGAAGGTGACGAAGGCCGGTGCGACGTTCCTCTACGGGGCGATGTGTGACTTCTTCACCGCCGAGGAGCTCGACGAGCTGATGTACGAGGTCACCGAGGTCGCGAAGTTCCTCCTGGAGGTCGAGGGTGCGGACCTCACGGTCGAGGCGGAACTCGAAGCCGAGGACCGGATCTCCGAAGTGATGCGCGAGGTGCGACGGTCGAGCGAACAGCTCCGAAACGAGGAGCTCTCGCACGATCACGGGGAGTGTCCGCACTGCGGCGGCGACCTGAGCGAGTGATTAACCGTCGGCCTCGTCCCCTGGCGGCTCGAAGGTAGCGGGATCGTCGTGGGTGAAGGTGAGCGTATTCCCGAGGGCTGTCTGCAAGAGAGTACACCACTGATACGAGGCTGCCCACCGATTCGACGATCTCGACGTCACCGGAGTAGCGGGCGGCACTGATGGCAGTAAACCGAACAGTTCCGTGAGTACCACACAGATAGGACTTTCTCGGTGAACGCGGAAAGGGACCTGATCATGGAACGGTCGCTCGAGGAGACGTACGGGGGAACCGATACCGGAACCAACGGATCGGTGGGTCGGAGGAGCGTGCTGCGATCGGTCGGGGTCGTAGGGGCCGGTCTCGCCGCCGGTGCGGCGGTCGTAGCAGCGAGCAGTCACGGTGAGCCGACCGAGATCGACGCCTGTACGACGATCACCGAACCCGGCGAGTACGTCCTCGTCGACGATCTGCACCTGGACACGGAGGAGCGCGTCGGCTGCATCGTGATCGAATCCGACGACGTCACCCTGCGTGGGGACGGACACACGATCACCGGAAGCGACACGGTCGACGGTGGATTCGGCGTAGCGGTCATCCCTCCGTCATGGCCGTTTTGGTCTCCCCCTCTAGAGAACGTCACCGTCGAGGACCTCACGGTGACCGGGTTCCGGGACGGGATCCACTACCGGTTCGTCGACGGGGGCTCGATCGGACGGATCAGGGCGACGGACAACGGTCGAGGGATCGCGCTCGTCGACGACGTGTTGGACGTGAGCATCGAACACAACCGGATCACGGACTGCCGAACGGGTCTCGCGCTCGTCGGTGACTCCGAGGTCGGGTTCCACCCCGGCTCGATACCGATTCGGAACAACGACGTCCTGCGAAACGGTCGGGGGATCACCCTCGGGGCCTGGGTGGGCGGCAACCCGATCGAGCGAAATCGGATCGTCCGGAACGAGATCGGTATCGTTCAGGGGCTTTTCGCTGGAGCGAACGAGGTCCGGTACAACCACATCTGCGAGAGCGAAGAGGTCGGCTACCTGAACGCCGACGCATACTGGGTCGACCTGCTCGGGGAGATCGACGCGGACCCCGAGGACCGAATCGACATGCAGGCGACGGCACTCGAGAACTACTGGGGTGCGACGAACGGGCCATCGAGCTTCGGTGGCCCAGAAGAACCCCTCACCGATCCCGAGACGGGCCGACCGGCCGACGGGGACGGCGATGCCGTCTCGGAGGGTCTCGACGAGGGGATCGCCAACGTCCGTTTCGACCCGTTCCTCGAGACGTCGCTCGACGACGTCGGTGCCGACCTCGATTAGGAGGGTGGTCGGGCGGAGAGCCGCACGGGAGGCGGTGCGAACCGACGTCGACCGCCGATCACCCCTCCTCGGGCGGCTCGAAGATCGACGGATCGTCGTGGGTGAACGTGACGATGTCGCCGGAGAGTCGTCTGAGATACGTGTGGAGCCGTCCCCGCTCGCGAGCACGCGAGAGGACCTCCCTCCCCGCCCCCCAGCCGTAGTACGCCGGGAAGGCGAGTGCGACCTCCTCGCGCTCGTCGACGAGGACGAGCACCAGTAAGACCGTCGACCCCTCGCGCGCGCTGTAGACCTCAGACGAGTCGAAGGCGACGCCTCGATCGACCAGGTCGAAGACGGTCTCGAACTCGCTGCCGGGCAACAGCACGTCCAGCCCTTCCCGGTCGCCGGACTCGCCCGTGAGTAGCGTGACGTCGCCCGGATGCAGCGCGTGGGCCTCGAAACCCCGTTCGTCGTACTCCGTCACGATCGCCTCGACGTCGCCCGAGAGCGCCTCCCAGTGGGCGCTCGCGACCTTCGTCGCCCTGTCTGGACCCTTCATACGCGCTCGGGGTGGGCGACGGTGAAAAGGATACTGTCTCCGATCACGTCCGGACGTTCTTCCCGACCGCCGGGCCGAACCCCTCGCGGGCGTCGTAGACGACCGTGCCTCGGACCATCGTCCACTCCGGGAAGACGCCCTCGCTCCCCTCGTACGGCGTCCACCCGCAGTTCGAGTGCAGGTCCTTCCCCCGGATCTCGGTTTCGGAACCCGGGTCGACGAGCACGAGGTCGGCGTCAGATCCCTCGGCGATTCGCCCCTTCCCGGGGAGTCCGAACACGCGCGCGGGGGCGCTCGCGGTGAGATCCCGTACCCGTTCGATGCTCAGATCCCCGCGTGCGGCCGCGGCGAGCAGCAGGGGGAGCATCGTCTCCACGCCAGGGACGCCGCTCGGCGCGTCGTGGATCGTCGCCTCCTTCTCCTCGGCCGTGTGTGGGGCGTGGTCAGTCGCGATCAGGTCGACGGAGCCGTCGGCGACCCGTTCGGCGACGCCCGCACGGCGCTCCTCGCTCCGAAGCGGCGGGTTCATCCGGCCGTACGTGCCCAGATCGGAGAGGTCCTCGCGCGAGAGGAAGAGGTGGTGGGGACAGACCTCGCAGCTCGCGCCGCCCGCGTTCGCGGCGTCGATCCCCTCGGGCGTCGAGGTGTGTGCGACGTGGAGGTCCGCGCCGACGTCGTTCGCCACCTCGCAGGCGGTCTCGATCGCTGCGGCCTCCGCCTCGGCGGTCCGGAACACGCTCCAGGCGTCGGCGTCCGCCTCGCGGCCGACCCCCTCTCCGGCGCGCCCGAGTGCCTCCTCGTCGAACAGCGTCGCGTCCTCGGCGTGGACCGTGATCGGCACCTCGGCGTCGGCCGCACGCTCGGCGGCCTCGGCGAACAGCTCGGTGTCGATCCCCATCTCGCCCGTGGAGTCGGCCAGGAAGACCTCGCCGAGCGCGAAGATCGGCCGCGAGAACAGCTCCTCGGGGTTCCAGTCCGCTGTGACGCCGCCGTTGATCCCGTACTCCACGTAGGAGTTCTCGGCTAGCAACGCCTTCTCGTCGAAGCTCTCGCCGTCGACCGTCGGCGGCTCCGTGTTCGGCTGGTCGACGGCGCAGGTCACGCCGCCCGCGGCGGCGCTGCGCGAGCCCGTCTCCCAGGTCTCCTTGTGGGGAAAGCCCGGCTCACGGAAGTGGACGTGGACGTCGATCGCGCCGGGGAGCAGGAGCTTTCCGCCCGCGTCGATCGTCTCCCCTCTCCCCGAACGGAGATCTGCATCGACGGCGGTGATCTTCTCCCCCTCGATCCGTACGTCGACCGATCGGCCGTCGGCGAGCCGCGCGTCCTGAACGATCATGGGGTCGGTCGGAGCGGCGGGTCCCTAAGCCTCCCGGTAGACGGCGTTCGCGATGCCGGGGGCCTAGCCGACTCCGGTGAGTGCGAGACCGACGAGCAGCGTGGCGCTGCTCGCGACGAGGAGCCCGAGAGCGTACGAGAGCCCCCCGAGGAGGCTGAGCGCCGCGACCGCGAGGTAGATCCGCGCGCCTGGAGCACCCGCCAGACCCGTGTCCGCGAGGCCTACACCGGGGACCGGTATCCACCCGAGGACGGTCACCGGGAGGAGCGCGCCGATCACGAACGTGGGCCCAGCGAGACCGGACGGTGATCCCCAACCCGACCAGGAGGACGAGCTTCCAGACGGAGAGGACGCCCGAGCGCATCTCGGACCACGAGAGTGCGGTGAACGCGAGGAGGATCGCACACATGACGACGTGTGAGACCACGACCGCGTGCCGGGAGACGAGGTCGAGCTGTGCGGCGGCGACGAACCCCCCACGCGAGCGGGCCGAGGACGACCGGGCCGGTCTGGCGGTGGCGACGGAACGCGTTCGAATCTCGTCGGGTGGGCTCGTGAGTGACGCCCTCTTCGATCGCTTACGTCGGGCCGATCCGCTCGATCCGTGGCGTTCTCCCGTCGAGAATCGCGTCCTCGATCGCCCGTGCGACCCGCTCCGGGTCCGCGTCCCCACCGGCGCGTTCGACGCTTCCGACGGAGTCCCGGTCGAACGGGACCGACAGCGCCTCGTAGACGGGCGAGAGGACCCCAGCGATCTCCTCGTGCCCGTCGACGATCACCACACCGGAGACGAGCGCGGCCTCGGCGGTGATCCGTTGGGCGATCCCCACGAGCTTCCCGGAGGCAGAGAGCGAGTGGTCGCCAGGGCAGTAGCTCTCGGGTGGCTCGCCGCGTTCCGCCTCGACGCCGACCGTGCGGAGCCCCGCTCGGACCCGCTCGCTCGCCCGCTCGTAGCGTGCGTCCATCCCCCTCCGGAGATCGTCGATCGGTATCGCGTGCGCGAACGCGAGCGTCGTGCCCGTGTAGGCCACGGCTCTCCCCCCCACGCTACGGTCGATCGGTGGAAAGCCGTACTCGCGGGCGATCGCGACCGCTCGGTCGTAGCCCGCCTCGTTGGTGTCTCGCCTTCCGAACGCGAGCTGACGGTGCGGCGTCCAGACGCGGAGCGCTGGCTCTCGGCGCTCGCCCGCCTCCGCGAGAATCCGGGCGGTTCGCTCCCGGTCGGCTGTGACGTCCGCTGCTCGGCCCCGGAGCACGCGCATACCGACTGCAACACCCGACGGGGCTAAACCCTCGCGCTCGAACCGTCGGTATGATCGAACTCGGTGGCGCACTCCTCTCTCACTTCGAGCGACTCTCGCTCTACAACTCACCGTATCCCGCCCACGACCAGGGGTGTGCGATCGACCTCTACCCCGGTACCGAGGCCGCGCCGAGTCCCGTCTCCGGGACAGTCCTCGACACGCGATCGGTCCGTGCGCCGCCGAAGCCCTACGCCGAGGACGAGGACCACCTGATCCTGATCGAGGTCGACTCCGGGGTCGAAGAGATGCCCGAAGGAACGGTCGCCCGGACGCTCCACGTCGAGCCGAGCGTGGAGACGGGCGACCGGATCGAGGTCGGCGATCGCCTGGGGAGGCTCGTCCGCGCCGGCTTCTTCGCACCCTGGGTCGCGAACCACGTCCACCTCGGGTTTCGTCGGCCGGATGCGAACCCGTATCGCGCGTCGGGATCGCTCCGTCTCTCGATCGGGGTGCCGATCGAGCCGGTCGCGTGGGACGGGACGGGCACGGTCTGCGAGGTCGGAGAGACCTACGTCGTCCTCGATGCGCCAACACACCCCGATCCCGGCGAGCGCTGGATCGGGATCGCGGACGACTCGTGTTCCCTCGCGCTCGACGGCGGCCTCCCACACTACGACGGGGGTGGCGCACACGGAAACCGGGCGGGAGACGAACGATCGGTGGACCTGCTCGGCGAGCACGTCGGGGTCGCGACCGGGCGGGACCTCGCGTGGGACGAGGTCGTGATCCGGGTGAACGGGGAGGCGATCACCGGGCTCTCGCTGTTTCTCACCCGGATCGGGATGGGTGCGAAGCTCGTCTGTCCGGGTCACGGGTTCTCGGTCGGCGATCGGATCGAGGTAGACGTACGCAGAGACGACGCCGATAAGTGAGCGCACGGTCGACCACGAGCGATGACCGACGATCCGGCCACCGCCGCGTTCCTCCAGTCGTACATCGACGACCACCACGGCTTCCTCTCCTGGCTCGACACGCGCGTCGAGTCGGTGAGCGACGGAAAAATGGTGATGACGATCCCCTACGACGAGAAGCTCACGAACACCCGCCCGGGACGCGAAGGAACCCCCGACATGCACGGCGGCGTCGCGGCGACGCTGGTCGACACGGCTGGTGGCCTCGCCCAGCGAACGACGCTCGAAAACCCGCTGGAGGGCGGCGTCGCGACGATCAACCTGAACGTGAACTACCTCCGGCCCGCGACGGCCGACCTGACCGCCACCGCCGAGGTGGTTCGCGCGGGATCGAGCGTCGGGGTGAGCGAGATCACCGTCGAGAGCACGACCAACGGCGAGACGGCCCCGGTCGCGACAGGACAGGGGGCGTACCGGCTCTTTCGATAGGGCACACTCGCGCTCGCGGTCGGCCTCCTTCGCCCGCCGGGAGGTCTCGATCCCCGTCCACGAACGCCCACAGCGGGAGCAGCTCCTCCGTGTGTACGGCTGAACCGTGAAGACGCCCTCCTCGCTCCGGTCGATCTCGTACGTTCGAGGGTTCTCCCTGAGGTCGGCGTCGTACTCCGAGCCGTCCTCGAGCTCGCCGAGTGTCCGCCGCTCAGCGGCTCTCGTCCCCCGCTTCTGGGTCGCCGAGCGAGAGGGTGAGACAGCGGACGGAGCCGCCGGCCTTCTGGAACTCGTCGGTCCCGATCGGGACGGGGTCGAACCCGGCGTCGGAGAGCAGCCGTTCGGTCGTCGGATTGCCCGCGCCGAGCAACACCCGATCGCCGAGCGCGACGGCGTTGCAGGCGAGGCCGCCGCGTGTCTCCGAGACCGGAGCGGCGAGTAACCGGTCGAAGACCGCCTCGATCAGCGCGAGGCCCTCGTCGGTGAACGCCTCGGGCTGTATCAGGACGGTCTCCGAATCGAGCGGCGAGAAACAGACGTCGAGGTGGTAGTAGTGCGGGTCCGTGAGTTCGAGCGCGATAACCCGCGTATCGAGGCGGTCGGCGATGTCGTCGTAGGCCGCTCGCTCGGAACGGATACCGTGGCCGCCCCAGAGCAGCCGTCTCCCCGGGTGCCAGAGCGCGTCGCCGCCCCCCTCGAACGCGTGGTCGGGGGGCGAGAGCACGTCGTAGCCGGCCTCGTGCGCCCACGCCTCGAAGTACGTCGGTTCGGCCACCCGCTCGTCGGTGGACATCGCCGCGAGCAGCGCACCGGTCCCATCCGGTATCGGGAGGGCGTGGTTCGCGCCGAACGCGAAGTCGGGTAGCGTCGCCGGATCGGGGGTTCCCTCCGGAACCGAGAGTACATCGGGGTCGATCACGAGGGTGTTCTCGGCGTACCGTTCACAGGCTTGCAGGAGCGTCTCCCACTGTCCGTGTGCGCGGTCCGTGTCGACGCCCTCGCGCATGTACGGGTTGATGTGGTAGCGGACGTCGAAGTGCGTCGGCCGGGCGAGAGCGAGCGTCGCGTGGTCGGGACGTGCGGGCAGGTCGCCGGTCGAGAACGAGAGATCGGAGACCGCCTCGACGACGGGTACCGTGGGGGAGGAGGGCATCTCCGTCGCTAGAGCCTCACACGGCATAGGTCTGGTCCCCGGCTCAGTCGAACGTCACCTCGTCCCGTCCGATCACCTCGCCGAAGAGCCATCCGGCGTGTTCGAGCGCGTACTCCCTGTGTGCCTCCTCGATGAAGCCGATACACTCCTCGACGAGCACCGGCCTGAAATCGCGTAGCCCGGCGCTACCGGCGGTGTGGAGTACGCAGACGTTCGCGAGCGTGCCACAGAACACGAGGTCGCGGATCCCGCGCGCCCGGAGCCAGCCCTCCAGTTCGGTGTTGTAGAAGGCGTCATAGGTGTGTTTCTCGACGACGTGGTCCTCCGGTTCGGGGTCGAGCGTGTCGACGATCTCGGCCTCCTCCGATCCCTCGAGGACGTGTTCGCCCCACCGGTCGAACTCGTCGTAGTAGTGGTTCGAGTCGAACTGCCCCGGCGGGTGGACGTCCCTGGTGAAGACGACGCGGGCACCCGCCCCGCGTGCGTTCGCGACCAGCTCCGCGATCGGGTCGACCGCCGACTCGCTTCCCGGCGCGTAGAGGCTCCCCTCGGGGTCGCAAAAGCCCTTCTGCATGTCGACGACGACGACTGCCGTCTCGGTCGGGTCGAAACGCATGGAGGGGGTAGGGGCCGAGAGGGCGAAACGGTTCGGTCGTGTTCGATCGCCGGACCCTTTTTACTCGACCGCCACTATCGGGCGGTATGCGTCGCGTTTGTGTCCTGTTGGTCGCCTTCATCCTCGTGGTGAGCGGCGGACCGGCGCTCGCCGTCGCGGCGGGCGCGCCGGTCGCAGCCGACGGGTCGGTGGGAGGGGAGGGACAGCTCGCGGAGGAGCCGGAGGACGACGGCGAGTGGCGCGAGTACGAACCTGACGACGAACTCGGTCTGGAGGGAGCTGAGGAGCTGAGCGACGAGGAGCTCGCGGAGGTGATCGACCGGGCGATGGTCCGCGTCGAGGAGCTCCGCGAGGTCGAGTTCGAGGAACGACCACCCGTCGAGGTCGTGACGAGAAGCGAGTTCCAGGAGGAGTTCGACGGGCTGGTCGGCGAGGGAACGGAGACCCAGACGGCGTTCGTGAACGCGAAACACAAGGCGCTGTTGCTCGTCGGCGACGACGAGGACTCGACGGAGACGCTCGCGGAGAATCAGAACGTCTCCGTCGGCGGCTTCTACTCGTCCGCGACGAACGAGATCGTCGTGGTCGTCGACGACGAGACCCCCGTCGTGGACGAGGTGATCCTCGCACACGAACTCTACCACGCCTATCAGGACCAACGGTGGGACCTCCAGCGCTACGACGCACAGACGCGCGACGAGCGTAACGCCCAGAACGGCCTGATCGAGGGCGACGCCGTCCTCATGGAGTATCGGTACGAACAGCGCTGTGAGGGCGGCGAGTGGGAGTGTGTGCGCCCGCCCGCCGCCGACGGGACCGAACCGACAGAGGAGGGCGAACCCGCGAACATGGGCCTGCTCCTGCTCGACTTCCAGCCCTACAGCGACGGCCCGACGTTCTCCGAGCACCGGTACCAGGAGGGCGGCTGGGACGCAGTGAACGAGCTCTACGGCGAACCCCCGGAGACGAGCCAGCAGGTCATCACGCCGGATCGGTACCCCGACGACCTGCCCCGCGAGGTCGAGATCGACGACGAGACCGACGAGGGGTGGGACCGCCTGCGTCCCGAGGAGCGACCGGACCACGAAGTGCTCGGGAAGGTCTCGATCGCGACGATGTTCGCCGCGCCGCTGTACGACCAGCCCGGCGCACAGCTCGTCGACCCGGACGAGTTCCTCAACGTCGGCCCCGACGGCGAGCTCGACCCGTTCGACCCGATCAACTACGACGTGGAGTACGCGACCGGGTGGGACGGCGACCGGCTACACGTCTACGAGAGCGAGGCGGGCGAGAGCGCCTACGTCTGGCGGATCGCCTGGGAGAGCGACGACGACGCCGCGACGTTCGTCGAGGGCTACGACGAGCTCCTCGAGTACCGCGGTGCCGGGGACGAGGGCGACGGCCTCTACGTCGCAGAGAGCGGCGGCTACGCCGGCGCCTACCACGTCGATCACGACGGCGACGTGGTGACGATCACCCACGCCCCGGACGTCGATGCGCTCTCGGCGGTAAACGCCGACGTCGAACCCGCGGACGTCGAAGAGGACGACGAGGTGGTGGAGACGCCCGAGGAGACCGACGACGACGTCGAAGAGACGCCCGAGGAGACCGACGACGACGTCGAAGAGACGCCCGAAGAGGAGCAGGAAGAGCAGCCCGGCTTCGGCCTCGTGGCGGCGCTCGCAGCGCTCGTGATCGCCCTCGCATTGCTCGCCAGGCGCCGCTGAGATGGGCTCGCGCGTAGCGGTCCTCGCCGTCGTCGTCCTCGTCGCCCTCGCCGGCTGTACGACGATCCCGCCCGGAGAGCTCTTTCCGTTCGGCGACGGCGAGGACGGCCCCGCCGACCTCGACACGGACAGGCCGCTCGGCGAGGTCCGCGGGGTGAGCTACGACGACGCCCTCGAAGTGAACTCGACCGCCGAACTGACCGAGGTCGAACGCGAGGCGGTGATCCACCGGGCGATGGCACGCGTCGAACTGATCCGGGGGCTGAAGTTCGAGCAGGAGGTGCCGGTGGAGGTGATCAGCCGCGAGGAGTTCAGAGAGGAACGCCGGTTCACCGAGCAGTGGGACGAGGAGTACGCGGCGTGGAACGACCACCTCTGGCGGGCGCTCTTTCACGTCGACGAGGAGACGCCCGCCGCCGAGGAGTTCGAGGCGCTCTACGGCGGGTCGATCCAGGGCTACTACTCCTCGAGCGACGAGCGGATCGTCATCGTCGCGGACGACCCGGAGGCCGTCGAGATCGACCGGAACACGCTCACACACGAACTGCTCCACGCGCTCCAGGACCAGCACTTCGGGCTCTCGAGAGACAGCTCGACGCTCGACTCGGAGTACGCCGCGATGGGAATCATCGAGGGCGACGCGAACTACGTCGAGGCGCAGTACGACGAGCGGTGTGCGGACGACGAGTGGGAGTGTCTGGAGCGGCCGAGCGCGACGAGTTCGGGTGGCTCGTTCGACTTCGGGCTGTTCGTCACGATCTTCCAGCCCTACAGCGACGGCCCGGCGTTCGTCGACCACCGGTACCAGGAGGGCGGCTGGGACGCCGTGAACGAGGTGTACGATTCCCACCCGCGAGCGACGACGGAGGTGATCCACCCCGACCGCTACGGGACGTTCGAGCCGACGAACGTGACGGTTCGGGACGAGTCGACCGAGGACTGGGTGCGGTTCAACGTGAGTAGCCGCGAGGAGGGCGTCGAAACCGTCGGTGAGGCGGCGCTCTACGCCACGTTCTGGTCGAACGGCGTGATCGACCGCGAGCACCTCTACGGGAGCGAGGACCCGCTCTCGCCGTACGACTACTCGCACCCGATCACGACCGGGTGGGCGGGCGATCAACTGGTCCCCTACGAGGGGCCCGACGGCGAGTACGCCTTCGTCTTCGAGAGCGAGTGGGAGTCCGAGGAGGACGCGGAGGCGTTCGGCGAGGCGTACGCCGAGCTCCTAGCGGTGAACGGAGCGGAGGGCGAAAGGACGGTGTTCGAGATCGACCCGGGCGAGCCGTTCGCCGGGGCGTACCACGTCGAGCAGGACGGAGTGACGGTGACGGTCGTCCACGCGCCGAGCGAGCGGGAGCTAGAGGAGGTTCACGGGGTAGAGGTGTCGGTCCCCGCATCGGTGGATGGAGCGGGGTTCGAGTCGGTTGTGACCCTGAAGCCGGGTGGCACCGGCGTCACACCGGTGCCCGCGTAGGGCGGTCAGCGGTAGTAGAACTGGCCGGCGACGACCACGACATCCTCGCCGAGGCCCCGTTCCCTGTGGTGGTCCGAGAGCCGGCGGAGTCGCCAGCGGACGGCCCCCCACTTGATGACGAGGAAGCCGACGAGGATCACGCCGAAGCCGACGAGCGTCGCCTCGGTGAGCGGCTCGCCAAGAGCGGCCACGCCGACGAGCACCGCGATCATCGGGGTGACGTAGTTGACGAGGCTCACCTGAACCGGTCCGGCCGCCTCCAGGAGCTCGAAGTAACAGAGGAAGCCGCCGACCGTCGCCGCGACCGAGAGGTAGACGAGCGCGGCGAGCGCGGTCGGCGAGAACGTCGCGGCGGCGACCGACTCGGCGGGGTGGACGAGGCTCGTCAGGTGGAGCGCGATCGCACCCACGAGCATCATCCACGCCTGCAGCGAGACGAGCGACATCGTCGAGCGGATCCGGAGCGCGAGGACGCTCCCGAGCGCGAAGCTCGTCGCCGAGAGGAACAGCAGCGCGACGCCGACGATCTGGCCGTCCAGTCCCGCGGGATCCGGGCGGGCGATGATCGCGACGCCGACGAGCCCGAGGAGGATCCCGACCGCGGTCGGGAGCGTGAGCCGCTCTCTCGGGAGCAGCCAGATCGCGAACGCGGGCGTGACGACCGGCGTGAGGCTCATCATCACCGCGGCGATGCCGCTCGTGACGTAGCTCTGGCCGACGAACAGCAGGGCGTAGTGCGCGCCGATCAGGAACGTCCCGCCGATGGCGATCAGCGCCCAGTCGGCCCAGCGGGCGGGGCGCCACTCGTAGCCGGCGACGACGACGTAGGCGAACAGTACTGCCGCGGCGACGTCGAACCGCAGGGCCGCGAACAGCACCGGCGGCAGGTCCGAGAGACCGACCTCGATCGCGAGGAACGAGGTGCCCCAGACCGTCGCGAGCAGGGCGAACAGCGTGGATGTGCGAGATAATCCTCTCATTGTGATAGGTTCTACCTCCGTAGAAGGCAGCTTCGTGGTTCCGGACTAGAGCCCGCGAGTATAAGAGGATTGCCGGATTCGAGATACCGTTTGACACCCTACCATGCTACTGAGTACTCGGTCGAACAGTCATGAACGACCGCTCCGGCCCAGTGAGGAGAACCGATCGCTCACTCGAACTCGCCGACGAGGACGGTGTTGACGTTCAGCACCTTCTGTGCCCGACGCAGGCGCTCGGAGAGCGACTGGTGGCTGATGTCGAGATCGTCGGCGAGCTCCTCGAGCGAGACGTTCCGGGGGACGTCGTAGTAGCCGCGCTCGGTCGCGAGCGTGAGCGCCTCGTGCTGGGACTCGCTCAGTCCGAACCGGCCCTCGCGGTCGTCGTTCATCTCGTAGATCGCCGTGATGTCGAGACGGATCCCCCGGTCCTCGGCGTAGTCGTACGCCCGTGAGAGGGCGTCGCGCTCGGGGAAGAGCGCCCGGAAGTTCCAGACCCCCTCCGAACCGACCGCCGAGAGGATCACCCCCTCCTGTTCGGTGAGGATGTTGACCAGGAGCTCCGCCTTGTCGACCCAGTCCATTCGGTAGAGCCTGACCCCCTCTTCGGTCTCGCTGATCAGTTCGAACGTATCGAGCGTCTCGTCCTCCGCGAAGAGGTCCTCGACCCGGTTCTGATCGTCGGCCGAGACCCAGACGTAGGGCATAACGTGGTCGGGGCCGTGGGCCGCGACGCGCTCGATCTCGATCTCCGCGATCGGCCCCTCCTGGATCGTCTCTCCCAACGCGAACCCCTCGACGGGAAGCCTGAACTCCGCGATAGTCGCCATGAGATGACCAGTAGGTTGAACGGTATAAGTCGGACGTTATCACCCCGACCGCCCGAGATCTCTCTCCAACGACACCTTCCCACGCAGGGAACGGAGTGACCCGTGAGGAGGGAGTACCGCCATCGATGCACGGGCCGATCTACCAGCCGACCTGCACCCACTGTGAGCGGCCGCAAGTCGAGGTGAACGGCCAGTACTACGGGCTCTGCTTCCACCATCTACGAGAGGAGAGGAATATCGAGGCGCTGTGACGGCCCTCTGCGTGGCGAGTGGTACACGCTCTTTTCCCTCCTCGTGGTGTCCCGATAGAGGGCGTCTGTCGGATCTCGACCGTTCAAACTGTGGATGGGCCCTGCCGGATTCGAACCAGCGACCACTCGGTTATGAGCCGAGCGCTCTCACCGGACTGAGCTAAGGGCCCTTCGAGACCACTTCCCCGTCGTCACACAAGAGCGTACCGGGTGCCCGTCGCGTGCGGCCAAACCGTATAGGGAGCCCTCTTATTTGTAGCTGGTTCGTATCGATCGCCGCCGGTGAGAGTTCACTGGCCAGGGTCGAGAGGCAGCACGGATCCATTCTCCCACCCCCCTCTGCTGCCGTTTCGGGAACGTCCCACCTCGGATGGCGATAGGGAGGTTGAAGACGGTCTGTCACGAGGTGGCGCGTATGTCAGATCTCGACGAGGAGATCCGCGAACTCGTGAGCCTCCCCAGTTTCTACCACGCGACCGCCTCGCCAGACGGCGAGCGGGTCGCCCTCTACTACGACGTGACCGGGAGAAACGAACTCCACGTCCTCGACGTCGAAACGGGAGAACGAGAGCGGGTGAGCGACGGCGAGGTACCGAAAAACGCCCGCTGGCACGTCGACTGGTCCGCGAGCGGCGAGGAGGTCTATTTCCACCTCGACGCTGACGGCGACGAACAGAACGACCTCTACGCGATCGGGCTCGATGGGGGAGTCGAGCCGGTCGTCGAGATGGAGGGACAGGTCGCGCTGATGGACGTCGGCGAGCGCGGCGAGACACTCCTGCTAGGATCGACCGCCGGAGGCCAGATGAACGTCTACGGCCACGACCTCGCGAGCGGCGAGACGACGAAGCTCACCGACTACGAGCGGGCGGCCGGCTCCGCCATCCTCTCGCCTGACGGTGAGCGGATCGCCTACGCGACGAACGAGACCGATGCCTACGAGAACCAGGACGTCTACGTCGCGAACGCCGACGGGAGCGATCCCCGGAACCTCGCTATCGGTGAGACGGGCGCCGAAAGCTCGCCCACGGAGTTCTCGCCCGAGGGGGAACGACTGCTCGTCTCGGACAACTCGGAGGACCTCTCGCGGATGGGGATCTACGACCTCGAGACGGACGAGATCGACTGGTTCGGCGGCCTGGAGCACGAGGAGTCGCCGATCGGTTTCTTCGCCGAGAATCTGGTCCTCGTTCACCGGACCCGCGAGGCGATGGTCGTCCCGGTCGTCTACGACGTTGGAACCGGCGAGAGCCGAGAACTGGACCTCCCCAATGGCGTCAGTAGCTTCGCCGGTATGGGGTCGGCGGCCCTCACCGGCGATCGAGTGCTCCTCACACACACGACGCCGACGCGCCGGCCGGAACTGCTCGCGTACGACCTCTCGACGGACGAACGGGAGGTGCTCCTCGAGGCGGAGTACGGCCCGTTCAGCTCGAGGGGATTCGCCGACGCCGAGTACTTCGAGTTCGACTCGCACGACGGTCTCGAGATCGGTGCGCTACTCTACGACTCGGGTGAGCGCCCCTCCCCTCTAATCGTCAACCCCCACGGCGGGCCGCGCGCGGCCGACTACCGAAATTTCGACCTCTACTCGCAGGTGCTGCTCGCCCACGGCTACAGCGTCCTGCAGGTGAACTACCGCGGGTCGACGGGGCGAGGGAGGGAGTTCGTCGAACTGCTCTACGGGGACTGGGGCGGCGACGAGCAGGCCGACGTCGCGGCCGGCGTCCGTCACGTCCTCGAAACGCGAGACTGGCTCGACGCGGATCGCGTCGCGGTCTTCGGCGGCTCCTACGGCGGCTACTCCGCGTTCACGCAGATGCTTCTCTATCCCGAGCTCTACGCCGCGGGCGTCGGCTGGATCGGCGTCACCGATCTCAGGGATATGTTCGAGAACACGATGCCCCACTTCCGGACCGAGCTGCTCGAAAAACAGCTCGGAACGCCCGAGGAGAACCCCGAACTCTACGACGAACGGAGCCCCGTGAACCTCGTCGAGAACCTCTCGGCACCGTTACTGATAGTCCACGGCGTCAACGACCGCCGGGTGCCGATCTCGCAGGCCCGCCTGCTCCGCGAGGCGCTCACGGACGCCGGCTACGGGGAGGGCGAGACCGAGGACTTCGAGTACGTCGAACTCGGCGAGGAGGGCCACGCCTCCTCGGACATCGACCAGAAGATCCGGACGTTCGAGATTCTGATCGACTTCCTGGACCGGCGGCTCTGATCCGATGGGGTTCCTGACCGCACCCCCAATGGGGCCGGGTGACCGGGTCGCCGTCGTCGCCCCGTCGAGCGGTGGCGCGCGCGACGCCCCACACGTCCTCGCGCTCGGGCTCTCGCGTCTTCGCGAGGTCTTCGGTCTCGAACCGGTCGTCTTCCCGACCGCCAGACAGGGCAACGGCTTTCTGGAGGAACACCCACGGGCACGCGCGGCCGACCTCCACGCCGCGTTCGAGGACCCCTCGATAACGGGCGTATTCACGACGATCGACGGCTGAGACGCCCTAAGGACCCTCCGCTATCTCGACCCCGAGCGCCTGCGGGAGAGCCCGACGCGCTTCTTCGGGATGAGCGACAACACGAACGTCTCGCTCGCGCTCTGGAACGCCGGGATCGTCTCGTTCAACGGCGCACAGCTGATGAACGAACTCGCAGTTCCGGGCGAACTCCCGGCGTACACCGAGCGCTACTGCCGGCGGGCGTTTTTCGAGGAGTCGTTCGGCGAACTCGAACCCTC
This sequence comes from Halalkalicoccus sp. CGA53, assembly GCF_036429475.1. Taxonomy (GTDB): domain Archaea; phylum Halobacteriota; class Halobacteria; order Halobacteriales; family Halalkalicoccaceae; genus Natronorarus; species Natronorarus salvus. Next base: position 465,461 of record NZ_CP144125.1, read on the forward strand.
CGTGGAGTGGACCGACCAGCCGAGCACGTGGTGGACGGACCCCGAGGAGATGGACGAGGAGCCGGAGTACGAGCCGAACCCGGGGTGGCGGTGGGAGGGATCTGACCGCTCCGCGACCGGGCGGCTCTGGGGCGGCTGCCGGCCGATCGCCGAGTGGCAGCTCGCGACCGACCGGTACCTGCCCGATCCCGACGACCTCGACGGCGGGGTGCTCGCACTCGAGACCGCCGAGGACCTCCCGGGACCCGAAGACGTCGCTGCGACGCTCGTCTGTTTGGGCGAACGCGGGTTGTTAGAGCGATTTTCGGCGGTACTCCTCGGTCGGCCACCGGGTCGAAGCCACCACCAGGAGCCGCTGCGCGAACGGCGGGAGGCCTACCGCGAGCGACTCTACGAGCGGGTCGTCGCTGAAGTCGAACGCTACAACCCGGCTGCTCCGGTCGTTCTGGGGCTGGACTGGGGACACACCACTCCGATCGCGCCGCTCCCGATCGGTGGACGAGTGAGGATCGATCCCGGGAGCGAGGCGATCGTCTTCGAGTAGGGGCGACGGCAGGGCCGTCGTCACTCCTCCGCGTCGTCCTCGTCTTCGACGTCCAGCCCGCGGTTGTTCACCGCTTGTGGATCGATGCCGACCTCCTCCAAGAACTGGCGGTACTCGCGTTCGCACTGTTCGGCCGCCTTCTGCCGGTCGGAGGCGTGCGAACAGAGCGCGTCCAGGTCCGCCGGAACGTCGTTCGAGTGGACGATCCAGTGGTCGACGAGGTCCGAGAGCCGGCGGATCGGGCTGGTGAAGTGTCCATAAATCTCGAAGTTGAGCGCGTGGTGACCGCCGAACGGGTCGGCCATGTAGCGGGCTCTGGGCATCACCTTCATCACCGCCCACTGGATCTTCCCGAGCTGGCGCGAGGGGGCCTGTTCGAGCGTCGCGTTCACCGCCTTCCGGGGGTCGTCCCAGCTCTCGGCAGGGATGGAGACCCCATCGAGCTCCTGGATCTCCTGGAGCGCCTTGTCCCACTCGTCGGGCGTGGGCTGGGGATGGACGCGGTACATCGCCTCGACCCCTCTGTTCCACATCAGCTCGTGGGTGACGGCCTTGTTCGCCTTCAGCATGCACTCCTCGATGATCGTGTGCGCGCGGTCTCTGCGCGGATTCAGCACGAGCGAGCCGTCCTCCTTCCGGATCTCGTGCATCCGGTCGGCGAGGTCGTGTACCAGGGTACACTCCTCGTGGAGCGGTGCGTCGGGGTCGTCGAGGCGTTTTTCGGCCTGGGAGTAGGTGAGCCGCTCGTCGCTTCGGATCACGGACTTGTAGATGTCGATCTCCTCGTAGCTGAGCGTCTCCCCATCCAGGTGCATCTCGACGGTGTGTGCCAGCCGGTCCTCCTCGGGGACGAGCGAGCAGACCGTCTCCGCGAGCGTCGGCGGCAGCATGTGGATCGTGTACGCCGGGAGGTAGACCGTGTTGCCGCGCTGCTTGGCCTCCTGCCACGTCGCCGTCTCGGGGGTGACGTAGTGGGTGACGTCCGCGATGTGGACCCAGAGAACGTAGCCGTCATCTCGCTCCACGACCGAGATGGCGTCGTCGAAGTCCTGGGCGTCGATCGGGTCGGTCGTCCAGGTAGTGAGTTCACGCAGATCCCGGCGCTCGTCGGCTTCGCTCTGGATCTCGCTCTCTATGTCCTCTGTTCGCGCCTCCGCCTCCTCGAGTACGCTCCGCGGGAACGCGTCGGGGATCTCGAACTTCTCTAAGAGCTCCTCGCGCTTTCGCTCGATGTGTCGCGCGAGCTCCTCGTCGATCACGACCGGCCCCTGGCCCTCCGCGGTGCCGGCGTACGCCTGGCGCTCCTCCGCGTCGGTCACGTCGATCCCTCCACGGCACCACAGGCGGTGAGAACTCGCGTCATGGTTTCGGCTACGGGCGACGGGTAAGTAAGCGTTGTCGGCCGCGGCTCACCGCTCTCGCTCTTCGAGTGGGCCGTACCGCTCCTCGACGGCCACCCAGTACCACGTCAGGAACTCCTCGCGTGTCCGCTCGCCGGCACCCACCTCACAGAGCAGCCCCTCCAGTTCGTTCCGCGGCTGGTGACAGAGCTCCCGGTGACAGCGTTTACAGAGGTACTCGAACCGTTTTCCCTCTCGGTCCCACCGGTCGCCGTACTTGTCGTACTCGCGGGCGTCGCCGCGGGTCGTCTCCGCGCCACAGGCGATGCACGTCACGGCCCGGTGTCCCTGCCGTCGGGGACCCCACATACGGGAGAGAACGGAGCGCCGGCACTTAGCCCTTTTCGCGGTTCGACCGAACGGACGATTTATGCCCCGCGGTAGGCGAGTACGGCCATGAACGTCACCAACCGACACCACCTCCGGAGTGACGCGGTCTCCCGGCTCGAATCGACGCTCGAATCCACACTCGGCGTGACCATCGACGGCGATGCCTACGAGCGCGTCGAGTTCTCCGACGAGCCCTTCGACGTCGTGCTCGTCGACGGTAACCCGCTGGTGTTCACCGACGACGAGGAGTTCGCGCTCACGGTCCAGGGGGCGAACGAGTACCCGCCAGAACGAGGGATCGTCACCGTCGACGCCGGCGCGGTCTCGTTCGTCTCCGACGGCGCGGATGTGATGCGTCCGGGGATCGTCGAGGCCGACGAGGGGATCGAAGCCGGCGACCTCGTCGCCATCGCCGAGGAGACCCACGGGAAGGTGCTCGCGATCGGTCGCGCTCGCGTCGACGGGGGCGAGATGGTCGGCGACTCGGGGAAGGTCGTCGACTCGATCCACCACGTCGGCGACAAGCTCTACACGTTCACCGTCTGAGACGGAACGGGAGACCCGAGTTCGAGGGCTGTCCACCCCGAACGGTACAGAAAGCACTTGGTGGCAAGCGAGAGCGCATCGGTATGAACCGACGGATCTTCATGGTCGGGGTCGCCGCGGCCACCGTACCGCTCTCGGGCTGTTCGACCGACGAGTCGCAGGCGACCGGTCTCGGGAGCATCGTCGTCTCGAACGACCGGGGGGAGCCAGCCGAGATCCACCTGCGCGTCAGTGAGGACGGCGAGGACGTTCACGACGAGCGGTACACGCTCGACCCCGGGCCGGGTGACGACCTCTCGCTGAGCGAGGAGTGGATGGGCGACGGCGAGTACGAGATAACCCTCGGACTTGTCGACGGGAACGGCGAACGGACGGTCTCGACGGGGGAGTTCGAGGAGACGGTCTCGGAGTGGGACGACGACTGTTACCACCTCCGGTTCGTCGTCGGCTCCGGCGGGGGCGTGGCGGAGTACGTCCGGGGCGGGGAGTGTTTGGGCTCGTAACCCGGGAGCCCGAAACGAAGCGGACGGTGACCGTTCAGTAGTCCTGTGTCTCGCTTTCCTCGTTACCAGCCTCGTCGGTGACGGTGAGTCGAACGCTGTCCGGGGTATCCCGCGTTCGGAGTTCGTGTTCGCCTGAGGCGCTCTCGCCGCTGACGCTCGACGTCTCGCTGTCGAGGAGCTCGCCACCGTCGAGCAGCTCGCTGGTCACTTCCTCGAGCGCGCCGTCGTCGGAGACCGCCCAGTCGACGACCGCACGGGACCAGGGGCCGCTGGACCTGGGACTGACGTCGAACGTGTCGATCTCGGGATCGGATTCCGCATCCCCGTCGTCGTCATCCTCTCCCTCAGTTGTGAACGCGACACCGTCGCCCTCGTCACTGGTCTCGTCGGTCTCGGCGACCGCACGGAACTCGTACTCGGTATCGACGTCGAGGTCGGTCACCTCGGCGTCGAACGTTCCGGTCCCGGAGACGGTGCCGGCGTCGACCGAGTTCGAGAGGGCGCCGCCGGCCTCGCCGTACTCGAAGCCGACGTTCGCCTCATCTGCACCTTCGAGTGTGTTGACTTCGCCGTTCAGGGTGGCCGACGTCTCGCCCACGTCGCTCGCCTCGCCGGTCTCGACCGAGACGCTCTCCTCATCGTCATCGTCGCTCTCGGCGTCGACCGCGTCGGCGACGTTCAAGCGGCCGGCACCCTGCTCCTCGTCGTCGAGGCCGATGTCGTCCGCTGCTTCCTTCAGTTCCGCGCGAACCTCCTCCCGGTCGGTCGTCCCGGCCGAGATGAGCGTCGCGGCCGCCCCCGAGACGTGTGGGCAGGCCATCGACGTACCGGAGAACTCGGCGTAGTCGTCGCGGGGGACCGTCGAGAGTGTGTCGACGCCGGGTGCGGCGATATCGACCTCCGGACCGGTCGAGGAGAAACTCGCGAGTTCGTCGTCCTCGTCGGTCGCGGACACGGCGATGACCTGGTCGTAGGCTGCCGGGAAGCCCACGCAGTCGGTACAGGGGCCGGAGTTCCCGGCAGCGGCGACCATCACGACACCCTCTTCGGCAGCGTAGTTCACCGCGTCCTCCACGACCTCGGAACCGGAGTCCGCGCCGAGGCTCATGCTCTGGACGTCGTGGCCCTGATCGGCGGACCACTCGATCCCCGCGGCGATGTCGGAGAAGCTCCCGCCGCCGTCGCAGGCGAGCACTTTCACCGCGTGCAGCGTCGCGTCCGGCGCGACGCCGAGGACGCCCACCCCGTTGTCGGCGGCGGCGGCCGTCCCGGCGCAGTGGGTGCCGTGGTCGTTGTCGTCGTCCCACTCCTCGAGACACTCGTCGATGTCGTTGCCGCCGCCGAACGGACCGCCGCCGCAGCCGGTCGTACACGCGGCGTCGTCGGCCGCCCAGCCCTCCTCGAGGTTCTCCGCGAGCGACTCGTGTTCGGCGTCGATGCCGGTGTCGAGGATCGCGATCGAGACGCCCTCGCCGGTGTTTCCGTCCGCGATGGCGATGTCCGCCTCGGTGATCTCCATCCCGTAGGGCGTCTCCTGATCGAGCGCGTACATCTCGCCGTTCTCCTCCACGTAGCGGACGTTCGGGTTGTTCGCGAGGCCGTCGGCTGCCTCCGCGGGAAGTCGGATCGTCAGCGCGTCGAACACGAACTCGCGTTTCACGTCGTCGGCGGCCTCGAGTGCCGCCGCCCGGCCCGCGGGTCCGGAGAACCCGACGTTTACCTCGACGAGGTCGTTCGCGCTTCCGGTCCCGGCCAGCCCCGCCGTCGCCGCCGCGCCGCCGACGACCTGCAGGATCCTGCGTCTCGATACGTTGCCAGATGTTGGCATACACCAGAACGCACCCGTCGAGGAATTTATTTCTTTCGTGTTTTGATCAGAGAGTAGAGAGTGCTACCGCCGATCGAAGCGCCTTCCAGCCGTCTGACGGAAGAACTATGTCGGTGCCGCCGGACGGGTGGCTCATGGGATTTATGGATAAGCTGCTGGGCGAGCAGGGCGGGCGCGGGCGCGCCCAGCCCGCCGACGAGTACGTGGAAGTCGGGGTCGACGACATCGATCCGGCAGCGAGCGAGGAGGCGATGCGGGTTCACATCGCCGACATCAACGACCAGCAGGACCTGATCGAGATCAAAGACGCCGTCTACGACGGCGACATGGTGATCGCGGACATCGTCCGACTGCGGACCTCGGATCGCGCGACCGAACACATCATCGACGAACTCAGACAGGTCGCGAACGAGGTCGACGGCGACATCGTCCAGAAGGGCGACGACCAGATCATAATCGCGCCGACGGGCGTGCGGATCGGCCGCGAGAAGCTCGGCCGCCGGTAGCTACCAGCCGCGTCCGCCCTCCGAGCGGTCGATCCCCATGATCGACTCGGCCTGTTCGACGCCCAGACTCTCGCCCGAGTCGGGCACTCTCACCGTTACCTCCTCGATCTCCGGCCACCCCAACAGCTCCGCCTCGATGTTCCCGCCGGTGATCGCGCTGATCTCACACCCCCGGCAGCCGCCGCCGAGTTCGATGATCACCTCGCCGCCCGGTTCGGCCTTCCTGACCGCGCTCGTCCCGCCGTGCATCTGGATGATCGGCATCTGTCGGGTGAGCCAGCGCTCGACCCGCTCGGCCAGGGAGTCGTCGGTCTGTTCCGTCATACGAGCCCGTAGGCTCGCCAGCTATAGAAGGAGTGGGGTTCTCTAGGGATCGTCGTCGCCGATCGTATCACTCAGGCGTAGACACCACCGGTGGCGTTCGATTCGCAGTCGAGAAACGATGCGTTCCTACGATGATCCCTATCGAACGCGCTCGCGGTCGCCCGTCCCCCCGGTGATCGCGCTCGCGACCGCCCCCCTGATCCCCACCTCGTCGCCGAGCGTGGTGAGGCGGACCTCCGGGACGTTCACCATCACCATCTCGGGGAGCTTCTCGCGGACGGGATCGAGCACCTGCCCGGGGTTGTTCGTCGCGACAGCGCCGCCGACGACCACCACTAAGGGAGCGTAGGCGTGGACGAGGTTCGCGACGCCCATCGCGTTCCAGTGGCCGAGCTGGGAGACGACGTGAGAGGCGAACCCGTCCTCCGGCGCGCACTCGAAGACGTCCCTCGCGGTGAAGTCCGGGTCCTCGAGCGGGAGCGCGGTCTCCATCCCGTAGGCGTCGTCGTAGAGCAGGCGGGCGTACTCGGGGACGTTCTTCCCCGAGCAGTACGCCTCCCAGTGGCCGTCGTGACCGCATCCACAGGTGCGTCGGCCCTCGGGGTCGAGCGTGATGTGGCCGATCTCACCCGCGTTACCGTCCCACCCCGAGAGGACGTGACCGTCGACGACGACGCCGGCGCCGATCCCGGAGGAGACGGTGAGGTAGACCATGTCGTCAGGGTTCGCCTCCGCGTGAAAGCGCTCGCCGATCACCCCCGCGGTGGTGTCGTTGTGGAGGAGGACTCGGTCGGAGTCGATCAGCTCCGAGACCGGCCCAACGAGCGGGATCGTCCCCACCGAGTCCGGGAGGTTCGCCGGACTCTCGACGGTGCCGGCCGCGAGGTCGAACGGACCGAAACTGCCGATCGCCGCCGCCCGCACCTCCGGTGGATCGACGCCGCTCTCGGAGCAGGCGTCCCTGAGCACCGCGAGGACCGCCTCGGTGACGTCGATTCCGGTCGGTCCCTGCGGCGTCGGCCGCCGCGAGACCGAGAGAAACTCGCCGTCCCGGGTGGCGACCGCGCCGCGAACGTTCGTCGCCCCGAGGTCGACACCCGCGTAGTACTCCATCGTGAGACACACCGGTCGCTCGCCACTTAACGGCATAGATTTACTCGCCGGGGAAAGAGCGGGGTCGGTCGACGCGATCAGCTACGGACGAACGTCACGGGACACGGCGACGAGAGCATCACGTTCTGCGCGGTCGAACCGAAGACCGCCTTCCCGGTCGGACTCCGCTTTCGCCCGCCGACGACGACGAGGTCCGCGTCGGTCGCCGTCGCGAGGTCGACTATCTGATCGCCGCGCGGTCCGACCGCGCCACGGATCTCGAAGTCGACGTCCGAGTCGTCCAGCCGGGCCGCGAGTTCACGCGTCGTCGCGTGGCGTGCGGCGACCTCGTCCGGGCTCGGGGCGTCCGCCGGGTCGTACTCGAGGCGATCGACGACCGTGTCGTACTCCTCGTCGCTGAACACGTGCGCGAGGACGACCGTCGCCCCGGCCGGCTCCGCGACCTCGGTCACCGTCTCGGTGAGCTTCTCCAGTCTGTCCTCGTCTTCCTGGCCGACGGCCAGCAGGATCGTATCGATCATCGTAGCTAGGAGGAGTCGCTCGACGTTGATAAGTTTACTGGAGTAGTTACTCGGTCCTGAATTAATTTTCATTCGCGTCGCGATCGGCGGCGCGACCGGGCCCGTGCGGCGGGATCGAGCGCTACACTGACCCTCGCGAAGTGACGGGTTTCGACCGCCTCGTTGCACTGTGGGGGGAGTTCCTCCGAACCGAGGAGTCTCGACCCCTCCCACGGGGTCGAACGCTCTCCGCCGACCGATCAGCCCTCGGGGTGGTGGGGAAGGAACTCCCGCCAGTGGCGCAGCCCCCAGTACACCAGGCCGGTACAGATCACGCCGACCGCCAGAAGCGAGAGCAGGAGACGGGAGGTGAGGACGGAAGCCGGGTGGCGGAGGGTGTAGACGAGTCCCTCGCCGACGAGCACGGTGAGAACACCGAGAACGACGGAGAGGCCCGCCGTCGAGAGGAGGATCGTCCGTCCATCGAGCGCCTCCTTCTCGAAGCCGATCACCAGCGCCACGAACGCGACGGCGGTAACGAGGAAGTAGAGGGGAGCCCTCCCACCGATCCCATCGACGGCTCCGGAGAAGACGGCGATGATACCGATCAACGCCGTCGTCAGGGCCACCGAAGAGACGACGACGAGAGCGACGGCTCGGTGATCCACACGCTCCCACGCCGGGGACGAGAGCATCAAGCTCCGGGAGTCGGGAGAGGGGAATAAGCGTTGTGTGCACGGCGTCATCACCGACGGAAACCGACGATAGTAGTACTCTCTGGCGTTCGGAGAGATCGGTCGTCGGAGAAGTACGCCCGTAGAAACCCTGAGAACCCGGACACCGGACCCCGGTGGTTTCGAATGACAGTTTGCACAGAAGACACTTATCGGGTCGATACCGATGACCACCACCGAACGGAGTTTCCCATGGCAGCGATTCCCGAGTCGATAACAGTCTCCGACGCCGGGTACGCCTTCCCCATCGCCGACCTGCTCACGGGCCGCGGCGCCGTCTTCGGGAAGTCGGGGAGCGGGAAATCGAACACGGCGAGCGTTCTCGCGGAGGAGCTCCTCGAGTACGGCCTACCGATCGTCGTCGTCGACATCGAAGGGGAGTACTGGGGACTCACGGAGCGATTCGACGTCCGATACGCCGGGACGACCGCCGACGCGGACTTCGCGATCTCGATCGAGAGCGTCGACGCGCTGGTGTCGTCGGTCCTCGAGGAGAACGAACCGCTCGTGGTGGATGTCTCGGGGATATCCGACGAAGAGACGATCGACGCGTTCCTCTCGGAACTCGTCTCGCGCCTCTTCGAGCGGGAGAACCGGATCCGCAAGCCGTGTCTCCTCTTCGTAGAGGAGATCCACGAGTTCCTCCCCCAGACGGGCCGTGGCGGTGCGTTCGCGGACGTACTCGTCACCGTGGCGAAGCGCGGCCGAAAGCGTGGTCTCGGGCTCTGTGGCCTCTCCCAGCGACCGGCGGCCGTCGACAAGGAGTTCATCACGCAGTGTGACTGGATCGCCTGGCACCGACTCACCTGGGAGAACGATACGAAGGTCGTCGAGAAGATCCTGGGCTCCGAGGCGTCCGCACCCGTGACGACGCTCGCGGACGGCGAAGCGCTCGTCATGACCGACTGGGACGAGGAGCTCACGCGCGTTCAGTTCCAGCGGAAACGGACGTTCGACGCGGGGAGCACGCCCGACCTCTCGGCCTTCGAAGCGACCGACATCGGGTCGCCCCCGACCGACGGATCCGGTACACGGAGGGTGCCTGGAGTCCGACCCTCGTCACCGCCGAAAGAACGAGGGAATGATCCAGCCGGACCGGACACCGAACGCAAGCAACCCGAGACCCCGGCATCCAGCGCCGACGAATCGACACAGCGCCCACCCCGATCGCGCACCGACCAGTTCGATCCGCTCACGGAGGCGGCCCTCCTGACCGTCTACGGGGGGTCGTGGCTCCGACGGGTGCTCTGCAGGTCGCTTCGGCGAGGTGGTTCGACGCTTCGACGCTGGGTGACCCGGGATCGATCTCCCTGAGCGGCCGGAGCCTTCCGGCGTGGTCCGAAGCGTCACGAAACGGCTCGACGTGAGACGGTGGCGAACGATTCGTCCGTGTAAGACGACAGCTCGCGTTCAGAAGAGACGGGGAACGGTACGGGGTGGGGAATACGATTTCAATCGACGGACCCCCGCTCTCAACAACCGCACTCCTGTCGAGGATAGACTCAGGGAAATGATTCTTCCGACGGATTCAGGCGAACTGTCGTTTTCCTTCGAGCACCTCGAGACCCTCGGTGACGGTATAGACACGTCTACCGTCCAGGGAGGGCGTCACTCCCACGAGTCGCTCCCCCTCATAGACCGCGAGACACATGATCGGAAGTCTGATCACTTGAGTAGTAGTCGGTAGGTCCGGCCCATCGCGCGGTGTCTCGGGATCGTCTCGATCGATCCGTGTATCGTCGTACCGTTCGAACGCCGGTTCGAACTCGAATCCGTACTCACTCGCCCAGCGCTCGAACGCTCGAACCGCATCACGGGCTGGACCTGAATCGGAAAGGGGAGAATCCTCCCTGAGATAGTGGTAGTTCCCCCACCGATTGACACTCACCTCGTCGATCATCCCGTCGGTTTGGAGGGCCGAAAGTCGATCACATACTGTAGACCGGTCCCTTTGGATTACCGGGGGAACATCGAACCGACACCACACCTCGACCGAGGGGGGGTACTACCGCTCTCCATTGTCCGGCTTCTAACGGTGTAGACCTTCCCTGTCCGTTCGACGAATTCCTCCGCTTCTAGTCGCTCGAGCAGAGTATAGAGCGACAGGTCGAGCGTATCACGAAGCTGTGACGGTGTCTGTGGATCGCCGATATCGAGGCTGAGGTACACGAGTTTCATGCTCGCTGAACGGAGCGCTCCTGGGACACCCGGCGAGTGCTTCGCTCCTCGTTCAGCGCTACGTGTCTCTGGTGCTGACTGCGTTTGGCCCTCGACAGTGCTCTCGACGACGGACGAATCACCGCTCATAGATCGATCTCCCGGTGATGTCGATCGTCCCACTGGTGATATACGACGCGTGTGGGCTCGCGAGAAACGCGATCAAGCCGGCGATCTCCGTCACCTCGGCGAACCGACCGATCGGGATCTCCACCCGAATCCGATCCTGGATATCTTCGGGGACGGATCGTATCATCTAGTCCTTTTCTAGCAACAAAAGCGAGGGTGATCGTCATAAGACTTGCCTAATATGGCACGTCCACCCAGGATAGCCGAGGTCGGTTGGTATGTGGATTCCTCTAACCGTGTCGTCCGAGTGGCCACCGGAAATCGCTTTCCCAGCCAGCAGTACATCGAATCGAGATCGGTAGTGGGAGGACCCGAAGAACGGAATAACGCATCGTGGAGTGGCGATACTGATCACGAAACGGAGAGCGGTGTAGACGGCGATATTCTACGTATAAAAACGGTCGTATGTGTATAAAGGGGTTTGATTTATGAACCACCTCGGAGGTGTTTCATCTCACGGTCTACCTTGCTCTCAACCAAGAATGTAGAGCCAAGGGCCGGATTCTAGCCTGAAGCTTAATAATCCAAAGCCCGACTGGCTGCGTATGCCGAGCGACCCCGCCAAGGAGATCCGATCCCTCCGGGAGGCCCTCGAAGCCGGCGAACGTGGCGGCGACAAACGCGACCGCGAGCTGCTCCTCGCCGCCTCCAACGAAATGCGACTCGTCCCCTCCGAGATCGGCGATCACCGCCACATCAAGATTCTTAGGCACAACACGATCATGTCCGAGCAGGCGGGCAGCCTCGCCGACGCCCTCAAGGACCGCGACCCCGCCAAGGAGCTCGTTCGATGGATCCACCGCGAAAAGACGAACGAACACACGAACCAGGATTACCGGACGACCCTCCGGACCTTCGGCCGCTTCGCTCTCGGTCTCGAGGAACCGCCCGAAAGCCTCTCGTGGATCCCGACGAGCACCAGCAACGACTTCGACCCGACACCCTCCGAGCGCGATCTCCTCACGTACGAGGGCGACGTCAAGCCAATGATCGACGCCTGTCAGAACCCACGTGATCGGGCGCTCATCGTGACGCAATTCGAGGCCGGTCTCCGCGGCGGCGAACTCTATGACCTCCGGGCCGGTGACGTCTTCGACGGCGAACACACCGCCGGTCTCCACGTCGACGGCAAGAGAGGCGAGCGATCCGTCCACCTGAAGATCAGCCTCCCCTACCTCCGACGGTGGCTCTCCGAACACCCAGCCGGTGACGACGTCAACGCACCGATGTGGTCGAAGCTCGACGTTCCCGAACTCCCCTCCGAACCGACCTTCTACAACTACTTCAGACGAGCAGCTGAGCGAGCCGGCGTCACGAAGGAGGTCACACCTACGAACTTCCGCAAGTCGAACACGCGATGGCTCGTTATCCAGGGTCTTGCCGCTCCTCGAATCGAGGACCGACAAGGCCGAAAGCGCGGAAGTGAGCACACCGCGCGGTACCTCGCCCGCTTCGGATCCGAGTCGAACGAGCGGGCGTTTCTCGCCGCGCTCGGCGAGGACATCGACGTCGACGAGGACGAAGAGGCCGAAACACCCCTCACCTGTCCCCGGTGCGACCGCGATACACCCCGAGACCGGCCGTTTTGTATGTGGTGTCGGTTCGCGATCGCCCCGGAAGCCACCGAGGCGCTCGAAGCGACACGAGAGGCCACCGTCAACGAAATGGTAGACGCGGAGAGCCGAGACGCCCGCGTTCTCTTCGCTCAATTCCTCGAGTTCCTCGATGAAGAGCCCCACCGCGTCCCCTCGGGGGTTCACGATCGGCTCACCTCCTCGTCCTCGTCGAACGAGTGAAGGATCTCCTCGGCGATCTCGGCAAGAGGGCCGTCGGCGTGTTCGGCGACGAACTCGGTCGCTTCGCGAAATCGCTCGGGGACGTCGCCGGGTTCCTCGTCTTCAGGTAGATGTGCCTGTCTACTCATCAGCTCGTCACCCCGTTACGGTGCTTCCGTCGGTAGCGTTCGGGTCGATCGCTCCGGGTCGCCGCGAGTACTCGAAGGGAATCGCGTGAGCTCTCTTCGGGTTCGATCGACGTCTCGGCGTCGAGATGACCGAACACCGCTTTCCACTCACCGGAGAGGTCACCTCCCACTTCGTCTGCATCGGACGGTTCGAACTCGGAGAGCCACGGGATCGTTCGCTCAGTACTCATCGCCAATTCAGCTCCCGGCGCTCCCGCTCGAGATTGTCGTTTGTTACTCCTTGTGTTCCATTTCGGATCTGATCCGTAGGGTTACTCTCCGTCAAGGGTTCATCGGCGTTCCATAGAGTGGTTTCGGACGTCGAACCCCGGGGGGGCGAACCGAGAGAACGGCTGCCCTCACCGCTCACGTAGAGCACCTCCGTATCTTGTCACGAAAGCGCCGCCAGCACCTTACGCAGAGGAGGGTCTTTTCGAACGCGGCCGTGGCGTCGCTGAAATCACTCGCGACGACAGAATAGCGTTCGACGTCCCTGGGGCGGTCACGACCGCAACGGTCACATTCGCGCGTCTGGCCGGTCGCCAGCACTTCTCCTACATACTCCTGATTAGTGTTCTTATTCATCTATCGCGCCGTATGAGGCCGGCGAACCCTCGGAGCCGACAGGAGGTAAAGGCGCAAATTCTATACCGGATTGTGTCCAACTCTCCAGTGGGACCACGCCTCTGTCGGTCCGGTTTGTGTCCTGCATCGTCGCGGGTCTGGCGCCAACCTTCGCCCGCGACGAGATTCGATTCTCCCTGAGTCGTAGCATCTTGCTCACGTTTTAACCCTTGTCCTCCGCCGTCTCAGCGGCCTTCTCCGGGTCGTACTGCTTGACCATCTTTCGGAGAAGGGAATCGTAATTCTCGCCGCCGCGTTTCTGAGCGGCGACGAGATCGCGCGTCTCCAGTGAGCACGGGAGCCGTGTTTCGTCTGTTTTTGACATCTATCCCCAGTTATCTGTCGGGTAGGGATTGAAAAAGCCTTTACGGCACTGTAGAGTATATAGAAAAGTACACTACCATGTCAGACGAATATGGATTTCTCACACACACCGACCGGAGGTTTCTGATCGGCAAGAAGGAATACACCGGCGAAAACGCGAAACAACAGCGATACCAGCGCCGCGAAGCGATCGCGGCCCGAGCACGCCAAGCGTTTCACGATTTTGCCCTACTGTACGACTCCGTCGACGAACACGAACGGGATCGGATATTCGACGTTGGCGACGACGTTACCGACTACGACGCGATCAACGGCTTTCACGACGCGCTCGTCGACACGCTCGCGTTCATTTATCTCTCGCTCGAGGGCGAGGTGGGTTCAAACACAATTCTCCACAGAGGGCGGTCGTTTAGCGTACCATTCGACACTATTCTTACGCAGGCGGTGAAGAAGGGGGAGATCAGCCGCTACGACCGCGAAATGCTCGGCTCGATGGTGAGCGTCGAGTTTGACGTCGACGTGAGAGAGGGCGCCGACTCCCTTCGCACGGAACGGGCGATGGACAAGATCGTTCGGAATCGGTTTAACGAGCTCACCGAGGAGGAAATGTACAGCCTGTTGTACTCCTACGCGCCCGGCGGCGCGCTCGAGGTATTGGGGAGCGGCGGTTACACGAGGCTCGACGAGCGTGTAAGGGAGAAACGCGACGATCTCGGGATCGGTCCGGTCGAGTTTTCCGACGAGCAGTTAGAACGGATTAGGCAGGACAACGACGCCCACGAGTAGTACCACACAAGCGTACCGAACGGTCGTCTACTCGCGGGGGTAGCTGTGTCCTCGAAGACGTCGACCAAGTGGTTCACGGACTCTTTCAACCCCACAAGGGGTTCGACTGAAACGCTGGGTTTACCGTTAGGGATTGCGTCAACTGGCTCCTTCAACCCCACAAGGGGTTCGACTGAAACTGCGGGCGATGAGGTAGGCGTCCTGAGCGAGCGCCCTTCAACCCCACAAGGGGTTCGACTGAAACGCTGTTTTCCGAAGAGTGGGCCAACGAGTCCGTTCACCTTCAACCCCACAAGGGGTTCGACTGAAACAGCCATCGCGCACTCTCGGCGGTCAGCCGGTAATCCCTTCAACCCCACAAGGGGTTCGACTGAAACACCCGGAGGGGAGACGTCGGCAAACGCCGTCTCGGTCCTTCAACCCCACAAGGGGTTCGACTGAAACTTCTATTCGATCTAACTCTGCATAGAATGGATCGGTCCTTCAACCCCACAAGGGGTTCGACTGAAACGCATACCGCCGAAGCGGACGGACCATGACCGGGTGGCCCCTTCAACCCCACAAGGGGTTCGACTGAAACGCGTTCTGGAAGACAGTCCACGACATCGCAGAACACCTTCAACCCCACAAGGGGTTCGACTGAAACTTTCAACGACCACGCTGGGGGCGTCGATTTCCAGGCTCCTTCAACCCCACAAGGGGTTCGACTGAAACCCTGTGTTGAATATATGGACGTTATACGGTGAGCCCCTTCAACCCCACAAGGGGTTCGACTGAAACTCGTCGAGCAACAGGAGCATCTCGGGGATACCCGTCCTTCAACCCCACAAGGGGTTCGACTGAAACGGCCCGTTCTTCCAGGCTGGACCCGTGGGACATTTCCTTCAACCCCACAAGGGGTTCGACTGAAACCTCACCGACGAGCAGAAGCGCATGGCGATCAAGACCCTTCAACCCCACAAGGGGTTCGACTGAAACCGTTCGACACCTAAACAATGACACAAGAGTATACCCCTTCAACCCCACAAGGGGTTCGACTGAAACGACGTTCGCGAACTCGTCTGACCAGTCGGTCTGGCGCCTTCAACCCCACAAGGGGTTCGACTGAAACGTTGCTCAGGTTGCTCGGAGTCGGATGTCTGACGGCCCTTCAACCCCACAAGGGGTTCGACTGAAACAGTACCGATATCGTCCGTTTCGTGGCTGAATGAACTCGTTTAGTGACAGTGATCTCCGTCGACCCGCAATAGTGGTGTCACGCAGGGGGGTCGACGGAGCTCCGTCGGTATGAATGGGTTTTCTTTTTCCACTTTCACGGGATCTTGGTGTAGATCCCTCAGTATGTGGCGGGGTGGTCGCTCTTGGCGTGAAGGGTTCCGAGCGCCGATCCCCGTGAGGGGGTCGTTCCGATGGGGTATAATTTCCGGCGCCTCGTCGGCCCGGACGGGCCTGTGCGCCAACCATCGGTCAATCACATGGTACTACCGCGAGCCGCGCGCTTTCTATGCGCGTCTTTTCTCCTATCCGGGCGAGGGGACGGGGGGCGAAGTATCCTGCCCCGTGCATCCAAGCAAGCCCCGCTCAAGCCCGGCTTTGCGGCGGGCGACCTCGACGGCCGTAAATTCAACGACCGTCGCGCAGTGAAGTGCTGCGTCCCGGGAGTCGACATATAGCCGAACTCCGGTCAAGTTATATGTAGTATAGAAACGATACATATATCTAACGGTGTAATGCGTTTATGGTCTCACACATTAATTTCGCAGTCGACGACGACCTCGCAGATCGAGCTCGAGCGGTCAAAGACGCCCGTGGGTGGTCGTGGGCGGAGCTCATGGAACATGCTGTCGAGGAATTCGAAAACAAAGACGATGGCAAGTGATACGCCCGGTGAGGAGCGGACACTCGCTTCATTTCAACCTGAGACAAAAACGGAGGATATCACGCGGTGCATTGTTATCCCGCTCGAGACGAGCAAGCGGAAAAATGAGTACCTGCGCGAGTGTATCGACGAATGGCAAAATGTAGCACGGACCGCTGCGGAGCGGCTTCCCTCGATCCGCCCGAACGGGTGGACGCGGAACAACCCGCAGGTGGGCAAGATTGCGAAGGAATACGACCGTGAGACGATATCCGCGGCGCTGACCCAACAAGCCGTTTACAAAGCGACCGAAGCGTTCGACGCGTGGCGCGAGCTCGGATATCCCGGGGATCGCCCGATAGGCCGGTTCGGTGACGGAAATTACCTCCGAGCGACAAACCAACAGATTACGATCGAGGAGAACGACCACGGATACGGCGCGAAGTTAAATTTCATACCGTATAATCCGATATGGTTTCACCTCGATACGGCCGGGTATCACGAGAAATGGCTCTCGCGGATCGTCGATCCCGACGACGAGACGCGCCACGGAGCGGGAGAGGTTCGGCTCGACGATGACGGAACGGCAGCGCTTCATCTCACAGTTGTCTCAAAAGCCGAGGTGGTCGTCGCCGAGGACGTCGAGCGGTGGCTCGGGGTCGACCTCGGCGAGAGTGTTATCTACGCGACGGCGATCGTCGGGGTACACTCAGGGGGGGTGAGCGGCTCGGGCGTCGAGATCGAGTCCGGTCGGGAGTTCCGACACTACCGCGAGCGGTTGAAGCGAAAGCGCGATCGCCTTGGATCGCGGGGAGACCTTCGAGGGGTCCGTCAATGCAAAGGCGATATCGAGAAGTACACCGAGCAGACATTACACACCGCCTCGCGGAGAATCGTTGAACTCGCGGCGGATCACGCGCCTTGCGGGATCCGATTAGAGGATATGGGCGAGTATCGCGAGACGGCGCACGATCCGATCCACGATTGGCCCCGTGGCATGATCGCCGATCAGATAGTTTACAAGGCGACCGCCGCCGGGGTCCCGGTTGAGCTCGTCGATCCACGAGACTCGAGTCAGACCTGCCGGAAGTGTGGGCAAACCGATCCCGCTGCTCGAGTCGACCGCTCGACGTTTCACTGCCGGCGGTGCGATTACGAAGTACACGCGGACGTCAACGCGGCGATCAACATCGCCCGCGGCGGGGTTCGCTCCTCCTCGTCGTCGCCGTCGTCGTCGGAAAACTGATTAGCTCTCACTCCCGACCTCCGAGTTGACCGCTCGTCGACCTCCTTTGTCTCGACGTCCCGCGCCTTACCTGATTCGTCGACATCGAGTTGCCGAGCGCGTCGATCTTCCGATCGAGTTCGACGACCCACTCCTCGAGCTCGTCGAGCGTCTCAAGACGCTATTGCTTCTTTCGATTCTCGCCTTCTCCCGCGCCTCGATCCACTCCTCAAGGGCCGTCACGCTCGACGTGAGGCCCTTCAGACGATCTCCCATCGGACCACCGAACGGCCCGATCGCGTCGACGTCCCGCGACGGCTCACCGAGTCGTTCTTTCGACGATCGCGTCGAGGCGCTCCTCGATCTGCTCGATCGACTCCTCGAGCTCGTCGATCTCGTCCCGGACCGCTTGCTTCCGTCGAGCTCGCGCCTCCGCGCGCTCCCGGGTGACCCCGTCGAGTTTATGGGCAACTGCCGCGACGCCCTCGCCTACCCTGTGGATCCGGTTCTCGAGCTCACTCCCGCCGACCGGCTCCGGGACGATCTCCCTCTCCCGACGCTCCCGGGCCGCCTCGCGCGCCGCCTCGATTTTCTCCTCGTCGGGCTTCATAGCGTGAAACTACTTTCCTTCTCGCCGGCGGAGGCTTCCGCCATGGCTTTCAGCTCCTCGAGCTCCGCCCCGTGCTCGTCGAGCCGAGCCCCGAGATACACGGCCCAGTCGGGCGCGTCGGGAAACGACCCAACGAACTCCTCGGCGTACTCGTCGAACGACTCCGGGTCCCGATCACCCCCGCCGAATAACTCCTTGGCCGCCTCGACGTCGCCCTTCGCGACTCGCTCCCGGAGTATCTCGTCCCGCATTGCGTCCGGATCATCCAGATACGGGACGGGTGCCGTGAATGCACTTTTCCGCCGATTCTCCTCCTCGTCGTGTTGATCGTTCTCGCTCATTATTGAAATCCGATATTTCTCTCGTCCTCGCTCTCACACTCGCCCGCGGTTTCGACGCCGGCGCGCTCGGGGGCGACGGTCGCGGCGTCGGGGTCCTCGAGGCGCTCGAGAACCACCCCAAGCGTCCGATCGACCTCCGCGACCGTCCGCTCAAGGATCTCCTCAAGCTCGTCTATCCGATCGGACAGCTCCTCGAGGTCGTAATCCCGAGGCGGATCTTGAGCCGAGTCCGAAAACCTCCCGAGAGACGATTGCTCGGTGTTGTTTTCCGGCGGCATTCGATCACCCGACCCCGCCCGAAAGGGCGTAACTGGAATCGCTCCGCTCCCTCGAGGCGCGACTCTCGAGGTCATCGCGAACGGACCTCCCGGCGCCCGCCTCGAGAAGCGAGTACGTCGTACGTCGTCGCGACAAGGAGCTCGACCGCCTCGCTCTCTCGACTCTCCTCGACGAGCTCCTCGAGACCCATGGCGTCCGGGGTCGCGAGATCGAGATCGAGGTGCTTCGCGATCGCGATCGGCGCCGTCGCGAACGCGTCGATCTCCGATCCCCAGTGGGCCCCGACGTCGCCCGGGCAAGCGTCTCCCGGACCGCCTCGTCCCGATCGCTCCCCAGGTCGTACTTCTCACGGACCGCCTCGAGGAACCTGCCGATCACCTCCCGATCGGGCCCGTTCGCGATCGTCGGATCCCGGTGACAAATCCGAAACAGCTCGACCGAGGCGCGTCGAATGACGTAGACGACGTCCGCCGAGTATCGATCCTCAAGCCTCCCGTCGTCTACCCCACTACTCTCGACCGACGCACTCGCCCGCTCGAGGTCCTCACGTTGGGAGGGAGGGGCGGCTGATTCCACCACCAATCGATCTTCGCTCAGAAACGCTTGACGCGCCGTGTTTTCGCGTTGGTAGGAATCCACTGGTGAAGGATCGACAGTTAACCAATTTACACTATGAACCATGTCGCAGCTGCTTTCCCGGCGTTGACAATAAGGACGACCAATGGGGTGTAACCGGATGAGAGTCCCATGCAGGGAGCCTCACGGGCGGAACCTCCGCCACTCACGGGGTTGAGACAGAGAAAATGAGAAGGTGGCTCCGGAGTGGAGAGCAAGACCTCTATTATAGTATCAATTCGTCAAGTAACGAAATCCTATAAATATCACATACGAGGTTTAGAAGAGAGTATATTTATCGAAATCAGCATTTTCCCCTGACGAATGGAGATTCATATCCTCCCCGAACTTTGTCTCAGAAAATGGCTCTGTTTGCCGAATTGTCTCCATCAAATAGTCACTATTCATGTCCCCAAATTCATCATATAGTCTATCAGCGATATAGTCATCACGTTCTGACAAGTGAGCAGGAGGCTTGTCGCTCATGTACTTGGTTATTCTCTTTCCACTCACTCGAACCGTTTCTACACTAACATCATTCATTCCGGTCAAAGATTTTTCTACCTCTTCCGAGTGAATCCCATCTATGAATGGTTTAAAATCAATCCCAAGAGGCTCGCCTTGGTCAATAAGTTCCAATTCCATCAAATACATTAGTTGATGGATTCTTTGTTCAGATAGGTACTCGGATCTATGTAAAAAGTACCTAATGACCTGTTCCACGCGGTTAATATCAGCACTTTCCCGCCTGGGACCGGTCCGAACGCTCATAGGAGAAATTACTATAGCAAGTGCATAAATGTTTATTAGGGGATTTGTCATCTCATCCACGATTCAAACTTTTTCCCGATAATTTTCTTGATTGCACTCTGTTCCACCGAGCCTTGTTCCGTCTGGTTATGTGCTTCTTGTATATGCTTTCCGGCCAGGAAAAACCCTGCCAACAGATACTCAACATAATATTTCTTATACTTCCCCGCAGAAGTCAAGAAAAATAGCAGGAAGATGGATAAGATTATTAACAATATCCATGTCTCAGGTATCACTACTTCAACTATTGGATCATATGGGTATAATGGCAAGAATAGATAAAAAACAACCATTATCAAAATGATGACCCACATACTACGGCAGAAAGAATATCTAGCTTGGAATTCATCAGGCCGTGTTATATCATTTGAGCTTAACAATGTGGTTACAACCGGGTATACACACTTGGCATCTTCTTTTGACTCTACGTTAAATTCATCTTCTGCTGATTCTACTAAATATCGTTGAACTTCATCAAGTCTCTCAACGGATCTCTCTTTGGGTCCATCCTCAGGAAGACCAAGAGGTCGGGTGATTTTACCCGTAAATAGAACACGGTGGCGAATCAATCCGAGTTTGAGGCCATAGATTCTTGACGCCACCCACTTGAGAATTCCATACTTCCAATTCGTTAAAATCCTTCTTGGAAGAGTTCTACCTGCCTGTGCTTCTTCATCTGGATTAGTTGGATCTACGTATGGTTGATACCGCTTTTTTATATTAGGTATACAATTTTCATCTTTCCCAAGATCTATGATGTTATTCACTCGGCGACCAACCCAAGCAAGTGAATTCTCGATATAGATCGCTAACGCATGTACTGCTTCCCCAATTAAGGTTCCAGTGAGCACGACAAAAATAAGACCAATCGCAAAAATAATTAAAGTGTTTACGTCTATGTCTAATTGAAACTCTCCAATCCATTGTATTGGAATTAAGCTTAGTATACCTACTAAAAATGCCATTCCAGGGAATGATTTTCCATAAACATCATATGATCCAAATATACTAAAAATTCGTGATGGCATCTGAAAGTCACCTCGACCTTAGTTAGTCTATTGGTCCACGGAGCGATGTTGACCTTCCATCATATAAACCTATACTTATTTACTAATCATATTTCCTATACAGAAACATGATTTAGTATCTGTACTTTCTCTTCACGACACGTGCTGATACTGAAACCTGTTGGACGAGACGACCGACAAAAGTGAGTGTATAGCGGGCCCCACAAGCTTGGGACGCAACTTTCGAGATACTCGCAGGATTACAGGTAGTACACTCCGCTGGTTTCTAATCCCGAGCGGGGTGGGTCGCGATCACCACGCTTCTGGCGGCGACTGGTAACGGCCTGCACCTTTGGAAGAATATCAGCCGCGAGAGCAAGCGCGTCGACCGCGTCGTCGTGGAAGCCCGACGGCGCGTGGTACCGGATCGTACCGGCGTCCGTGACATCGTACTCGAACACCTCGAGCTCGTTCACGAGCACCGGCGCGTCCGACGAGAGGGTGAGCTCCCCACCTTCGAGGCGCGTAGCCAGGTTGTCTATGAGGAGCTGTTTCTTCGAGGTGAAGTTGACCGGCTTCACCGAGAGGCCGCTCCGTTTGAGGTCGGCCACGATCTTGTTATCCCGAGTCGCGTCGACCGCTACCCCGCACGGGTCATACGTCTCCGCGAGCTGCTCGACCCGGTTCTGGATCCGGTTCCAGGTCGTCTCCTTCAACCGATCGAACGCCACGAGTCGACCCTCCGCGTCGAGCACCACGATCGCCGTATAGTCCTGGAGCCGCGCGAAGTCCACTCCGATCGCGTACGCCGTTTCGTCCGAGGGAGCAACCGGGAGGTCGTACTCCTCCACGTTCCTCTCCCGAACGCCGACGAACACCCCGCCCGTGTCGTCGACGAACTTCGCGAGATATTCTTGCTCGAACACGCGTTCCGGGACGTCCTCCCGCGCGTCGTCGATCTCCGAATCGGGTACGTGCTCGTTCTGGTAGGACGGCGCCTGAAAACTCGCGACGTCGGCGTGGTCGGAAGACTGGCCTCGCTGGTACCACCGGTAGAACCAGTTGCGACCTTTAGGTGTCCCGATCGCGATCATGTCCCCCAGGGTATCGGTGAGCGTCGGCCGGAGCTCCTCGATCCACGCGCGTTCCGGGACCGACGCCGCCTCGTCGATCACGAGAAGGTCAACTCCGGCGCCGCGGAGTGAATCGGGCCGATCGGCCGATCGGAACGAGATACTCGAGCCGTTCACGAACTCGATTTTCCGCGGCTTCGTCCGCTTCGGATCACCGGCGACGACATCCGGCGAGAGCAGCGGAACCATTTTCGTAAAGCCGTAATCGTTCGCTTGATCGTACGTCGGAGCAACCCACCAGACCGTCGTGTCCGGCTCCTCGAGGGCGCGCTCTAACGCGAGGTGAGCGCACATCTCGCTCTTGCCCCACCGACGTCCGCATGCCACGATCCGAAAGCGAGCAGGGTGATCCATGATCGCCCGCTGGCCGGTGTGGGGTTTCCACAGCGTTCGTAGGATTCGAACCTGCTCGCCGGCGCCGATCTCTTCCGATTCGCCGGACGCCACCTCACTCACCTTTCCCACCCCTCCCAGCCGTTTCGACCGGGACCTCCGACGGCCCGGAGGTGAACCCGAGCGCCTCGTAATCGACGACGTCCTCGCCGTCCTCTGTCTGGATCGTCGGGAGCGGCTCGTCGTCGCCCTCTCGTACGATTTTGTAGGATACTTCGGAGTGGCGCGAACGCATATCGACGTCGAGCTCCGAGCGCTTCGGCTCTCGGTGCTGCTCCCCCAGGTCGGCGAGCCACTCGTTCCAGTCCATCACGACGTCCCACGCAGCTTTCTTCGCCTTCCAATCGCTCGCCTCGAGGAGCTCGCCGATTATCGACTCGAAGAGTACACGAGTCGTCAGTTTTGCATCGGCTCCGAGGCGATCATCGACCGACTCGCGAAGCCGATCCATATCCCTCGATATAGTCGATCGGTGGACGCCGTACCGATCTGCCTGGCGTGTCTGGTTGATCGCAAACGGCGAGCCGGCGTCGACGAGACGACGCAACAGATCGGCCCGTCGCTCGTGGGTCGTGTACTCCTCTATCGGCTTCGTCTCTGGCGGTTCGATCGCTGTGTAGTCAGGTAAGTTATCGGTCATATGTTGCGCCTCCGTGCGTGACCGTTGCTCGCGCCCCGCCTCGCGAACACCGCGTACCTCGGAGTGAAGGTATCAGTCGGGTGGATCATACTCGTCTAATCCTCCTTGTGCTGACACTTCCCTCCGAAGCGTCGGCTCCGAAGCGTCCGTTTCGTGAACGTCGGACGGTCGATCGGACGAGTTGCGGAAACCCCACCTATAGGTAGTAGTAGGCGACGTTTCCGGAACATCGCCGTCGACTCCGACCGGCTCGAGGTCGACCTCGCCGTGCTCGTTGAGCCGGTGGAGCCCGTCGTCTCGCCAGACGAACCCGCGCCCGTCAATCTCCTTCGAGACATCGCCCCGTTCGGCGAGTTGGGTGAGGACGTTTCGAACCTGGCGTTCACCAATCTCGACGTCGGGGTGGGCGGCGATCTCCGCGGTCGTCCACTCCGCGAGGTCGGCCGCGGCGTTGACGACTTGCTTCATACCATCGCTCCACGTCGCGACCACGCGCCCCTCGCCGGCGATCGGCACCCAATCGGGAAGCGTATTAGTGTGAACGTAGACGACGGCGCCGTGGCCGTCACGGCCGAAGCGCATCGCCGCTTGAAGAGTCTCGTGCTCTCGCATATGGGTCCGGATCTTGTTCCCGACCGGGCCGTACTCGGTCGGCTGAAACCCGTTCTCGGCACTGGGGAACTCGGGTTCGATCGCCTCACCGAGATACGCGCCCCACTTCGTGACGTAGTCCGGTCCGAAGTTCCGCGAGCCGATCACGACGCCGAGGCGACACTCGGCGAACTGGTTCGATCCGAGGACGTCGCCGTAGTGTTGGTGCTCGGCGACGAGCTCGAGCACGTCCTCGTCCTGGTAGACCGCTTCCGCCCGGGCGGTCGTGATAAGCGACGGTCGTTTCTCGTGCTTCTCTGCGATCGCCTCGAGCAGCGCGGCGTCCTGCTCGAGAGCGACGCGCTTTCTGATCTCACTCTCGCCGGGCGAGTAGGATTTGACGGCGTCGGTCGTCCGGACGAAGCTCAGGTTCAGGACGTCGGTGATGTACTCGCGGCGCTCGTCGTCGGAGAGCACTTGTCGGTGGATGAGTCGCTTCCCGAGGGCGAGTTCCCACATCTCGCGCGTGGGGGTGCCGTCGAGTGCGATCAGACCGCGGGCGTACTCGAAGGCTGGCGGCGCGAGGATCGAGACGGTGTGTTCCTCGCGGTTGAACAGGCCGATGTGAGCCTCGACGTCCTCGGCGTGGGGGAACGACGCGCGTTCCCACCCACCCCCCAGCGTATTTCCGTAGCTCGCGAGGATCGCAAACACCGCAAGCGGTGCGAGGGCGTGGCCGTCCTCCGAGTCGAACACCTGCATCGGATCGCGCTCGAGGCCGCCATCGAGGAACCAGGCGAGCGCGTCGGCCCGGCGCTCGTCGTCGCCGCGGTGCTCGAGGAGGTCGGTATAGTCGTCGAACGGGATCGCGTCGGCGCGGGTGAGATAGCGCGAGACGACGCTCGCGAGCGAAGCCTTCGATCCGAGGGCGTTGTTCAGCTCGGTTTCGTAGGCTTCGCCGACGAACTCGTCGATGACGGGCACGCGCCCGGCGATAACCTTCGGTTGGTGCGCGTGGGTATAGTGCCCGATGAGGACGTCGTAGTCCTCGGGATCGAAGCGCCAGAGCGAGGAGTTCGGACACTCGGCGCCCGCCTGGCAGGGGAGCGGTCGCCCGAGTTCGTTCTCGGCGTTCGCGTGGATGTCCTGAGGGGTCGCGCCGCGGTTGTACCACCCCATGACGGTCCCACGCCACTCGTTTCCGTGTTCGCCGTTCGCGGTCGGACAGTCACGGGTGAACGAGGGGAGGGTGTAATGCTCAAGGTCGTGCTCGTCGCACCACTCTCGAATCTGTTCGTACTGCTCTTTTCGCCCGCGTCCGGTGAGGAACGTAATCGGGGTGTCGGTCTCGGCGGCGGCGGCGATCGCGCCGTAGCTCTTTCCGGTTGAAGGGAGCGTATCGACGAGAGTCTGACCGAAGCCCTCCATCGCCTTCGCGATCGCGTCTTGCGTGCGCTCGCGTGCCTCGTCGATCCTGAGGCACTCAGTGGGGTCCTGAGCGTCGCGGCGTCCGGCGTGACGCCAGTCCCATCCCGTCGAGAGAACGCGTCCACGCGGCGAGTTGGGGAGCACACCGACGTGCTCGTGTTCGGTGCTCTGTACTCCCGATAGCGCGCGCCGGCCTGGGTCGATCCCGTGGCATTCCTCGAGGAGCTCGAGGGCGCCGGTGTAGGCGTCGATCGGGAGCTTCCATCCATCCACAATCTCTTTCCGCTCGCAGAGACCGGCGTCGATCGCGACATGGACGAGGGCCCGACGGGGGATCGGGTCGTCGTCGGGGATCAAGCCCTCGCGTTTCGCCTGGTCCCAGGCGGCGAGGATCTCCTCGTCATCGAGTGATCCGTTCGGGGAACTCGCCGGGCGCTCGCCCGTCTCACAGAGCAGATAGGTGAGCGCATTGTACGTTGCCTTGTACTTGTAGTCGTAGGCGAGGCCGTACTCGTCTATAAGCACGAAGTAGTTCCTCGAATCGCCGTGGTGACCAAGCGGGTTCTCGCCGCGGTAGTCCCACGAGAGGCCGGTGACGTCCCGAATATCGAGGTCGAACAGTGCGGATCGATCACCGGAAGACGTGGCCCCCCCGGTGCCGTTGCGCTGTTCGCGAACAGCGTCCTCGATCGCGACGCGCTTCGGGTCGTTAGCTGGGTGCTGCTCGACGGGTTTCGCGCTCGCGAGAATCGGCGTGAGATCGCCGTCGGCCCACTCACGAAGGTAATCGTCGACGTCGACCTTCTCGAGTCCCGGGCGTGGGAGCTCTGCGACGCGCGCGTCGAGTCCGTTCTCCGCGAGGTGTCCCGCGGTCGCGACCGCTCCACGAACCCCCTCGCCGAACTGTTCGATCGCGAGCTCGCCGTTCTCGTTGACGTCGATCGTTGGGCGTTCGGCGTCCTGAACGACGTAGACGCGGGGGACGCTTAGCTCGGTGAGGACGTCGACGAGGCGCTCACGATCGCCGTACTTGAATTGGGTGGTGACCGGTGAGACGGACGGATAGCCCGCGGCGTGCGCGGTGATCGCGTCGGCAATCCCTTCGGTGACGAGTACCGGCTCACCTTCGCGAACGGTGTCGAGTCCGTAGATCGGTTCCTCGACTTCCACCTCGTCGCGCCCGACGGGGATCTTGTGGTACTTCGCCGGGCCGTCGCCGTAGTCGCCGGCGTCGTCGTCGGGGTGACCGATCTCTCGGGAGATCGCGAACACCGGGCGTCCGTCCTCGAGGTAGGGGAAGACGACCCGCCCGCGCCAGATGGGGGTGAGGCTCTCCCAATAGAGACCGGTCGCGAGCATCGTCTCGCGGTCGTAGCCGCGTTGCATGAGGTAGTCGAGCAGCGCGGAAGGGCTCGCGGGGGCGTAGCCGAGACGCTTCTCGTCGATCGTTTCGACGTCCCACCCCCGGGCGTCGGTGAGGTACTCACGCGGGGTTGCGTGCTCGCACTCGTCGGGAAGGTCGTCGTCGAGACGGCCGTGGAGGAACTCGACGGCGTCGGTGAATGCGCGCTCGACGTGGCCCTCCGATCCGGATTCATCGGCGTTCCGTAGGGTGGTTTCGGACGTCGAACCCCTGGGGTTCGACCCGGGAGAACGGGTGTCCTCGCCACCGGTCGCGCCGTCGAGGACGTCCGCGGCGATCGCGAGGACCTCGTCGATCGAGACGTCGACGTCGCCGGCAACGCGCCCGGCGAGCGGGACCGGCGCGATTTCGTCGGGACCGCCGGCGATCGCGACCTCCCGCTCGAGAAGTTTCCGAAAGTCGCCCGTCACACCGGACACCTCCGCTCTCCGATAGACGAGGCCGTTAGCGAGGGGCGTCTACTCCGGTGTAGCCACTCGCTCGGGCTTTGGATTGTAAGGAATGTGGCACAAGCCAAGGGCCGGATTTGAACCGGCGATGGGCGGCTCTGCAGGCCGCTGCGTTAGGCCGGACTCTGCCACCTTGGCGCGGGTGAACCTACCCGGTTCGTTCGCTTAAGGATAGCGGTCTCTCGCGAAATAGAGAAACCCCCGAAGAGCGCCGTCGCTCTTCAGGGGTAAATGAGGTATGAATGGCAGGCGGCTAACCGGGTTTCCCAGAGGCTCGCGCACTCCAGTACTGGCCGGAACGCAGGCGGGCTTAACTTCCGTGTTCGGGATGGGTACGGGTGTCGCCCCGCCGCTGTGGCCGCCTTAACGCCGACTCGTGGAATCGAACCACGACTGGAACCGTTGTCGGTGGTGTGGCCGTAATGTACGCGCGATCCGGTTTACGCCTGGATCCCGATCACCGGGATCGTAACTCCATGCGGTATGACTGTGTGGCTTTGACCTGTTAGTGCTCGCGGGCTCAACGCCTCGTTGCCTCGGCGCGCACACCCCGAGTCTATCGAACTCGTCTTTTACGAGTGGTCTCAGCGGTACCTCTTTTTCAGGTGGGTTTCGAGCTTAGATGCGTTCAGCTCTTACCCCGTGGTGCGTAGCTGCTCGGCACATGCCCTCTCGGACAACCGATACACCAGTGGCACCCATTCGTAGTTCCTCTCGTACTATACGAACGTTCCCGTCAGGTACCGAACACCCCCAATAGATAGCAGCCGACCTGTCTCACGACGGTCTAAACCCAGCTCACGACCTCCTTTAATAGGCGAACAACCTCACCCTTGCCTGCTTCTGCACAGGCAGGATGGAGGGAACCGACATCGAGGTAGCAAGCCACCCGGTCGATATGTGCTCTTGCGGGTGACGACTCTGTTATCCCTAAGGTAGCTTTTCTGTCAGCCATTGCCCGCATCGGGCGGGCTAATGGGTTCGCTAGACCACGCTTTCGCGTCAGCGTCCCTTGTTGTGTAGGACACTGTCAGGCCACCGTTTGCTCTTGCGCTCTTTTTCGGGTTCCCGACCCGAATGAGGTGACCTTGGGGCGCGCTCGATATCTTTTCAAGCGCGTGCCGCCCCAGCCAAACTGCCCGGCTACCGGTGTCCTCCTCCCGGAGTGAGGGTCGCAGTCACTATCGGGTAGTATTTCAGTGACGTCTCGGCGGCCCGCTGGCGCGGGTGCCTGCGTAACGACTCCTACCTATCCTGCACGATAGCGACCACGTCCCAGCGACAGCCTGCAGTAAAGCTCTATAGGGTCTTCGCTTCCCCTTGGGGGTCTCCAGACTCCGCACTGGAAAGTACGGTTCACCGGGCCCAACGTTGGGACAGTGAGGCTCTCGTTCATCCATTCATGCAAGCCGCTACTAAAGCGGCAAGGTACTACGCTACCTTAAGAGGGTCATAGTTACCCCCGCCGTTAACGGGTCCTTCGTCCCATTGTAATGGGTGTTCAGATACCCGCACTGGGCAGGATTCAGTGACCGTACGCGTCTTTTCAGATTTGCGGTCACCTATGTTTTTAGTAAACAGTCGGAGCCTCCGAGTCACTGCGACCTGCCTCTTTCCGAGGCAGGCATCCCTTATTCCGAAGGTACGGGACTAACTTGCCGAATTCCCTAACGTCGGTTGTTCCCGACAGACCTTGGCTTTCGCTGCCATGGGCACCTGTGTCGGATCTGGGTACGGACACCATGCTTGCCTTTTCACGGGCTCTAGGTTGGACCGACTTTCGCTGTCCCGCCGTTCACCCGCTTCGTGCCGTTACGGCTTCCACGGGCTTTGACGGTTCGACCGCGCGAGTGCGCGGCTCGGTTGACCCCAAAGCGTCGGCGTTCACTGCATGGTGGCACAGGAATATTAACCTGTTTCCCTTTCGACCCCTTCGAGTTACGGGGGGCCTTAGGACCGGCTAACCCTCAGCTGATTAACATTGCCGAGGAACCCTTGCCCTATCGGTCGTCGAGGTTCTCACCCGACTAACGCTGCTACTACGACCAGGATTTTCTTCACCAATCGGTCCACACGAACTCTCGCCCGTGCTTCTACCCGATCGGAGTGCCAGTCTACACGGTTGCCTTTCGGCACGGCTAGGTCTCGGTGGTGGACTTGAGCCCCGATCATTTTCGGCGCCTCGAACCTCGGCCGGTAAGCTGTTACGCTTTTCTTAGAGGGTAGCTGCTTCTAAGCTCACCTCCCGGCTGTTTAGGGCTCGAGACAACCTTCAATCGCACTTAGTCCACACTTGGGGACCTTAACCCAGCTCTGGGTTGTCTCCCTCACGGTACACAGGCTTACCCCGCGCACCGGATTCCCCGCGTCGACGGCGTCCGTGAGTTCGGAGTTTGACAGGGGGGCGCACTCCTCTCGGAGTGCGGTCCCCCAATCCGTCGCTCTACCTCACGGACGACCTCAGCGGAGGTCATGCTTCGACATGTTTCGACTGGAACCAGCTGTTGCCGGGCTCGATGGGCCTTTCACCCCTAGGCGCAGGTCACGGGAGGGTATTGTAAGACACCAACCCTAGCAGGCCTCCACGTGCCTTTCGGCACGCTTCACCTTGCCCACGTCTAGATCGCCCGGTTTCGGGTTGTACCCGTCTGACTCCCCGCGCTTGAACACGGTGGCCCTGGCGCAAAGCGCTGCGGCCGTATCGGTTTCCCTACGCCTCCCTCGATGCTCGAGTTAGGCTCGCCAGACACGTACACTCCCTGGTCCGTTTTTCAAAACGTACGACGGAACACCGGCTCCTCTCTGGTCCTACTACGAGCTCGCGCTCGGTTCGTTCCCGGAGAGGCCTTGTATGCCCCGTCGTTCAATCACCAACTGATTTCAGGCCCTATTGCACCTCCCTTCTGAGGGTGCTTTTCAGCGTTCGCTCACGCTACTTGTTCGCTATCGGTCTCGAGGAGTGTTTAGTCTTCGCGGTCGATGCCCGCGATATTCACGAGGGATTTCCGACCCCCGCTACTCTGGAACTGACTCACACCGTAGTTGTCTGCGTTACGGGGCTGTCACCCTGTATCGCGCTCCGTTCCAGGAGACTTCACGCAGACGTTCCGGTGCTGAAGGTCAGTCCGAACACCACATTGCCCGTGGGGCGGATGCCCCGTAGGCTTCGGTTTGGACTGTCCCGTGTTCACTCGCCGTTACTAACGGGATCCCGTTCGGTTTCTCTTCCTGCCGGTACTGAGATGTTTCAATTCCCGGCGTTCCCTATTGCGCAAGGCAATTGTAGAGGGATTCCCATTCGGAGATCCTTGGTTCTAAGCCTCCGTGCGGCTCCCCAAGGCTTATCGCAGCTTGGCACGTCCTTCTTCAGCTCTCGAGCCGAGCCATCCACCAGTTGGTACAGTAGCCACGTTTACCGGAGTCGTTTGACTCGGTGATCGTGATCCAGTGGACGTCCGGATCGCGCGTACACACGGCCTCATCTGCACGCCCGTGGTAGCGGTGCGTGCATCAACCCTTCCCACCCGCGTTCACACGGGGTGGTGCATCGGTCTTCGGATCGAATCGTAGCGCCGTCTCCCACTTAAGGGACACGGTTTACGTCTCGATCCACCATGGACCCACTGGGATTCGAACCCAGGGCATCCTCCTTGCAAAGGAGGCACTCTACCGCTGAGCTATGGGCCCTCCCCTCTCGGGGGTACGTTAGCCCTGGTAGTTCCGAGGTGCCCGATCAGCGATCGACGCGGTCGCGAACGGACGGTGGGCCGGGTGTGAACCCGGTCCCGGTCAGTAGGAGGTGATCCAGCCGCAGATTCCCCTACGGCTACCTTGTTACGACTTAAGCCCCCTTGCGGAGCCCAGATTCGACCGCCGTACGGCGGCCTCATCCGGACCCCACTCGGGTGCTTTGACGGGCGGTGTGTGCAAGGAGCAGGGACGTATTCGCCGCGCCCTTCTGAGACGCGACTACTACCGAATCCAGCTTCATGAGGGCGAGTTTCAGCCCTCAATCCGAACTACGACCGGGTTTAGGAGATTAGCGCCCCCTTTCGGGGTAGCATCCCATTGTCCCGGCCATTGTAGCCCGCGTGTCGCCCAGTCCATTCGGGGCATACTGACCTACCGTTGCCCGTTCCTTCCTCCGTGTTGGCCACGGCAGTCCCCCTAATGTACCCGACCGCCTCACGGCGTCGCTGGCAATTAAGGGTGCGGGTCTCGCTCGTTGCCTGACTTAACAGGACGCCTCACGGTACGAGCTGACGGCGGCCATGCACCTCCTCTCAGTAGCTCCAGTAAGCTCTTCATACTGACCTTCACAGCTACTGTCGGGACTGGTGAGATGTCCGGCGTTGAGTCCAATTAAACCGCAGGCTCCTCCGGTTGTAGTGCTCCCCCGCCAATTCCTTTAAGTTTCATCCTTGCGGACGTACTTCCCAGGCG
The DNA here is from genome assembly GCF_036429475.1 of Halalkalicoccus sp. CGA53. Lineage (GTDB taxonomy): Archaea > Halobacteriota > Halobacteria > Halobacteriales > Halalkalicoccaceae > Natronorarus > Natronorarus salvus. The sequence goes on from NZ_CP144125.1 coordinate 497,077, forward strand.
GCTCGCTTCACGGCTTCCCTACGGCACAGCGCAGGCTCGTAGCCTGCGCCACACCTAGCGAGCATCGTTTACGGCTAGGACTACCCGGGTATCTAATCCGGTTCGTGACCCTAGCTTTCGTCCCTCACCGTCGGATCCGTCCTCCCGAGGCGCTTTCGCCACCGGCGGTCCGTCCAGGATTACAGGATTTCACTCCTACCCAAGACGTACCCCCCGGGTCTTCCGGTCCCAAGCCGAACAGTTTCCGCCGGACGCCCATCCGTTAAGCGGATGGATTTCCCGACGGACTTATCCGGCCGGCTACGGACGCTTTAGGCCCAATAAGAGCGGCCATCACTCGAGCTGCCGGTGTTACCGCGGCGGCTGGCACCGGTCTTGCCCAGCCCTTATTCCTGTACCACCTTACGGTACAGAAAAGCGAGGACGATATGCCCTCGCACTTGGAGTCCCCCTATCGCGCTGTCGCGCAGTGTAAAGGTTTCGCGCCTGCTGCGCCCCGTAGGGCCCGGTATCTTGTCTCAGATACCGTCTCCGGGCTCTCACTCTCATGACCCGTACCGATTATCGGCACGGTGGGCCGTTACCCCACCGTCTACCTAATCGGCCGCAGCCGCATCCTCTGGCGCCGTAGCGTTTTCGGCTTCCTCCATTCCAGGGTGGAAGCCATATCTGGAATTAGCCTCAGTTTCCCGAGAGTGTTCCAGTCCAGAGGGTAGCTTGGCCACGTGTTACTGAGCTGTTCGCCACGGGTCTAAACCCGTGCGACTAGCATGGCTAAATCGGACTCCAATAGCAATGGCCTCCGGCAGGATCAACCGGAATGCTCTGCCCCGGACATGCCGGGGCTTGGCGGGACACACCCTAACGGGTGTGTTCCTTCTACATCGCGTGTGTCCGTTCGCTGACCCCAATCGTCACTGATCGGGTGTCACCGAACTACCAGGGCTAACATCAGATCCCATCTGTACGGCGGACCGCAGGGGTGGAATCCTCATCTCCTTCGGACCATATCGTACGCTTCCAGGGGTATATAACCCCGTCGAAACGCACCTGCCCGGGTCCTGCCGGGCGATGGTCCAGGATGCGATCGGTGGCCGCGGTCGGCCACGTCGCGTGCATCCTACCCGAGCGCCCCTACGTACATAAGGGCGTCGGATCGGGACGCCGGCAGTCGGTTTCCGGCGTCCCACGAGTGTGTTCGATCCGAGAGAGCGCTCGTATATGAACGCTTTGGATCCGCACCACCGATGGGTCGCATCGGCGACGCGTCGTTCGCATTCAATGCGAGGAGTGGTTAGTATTTAACCCCGTCGAACTGGAGGCTCTTCGGTAGTCCGATACCATGGTACGGGCGCTCAGGACTCGGGGCCGACCGTCGGATCGTCTCACTGCGAGCGGCCTGCGTACGCGCGAAACGTGAATGTGGCGCGGGTGGAGGTCGATCGGTCATCCGCCGCGTCGTGCGGTGGTCTGATCGAGTGAGCCCACGCGTTCTGTGGTACGGTCGCGAGTGCGCTTAGTCCGTTCGCTCGAACGGGCGGCCTCCGGGCGAGCGACGCGGCGGGTGTGCGGTCACTCCTCGATGTGTTCGATCCCCTGCTTCGAGACGTTCGCCTCGGTTATCTCCGAGGGCATCCAGTCGGGGCTATCGTCCGGGGAGCTCTCCCGCCAGGCCCACCCCTCGTAGATGTGGACCTTGTCGGTCCCCTTCTCTCGGAGCTGGATCGTCGTCCGATCCGCCTCCTCCTCGCTCGGACCGGGATCGAGGCGCCGTGCGGCCTTGAGCGCCGCCTGTCTCGGAGTGTTCCCCGAGAAGACGCTCGATTCGTTCCCGCTGCCCTCTCTCAGTGCGAAGTTTCGCTTACCGTCTTCACGTACCATGGTTTCTCCGTGTCAACCCAGCACACCCCTCATTATAAATATATCCCCTATCGGCGTTCAGTCATACGGTTTGACCGTCCAGAGCTGCCGGTTTCTCGGGCAGGCGTCACGTGAGAGCCGCGCCCGCCGTGAGAAAAGGCTTATGTACGCCGTGGGGTGAATCAGGTGACAAGAGAGCGCAGATGGTCCGCAAAAAGAAACTGAGCCCGAGTGGCGCCAAGGACGAGGACGGGGAGTATCACAACGTTCACGTCAACCTACACGAGGACGAGCTCGCGGTCGCCGGCATGGAGATCGGCGACGAGGTGTTCGTGCGGGTCAGAGAGGACAAGATCATTATCCAGAAGGCAGACCAGGAGAACGTCGAGCACGACTTCTGAGGCGTCCGGATCCCGGCCCCGGCGACGCCCGCTTTCCCTTACGCATGACGCCGTACACCGCGATCAGACCGCTTCTCTTCTCGCTTCCCGCCGAATCCGCACACACCCTCGCACACCGAGGGCTCCGCCTCGCACAGCGAACGCGGACGGTCGACCTGCTCGCGGAGCGTTACACCGTTCGGAATCCGCGACTTGCGGTCACCCGCTTCGGGAAGCGCTTTCCGAACCCGCTGGGCGTCGCCGCGGGCTTCGACAAGAACGCGGAGGTCGTCACGGCGCTCGCCAGCCTCGGCTTCGGCCATGTCGAGGTCGGCGGCGTCACCGCGGAGGCCCAGGAGGGAAACCCCCGCCCGCGGATGTTCCGTCTCCGCGAGGACGAGGCGATAATCAACCGGATGGGCTTCAACAACGACGGTGCCGACCGGATCGGCGCGCGTCTCGACCGAGTCGATCTCCCCGACGTCCCGCTCGGGGTCAATATAGGAAAATCGAAGTCGACGCCGCTCGAACGCGCCGAAGAGGACTACCTCTACACGTACGCACGCCTGGGCGAACACGCCGACTTCGTCGTCGTAAACGTCTCGAGTCCGAACACCCCAGGTCTCCGGACGCTCCAGAGCCACGAGGGGCTCGAACGGATCCTCGGTGCGCTCTCCGGGGCCGGAGCGTCGCCGTTGCTTCTCAAACTCTCACCCGACCTAGGCGAGAGCGCGATCGAGACGGCGCTCTCGGTGATCTCCGACCTCGATCTCGACGGGGTGATCGCGACGAACACGACGACCGAGCGGCCGGAGGCTCTCCGGAGCGTCAACCGTGTCGAAGACGGCGGGCTGTCGGGAAAGCCGCTCGAACCGCGCGCGACAGAATGTGTCCGGTTCGTCGCCGAACGAACCGACGTACCCGTGATCGGCGTGGGTGGAGTGTTCACCGCCGAGGACGCATACAGGAAGATCCGCGCGGGCGCGAGCCTCGTCCAGTTCTACACCGGTCTCGTCTACCGCGGACCGTCGATCGCCCGCGAGATCAACGAGGGACTGCTCGAGTTGCTCGACCGCGACGGCTTCGACTCGATCGAGGACGCCGTCGGAGCCGACCTCACGGAGTAAGGAGAGCGCTTCAGACGTCGATATCGAGCGAATCGAGCAGCGCCTCGCATTCCTCGCGTTTCTCCTGGTGTTCGGCGAGGAACTCGCGCATCAGCGTCGCCGCCTGTTCCTTGCAGTCCCCACAGAGGCGCTCGCCACCGACGCACTCGTCGTAGACCAGGGTGGCAAACTCGTCGTCGTCGCCACAGAGCAGGTAGGCGTAGAGCTCGTACACCGGACACTCGTCGGCTTTCCCGCCGAGTTCGCGCTGGAGTTCGGCCGTCTCGCGGCCGCCGGTCGTCGCCGCCTTCACCTTCGCGTAGCCCTCCTCGGGATCGTCGAGCAGGCTAATGTGGCTCGCGGGGATCGACGAGGACATCTTCCCGCCGGTGAGCCCCGTCATGAACCGGTGGTAGATCGAGGACGGGGGGAGAAAGCCGTAGCCGCCGGTTTCGATCTCGACCTCTCGGGCGAGCTCCTCGGCCTCGGAAGCCGAGAGTTCGAACGTGTCGACGTGTTCGTCATAGACGCGTTTTTCGCCCTCTATCGCCTCGATAAGCGCCTCGAACGCCTCCTCGGTCGCGTTCCGATCGAGGATCCTGACCCGGGGGCGAAGCGGCTCCTTGCCCGCCGCACGGAGCTTCTCGACGCTCGAAGCGATCACCGCGGGGTCGTGGACGTCCGAGAGCGTGTCGTGGCCCTCGATCCAGTCGGCCGCCTCGACACACCGCGGTCGCTCCGACTCCGCCGCGAACGCCTCGCGCTCGTCGTGGGCAGCCGCGAGTAGCGTTCGCTCCTCCTCATCCGCCTCGAAGCTCGCGAACGCCTCGGTGACGCCGAAGTACCGTGTGCGGGCGGCGAGGTCGCGCGCGAGCCGGACGTGCGGGTCCTGGTCCGGGCCGACGGGGATCACCGTCGGCTTCGGGCCCTCTATCTGTGGGTAGAGGATGTCCGCCATCTGGGTGACGACGCTCTGGAGGTGCGAGATGTCCGTCTCGCCCCCGAAGCCGTAGATCGAGCGCATCTCGGAGAGGTTCACCTCGATCCCGAGTTCGAACGCGAGGTCCTGCACCTCGCGGTTCGTCGACTGTCGGTACACCGTGCCTTCCTCGGCGTCGTAGCCGAGCGCGAGCAGCGAGAGCAGGTAGTTCCGGGCGTGCTCGTCGATCTCGTCCCACGACAGGCCCCTGGCGCTGTGCGCCTCCAGATCGGCGATCAGCCCGTACGTGTCGGCGCCGCGCTCCTGGTGCCAGATCAGCTCGTCGAAGACCATCTTGTGGCCGATGTGGGGGTCGCCGGTCGGCATGAACCCCGAGAGGGCCGCGACCTCTTCGCCCGCGGCCATCGCCTCCGCGACCCGGCCGTACTCCCGGTGGCCGAAGATCGCACCCCGTCGCATCAGGTAGTGCGGGTCTGGTACGTCCGGGAGGATCGCCTCGAACGGCTCGATGCCGAACTCCTCGAACAGTTTTCTGTAATCGGAGACCGACGCCGATCCCCACGGGTCGAGGACCAGCTCGTCGGCGTCTTCGCCGTCGCTCGCCGCTCGCTCGTCCGCCTCCGCCGTGGGGTTCTCGTGGTCGTCGGTCATGGTCAGGGCGTGAGTCGGCGCACCGCACGCCACTCGTTCGTGTCCGAACTGGCGCCGTACGGCGCAAAAACCATTCGTTTTCTGACCCCGCCCGCGAGCCGTACATCGAGCGAGAGCTCTCTGGGCGAGAGGGCGTAGTTCGGTGGGACGACCCTGACGAGGTGCTCGGAGTGGCCCAGTTCTTCGACGCTCTCGACGCCACCGTAGACGCGGAAGTCCGCGCCGAACTTGAAGCCCGTCTTCGGGACCAGTCCGCGCTCCCTGAGCGTCGTGTAGACGCCGAGACGTCGGTCGAACCGCTCGCCGTCGGTCTCTCGCCCTCGTTTCTCGAGTAGCGCGGGATCGAGTGCGATCACCCCGCACTCGGCGAGATACGTCGCCTCGACCAGCGAGAGCGCGAGCGTGGAGGGATCGGCGTCGCGTCCCCCGATCGGCTGACCGTAGAACGAGCGCTCGTAGAGGGAGAGCGGGGCGTTCCAGAGGACGACCCGATCGGAGAGCACCTCACCCGCGACCGAACCGGCCGTCGAGACCGGATCTCTCGTCTCACCGAGCTCCGGCGAACCTACCTCGAAGTACGTCACCTCGCTCTCCTCGTCCACCACCGCGAGGACACCCTCCGAGAGGTCCGAGACGGGCAACGACGTGCGTTCGCCGATTACCCGGACGCTGTACCGTCGCTCGCCGTCGAACGGCTTCTGGCCGCGCTCGTAGACGACGAAGTCGACGTCCGAGTCGGCGTCCACCCACCGGGTGGGCGAGAGGTAGAAGCCTCGAGATCGAAGGTCCGCGTACACCCGGAACCTGACGACGAGGTCCTCGTCCTGGCCGAGGAACTCGCGAAAGCTCATCGCGTCGACCGAGGAGAGGTCGCCCCGGGAGAGCAGGTGTGCCGCCTCGACCGGGGCGAGCGCGACCTCGTTGCCGCCGCGTGGCTCCCCGTAGCCTCGCGAGTCGAAAAACCGCTGTCGGGCGTCCCCACCGACGTGTATCTCGTCACCTTCGACGGTCCCCACGGGCTGGCTCATACGGACCGAGAGTCGGGCCGACGTGAAAGCCGAAACGGTTCTCAGGCGCTCTCCTCGCAGGTCGGGTCGAGACAGCGCTCGCCCGACCGCATCTCGAAGCGCGGCAGACCACACGCACAGGTCTTCGAGATCGTTCCCGTCGGGATCACGTACGCAGTCTCACAGTCCGGGTAGGCGTCACAGCCGGCGAGCAGCCCCCCGCGACGGAGGATACGGAGGTCCTCACCGCAGGCCGCACAGGACCACTCTCGGTCGAACCGGTCGGTCACGGCGTCGTCGAGCGACTCGCAGTGTCGGTCCACGCAGAGTTCGAAGGTAGCCCCGCGATCGACCGCCATGCGCGGGAGTCCGCACCCGCAGTGGTCGTCCACGAGCCGCGCGCCGTCCGGCAGGCCGTACCGGCGAGAGCAGCCGAGACAGCCGATCAGACCCCCGGACCGGACCAGTGAACGATCGCAGTCGGGGCAGTCGCCGACCGGGATGCCCGCCTGTGAGGCTGGGAACTCTCCGAAGCCGTACTCGGCCTGTGACTCGACGTGCAACGAGCGGTCGCCCGCGATGGCCGTGACGGAGAAGCCGCCGTTTCGTCGCGTCGAGACCGAATCCGCCCGGGTGAGCCAGGCGACCGGGCGGTAGCCGTCTGCATCGTGAACCAGAACCGTGTTGTCGGGTTTGAGCAGGACGACGACGTCGCCGCGGTGGGTCTCGCCGTCCGTGTGGACGAGACACTCCCCCGCGAGTACGCACAGCGTCGTCCCCTCTCCTCTATCCCGAGTTGCGCTCGCCATGCCCTCGCTGGGACCGTTCCCCTACTTAAAACTCGACGCCTGCCCGTTCGCAGGCCGCATGACAGAGGACGTCCGTTCCGGCGACGACGTCGGCCCACTCGGTGTACTCGCGTTCGGTGTGACTCACCCCGCCGACGCTCGGCACGAAAACCATCCCGGTCGGGCAGACGCCCGCGAGGTAGCTCGCGTCGTGGCCAGCGCCGCTTCGGAGCCGGGTGTGCGAGACACCGGTCGCCTCCGCCGCCCGTTCGACGGCCTCTACTATCTCGGACTCGAAGTCGACGGACGGAACGTGCATGATCCGTTCGAGCGCGTGTTCCGCACCTTCCTCGCGTGCCGCTCGCTCGACGATGTCCTCGGTTCGTGCGACGGCGTACTCAACGACCTCGTCGCTCGGCGAGCGGAGGTCGACGGTGAACTCGACTCGCTCGGGGATCACGTTGATCGAGTTCGGCGCAACCTCTACCGACCCGACCGTCCCCACCAGGTCGTCGCTCCGTCCGGCGAGGTCACGGACCCCGCGAATCAGGTCCGCGACGGGGACGAGCGCGTCGGTCCGGGCGTCCATCGGCGTCGGCCCGGCGTGGTCCGCCCGTCCCTCGACCCATCCCTCCAGCCAGGAGAAGCCGGCGATCCCCTCGACGACCCCTACGGAGGTCCCCGAATCCTCCAGGATCGGCCCCTGTTCGACGTGGAGTTCGAGGTAGCTGTGCGGGTCGACATCGACCGCCTCGCCCCGGTAGCCGATCCGCTCCAGTTCCTCGCCGACCGTCGTCCCCTCTCGATCCTCGCACGCGAGCGCCTCTTCGAGGTCGAAGACGCCGGCGAAGACGCCGCTCCCGAGCATGTCGGGCTGGAACCTCACTCCTTCTTCGTTCGTCCACGAGACGACCTCGATCGGACGTTCGGTCTCGATGCCGCGATCCGAGAGGCTCTCGACGAGTTCGAGTCCCCCGAGAACGCCGATCACGCCGTCGAATCTCCCGCCCTGTCGCTGGCTGTCGACGTGCGATCCGACCAGCACCGGATCGGCCTCCGGATCCCGCCCCTCCCGGCGAGCGAAGAGGTTTCCGATCCCGTCGACCCGGACCTCGAGGCCGACCTCGGCGAACCACTTGACCAGCAGATCGCGTGCCGCGCGGTTCTCGTCGGAGAGCGCCGGGCGGTCGACCCCGCCGCGCTCGGTCGCACCGACCTCGCTGAGCCGGTCGAACCGCTCTCTCAGTCTATCGGCGTCGATCCCGAACGCAGTCATCGCTGTGCCTCCCCGTAGCGCGCCTCCACGTCGCCGATCGAGGGATCGATGCTCACCACGTCGCCGCCCGCACGAAGCGCGCTCTCGGTGTCCTTCAATCCCACTCCGGTGACGACGATCACGACCGAGTCACCCGGATCGACGATCCCCTCCTCACGCGCTCGCTGCAAGCCCGCGACCGGCGCCGCCCCCGCCGGCTCGGCGTAGATCCCCTCCGTCCTCCCCAGCAACGCCTCGGCCGCGAGGATCTCCTCGTCGCTTACGAGCATCGACGTGCCGCCGCTCTCGCGGAGCGCACAACACGCCTTCTCCGTGTTCCGTGGCCTCCCGACCGAGATGCTGTCGGCGACCGTCCCCGCCTCGTGCTCTCCGCCCGTCCCGTGGAACGCCTCGTGGATCGCCGGGGCGCGTTCGGACTGCACGCCGAGAAACCGTGGGACATCGTCGACGTAGCCGAGGTCCGCGAACTCGCGAAACCCCTTCCAACCCCCGGAGAGCGTACAGCCGTCACCCATCGAGAAGACCACCCAGTCCGGTACCTCCGCACACTGTTCGGCGAGTTCGTGGCCGACGGTTCGCTTGCCCTCGACCTGGTACGGGTTGATCGCCGCGTTGCGGTTGTACCAGCCGAACCGTTCCGTCACCTCCATGCTGAGGTCGTACGCTTCGTCGTAGCTTCCTCGCACCGCGAGGACGTCCGCCCCGTAGACGAGCGGCTGGGCGAGTTTACCCTCCGGAGCGCTCTCGGGGACGAAGATCCGGCAGTCGAGACCCGCCCTGGCGGCGTAGCCCGCGAGCGAGGCCGCCGCGTTACCGGTGGACGCGCAGGTGACCGTCTCGAACCCCTCTGCGCGCGCCCGCGTGAGTGCGACGGTCGTCGCCCGGTCCTTGAGCACGCCCGTCGGGTTCCGCCCGTCGTCTTTCACCGAGAGCTCCACCCCCAGCTCCTCGCCGAGGCGGGGCGCCGAGAGCAGCGGCGTGCCGCCCTCCTCGAGCGTCACCGGGTCCGCGTCGTCGGGCACCGGCAGGAACGCGCGGTACTTCCACATACTCGGGATAGCGCCGTCGAGCGGCGCGTCGAACCGGTCTCTCACTCGCTCGTAGTCGTACTCTACCTCCAGAACCCCCTCGACGCCAGGGTGCTCCGGGCATGTGTAGGCCACCTCACCTGGATCGTATGTCGCCCCACAGACGACACACGAGAGCGTACGGACGTGATCCATGGTGGGCCGACGGGTGGACTCGCCCTAAACGCTACGCTACCCGAACCTCGCGAGTCGACTCGACCGGGTTCACCGGCAAGGTCGGGTAGACCACCTCGACCCGGTACTCGAGGTGCTCTTCGTCCGCGCCGAAGACCGGGACGGGGACCGTCGTCTCGCCGAGTGAGGTGGCCGAGGCGGTCATCTCGACCCCGTTCACCGTCACGCGGACACCCGCCGGGGCCGGATCACCCCGGTTCTCGATCCGCACCTCACAGAGGTCGTTCTCGCCACGAACGACCGTCTCGGGGAACGCCCCCCAGTCGATCGAGGTGGCGGGCAGGGCGGTCGCCTGCTCGTGGATCCGTTCGGCGACGCCCTCGCCGAGGCCCGCACCGACCAGCGCTTCGACGCCAGCCTCTCGGACGTCCCCCGGGGTAGCGAAGCCCGCCTTCGCGAGCCGTCGCGCCCTGCCGGGACCGACTCCGTCGATCGCGGTGAGCCCGACGGCCCCCTCGCTCACCCCCGTCTCGACGCGCGCTTCGACCCTCGTCACGAGGTTCGCGGCGTGCGGATCGGCGAACCGCTCGCAGAACGCGCCGAGGGCGGCGAGCAGGCGGAGTGCGTTCTGTTTGATCACCCAGGCGTCGCTCTGGAGTTCGCTCGGGACCGTCCCTGACATCGAGGCCCGGAGGATCGCGAGCACCTTCCGCTCGCCACCCTCCAGGTCGCCCGCCCCCCGTCCCACGAGCACCGACCGAACCGCGTCGCGTTCGGCCTGGCGCGCGCTCACGCTGTCGAACTCGGCCGATCGGGCGACCGTCTCGAGCACTCCCGAGAGATCGATCCCCTCGCCCGTCGCGAGGTCGTGAAACCGTTTCGCGGTGCTGAGTCGCAGATAGAACTTCGAGGCGAGCACACCGAGCGGCGTCGCCTCGATCGAGAGGTCCTCCCCCAGCTCGACGAAGCCGTCCGCGACGAGCCCGTCGAGCACCTCCCGTACTCGTTGCCTGACCTCCGTGAAGCCGTACCGTTCCGGGGCGCGTTCCGCACGCACGTAGTAAAAGGTCGTCTCCAGCCACGCCATCACGTCCTCCAATCCACCGATCGTCCCGAGCGCGATCTCGGCGTTCAGGTGGGCGTCCAAGTCCTCCTCGAGCCGGGACTCGATCTCCTTGCCCTCGCGGAGGAGCCGCCGGTACGTGTCGGCGTCCGCACGGTCACAGACCACCCAGCCGTATCCGACGGAATCGTAGCCGGGCCGGCCCGCCCGTCCGAGCATCTGGAGCACGTCGAGCGGGCTCATGTCGACCTCGCCCTCGAGCGGGTCGTGGTACTTCGTGTCGCGGATGACGACACACCGCGCCGGGAGGTTCACCCCCCACGCGAGCGTCGACGTCGAGAAGAGTAGCCCGATCAGCCCCTCTTTGAACCACGCCTCGACGAGGTCCTTGTCGTTCTTCGACAGCCCCGCGTGGTGGAATGCGACGCCGTCGAGCACCGACTTCCGCAGCGTGTCGTTCTGGAGCTGCTGGGACTCGGTGTGGAAGTCGTAGTCGCCGCGTGCACCCATCGGTACGTCCCGTTTCGCGAGTTCGTCGCGCGCCTTCTCGGCCGCCCGGACGGTGTCCTGTCGTGAGGAGACGAAGACCAGCGCCTGGCCCTCCTCTCTGACGTGTGGTTCGGCGAGGTCGAGCGCGCGATACAGCCGGCGGTACTTGTCGGCGAAGGCGTTCTCGCCGTGGGAGTACGTCTCGACGCCCGCGTGGAGTTTCACGGGACGGTACTCCTCGCCGAAGTCGAACGTCCCTTCGGGATCGGCATCGAGCCACGCCGCGACGTCCTCGACGTTCGGCATCGTCGCAGAGAGTGCGACGACCCGCGGCTCGCAGAGCCGTCTGAGCCGCGATATCGTCACCTCGAGCACAGCGCCCCGTCGATCGGAGTCGAGCAGGTGGACCTCGTCGATCACACAGCAGTCGACATCGGTGATGAAGCGGTACTGTGGCGAGTCGTGTTTTCGCGTCGCCGAGTCCGCCTTCTCGGGGGTCATCACGAGGATGTCCGCCCGTTCCGCACGCCTGGGGTTCAGCTCGCGCTCGCCGGTGACGACGTAGACCGAGTAGCCCAGTTCCTCGAAGCGGTCCCACTCGGCTTCCTTCTCGTTGGTGAGCGCGCGCATCGGCGCGATGAAGAGGGCAGTACCGCCCTCGCTCAGCGTCCGACAGATGGCGAGTTCGGCGAGCGCGGTCTTCCCGCTCGCGGTCGGCGCGCTCGCGACGACGTTCGTCTCGCCGTCGAGCAGCGCGGGAAGCGCCTCGCGTTGCATCTCGTTGAACGAGTCGAACGGAAACGCCTCGGCGAAACGCGGGAGGACCTCGGCGACCTGCACGCGAGAGGGGGCGGGCCGCGAGGACAAAGGCGTTTCTTTCGCCCGGTCCGAGGGGATCATCTCGCTCGTCGTCCGGTCGGTGGTTCGACCGGACGGATGACGCTGAGCACGACACGTCTGGGTCTCGATCGGTGATAAACGTGGGGTCGCGCCGGGCGCGGGGGCGTGATCCGGGGATTCCACACGTTTTTGCCCTACCGCTCCGCAGTAGGGAACAATGAGCCTCTCGCGGAAGCCCGACTGGCTGAAGAGCCGGCCACCCTCCGGCAGCCGCTTCACCGAGATCAAGTCGGTCCTCAGGGAGCGGAACCTCCACACGGTCTGTGAGGAGGCGTCGTGTCCGAACATGGGCGAGTGCTGGTCCGGGAGGGACGGCCCCGGAACGGCGACGTTCATGCTGATGGGCGATCGCTGTTCGCGTGGCTGTAACTTCTGTGACGTCGCGACGGGAGGGATGGAGCCGCTCGACCACGACGAGCCGGCGAACGTCGCCGAGGCGATCGCCGAGATAGGGCTGGAGTACGTCGTGCTCACGAGCGTCGACCGCGACGACCTCCCGGACCAGGGCGCGGGCCACTTCGCCGAGACGATCCGCGAGATCAAACGGCGGGATTCGGACGTACTCGTCGAGGTGCTGATCCCCGATTTCCAGGGCGAAGAGGAGCTGGTGCGGGAGATAATCGACGTCCGACCGGACGTGATCGCGCACAATATCGAGACGGTCGAGCGCCGGCAGTTCCCCGTCAGGGACCGTCGGGCGGGCTACGCCCAGAGTCTCTCCGTACTGGAACAGGTCACCCGCGAGTCCGAGATTTACAGCAAAACCTCGATCATGCTCGGCGTCGGCGAGCACGACCACGAGGTCTACCAGACGCTCTGCGATCTGCGGGAGGCGGACGTCGACGTCGTCACGCTCGGGCAGTACCTCCAGCCCTCGCGCACCCATCTGGAGGTCGACCGCTACGTCCACCCGCACGTCTTCGACACCTGGCGACAGGTCGCCGAGGAGGAACTCGGCTTTCTCTACTGTGCCTCGGGCCCGATGGTCCGCTCGTCGTATAAGGCGGGCGAGCTGTTCGTCGACGCGCTGATACGCGAGGGGCGCTCGGTCGAGGAGGCCCGGCGGGCCGCCCGGGCGGCCGGCGGCTGATCGAATATCGTCGGCAATATCTGCCATCGAGAGAAGTTCGTAGCTTTAACGCCGGGGTTTCGGACATACATTCGATTTTTTCAGCGTGACACGTTTAGACGGTGCGCTATCCGGCGAGGAAATGAACCGTGTGAACAATGGTTACGAAATCACTATAACGCACGCGGGTGATGGTTCGCGTATGCCGCGGAGGATTCGATCATGAGTGTTTTACAACGTGATCCGGGCGAGCAGGTACAGGTGCTCTCGGAGGACGGTCGGGTTCGAGAGGGGAGCGACCTGCCGGACCTCTCGGATGAAGAGTTCGTCGAGATGTACCGCTACATGAAGCTCGCACGGCACTTCGACCAGCGGGCGGTGAGCCTCCAGCGTCAGGGTCGGATGGGGACGTACCCCCCGCTGTCGGGCCAGGAGGGCGCACAGATCGCGAGCGCGTTCGCGCTCGACGACGAGGACTGGCTCTTTCCGAGCTATCGCGAGCACGGCGCGGCGCTGGTCCGGGGACTCTCGCTGAAGCGGACGCTGCTCTACTGGATGGGCCACGAGGCGGGCAACGCGATCCCCGAGGAGGCGAACATCTTCACCGTGAGCGTCCCGATCGCGACGCAGGTCTGTCACGCGACGGGCGCGGCGTGGGCGTCGAAGCTCCAGGGCGAGGAGGAGGCGTTCATCTGTTACTTCGGCGACGGCGCGACGAGCGAGGGCGACTTCCACGAGGGGTGCAACTTCGCCGGCGTCTTCGACACCCCGAACGTCTTCTTCTGTAACAACAACCAGTGGGCGATCTCGGTGCCCAGGGGACGACAGACCGCGAGCGAGACGCTCGCCCAGAAGGCGGAGGCCTACGGCTTCGAGGGCGTCCAGGTCGACGGGATGGACCCGCTCGCCGTCTACGAGGTGACGAAGAGAGCGGTCGAGAAGGCGAAAGAGCCTGAGGAGGGGGAACTCCGACCGACGCTGATCGAGGCGGTGCAGTACCGCTTCGGTGCGCACACCACCGCCGACGACCCCTCGGTCTACCGCGAGGAAGACGAGGTCGAGAAGTGGAAGGCGAAGGACCCGATCCCGCGGATGGAGACGTTCCTCCTCGAGAACGGCTACCTCGACACGGAGGGCGTCGAGTCGATCGAGGAGAGCGTGAAGGAGGAGGTCGCGGAGGCGATCGACGAGGCCGAGTCGGTCTCCCGGCCCGAACCGGAGGAGATCTTCAAACACGTCTACGAGGGGATGCCAGAACGGCTCCGCGAACAGGCCGCGGAGTTCGAGGCGCTCAGGGAGACGTACGGCGACGAGGCGTTCCTGGAGGGTCACTAGATGAGTCAGATGGAGACACGGGGAGAGACGCAGAACCTCACGCTCGTGCAGGCGGTCAGGGACGGCCTGCGCGACGAGATGCGCGAGGACGAGCGGGTGCTCGTCATGGGCGAGGACGTCGGCAAGAACGGCGGCGTCTTCCGCGCGACCGAGGGGCTCTACGACGAGTTCGGCGGGGATCGCGTGATCGACACGCCGCTCGCGGAGAGCGGGATCGTCGGAACGGCGATCGGGATGGCCGCCTACGGGATGCGCCCGGTCGCGGAGATGCAGTTCATGGGGTTCATCTACCCCGCGTTCGACCAGATCGTGAGCCACGCCGCCCGGTTGCGAACGAGGTCCAGGGGACGCTTCACCTGTCCGCTGGTCGTCCGCGCACCCTACGGCGGCGGGATCCGGGCGCCGGAACACCACTCGGAGTCGACGGAGGCGTTCTTCTCGCACTACCCGGGACTGAAGGTCGTCATCCCGAGCACCCCCTACGATACGAAGGGGCTGCTGATCAGTGCGATTCGCGACCCCGACCCGGTGATCTTCCTCGAACCGAAGCTGATCTATCGAGCATTTAGAGGAGAGGTACCGGACGAGCCGTACGAGGTGCCGATCGGCGAGGCCGCAGTACGCCGAGAGGGCGAGGACGTCTCGGTGTTCACCTACGGCGCGATGACCCGCCCGACGCTCGAGGCCGCAGAACGGCTAGAGGGCGAGGTGAGCGTCGAAGTGGTCGACCTCCGGACCGTCTCGCCGCTCGACGAGGGGACGATCCTCGAGTCGTTCGAGAAGACCGGGCGGGCGGCGGTCGTCCACGAGGCACCGAAGACCGGCGGGCTGGCGGGGGAGATCACCGCGACGATCCAGGAGGAGGCACTTCTCTACCAGGAGGCGCCGGTAAAACGGATCACCGGCTTCGACACGCCGTTCCCGCTCTACGCCCTGGAGGACTACTACCTCCCCGAGGCGACCCGCGTCGTCGAGGGCATCCGCGAGGTCGCGGAGTTCTGAGATGGTCCGCGAGTTCAAACTCCCCGACGTCGGCGAGGGGATCGCCGAGGCGGAGATCGTCGAGTGGCACGTCGACGTCGGCGACGAGGTGAGCGAGGACCAGGTCGTCGCCGAGGCGGAGACGGACAAGGCGGTCGTCGAGGTCCCGTCCCCGGTGAACGGCACGGTGCGCGAGATCCGTGCCGACGCCGGTGAGATGGTCCCGGTGGGGACGGTGATCATCACGTTCGACGTCGAGGGCGAGGCGAGCGAGGAGGAAACGGAGACGTCGACGAACGAGGAGACGACCGAATCCCAGGAGCGGGTCGCGGAGGAGCCGGCGGACGTCGGTGACGGGCCGGGCGACCAGGAGGTGGAAACGGGGAGGACGTCGGCCGAGGAGACCCCGTCGCCGAGCAGTCGGGTGTTCGCCGCTCCGAGCGCGCGACGTCTCGCACGGGAACTCGACGTCGACATCGCGCAGGTAGCGGGGAGCGGTCCGAGCGGTCGCGTGACCGAGACCGACGTGCGGGCGGCCGCCGAGGGCGAGGAAGAGGAGGCAGAGTCGGTCACCGAGGTGGAGGCGGCGACGAGCACCGACGACGGCGGCACGACGGCCGAAACGGTAGCGGAGGTCGGAACACAGACCGCCACCAGCGAGGCCGCCGACCGCGACCGGACCCTCGCGGCGCCCGCGACCAGGCGGCTCGCCCGCGAGGAGGGCGTCGAGCTGAACGCGGTGCCGGCTACCGAGGAGCGCGACGGCGAGGCGTTCGTGACGAGCGAAGCGGTCCTCGAGTACGCCGAGGCCCAGCGCGCGGCCCAGGAGGCCGACGCCGAGGTGCTGTCCGAGCCCGCAACAGCGGGCGAGTCCGGTGAGCGAGAGGAGCGGGTTCCCTACCGGGGGATTCGGCGGACGATCGGCGAGGCGATGGAGAACTCGAAGTTCACCGCGCCGCACGTCACCCACCACGACACCGCCGAGGTAGACTCGCTGGTCGAGACCCGGGCGGCACTGAAGGCCCGCGCGGACGAGCGCGGCGTCCGGCTGACGTACATGCCGTTCATCATGAAGGCGCTCGTCGCGGCGCTCCGCGAGTTCCCGATGCTGAACGCCTCACTCGACGAGGAGAGCGAGGAGGTCGTCTACAAGCACTACTACAACGTCGGGATCGCGGTCGCCACCGAGGCAGGGCTGATGGTCCCCGTCGTGAAGGACGTCGACGAGAAGGGGATCCTCCAGCTCGCCTCGGAGGTCAACGAACTCGCACAGAAGGCCAGAGAGCGCTCGATCGCCCGGGAGGAGATGCAGGACGGCACGTTCACGATCACGAACTTCGGGGCGATCGGCGGCGAGTACGCAACCCCGATCATCAACCACCCCGAGGTCGCGATCCTCGGTTTGGGCGAACTCGCGGAGCGGCCCGTGGTGACGGACGGTTCGGTCGACCCCGCACATACCCTGCCGCTGTCGCTCTCGATCGACCACCGCGTGGTCGACGGGGGCGACGCGGCGGCCTTTACGAACCGCGTGATCGAGTACCTGGAGGATCCGACGCTGCTGTTGCTGGAGTAGATCGGGACTTCCGGTTCCCTTCGGGGATCGACGTCCCGAAGGGATTTTCGGCTCATAGTCCCGCTCGCAGCGGTCGCCGATACGATCGAGGATCTTGACGCCGTCGATCCGACGGACCTCCTGACGGTCCCGCGAAGCCGGCTCCGACTGCCACCCGATCGCCGGAGTGAAGCCACCCGCGCGCCCCCCTCACGTATGGAGACCGTCCTGCTCACCGGCGCGCTCGGCACGCTCGGCCGGTGGACGATCGACGAACTGGCGGGCGCGTACGAGGTCGTCGGGGTCGACAGACACCGGCCCTCGGGTTCGACCCCGTACGACGACGTGGCGTTCCTCGCGGCGGATCTCACCGAACAGGGTCCGATCCGCGAGATCGTCGAGACCGTCGGTCCAGAGGCGATAATTCACCTGGCGGCGATCCCGGGTGCGGGTCGACGCGCGGGCGGGGTGACGTTCCTGCACAACGTCGCGAGCGCGTACACCGTGATCGACGCGGCGGGTCGGGAGGGCGTTCCTGTGGTCTGGAGTTCGAGCGAGGCGACCTACGGCGTCACGTTCGGAGAGGAGGCGCGTCCGCTGGAGCGGCTCCCGATCGACGAAGGTCACCCACAGCGCCCGGAAGACGGCTACGGCCTCTCGAAGGTCGTCGGGGAGACGGTCGCCGACTGGGCGATCCGCCGGCACGGGATTCCTGTGACCTCGATCCAGCCCTCCTGGATCCAGGTGCCCGGCGCGTACGGGACGCCTTCGGTGAGGGCGGCGTTCTCGTTCGAGGATCCGACGCCGTCGGGAAGCCTCTGGTCGTACGTCGACGTCCGGGACGTCGCCCGATTGCTCCAGCTGGCGCTGGAGGGCGACGCCGAGGGGCACGAACGCTACCTCGCGGCCGCCGCCGAGAACTACCTCGGGGTCCCGACGGAGAGAGCGATCGAGGCGGCGTGGGGCGACCTCCCCGAGGAGTGTGAGCTGGAGGGCGAGGCGTCGGCGTTCTCGACCGAGAAGGCCCGGAAGGAACTCGGCTGGGAGCCGGAACACGGCTGGCCAGAGGCCGAGGGAGCGGACGTGGAGGGACCGGCGCTATGAGCGGTGGTCTCGCGGGACGTACGGCGATCGTGACGGGCGGGGCGAGCGGGATCGGCCGCGGCATCGCGCTCGCGTTCGCCGAGGAGGGCGCGACCGTCGTCGTCGCCGACGTCCGGGAAGGGTCGCGAGTGCCGGACGACGAGGCGACGACCACAGAGGTCATAGAGCGTGCAGGCGGCGAGGCGCGCTTCGTGCGGACCGACGTGACCGACGACGAGGCGGTGTGCGCGCTCGTCGCGGAGACGGTCGACGCCTACGGCGGACTCGACGTACTGGTGAACGCCGCGGGGATCACTACTGCTGGGGCGGTCCACGAGATCACCGACGAGGAGTTCGAGCGGATCCAGGACGTGAACGTGACGGGTGTCGTCCGCTGCTGTCGCGCGGCGATCCCCCACCTGCTCGAGAGCGAGTACGGCCGGGTGATTAACGTCTCCTCCCAGCGCGGGCTCCGCGGGGGCGAGGCGACGGAGAAGGCGGCGTACGTCGCCTCGAAGGGCGCAGTGAGCGCGCTCACCCGACAGATGGCGCTCGATTACGGCCCCCAGGGAATCGCGGTGAACGCGATCTGTCCCGGGCCGATCGAGTCCGGCATGACGCCGATCGAGAGCGAGGCCGAGCGCGAACGGCTACTCTCGGGGATCCTCACGCCGTTCGTCGGCCGGCCGGAGGACGTCGCACCTGCGGCCCTGTTGCTCGCGGGCGACGGTAGTCGGTTCATCCACGGCCACGAACTGGTCGTCGACGGCGGCTACCTCGTGAAGTGAGACGGGAAGACCACGGATGGCCGCACTCGGTTTCCGTTCCCTCCCGGGTACGTCGTCGAGGGGACTCCTGCGATTTTATACAGCCGGCGGGAGAGAGGTGAGCTATGGTCGTCGGAGACATCTCGACGGGGACGGACGTACTGGTGATCGGAGCGGGTCCCGGTGGCTACGTGGCCGCGATCCGTGCCGGACAGCTCGACCTGGACGTGACGCTCGTCGAGCGCGAGGCGTATGGAGGGACGTGTCTCAACCACGGCTGCATTCCCTCGAAGGCGCTGATCACGGCGACGAACGTCGCTCACGACGCGGGCAACGCCGAGGAGATGGGCGTCCACGCCGACCCCGCGATCGACATGGCCGGGATGGTCGACTGGAAGGACGGCGTGGTAGACCAGCTCACCGGCGGCGTTGAGAAGCTCTGTAAGGCCAACGGCGTGAACCTGATCGAAGGGACCGCCGAGTTCGATGGGAAGAACCGGGTCCGGATCGCCCACGGCGGCGAGGGACAGGGTTCCGAATCGGTCGAGTTCGAACACGCGATAATCGCGACCGGATCCCGACCGATCGAGATCCCTAACTTCAGCTTCGACGACGAACCGATCCTGAACTCCAGACAGGCGCTCGCGCTCGATTCGGTGCCCGACTCGATGGTGATCGTCGGCGCGGGCTACATCGGGATGGAACTCGCCGGTGTGTTCGCGAAGGCCGGGTGTGACGTGACCGTCATCGAGATGCTCGATTCGATCCTGCCGGGCTACGAGTCCGACCTCGCCCGCCCGGTGAAGAAACGCGCGGAGTCGCTCGGGATCGACTTCCACTTCGGGCTCGCCGCCTCGGAGTGGATGGAGGAGGACGACGGGACGGTGACGGTCGTCGCCACCCCCGCGGAGGACGTGGCTGCCGACGGCGGGGCAGAGGCGGAGATCGAGGAGCCGGAGTACGAGGAGTTCACGGCCGAGCGCGTGCTCGTCGCGGTGGGCCGCGCGCCCGTCACCGACACGGTGAACCTCGAGGCCGCGGGGATAGAGACGGACGATCGGGGGTTCGTCCCGATCGACGACCGGGCGCGGACGAACCTCGACCACGTCTACGCCGTCGGCGACGTCGCGGGCGAGCCGATGCTCGCACACAAGGGATCGAAGGAGGGAATGGTCGCTGCGGAGGTGATCGCCGGCGAGCCGTCGGCACTCGACTACCAGGCGATTCCGATGGCAGTGTTCACCGAACCCGAGATCGCGACGGTAGGGATGACTCGGGAGGAGGCCGAGGAAGAGGGGTTCACGCCGGTCGTCGGGAAGTTCCCGTTCATGGCGAGCGGGCGCGCGCTCACGACGGGCGAGACCGACGGCTTCGTCCGCGTGGTCGCCGACGAGGAGAGCGGCTTCGCCCTCGGCGGACAGATCGTCGGGCCGGAAGCGTCGGAGCTGATCGCCGAACTCACGCTCGCGATCGAGATGGGAGCCACCCTCGAGGACGTGGCCTCGACGATCCACACCCACCCGACGCTCGCGGAGGCGGTGATGGAGGCCGCGGAGAACGCGCTCGGACACGCGATCCACACGCTCAATCGATAGAGGCGAGCGCTAGAACAGTCCGCGTCCGGACGCCGATTCCCCCGTCGTCCCGGTGGTCACACCGCCGGGGAGTTCCTCGGCGCACTCGCCACAGTAGCGGTAGTCGGAGTCGTTCTCCGCGTGGCAGTGGTCACAGGTGAGCCGATCCCCAGCCTCGGCCTCGACACCGTCCGCTCGGTGCCTGCGGACGGTCAGGTATGCGAACCCGAGGAGATGGACCGCGACGAACGCCGCGAACAGCCAGGGGAGCCAGCCGTCGAGCATTCTACCCGGACTAGCCCGACGACGACACTTGAATCCTGTTTTCGGACCTCTGCGAAAGATTTTTGTAGAATCGCAACACTACTACTGACTGGGTGATGCAGATGCTACCCACCACACCAACCAGCCAGTGGTCACAAGGACTCGACTTCCCGAGCAGAGTGTTCGGCAACTGGTTCGGTGAGGACGAGGTAGAGCTCTACGAGGAGGACGGAGAGTTCGTGCTCACGATCGAGATGCCCGGCTTCGACCGAGACGAGATGTCCGTCAGCTGGGACGAGGGCCGGCTCTACGTCGCCGCGGAGCACGAAGACGAGACGCGGAACCGCCGACAGACCTACCACCGCACCTTCCGCCTGCCGAAGGAGATCGAGCCGGACGAGATCGACGCGGCGTACCGAAACGGCGTGCTCGAGGTCCGGTTGCCGATCATCGAGCGGACGACGGTCCGCGGCCAGGAGATCGAGATCAAGTAGCGCGATTCCGAGCGGGTTTTTGGTACGCGAGCCGAGTCAGGCTACCCGAGCGTTTTTCCTGCTCCCTTTTGAACCGAAAGCCATGCGAACCGTCACGCTGGGGCCGGCGGGCACGTACTCCCACAGAGCAGCCCGCTCGGTCACCGACGAGGTCGCCTTCCGCGAGTCGGTGACGGCGATCGTCGAGGCAGTCTCGACCGGGCAGTACGACCGCGGGGTCGTCCCGATCGAGAACAGCATCGAGGGCAGCGTCACCGAGAGCCTAGACGCCCTCTCCGAGTACGACGTCGCGGTCGTGGAAGAGATCGTCACGCCGATCCGTCACGCGCTGCTCGCCCAGGGCAAGGAGTTCGAGACGGTCGCGAGCCACGCCCAGGCGCTCGCGCAGTGTCGTGGCTTTCTCGACACCGAGTACTCGGGGATCACACAGCAGGCGGTCGCGAGCACCGCACGCGGGGTCGAACTTGCCCGGGAGGACCCCTCGATAGCGGCGATCGGCCACCCGGAGAACGCGAGCAACGGCACGGAACTGGCGGTGCTCGCCGAGGACATCCAGGACCGGAGCTCGAACACGACGCGGTTTCTCGTGCTCGCGCCGGTCGGCGAACGCGACGAGGCCGGCGGGAAGTCCACGGTCGTCGTCTACCCGAACGTGAACTACCCCGGACTGCTGCTCGAACTGCTGGAGGTGTTCGCCGAACGCGACATCAACCTCTCGCGGATCGAGTCACGGCCGAGCGGCGAACGCCTCGGCGACTACCTCTTTCACATCGACTTCGAGGCGGGGATGTACGAGGACCGCTCGAAGGAGGCGCTCTCGCGCGTCGAGGCGATCGCCTCGAAGGGGTGGGCCCGCTGGCTGGGATCGTACGACACCCGGCACGTGCTCTACTGAGGGGGACGGAACGGTTCGGATGGCCGATTGCGGACCTCGTGTCTCCCGGATAGAACCGACCTGAGAGGGACAGCGTGCCGAGTTCCTACCGCTCGAGGTCCGTCTCTCGCGTCTCTCGGGCGGGGAGCCTCGTCCACTCCCGGCCGGCTGGCGGTGGCGGACGGGCGTCCGGGGATCGGCTGTCCGTTTCAGAGTACGTCCGTCTCGGAGTACGCCCGTGGTATTTTCCCGCACGGGTCCGTGTAGTAGCCGATGAGCGTCACGACTGAGCGCGAGGGGACCCGGGGGATGACGCTGGCGTTCGGGCTATCGGCGTTCGAGAGGCTCGCGGAACCGA
The DNA here is from genome assembly GCF_036429475.1 of Halalkalicoccus sp. CGA53. GTDB lineage: Archaea > Halobacteriota > Halobacteria > Halobacteriales > Halalkalicoccaceae > Natronorarus > Natronorarus salvus. The sequence goes on from NZ_CP144125.1 coordinate 519,093, forward strand.
ACGAGGTGATCGAGGACGCGAGCGAGTGGAGCCGGTACGTCGGCGTGGTCGCAAACGACACCGACGCCGTCGCGTCCTACGTCGAGGAGCACGACCTGCGACAGGACTTCGACCTCGGGAACCGCGACAAGTGGTTGGCACTAGAGGGGATACGCGAGGGGACCGACACCGACCGGCACGTGTTCGTCGGGCTCACCGAGGACGATCGAATGGCAGCTGAGGGAACCGGCTGGGAGTTTATCCCCCTTCACGAGGCCGCCGAGAAGGCGGGATGGACGCTAGCGGAGGTGAGAAAACGGGAGCCGGGACTCGTAGAGCGAGTTCGAACCCGCCTCCGCGCCACCTCGCTCTGGCCGGGTAAAGGTCGGTAACCGAGAGGGGCGCTCGATCCGTCACCGGGTCCCCGACGGATCCACGGTCGGCACGAGGCGAGGACGCGCCGTCGGTCACGACCCGACACGGCCACGTGCGGGTCCGACCGATCCCGACAGAGCCAAACCGGGGCTCGTCCTACACCTTGCGTATGCGCTCGCTCGCCTCCTACCCACAGCTCTCCGGCGAGCTCTTCGAGACCGTCCAGCGATCGGGGACGTTCGAGGACTCGAAGACGTTCGTCGACGCGCTACCCGAGAGAGCGCCGGAGGAGATCGAAGACCGGTTCGAACGCGAACGAGCGAACGGGGGGTTCGATGTCGGGGGCTTCGTCGGCGAGTCGTTCACGCTGCCGGAGGATCCGGTCACCTCCGCCGACCCGTCGACGACCTCGATGGAGCGGTACATCGACGGGCTCTGGGAGCACCTCATTCGCGAGCCGAGCGAGGACCACGAGTGGGACACCCACCTGTCGGTGCCACAGCGGTACGTCATTCCGGGCGGGCGCTTTCGCGAGGCGTACTACTGGGACACCTACTTCACCGCGACCGGCCTCGCCGTCACCGGCCGGATCGACCTCGTCGAGGACCTCGCGGCGAACTACGCGGCGCTCGTCGACCGGTTCGGGGCGATCCCGAACGGCAACCGGCTCTACTACACGAGTCGGTCGAACCCGCCGATGTTCTGTCACCTCCTCGATATCGTCGAGAGCGAGTGCGGAACCGGCGCGGTCGGCCCGTATCTCCCCGCCCTCGAACGCGAGTACGAGTTCTGGATGGACGGTACGGAACGGGTGAACGGGGACGATCGGGCCCGCCGACGGGTCGTCCACACCGAGGAAGGAGTGCTCAACCGCTACTGGGACGACCGGGCGGGACCACGCGAGGAGTCCTACCGGGAGGACGTCGACCTCGCGGTGGCCGCGAAGCGGGACGAACGTGGGCTCTACCGCGACGTCCGTGCGGCCTGCGAGTCGGGCTGGGACTTCAGCAGCCGGTGGCTCGACGGCGACCTCCGGACGATCCGGACGACAGAGCTCCTGCCCGTGGACCTGAACGCGTTCTGCTACGCGCTGGAGTCGAAGCTCGCGCGCTGGTCGCGAGCGTTCGGGAACCGAGAGGAGGCGAGACGGTACGCACGGGCGGCAGCCGAGCGCCGGCGCGCGGTCGACCGCTACTGCTGGGACGAGGAGAGCGGGTTCTACTTCGATTACTGCTGGAGCGGGGACCACCCGACCGATACGTGGTCGCTCGCGGCGGTCGCTCCCCTGTTCTGTGGCATGGCGAGCGAGGAACAGGCGGCCGCGGTCGCGACCCACCTCGACGAGCGCTTTCTCCACCCCGGCGGACTGGTGACAACGCTCACGGAGTCCGACGAGCAGTGGGACTACCCGAACGGGTGGGCACCGCTTCACTGGCTGGCGGTGATCGGCCTCAGACGATACGGTCACGACGCGCTGGCCGAACTCGTCGCCGGACGGTGGCTCGACTGCAACCGCACGGTGTTCGACCGGACCGGGCTGATGCTCGAGAAGTACGACGTGACGGGAGGGTCGGGCGTCGGTGGCGGCGGCGAGTATCCGCTACAGTTCGGCTTCGGCTGGACCAACGGCGTCGCGCTCGCGCTCCCCGCGATATTCTACTGATCCCTCCACCCGTCGGCCCCCGCGTTAGTTTCCGACCGACCCGAAAGGGTGCGCGCCCGGACGACGTGCGGCCGACAGTATATTTAGTTGGACGACGTAGGACGGAATATGACGCGACGCAACCCGTTCGAGGAGATCGAGGAGTTCTTCGACCGCATGAGCCGGGGGTTCGAGGAGGGCGAGTGGGCTCCGACGACGATAGGTGCCCAGCAGCTCGCCGTCGACCTCGCCGACGAGGGCGACGCGTTCGTCGTCACGGCCGACCTGCCGGGCTACGAGCGCGAGGAGATCTCGCTCACGCTCGCCGAGCGGACGCTCGAACTCTCGGCCGAGCAGGAGACCGAGCGCGTCGACGAGGACGAGGAGGTGAACTACATCCGGCGCGAGCGCCGGCGACGGTCGGTCGGCCGGGCGGTCAGGCTCCCCGAGGCCGTCGACGAGGAGGCGACGAGCGCACGGTACGCGAACGGCGTGCTCACGGTCAGGCTCCCGAAGGTCGAGGCGGAAGAGGGCACGTCGATCAGCATCGAGTAGTCTGAGGGGGTTCGGAGCGTTCGTCGGGAGACCTTCGACCGGGCGAGTGGATCGACCGGACGGGAGATCGGATCCGTTCGGATCGGTCAGTTCGGAGCAGTCAGGTATAGGTGTTCTTTTAGCCCGGCCGTTTCATCACAGGGTATGGAGTACGACCCGCAGGACCTCGAAGAGCGGTGGCGGGCGCGGTGGGCCGAGGAGGGCCGCTACGAGCCCGATCCCGGCGAGGGAGAGGGTGCGGAACCGGGTTCCGCGGACGGCCGAGCGCCGGACGAACGAGAGAAGACGTTCGTCACGGTTCCGTATCCGTATCCGAGCGGCGGGATGCACATCGGCCACGCCCGGACGTACACGGTACCGGACGTCTACGCCAGGTACCGGAGAGCGCGGGGCGACAGCGTCCTCTTCCCGATCGCCTGGCACGTCACCGGGACGCCGATCGTCGGCGCGGTCGAGCGCCTGAAGAAGGGCGAGGCCGCCCAGATGGAGTCGCTCCAGCAGGCGTTCGGCGTCCCCGATTCGGACCTCGAGTCGCTGGAGACGCCGATGGGCTACGCGCGGTACTTCATTGAGGAGGCCGAGTCGAGCTACAAGCGAGGGATGCAGTCGCTCGGTCTCTCGATCGACTGGCGCCGGGAGTTCACGACGAACGACGAGCGGTACTCTCGGTTCATCACCTGGCAGTACGAGACCCTGCGGGAACGGGGGCTGCTGGAGAAGGGGCTTCATCCCGTCAAGTACTGCACGGAACAGGAGAACCCGGTCACGACCCACGACCTGCTCGAGGGCGAGGAGGTCGAGTACCAGGAGTACACGCTGGTGAAGTTCCAGGCGGGGGACCGGGTCTTCCCGATGGCGACGCTGCGCCCGGAGACCGTCCGGGGAGTGACGAACGCGTTCGTCAACCCCGAGGAGCGCTACGTCGAGGCGATCGTCGACGGCGAACGCTGGGTCGTCGCCGAGGAGGCCGTCGAGAAGCTCTCGCTGCAGGACCACGACGTGCGGGTCGAACGCGAGGTCGTGGGCGAGGAGCTCGTCGGCGAACGCGTCGAGAACCCGGTGACCGGCGACGAGCTCACGATCCTCCCCGCGGGATTCGTCGATCCCGACAGCGGCAGCGGCGTCGTCATGTCGGTACCGGCCCACAGCCCCGACGACTACGTCGCCCTCCGGGAGGTGAAGGACGACCCCGAGCGGCTCTACGAGTACGGGATCGGCACCGAGGAGGTCGAGGGGATCGAGCCGATCCCGATCCTCTCGATCGAGGGCTACGGCGAGATACCCGCGAGGGACGCCGTCGAGGAGGCGGAGATCACCGACAGCGACGACCCGCGGCTCGCCGAGATCACGAAGGAGCTCTACACGCGTGAGTTCCACGCCGGCCAGCTTTTCGATGCCTACGGCGAGTTCGGGGGGAGGGTCGTCGAAGAGGTTCGCGAGGAGCTGGCGGCGAGCTACCGGGAGGAGGGCGCCTTCGACGCGATGTACGACTTCCCGGAGCCGGTGGTCTCGCGTGCCGGCGGGAAGGTCGTCGTCGCCTACCAGGACACCTGGTTTCTCCGGTACAACGACCCCCAGTGGCGCGAGAAGACCCACCGTGCGGTCGACCGGCTGGACGCCATCCCGGAGAACACCAGAGAGCAGTACGACCACACGATCGACTGGCTGAACGAGTGGCCCTGCATCCGGAACTACGGGCTGGGAACCAGGCTCCCGTGGGACGACGAGTTCGTCATCGAACCCCTGTCGGACTCGACGATCTACATGGCCTACTACACGATCGCCCACCGCCTGTCCGAGATCCCCCCAGAGGAGCTCGATCGCGAGTTCTTCGACGCGCTGTTCTACGGGGCCGACGCGGTGGAAGAGCCCGACGAGCGGGCGCTCTCGCTCCGCGAGGAGTGGTCGTACTGGTACCCGGTCGACTACCGGTGTTCGGGCAACGACCTGGTGCCGAACCACCTCACGTTCTTCCTATACCACCACGCCGAACTGTTCGACGAGCCGGAGTGGCCCGGCGGCATCACCGTGATGGGGATGGGCCTGCTCGAGGGCGAGAAGATGAGCTCCTCGAAGGGTCACGTGGTGCTGCCGGGTGATGCGATCGGCGAGTACGGCGCCGACACCGTTCGCTTCTTCCTGATGAACTCCGCCGAGCCGTGGCAGGACTACGACTGGCGCGCGGAGGAGGTCGAGAGCACGCGACGGGGACTCGAACGGTTCTGGAATCGGGCGGAAGAGCTCATCGACGGTCCCGAGGGGACACGCGATCTGGAGCGGATCGACCGCTGGCTGCTCGCGAAGCTCCAGGAGACGGTGCACGAGGTCACGGAGGCGATGGAACGCTTCGAGACGCGGACCGCGAGCCAGGCGGCCTTCTACAACTTCGAGGAGCACCTGCGGTGGTACCGACGGCGAACGGACCTCGACCGGCCCGGCGCGCGCTGGACGCTCGGACACGTCCTGGAGACGCGGCTGCGTCTGCTCGCACCGGTGGTCCCGTTCATGGCGAACGATCTCCACGAGCGGCTGACCGGCGAGCCGGCGGAGGCCGCGCCGTGGCCCGAGGGAGAGAGCGAGTTCGAGAGCGAGACGGTACAGGCCGAGGAGTCGCTGGTCGCCTCGCTCACCGACGACGTCGCGGAGGTCGCGAGCGTCACCGGGAAGAGTCCCGAAAGAATCGACGTCTACGTCGCCGCCGACTGGAAGCAGGAGGTGTTCGAGGAGGTCGTCGAGACGGGTCCCGACGTGGGGAGGGTGATGGGCGAGGTGATGAGTGAGCCCGACCTGCGAGAGCGCGGTGACGAGGTGAACCAGCTCGTGCAGGAGCTCGTCGAGGTCGTCCGCGGGCGATCGGACGAGGAGCTCGCGACGCTCGTCTCGCTCCCGGAAGGGGAGGTCTACGCCGAGGCACGCGAGTTCTTCGAACGCGAGTTCGACGCGGCTGTCCGGATCGTGAGCGAAGAGGAGACCGACGACGAGAAGGCGGGGCAGGCCCGACCGCTCCGTCCGGCGATCAGGCTCTCCTAGCGGCCCCGAGAGAACCGTTATTCCCGTCCGTGCCCTCTCGCAGGTATGAGCGAGACGACCGAGGACCCGTCGGCCGCGAAGAAGGCACTCCGGACCGTGACCCCACCCTACCGGGGGCGGCCGGACGCGGAGATGACCGCCGTCGGCGCGGTCTATTTCCTCACGCTGTTGATCCTGCTCGTGCCGCTGTTGCCGTTCCTGCTCGTCGGCTGGCTGCTGCTGAAGCTCTTCGGCGCGGTCGACCGGAAGCTATCGAGCGCCTTCGAGTGAGCGATCGCGGTTCACGCGAGTCACCGCCGGATCCGCTTCGCGACGCGGTAGACCGCGTGAACGGCCAGCGAGTTCGTCGCGACACTCGAGAGTAACAGAAAGCGGTTGCGTCGATCGCGCCACGTCGATGCGTCCTCGTCGTCGTCCGTTCTGAGCGCCGAGAGCTGTGAAACCGCGGCCCCGATCCAGCCACACAGCGCGAGCAGCGCGAGCGATCGTCCGATCCGTACCATAGATACAGCACGTGCTCCCGTGACATAGTTCGTGTGCTCGGCGGTCGGACGTGGGGTGAGAGACGGCCACGACCTCGTACGGACGTACAGCAGTCCGTATCAGACGCCGAGTAAGTCGAACGGGGTGCCGTTGTCGTTCTCGTCTGCGTGCTCGTAGACGACGTGGGCGGCGGCGACGTCCTGGATCGCGAGCCCCGTCGAGTCGAAGACCGAGATCCCGTCGCCCTCCGCGCGACCCTCCCGGTCGCCGACGACGATCTGGCCGATCTCCGCGTCGATGTCCGAATCGTCGATCTCGCCCGCGTTCCACGGGACGTTGATCTCGCCGGAGTGCGTCGTCTGCTCGTAGTCGTCGATCACGAGCCGTCCCTCTCGCAGCACCGCCGCCTCGAGTTCCTGTTTCCCCGCCGCGTCCGCGCCCATCGCGTTGACGTGGGTGTGGGGGCCGAGATCCGAGAGCGAGACGATCGGCTCCCGTACCGGGGTCACCGTCGAGAGCACGTCGCAGGCAGCCGCCTCGGCGATCGACCCGCCGCGGACGTCGAACTCGTCGGCGAACGCCGAGACGAACGCCTCCACCCGGGCGTCGTCGAGGTCGCTCACGACGACCTTCTCGATCGGCCTGACCTCGCGTATCGCCTCCAGCTGGGTGTACGCCTGGACGCCCGCGCCGACGATCCCGAGACTCGTCGCGCCCTCGACCGCGAGGTGGTCGGTGGCGACGGCCGCCGCCGCGCCGGTCCGCTGCATCGTCAGTTCGGTGCCGTCCATGATCGCGAGCGGGAACGCGGTCTCCGGGTCGGAGTAGATCATCGTCCCCATCACCGTCGGGAGCTCTCGCTGAGCGTTGTCCGGGTGGACGTTCACCCACTTCACGCCCGCGGCGTCCCAGTCTCCCGCCTCTAGGTACGCCGGCATCGAGCGGAAGTCGCCGTTGTACTGCGGGAGCTCGATGTAGGACTTCGGCGGCATCTGGGCGTCGCCGCGCTCGTAGGCGGCGAAGGCGTCCTCGATCGCCGGGATCAGCGTCGCCATCGGCGCGTTCTCGGCGACGTCGTCGCCCGACAGCAAAAGCGTCTGCATGGGGCAACTATTGCGATGGAGTACTTAGTTCCACCTGAACCACGCTACGCGGGGACCTGCGCCTCCTCGCGGTCCCAGTGCCGGTGGACGCCGATCGCGTCGGCGAACGCCGAGACGAACTCGTCGCCGGCCTCGCCGGCGGTCACGACGCCGAGCTCCGAGACGAGGTCATCGCCGGTGGAGAGGCGCACACCGGGGAGATCGACCGTTTCGAGCAGGTCGACGCCCTCGGCGAGCGCGGCGATCGGCTTCTTGTGCTTGAACGCTTCCCGAACGAAGTGGGTGGCGCCACCCTGTTCGGAGAGCGCGTCGACGCTCTCTCGCCCGCCGGGAACGAAGACCGCGTCGTACTCGATCGAGGCGGTCATCACGTGGCTCTTGTCGGTCTCGATGGCTCCACCGTTCGCGCCCGTCCGTTCGCCGAGCGTCTTCGAGACGACCGTGACCTGTGCTCCGCGGTCTTCGAGACCGTCTCGCACGGTCTCGAACTGGTCGGCGTCGACGCCGTCGTCGACCAGGACGGCGACCTGCCGGGACTCGATCGTGTCCGTCACCGTGTTCTCCATGCTCAGTGCGGGCGAGCTGTCCTCGTGGTCGGTGTAGTGTTCGCCCGGCTCCTCCGGCGGCTCCACGCCGATCCCCTCGGCCGCCCGGACCGCGAGGTCGTGGTCGACGTTGTTGAAGATCTCGTAGACCATCCGCTCGCGGACCGCCTCGCTCTCGACGTTCCCGAGTTCGAAGTGGGTCGCGTCGACGATGTGTTGCTGTTCGGCCTCGGACATACTGTTCCAGAACAGCCGCGCTTGACTGAAGTGGTCCCGGAAGCTCTCGCTTCTGGCGCGGATCTTCTTGCCCTCGACCTTCTCGGCATGGTGGACGTAGCCGCCCTCCTCCTCGGTCGCCTCGCGGGGATAGTCGTCCTCAAGCGAGTTCGGCGAGTAGGAGGTCTTTCCCCGGTCGATCGTCTGGCGCATGAAGCCGGCACGCTGGTTGTTGTGGCGTTTCGCGACCGGGCGGTTGATCGGGATCTCGTCCCAGTTGGCCCCGCCGAAGCGGTTGAGCTGTGTGTCCTGGTACGAGAAGAGCCGCCCCTGGAGCAGCGGGTCGTTCGTGAAGTCGATGCCGGGGACGACGTTGCCGGGGTGGAACGCCACCTGCTCGGTCTCGGCGAAGAAGTTGTCGATGTTCTCGTTCAGCACCATCTTCCCGATGGTTCGAACGGGGACCTCCTCCTCGGGGATGATCTTCGTCGGATCGAGCAGGTCGAAGTCGAAGCGGTCGGCCTCCTCCTCCTCGACGATCTGGACGCCGAGTTCCCACTCGGGGTAGTGGCCGCTCTCGATGGCGTCGTAGAGCCCGTTTCGGTTGTAGTCCGAAGCCTTCCCCCAGAGCTTGGTCGTCTCGTCCCAGACCAGCTGGTGGGTACCGTACTTCGGCTTCCAGTGGAACTTGACGAACCGCGAGTCTCCCTCGTCGTTGACGAACCGGAACGTGTGGACACCGAAGCCCTCCATCATGCGGTACGAGCGGGGCAGCGCACGGTCCGAGAGTACCCACAGCAGCATGTGCGTCGTCTCGGGCGTCAGCGAGGCGAAGTCCCAGAACGTGTCGTGGGCGGCCGAGGCCTGTGGCGTCCCCGTGTCGGGTTCCGGCTTGATCGCGTGGACGAGGTCGGGGAACTTGATCGCGTCGTGGATGAAGAAGACCGGCATGTTGTTGCCGACGAGGTCGTAGTTGCCCTCCTCGGTGTAGAACTTCGTGGCGAAGCCGCGGACGTCCCGAACCGTGTCGCTCGAGCCGCGCGAGCCGACGACGGTGGAGAAACGAACGAAGACGGGCGTCTTCTGGTCGGGGTCCTGGAGGAACGCCGCCTTCGTCAGCTCCGAGATGTCGTCGTACTCGCCGAGGTCGGGGTCCTCGTACGGCTGGAAGTAGCCGTGGGCGCCGGTCCCGCGGGCGTGGACGACGCGTTCGGGGATCGACTCGTGATCGAACTGGGTCATCTTCTCCCGGAAGTGGAAGTCCTCCATCAGCGTCGGCCCGCGCTCGCCGGCTTTCAGCGAGTCGTCGGTGTGGCTCACCCTGACGCCGTGGTCGGTGGTCAGGTGCTCGCCCGCGTGGTCCGCCCTGACCTCGTCGAGCTGCTCGCGTTTGCTGGTCTCGTCGACGCCCTCGCGCCCGCTGTCGCTCGTCCCGTGGTGCTCCTCATCCTCCTCTGCCTCGCTCGGGCCGTCGACGCTCCGCCGGTGTTTCGTGGTCCGTTCGCCGATTCCCTCGCCGTCGTCCGTGGTGTCCTCGTCGGTCATGGCTCTCGGAAGCAGCGGCGGTCGGGTCGACCGGGATCGTGACGTCACAGCGGCGGCTCGTCGTGACGCAGTCGACGAGTCGTCCCGGGCGTGACGGTGCGGTCGGTGCCACCGCGTGACAACCGTCGTACCGATCAACCGGCGGGGTCTCAATAAGCGCACTGCGTTCTCGTGCAGGGCGGGCGGAGCCGTTCACCGCGAGCCGGCCTCGACGCGCGGGTCGAGGGACGAGTACGCCAGGTCCTGTGCGAGGCTACCGAGGACGCCGGCGACGACGATGACGAACGCGCCGCCGAGCAGGATTGGGAGGTCGCGCGCCCAGATGGCGTCGTAAAAGAGCAGTCCGAGCCCCGGGATCCCCAACAGTACCTCGATGACGACGACCGAGAGCGCGAGCAGCGCGAACGTCTCGGTGAAGAGCATCGAGACGAGCGGGATCGCCGCGTTCCGCAGGACGTGTTCCGCGACGGCACGGTCGGTGGCGCCCTTCGCCTGGACGAGTTTCGTGAGGTCGGCGGAGACGTACTCCATCGAGTACGCCCGGGCGTAGCTCACCACGCCGGCGAGGAGCGTCGAGGCGACGAGGACGACGGGGAGGACGTACTCGAACGCGAACGGGAGCGTCTGTGCGGCCAGTGGCTCCCCGTCGAGGTAGACCACGACGCCGCGCGAGCGGGCGAACGTCACCCCGATGTCGACGGTCTCGTAGCCGAATGCGTACACCAGCGCGAGCGCCCCGACCCAGAAGTTCGCGACGCCGAAGGCGAGGTACGCGGCGGTACGTCCGCCCCCGGAGAGCCACGACCGATCGCTCATCGCCGCGTAGAGGCCGATCCCGACCCCGGCGGCGACCGCAAGCGCCACCGCCGGGAGCACGTAGAGGGCGGTGCGCGCGATCGCCTCGAACACCAATGGGCCCGCAGCCTCGCCGGTTTCGAACGACTCGCCCCACCGGAGCGTGAGCGTGTCGGCGAGGAAGGTGAGGTACGCCTCGTGGAACGGGCCGTCGAGTCCGCGTTCGGCGAGGTACTGCGCCTCGATGTCGGAGATCTCCTCCTCAGCGCCGCCCATGCGTGCGGGCCCGGTCTCGCGCGCGAGCGCCCAGTCCCAGGTCTGGGTGAACAGGACGAACAGCACGGTGAGGACGCCCCAGAGCGCGACGGCACCGAGGACGAGCCGTCTGAGCAGGAGTCGGCGGAGACTCACCGCGCGTCACCGGGTTCGGAGGTCATCGATCGACCTCGGCTTCTCGCCCCCGGCGTATAAAAATTCAGCTACGAAAACACTTATCACGACACTCCGTCTCGGCGCGAACGTTCACATGGACGAGGAGGGCGGGCCGTCCGGTCGGCGGACGGACGGCGGTGAGGGCCCGTTCGGGAGGACGTCCCCGGACGACGGAGACGTCGCCCGGTTCGAGCGGATCGACTGGGAGGCGATCGAGGGCCGACGACGGCCGGTTCGCCCGGAGCGGGCGGTACTCGCGGTCGGCCTCTTCGCGCTCTCTGCGATCACCCTCTACGACCGGTACGTCGCGGGCGTCTACCTCGTCGGAACGTGGAACGTCACGCCGGTCGACTGGCTCTTCCTCCTCGCGCTCGTCGTCCTTCTCGCCTACGGGGTCGTTCCGGCGGTACGGAACCGCCGGGCGGTGCGTCGGGTCGTACGACGGCTTCGCTCGCGACCGCTCGCCGCGACGAGCCTCTCGTACCTCGGGCTCTTCATCCTCGTCGGGCTGTTCGGACCCGGCCTGGTCGGGAGCCCGACGCTCGACCCTGGTGTCCAGTACCTCCCGCCAGTCGGAGAGACGGTGCCCGCCTCCGCGACGAGTGACTGCCTCGGCGGGATCACCGGTGAGGGGTTCGATCGGATCTGTCACGGCAGCTGGGAGCACCCCCTCGGGACGAACCACCGGGGTCACGACGTGGTCCACCTCCTCGTTCTCGGCGCGCGGACCGCACTCACCGTCTCGGTCGTCGCGGTCGGCCTCGTCGTACCGCTCGCGACGCTCGTCGGGGTCGCCGCCGCCACCTACGGGGGGTGGGTCGACGCCCTCCTGATGGCCTACGTCGACCTCCAGCTCTCGGTGCCCGCCCTCGTCATCTACTTCGTCTTCATGTTCTACCTCGGGCCGTCGCTGTTCCTCCTCCTCGTGGTCTTCGGCCTGCTCAGCTGGGGCGGCATCGCGCGGCTGGTCAGGAGCGAGGTGCTCCAGCGTCGCGAGGAGGGCTACGTCCTCGTCTCGCGGGGCGCCGGCGCGAGCAGGGCCTACGTCGCGAAGGCGCACCTGCTCCCGAACGTGACGAACACGGTCGTCCCCGCCGTGTTCCACCTCGTCCCGGTGTTGATCCTCACCGAGGCGGGGATCGCCTTCCTCGGGTTCGAGGACGCACGGGCGTACTCGTGGGGCGAGACGATCGCCGACGGCCTCGGTCAGACCGTCTCCGCGGGCAGCCCCGCCGACCGCTTTCACAACCTCGCGATCACCCCGCTCGAGGTCTGGTGGGTCTCCGCCATACCCGCAGCACTGCTCGCGCTGACGCTGGTCGCGTTCAAACTGGCGGGCGACGGGATCCGCGACGCGCTCGACCCGCGGGGTGAGCGATGAGCGATCCGCTGCTCTCGGTCGAGGGGTTGCGTACACACATCCCGGCCGAGGGAGGGATCGTCCGCGCCGTCGACGGGGTGTCCTTCGAGATCGAGAGGGGAGAGACCGTCGCGCTCGTCGGCGAGTCCGGCAGCGGGAAGACGGTGACCTGCGAGACGATCACCCGGCTCGTCCCCGAGACGGCGACGGTGACCGGGGAGGTCCGTTTCGACGGGGAGACGCTGACCGATCTAGAGGAGAACGCGCTCCGACGGATCCGCGGTAACCGGATCGCCCACGTCTTCCAGAACCCGCGGAGCGCGCTCGATCCGGTCTACACCGTCGGCGATCAGATCGCCGAGGCGATCACGCTCCACCGGGACGTGGGAGAGCGCGAGGCGCGAGACCGTGCGGTAGCGCTGCTCGGACGGGTCGGTATCCCCAACCCCGGCGAACGGGTAGACGACCATCCCCACGAGTTCTCGGGCGGCCAGTGTCAGCGGATCGCCATCGCCATCGCCATCGCCTGCGAGCCGGCCCTGCTGCTCGCCGACGAGCCGACCACCTCCGTCGACGTCACCGTCCAGGCGCGGCTGCTCGCGCTGCTCTCGGAGCTCACCGGTGACGGGATGTCCATGCTGCTCGTCACCCACGACCTCCGGGTGGTCGCGACGCTCGCCGACCGGGTCGTCGTGATGTTCGAGGGCCAGACCGTCGAGCGCGGCCCGACCGAGGCGGTGTTCGGCCGACCGGCCCACCCCTACACACAGGCGCTCGTCGAGAGCGCCGCCGGGGTGGGTGAGGGGACCGACAGGGAGGAGGTACCGACCGGCGGCTGTCGGTTCCGAAACGAGTGTCCGCACGCGATCGACGCCTGTGCGGGCGAGCGCCCGGCGTTCGAGCCGGTCGGGAGCCCCGGCCACACCGCCGCGTGCGTCCACTACGCGCCCGAGCGCGACCCCTCCGTCGTCCTCGCCGGTTCCGACCCCGCCTGGACGGTGGTGCGAGAGCGATGACCGACGAACCGCTGCTCTCGGTCAGCGGGCTGGAGAAACACTACCCGATCACGGAGGGGCTGCTCAGACGCGAAGTCGGACGGGTGCGGGCGGTCGACGGGATCGACCTGGAGGTCCGTCGCGGCGAGACCTTGGGGCTGGTCGGCGAGTCCGGGAGCGGCAAGACTACCGCAGCGCTCTCCTTGCTTCGGCTGGAGGAGCCGACCGCCGGCGAGGTCCACTTCGACGGCGAGGAGGTCACCACCTATGGCGAACGCGAGCTACTCCGGTTCAGACGCCGGGCGCAGCTCGTCCTCCAGGACCCCGACTCCGCGTTCAATCCGCGGATGACCGTCGGGCGTGCGGTCGGCGAGCCGCTCGCACTCCACGGGCTTCACGACCGAGCCGAGCGTCGTGCGGTCGTCGAGGACGCCCTCGAGCGGGTCGGCCTCGATCCGGAGGCGGCCGACAGGTACCCCGATACGTTCTCCGGCGGGGAACGCCAACGGATCGCCATCGCCCGGGCGCTCGTGCTCACGCCCGACCTGATCGTCGCGGACGAACCGGTGAGTGCGCTCGACGGCCGGGTCAGATCACGAGTCCTCTCGCTGCTCTCGGATATCCAGGCGGAGTTCGACCTCTCGTTGCTGTTCGTCAGCCACGACATCGACGTCGTCAGTCGGTTCTGTGACCGCGTCGCGGTGATGTACCTCGGCGAGATCGTCGAACGTGGTCCTACCGGAGAGGTGCTCTCGGACCCGAAACACCCCTACACGCGCCTGCTCGTCGACTCCGTTCCGAACCTCGATCCGACCGACCCGGCGCCCGAAACCGCCGAGAGCGTCGTCGAGCCCGATCCCGCCGACCCACCCAGCGGCTGTTCGTTCCACCCGCGGTGTCCGGTCGTGATCCCACCGCCGGATCTCGTCATCTCCGACGAGCGGTGGCGGGCGCTCGTCGACCTCGGGATCCGACTCGAAGCGGGTGAGGGGGACCCGGAACGGCCGGCCGCGTCGTTCGTGGTCGGTTCCGAGAACGGTACCGGTGAGATGCGCGAGGCGCTCGGACTCCCGGAGTCCCTCGAAGACGACCGGCTCGAATCGGCGCTCTCCGAGAGTCTGGCGGCGCTGGAGGCGGGCGAGACGGGACGCGCGCGCGAGGCGCTCGCGGAGGTCCTCACGAGCGTCTGTAAACGCGAGGAGCCGTCGCTCGGGGAAGGCGACGCGCCGAGACCCGTCGCCTGCCACAGATACGACCCGGCGGTCGAGGGCGAGCCGATCGAGCGATGGGACTGACGGCGCCGATCTGTCGCTCGATCTCCAGCCTCGCACGACGATCGACGGGGACGTGCGTACCGACTCCGAACGCCGTAGATCGGATCGGGGATCAGTCCTGGACCCGAACGTCGAGGACGGCCGGTCCCGGCGTCTCGCGGGCGGAGCGAAGTGCCGCGTCCAGTTCCTCCGGGGTTCGAACGGAGAGGGCGTCTGCGCCCTGACTCCCCGCGTTGGCCGCGATGTCGACCGGCGGGTCGAAGTCGAGTCCGCCGAGCGCGTCGAGTCGCTCCCCCGCGAAGAACCGGCGGTAGTTGTTCTTGAGGATCCGGTAGTTCCGGTTGTCGGGGACGACGACCGTCAGGTCCACCCCGTACCGGACGGCCGTGTAGACCGCCTGGGGGTAGTAGAGGTACGAACCGTCGCCGACGAAGCCGACGACCGGGAGCGGATCGGAAACCTGTCGCTCCGCGAGCGCGGCCCCGATACTGGCGGGGAGACCGTACCCCAGACAGAGCCCCTTGTTGGAGAGGTAGCGTTCCGGGGCGAGGTGCCACCGCGCGAGGAGCACCATCTTCGCCGTCAGCCCCTCGTCCACGACGTACGCGTCCGGGAACGCGTCCCGGAGCGCGTCCACTAGGTCTGGTTTCGAGAGGAGCCCCTCTTCCGGTTCCGGCGGCGTCGGGGGCGACAACCGCTCGACGAGCGCCGGTTTCTCATCGACGATACGGTACCGACGATCGGCTCGATCGTCGTCCGGAAGCCGTTCACTGAGCAGGCGTGCGAGGTCGGCCATCACCAGACCGGGATCGCCGACGATCGCAGCGTCCGCGGGCTGGTTCTTCCCGATCCCCGTTCCCGTGTCCGTGACGTGGACGCACGTCGTCTCCGATCCGACGAGGTCACCCCCTCGTCGAAGGAACGTATCGTTCGTCGAGCAGCCGACGAACACGATCGTATCGGTGTCCAACAGCTCGCGAGCGAGGTCGTCGTTCGCCAGCGGCAGGTACGAGATCCACTGTGGGTGGTCGGTCGGGAACGCGATCTCGCTCGCGTAGAGTTCGCCGTAGACACGGGCGCCAGCGGCTTCCGCGAACTCGCGTGCGGCGTCGATGGCCCGGTATCCGGCACGGGCGACGCCATCACCCACCACGAGGAGTGGCTCCTCCGCCTCGGCGAGCAGGTCCGCGGCCAGTTCGATCTGCCCGGGGTCACCCCGACCGGCGTTCGGGATCGGGCCGAGCCGCTCCGGAGCGGCGGTCGTCTCGGCCGTCAGGACGTCCAGCGGGAGGCTCACGAAGACCGGTCCTGTCGGTGGCGTCAGGGCGATTCGGAACGCTCGACGCATGACGGCCGGGAGCGCCTCGACGTCCCGTACCTCGGTGCTCCACTTGGTGAACGGTCGTGCGAGCGCGACGAGGTCACCGCTGAGTATCGGTTCCTCGTGGCGGGCCGTCCGTGCGTAGTCACCGGCGGTGACGACGAGCGGAGTGCCCATGGTCCTCGCGTTGTAGAGGTTGCCGAGCCCGTGTGAGAGCCCGCCGATCAGGTGGAGGTTGACGATCCCCACGGGTAGTACGGCCGAATCGTGGTGGGAGTGATACCGTCGGGTACTGGCGTAGCCGGCGGCCATCCCGACCGCGACGTCCTCGTGGAGCGCCAGGACGTACTCGACGTCGCTGTCGGCCAGTGCCTCGAGGATCGGCAGTTCGGTCGTTCCGGGGTTCCCGAAGAGGTGGGTCACGCCGTACCGCTCGAGGATTTCGACGAAGAGCGAGGCTCCGGACGAAGGTGGTCTCATCGTGGAGAGTAAACGAGCCCTCAGTCGATGTATCGTACACCTTGTGGATAAAGGATTACTCTACATAGGGATAAAACGAGGAGAGAAGTTGGGTTGCGATATCTCGATTGCGGCCGATACGGACCCGACGAACGTCGCTCCGACGGACAGTACGGACTCCGTGAGCGTTCGACCGGTGGAGGGACAGGGAGAGTAGAGAGAGGGACTGGAGTCTGGTCGTGTGGTGCGTCGAAAGAAGTCGTGATCGGTCGTCGGTGCGGGTTCTGGGGGAGTGGCTGTGGCCGACTTCTACATAGCGCCGCCCATTCCACCCATACCGCCCATTCCACCCATGCCGCCGCCCATTCCGCCCATGTCCATGTCCTCGTCGTCGCCGTCGCCCTCGGTCGAAAGGTCGCCGGCGGAGATGATGTCGTCGATCTTCAGGACGAGGTTGGCGGCCTCCGTGGCCGAAGAGAGCGCCTGCTCCTTCGCGTGGGCCGGCTCGACGACGCCCGCCTCGAAGGTGTCCTCGACGCTGGAGGTGAAGACGTTCAGGCCGGCGCGTTCGTCGCCGCCCTCGTGCGCGGCCCGGAGGTCGACCAGCGTGTCGATCGGGTCCTGACCGGAGTTCTCGGCGAGCACGCGCGGGACGAGCTCGAGCGAGTCGGCGAACGCCTCGACGGCGAGCTGCTCGCGGCCGGAGACGGAGTCGGCGTAGTCACGGACGCGGCGGGCGAGTTCGACCTCGACGGCGCCGCCGCCCGGGAGCACGCGCCCGTCCGAGACCGTCTGGGCGACGACCTCGAGCGCGTCGGTGATCCCGCGCTCGAGCTCGTCGACGACGTGGTCGGTCGAGCCGTAGAGCAGCAGCGTGACGCCGTGGCTGTCCTCGCCCTCGATGGAGAACAGGCCCTCCTGCTCGTCGTACTCGACCGAGCCGTGGCCGAGGTCGGCCTCGCTCACGTCGTCGAGATCGGTGACGATCGAGGCGTCGAGGACCTCCTTCAGGAACTCGAGGTCGGACTTCTTCGCGCGGCGAACCGCCAGGATGCCCTCCTTCGCGAGGAAGTGCTGGGCGAGGTCGTCGATTCCCTTCTGACAGAGGACGACGTCCGCGCCGGTGGCCTTGATCTGTTCGACCTTCTCCCGCAGCTGCTGTTCCTCGCTGTCGAGGAACTGCTGGAGCTGGTCGGGGCTCTCGATGTTGACCTGCGTGTCGACGTCGGCCTCCTCGACCTCGATCGGCTCGCGCAGCAGCAGGATCGAGGCGTCCTCGAAGTCGGTCGGCATGTCGTCGTGGACCGGCTCCTTGTCGACGATCGCGCCGTTGAGCAGCGACGACTCGCCCGCCGAGCGACCCGTCTGCGTCTCGATCTCGACGAACTCGAGGTCGACGACGTTCTCGCCGTCGTCGGTCTCGACGGTGACCTGGCTGACCGCGTCGACGATCAGCTGTGCGAGGTGTTCCTTGTTGAGTTCGGCCCCCTTACCGGTCATGGAGGTCTCTGCGACCTTCCGGAGGATCTCCTCGTCCTCGGTGTCGACCTCGATCGCGACGTCGTCGATCTCCTCGCGTGCGCGCTCGCTGGCGAGGTGGAAGCCCTTGATGATCGCCGTCGGGTGGATGTCCTGCTCGAGGAGGTCCTCGGCGTTCTTCAGGAGTTCGCCCGTCACTGCCACGGCGGTCGTCGTGCCGTCGCCGGCCTCGTCCTCCTGAGTTTCTGCGACCTCGATGATCATCTCGGCCGTCGGGTTATTGATATCCATCTCTTTGAGGATGGTCACGCCGTCGTTGGTGATCGTGACCGATCCCATCGAGTCGACGAGCATCTTGTCCATCCCTTTCG
This sequence comes from Halalkalicoccus sp. CGA53, assembly GCF_036429475.1. Classification (GTDB taxonomy): domain Archaea; phylum Halobacteriota; class Halobacteria; order Halobacteriales; family Halalkalicoccaceae; genus Natronorarus; species Natronorarus salvus. The sequence continues at coordinate 537,052 of NZ_CP144125.1, forward strand.
GCCCGAGCGTCGAGCGAACCGCCTCGGCGACCGCTCGTGCGGCCCGGATGTTGAACTCCTGGGCGTCGCGGTCCCGTACACGCTGTGCGTCGTCCCCCATGATGATCATGGGCTGGCCTCGCATTCGCTGACTCATAGTCACCGGATCATTGATTGGAGTTCTATATAAAATCTTCGTTTCGAAGGAAGAGAGCGGTCCCGCCCCACGCCACAGCCCGACACGCAACCGCCGGAGAGCGCCGTGTCGACCGGAGAGGTGGCGACAGTTAGCACACGTCACGTTCGGTGACGACGACCCGTTCGGGCGAGTTTATAAGTGGTTTCGACCACTTCCGCTCCGCTACCCAACGTTCTTATTCGGTCGGGGGACAAGGGAGGGTACGATGGCCAGCGCCGAGAACACACAGCTCGTCGACACGTTCGAGGAGTTCTACCGGAGCTACTACCGCGACGCGATCGGCACGCTGGCACAGCGCTACCCGAACGAACAGCGCTCGCTCTACGTCGAGTGGGACGACCTCTACCGGTTCGACCGCGACCTCGCCGACGACTACAGGAACCAGCCCGAACAGCTCCAGCGCTACGCCGAGGAGGCGCTCAGGCTCTACGATCTGCCGGTGGACGTGAGCCTCGGGCAGGCACACGTCCGGCTTCGCGGGCTCCCCGAGGCGACGGGAATCAGGGATATCCGCGCCCACCACGTCAACACGCTCGTCGAGGTGCGTGGGATCGTCAGAAAGGCGACCGACGTCCGCCCGAAGATCCAGCAGGCCGCCTTCGAATGCCAGCGATGTGGCACGCTCACCCGCATCCCCCAGACGGGCGGGAGCTTCCAGGAGCCCCACGAGTGCGGCGGCTGCGAGCGACAGGGACCGTTCCGGATCAACTTCGATCAGTCGGAGTTCATCGACGCGCAGAAACTGCGGATCCAGGAGAGCCCCGAGGGACTGCGCGGCGGGGAGACCCCCCAGAGCGTCGACGTCCATATCGAGGACGACGTCACCGGCGAGGTCGCCCCGGGCGACCACGTCCGGGCGACCGGGATCCTCCACCTCGAACAGCAGGGCAACGACCGGGAGAAGTCGACGATGTTCGACCTCTACATGGACGGTGTCTCGGTCGAAGCGGAGGAAGAGCAGTTCGAGGACATGGACATCACGGCCGAGGACAAACAGGCGATCGTCGAACTCTCGGAGGACCCCGGAATCTACGACGAGATGGTCGCCTCGATCGCGCCGAACATCTACGGCCACGACGGGGCGAAGCTCGCGATGGTGTTACAGCTCTTCTCGGGGGTCACCAAACACCTCCCCGACGGCTCGCGCACGCGCGGGGACCTCCACATGCTCCTGATCGGCGATCCGGGTACCGGAAAGTCACAGCTCCTGCAGTACATCCGCGAGATCGCCCCCCGGTCGGTCTACACCTCGGGGAAGGGGACGTCCTCGGCGGGGCTCACGGCCGCCGCCGTGCGCGACGACTTCGGCGACGGCCAGCAGTGGACGCTCGAGGCGGGCGCGCTCGTCCTCGCGGACCGGGGGATCGCCGCGGTCGACGAGCTAGACAAGATGCGACCCGAGGACCGCTCGGCGCTCCACGAGGGGCTCGAACAGCAGCAGATCAGCATCTCGAAGGCGGGCATCAACGCGACGCTCAAGGCCCGGTGTTCGCTGCTCGCCGCGGCGAACCCCAAATACGGGAGGTTCGACCAGTACGAGCCGATCGGCGAGCAGATCGATTTAGAGCCCGCGCTGATCTCCCGGTTCGACCTGATCTTCACCGTCACCGACCAGCCCGACCCGGAGGAAGACCGCCTGCTGGCCGAACACATCCTGAAGACGAACTACGCGGGCGAGTTGAACACCCAGCGGACGGAGCTCAACTCGCCGGACATCACCAGGGAGGAGGTCGACGCCGTCACGGAGGAGGTCGCTCCGGCGATCGAGGCGGACCTGTTGAGAAAGTACATCGCCTACGCCCAGCAGACGTGTTACCCGAGGATGACCGACGAGTCCCGCGAGGCGATCCGGGACTTCTACGTCGACCTCCGCTCGAAGGGCGCCGACGACGACGCGCCGGTGCCGGTCACCGCCCGAAAACTAGAGGCGCTCGTCCGCCTCGCCGAGGCCTCCGCACGCGTGCGCCTCTCGGACACGGTGAAAAAGGAGGACGCCGACCGCGTCATCGAGATCGTCCGCTCGTGCCTACAGGATATCGGCGTCGACCCCGAGACCGGTGAGTTCGACGTGGACGTGATCGAGACGGGCCGCTCGAAGACCCAGCGCGATAGGGTGAAGGGGATCAAGGGGATCATCCGCGAACTCCAGGACGAGTACGAGGAGGGCGCGCCGATGGAGGAGGTGCTCTCGCAGGCGGAGACGGCGGGCATCGAGGAGAGCAAGGCCGAACACGAGATCCAGAAACTGCGGGACAAGGGCGAGATCTACTCGCCGAACAAGGACCACCTGCGGGTCGTCTGAGTGGAGGGGGTCACACCCTCGTCATCTTCGACTCGCGGAGCGTGTCGACCGTCGATCTGATCGTGGCAGTCGAGACGTCGGCGACGCCGGCGGCGTCGGTCTGTGTGAGTCGAGTGCCGTCCTCGCAGGCGGCGACCCAGAGACAGGCGGCGGCGACGCCACATGGGTTGCGGCCGCCGACGAGCGTCGCCTCCTGGGCGTCGCTCACGAGTCCGTGTGCGCGGGACTCGACCGAGGGGGAGAGTTCGAGCGTGCTCGCGAAGTTCGGCAGATACCGGCGCGGATCGACGGGGCCGGTCGCGAGGCCGACCTCGCGGTTGAGCGCGTTGTACGCCGCGGTGAGTTCGGCCGTCGAGGCCTTCGACGCTTCGACCACCTCCTCGGCGGGCCGAGGGAGGCCGGCGACCCGGCAGGCGGCGTAGACCGTGGCGGCTGCGAACCCCTCGAGCGAGCGACCGCGGACGATGTCCTCGCGCTGTGCCTTGCGAAAGAGGTCACACGCCTCGTCGCGGACGTCGTCTGGGAGCCCGAGCGTGTCCGTGAGCTGTCTAATCTCGCAGAAGACGTCGCGCTGGTTCCGCTCGGCTTTGCTCCGGCACTGAGCCCGGCCGTGTTCGCGGCGCATCCGCGCGACGAGCCGTCGCTTTCTACCCGTCAGTCGCACCTCGCCCCCGTAGCCGATGGTCGTCGAGAGCCCGCGGTCGTGACGCGAGCGCGTGAGCGGTGCGCCGGTGTGCCGACCGCGGTCGCCGTCCTCGCCCGAGCGCCAGTTCGGGCCGTAATCGATCCAGTGCTCCGAAACGACGAGACCGCACTCACTACAGATCCGCTCGCGACCGCTGTCGTCGACCCGGCCGGAGCAGTCGGGACATATCGCTTCACCACACATTTCTACCCGATATACGATATGCTTTCCTACTTAAACATTTGGACTGGTTGATATGTGGGTCTCATACCGTCGGCTCTCACTGTGCGGAGATCGCGACGCCACGGGCGGTCGGTACTCCCGAACGGCTTACAGCCGACAGTATCAGTCCGCGATCCGGTCCGCGATCTCGTCGAGTTCCTCGTCCGAGAGGGCGGGGCTCTCGCCCGCGACCGCGTGGATCGGGCCACCGCCGTCGCCCTCGAACCGGGGGATTATGTGGCAGTGGACGTGCGGGACCTCCTGGCCGGCGACCTCGCCGTTGTTGAACGCGACGGTCGTCGCCGGGGCGTCGACGGCCTCCTCGACCGCGGGGATCAGTCGGTGGATCGTCGCGTAGAGATCGGCCGCGACGTCCTCGGGGACGTCGTTGAGGCGTTCGTACTCCTCTTTCGGAATCACGAGCGTGTGACCGGGAGCGAGCGGGTTCGCGTCGAGGAACGCGAACGTCGTCTCGTCCTCGTGGACGACCCGCGCGGGGATCTCGCCGTCGACGATCTGGCTGAAGATGCTTACCATGCCCCGACGTGCGATTTCGCGACCCAAGAAAGTTACCCGCCCGCACAGATCGCGTCGAGTTCGGCCTTCAGCGCCGCCCGATATCCCGCGAGATCGTAGCCCAGCCGCGGGATCCAGACGTTCTGGTATGAGGGGTGGAGAACCGGAAGAAGCGGCGTCGAGAGCGCTGTACAGTCGATCGGGTCGAGGACGTGATCCAGAAACCCGTCGAGGCTCTGACCGTCGAGCGCGAGCAGCGATTCCGTGGCGTGTCTCCCCGTCGGAACGATCACGTCGGGTTCGACCTGCTCGATTTCGGTCACGAGGTGGGCCCGGCAGGTCGCGAGTTCTTCTTCCGTTGGCTCGCGGTTCGATCCCTCGCCATTAGGTGGAAAACACTTCACCGCGTTCGTGTAGTAGGCGTCGGGATACCCCGCCGACTCCATCAGGTCCCGGATCACCCTCCCGGAGTGGCGGGCGGTGTAGGCCATCCCGGTCCAGTTGCCGCCCTTCCAGCGGTCGGCCTCGGGCGTTCCCGTACCGGGTGCCTCGCCGACGACGACGATCCGCGAATCGAGCGGGCCGGTCCCCCACGAGATACACTCCCGGGTCTCTACGAGGTGCGGGCAGCGGGCACAGCCGGGTTCGAGCACGTTCCTCGTATCGGGGAACTCGGCCATGGTAGCCAGCACGGCCGAACCGACAAACCCGTGTCGGTCGGCCGTCGTGCCTGTTATTACGGTCCGCGACCGACCGCGAGACGATGCTCTCGGGAGTCCTCGCTGTCGTCGCCCTCTCGGCGGTCGTGATCGGTCTCACGCTGCTCGTCCACCGGGATAGCGCCCGGATCGGCATGGACCGGCCGGAGCGGTGGGCCGCCATCGTATTCGCCACGACCGGTCTCGGCGTGACGCTGATCCTCCTCACCCCGATCCCGCCGGCCGCCGTCGCCGTTCTCGCGATCGTCGGGCCCGTGATCTACCTCTTCGAGCGCGAGGACGCCGTCCACGGCGACGGATCGGCCGACGGGTTCGCCCTCCCTATGGACGACGAGGAAGTTGATGGCGGAACTGGGGAGGAAGCGCCCGAGGACGGGTGACGCCGCCGGTACCTGCCCGCCACCGATAGCGGTCACAGACACGAAATCGTGTGGATAGATCCGGTGATCACGGGTAGTCCTGGATCGCGGTCGTCACCGTGACGACCGCGATCCGGACGGGGAAGGGCCGGTAGACTCGGCGCGGCGCGCGTGCAGACCTGGCGGGTATAAAAAGGCGAGCGAGGGACGCCAGTCCCGAGCGAGGGCTTTTGTGGAACCGATTCCCCTTTAGTCGCCGCGGGAGTTAGCCCGGATATGAGAGAACGGTTCGCGGCGGTCTCCGACCAGTACGACCCGGAGGCGGTCGAAGAACGGGTCTTCGAGTACTGGGACGAGGTAGACGCCTACGAGCGGGCGAGAGAGAACCGCGAGGGCGCAGAGCGCTTTTTCTTCCTCGACGGGCCGCCGTACACCTCCGGCGCGGCGCACATGGGGACGACGTGGAACAAGACGCTCAAAGACGCCTACATCCGCCACCTCCGGATGCGCGGCTACGACGTCACCGACCGGCCGGGCTACGACATGCACGGTCTGCCGATCGAGACGAAGGTCGAGGAGAAACTCGGCTTCGAGAACAAGAAGGACATCGAGGCGTTCGGGATGGAGAACTTCATCGAGGAGTGCAAGGAGTTCGCCGACGAACAGCTCGAAGGATTACAGGAGGACTTCGTCTCCTTCGGCGTCTGGATGGACTGGGAGAACCCCTATAAGACCGTCACGCCGGAGTACATGGAGGCGGCGTGGTGGGGCTTCTCGCAGGCACACGAGCGTGGGCTGGTGACACAGGGAAAGCGCTCGATCAGCCAGTGTCCCCGCTGTGAGACCGGGATCGCGAACAACGAGGTCGAGTACGAGGACGTCGAGGACCCCTCGATCTACGTCAAGTTCCCTCTCAGGGAGAGAGACGGCTCGCTCGTCGCCTGGACGACGACGCCGTGGACGGTCCCCGGCAACACCTTCGTCGCGGTCGACGGCGAGCTGACCTACCAGGGCGTCCGTGCGGAACGAGACGGCGAGAGCGAGGTGCTCTGGATCGCGGAGGAGTGCGTCGAGGAGGTGCTGTCGAAGGGCCGGTACGAGGGCTACGAGGTGGTCGAGGAGCTCTCCGGCGAGGAGATGGTCGGCTGGCAGTACGACCACCCGCTGGCCGAGGAGGTCCCCGACCACCCGCAGGGCGAGGGAGCGGGCCAGGTCTACACCGCCGACTACGTCGAGGCCGATCGAACTGGACTCGTTCACTCTGCACCCGGCCACGGTGAGGAGGACTTCCGGCGCGGGAGCGAACTCGGCCTGGAGATCGTCTGTCCGGTCGGCGGCGACGGCGTGTTCACCGAAGGTGCAGGGGAGTACGAAGGCGAGTTCGTCCGGGACGCGAACGAGGCGATCCGCGCCGACCTCGACGCGAAGGGCTTGCTCCTGGCCGACGAGCGCTACGTCCACAGCTACGGCCACTGCTGGCGCTGCGATACGGGCATCATCCAGATCGTCACCGACCAGTGGTTCATCGAGATCACCGAGATCAAAGAGGAGCTGCTCGAGAACATCGACGACAGCGAGTGGTACCCCTCGTGGGCGCGCGAGAACCGCTTTCGCGACTTCGTCGAGAACGCCCCCGACTGGAACGTCTCCAGACAGCGCTACTGGGGCGTGCCGATCCCGATCTGGGTTCCGGAAGAACGCCTGGACACGGGTGAGGCGAACCTCGACGAAGAGATGATCGTCGTCGGCACACGCGAGGAACTCGCAGACCGGGTCGACCAGGACGTCGATCCGGGCGAGGTCGACCTCCACCGCCCGACCGTCGACGACCTGACGATCACCGAGGGCGGGACCACCTACCGCCGCGTCCCTGACGTCTTCGACGTCTGGCTCGACTCCTCGGTGGCTTCCTGGGGCACCCTCGACTACCCCGAGAGCGACGAGCAGTTCGAGGAGCTCTGGCCCGCCGACCTGATCATGGAGGCCCACGACCAGACCCGCGGCTGGTTCTGGTCACAGCTCGGGATGGGCACCGCCGCGGTCGGGCAGGTGCCCTACGAGGACGTGCTGATGCACGGCTGGGCGCTCGATTCCGACGGGCGAAAGATGTCGAAGTCGCTCGGCAACATCGTCGAGCCGCGCGAGGCGATCTCCCGCCACGGCTCGGACGTGATGCGCCTGTTCCTCCTCTCGGTGAACCCCCAGGGTGAGGACTTGCGCTTCTCGTGGGACGAGATGGCGACGATGGAGCGGACGCTCAACATCTGCTGGAACTCGTTTCGGTTCGCACTGCCCTATATGCGGCTGGACGGGTTCGACCCGGACGCGGTCACGCTGGAAGCGGTAGAGGATGACCTCGAACTCGTCGACGAGTGGCTCCTGGCGAGACTCCAGACCACGATCGACGAGATGACCGAGGCGTGGGACGCCTACAGACAGGACCGCGCGCTCTCCGCGCTCACCGAGTTCGTCGTCCGTGACGTCTCTCGCTTCTACATCCAGGTCGTCCGCGAACGGATGTGGGCCGAGGAGCACAGTAGCGAGAAGCTCGCGGCGTACGCGACGCTCTATCACACGCTGCACACCGTCTCGGTGCTGCTCGCGCCGTACGCACCGTTCCTCGCCGAGGAGATGTACGGCACGTTCACCGGAGAGAGCGGTCACCCGACGGTCCACATGTGCGACTGGCCCGAGAGCGAGGAGTACTGGGCCGACGAGGAGTTAGAGGCGGACGTCTCGTTCCTCCGAGCGGCCGAAGAGGCCGGCGCGAACGCCCGACAGCAGGCCGAGCGGAAGCTCCGGTGGCCGGTGAAGCGGATCGTCGTCGCCACCGAGGAGGCGGGGCTCGTCGGTGCCGTCGAACGCCACGGCGACCTCCTCGCCGACCGGCTGAACGCGCGGGAAGTCGTCCTCGTCGGGCCGGGCGATCGCTGGGAGGAACTCGCCTACAGCGCGCGGGTCGACATGAGCCTCCTGGGACCGGCGTTCGGCGAGCAGGCCGGCGTCGTGATGGGTGCGGCGAACGACGCGGAGATCGATGAACCCTCGGTCGAGACGCTCTCGAGAGCCGTCTCCGAGGAGGTCGGCGAGGAGGTCGAACTCACCGAGGAGATGGTCGAGTTCGTCGAGAAGACGCCCGAAGACGTCGCCGGCACGGAGATCACCCGCGAGGGCGAGGGCTTCGGCGTCGTCTACGTCGACGCGACGCTCACCGAAGGGATCGAGAGCGAGGGCTACGCCCGCGAGGTGATCCGGCGGGTCCAGCAGAGACGGAAGGAACTCGATCTGGACATCGAGGCGCCGATCCGTCTCGAATACGAGATCGAAGACGACCGCGTCGCCGATCTGGTCGCCCAGCACGAAGAGCTGATCGCGGAGGAGGTGCGAGCCGAAGAACTGGGTACCGTGTCCCCCGATACCGAAAAGGAGCGGTGGGACGTCGAGGGCGTGCGGCTGAGGATCGCCGTCGAGCCGCTCGCCGAGGTTTCGCCCTAATCCAGCGCTTTCGCGAGCGCGGGCGCGACGCTCGCGACGCTCTCGGCGCGTTCGAGCGTGTCGGTCGCCCAGACGCAGGAGACGCCCGCCTTCGCGAGTTTCGTCCTCGCGTTGCCCGCGAGCACGCCGTGGACGCAGGTCACGAACACTCTCGGTGGCATATCGAGTGCCGAGATCGCCTCGGCCATCGTCGTGCCCGTCGCGACGATGTCGTCGGCGATCACCACGTCCCGCCCCTCGACGGTCGCGTCGCTCGGGGCAATCTCGACCTCGGTCCCGGAGTGTCTCGTCTTCTCGAAGTGGTCGACCTCGCCGCCTCCGTAGGCGTCGGCGACCGTCTCGGCGATCCCGACCGCCCCGTCGTCGGGCGCGAGGAAGAGCGGGTCGGTCAGCCCCGCCGGCAGGGGATCGGCGAGAGAGCGTGCGGCGTCGACAGCTCCCGCGGGGACGTCGAAGAACTCGCAGACGGCCTCCTCGTGGGGATTTACCGTGAGGACTCGATCGGTCGAGGCGCTCGCGGCGCGTGCCATCGCCCGCGCCGAGAGGGCCTGACCCGGCTCGAAGGCCGCGTCCTGTCGGGCGTAGCCCATGTAGGGGAGGACTGTCGTGAGGTGTTCGACGCCCGCCTCGCGGATCGCGTCCTGGAGCAGGAGGAGTTCGACGTGGGCCGCGTCGGTCGGCGTCGAGGCGACCAGGACCGCCTCGCTGGCGTCGTTCTCGGCGAGCGCCGGAATCGCGACCGTCTGCTCGCCGTCCGGGAACCGGTCGTACTCCGCGACGGCGAGCGGACGGTCCAGTTCGAGAGAGAGGGCGGCCGCGAGCGACTGGGAGACGGAGCCGGCGACGATCATGGCGGGTGATGCGCCCGGGAAGATAAACGGTGTTTCGATCGGACCGTTAGAGCGCCGCGAGCGCACGAACGTCCGGAACCCCGAGCGACCGGCGCTGCCAGCCGTCTCCGGCGTCGACCAGGAGCTCGCCCTCGCCCGTGATCGCGTAGATCGCCTCGCGGACGGCCACGTCGACGAGCCCCCCGGCGGGGATCGCCGTATCGACCCACTCGCCGTCCTCTCGGACGAAGACGGCCGTCTCCGTCGCGGCGCACGCGCGTTCGGAGAGGCCCTCCCGTCGGTCCACGTCGGCGGCGACGAACTCTCCCTCCAGAACCTCCATCCAGCCGTTGCCGAGGACGTAGAGCGCGTCGCCCGTGGCGGCGAGCGGCACCCCGCGAGCGGCGACGTCGCGAACGTCCGAGAGCCCGACGTGACTCGGTTCGTCGTCGAGTCGGTAGACCCCCTCTCCGGTCGCCACGAGGTCGCCGTCGATGGCCCGGATCTCGGACTCGATGGAGCCGAACTCCTCCCACCCGCCGTCCTCGGTTGTTCGGGCGATCCGGCCCTCGGGGCTCGCGGCGGACGCTCGCCCGTCGGCGATAGCGACCGCGACCGCGGGCCCGAACCCGAGCGGGTCGTGGTCCGGACCCAGGAGGACGTCCTCGTCGGTGGCGACCGCGAGCTGTCCGGCGTCGACTGCGAGGTCGAGGGCGGTACAGCGATGAGCGAGGCCGAACTCCCCGATGCGGTCCTCGGCGACCGAGACGGTGAGGAGGCCCAGCCCGCAGGCGACGGCGACGGTGGTCCCCGCTATCCGGTCGGCGTAGACGCGTTTCTCCGCGAGCGTGCTCATGGGGAGGCGTCGGCGGGCCGACGCGAAAGCGTTGCGGACCTTCGCAACCCCTTTGAGCGCGGGGTGCACACCCACACGCGATGGAGCTCTTCGGATCGAGTGGGACACGGGGGGTTGCCGGCGAGCAGCTCACCCCGGCGTTCGTCCTCGACATGGCACGGGTGGTCGGGGCCGTCTGGGACGGGGAGCGGGTCGCCGTCGCCCGCGACACCCGCCTCACGGGGCCGATGTTCGCGAACGCCGCCTCCGCCGGCCTCGCCTCGGCCGGGGTCGACGTCGACCGACTCGGGGTGCTCCCGACGCCGGGTGCACAGGCGTACGCGAGGGAGGAGGGCCTCCCGGTCGTGATGATCACCGCCTCGCACAACCCGCCCGAGTACAACGGCGTCAAACTGATCACCGACGACGGCACCGAGGCGAACGTCGCACAGCTCGAACGGATCGAGGCACGCTACCTCGCGGACGCCACCCCCGCCAACCGGTGGGACGAGACGGGCAACGAACGCCGTGTCGAGGGCGTGAGCCGGCGGTACGTCGACGGCGTGCTCGACGCGATCGACCGGGAGCGGATCGAGGAGGCGGAGCTGACGGTCGCGCTCGATCCGGGCCACGGGGCCGCCTCCGAGACCAGCCCCGAGCTATTGCGACGACTCGGCTGCCGAGTCGTGACGGTGAACGCGAACGTCGACGGGAGCTTCCCCGGCCGCGACCCGGAGCCGGTCGAGGCGAACCTCGCGGACCTCGCCACGCTCGTCCGTGCGAGCGACGCGGACGTGGGAATCGCCCACGACGGCGACGGCGACCGCTCGATCTTCTTCGACGAGAACGGGAGCTACGTCGAGGGCGACGCGGCGCTCGCGGCGCTCGCCAGTGCGGAACTCGAACCCGGCGACGCGAGCGTCGCGGCCGTGAACGTCTCCCAGCGCCTCGTCGACGTCTGTGCCGAATGGGGCGTCGACCTCGAACTCACGCCGATCGGCTCGACGTACATCACGACCCGGATCAGGGAGCTCCAGGCGGAGGGACGTTCGGTGCCGATCGCCGGCGAGGGCAACGGCGGGATCTACTTCCCGCCGTACGCGCTCGCGCGCGACGGCGCGTACATCGCGGGTCGCTTTCTCGAACTGCTGGCCGACCGGCCGGCGAGCGACCTGCTCGCGCCGTTCGACGGCTACCGGAACGTCAGGCGCAAGCTCGCCTACGACACGGAGCGCGAGCGCGAGGCGATGCTCTCGGCGATCGAACGCGAGACCGAGCGCGAGGACGGCGAGCGGACGACGATCGACGGAATCCGGCTGGACTACGGCGACGCGTGGGTGCTCGCCCGCCCGAGCGGCACCGAACCGATCGTCCGGGTCTACGCCGAGGGGCGCGAACGGGGGCGCGCCGAGGAGCTCGCAACCCGCCTGGTCGACGCAGCCGAGAGCGCCCGGGCCGAGGTCTGATACGGACGGTCGTGACTGGTTACCGGTGATCGGCTGTCCGGGTCGGCGATCACCGGTAAGGGACTACAACCGTCCGTATGACTATCCGAGTTGCTCGCACAGCGCCGCCCGCCGTTCCCGAGCTTCCACCAGCTCCTCCTCGACGCGCCCCGACCCGACCAGCGCCCGCTCCTCGTCGGCCATCCCCGATCGGGCGAGCGCCGCGGCCCGACAGCGCTCGTACGCAGGCTCCCGCGAGAGCGCGTCGGCCTCTCTCAGGCGAACGATCAGCCCCTCGCCAGCGAACCGGTCGACGACCGGGCGGAGTTCGCGGATCCGCCACCGGAGGTCGTCCGCTGTCGGTGGGGGCCAGCCGATCTCGAGCGGGGTCGAATCGAGACGCTCGATCGCCGTCCGGTTGGTCGCGACGGCTCGCTTGAGCGCGTCCGGGTCGTGGACGTAGTGCGAGAGCTTCGTCCTGGAGAACTCGGCGTAGTGCAGGAGGGTGGGAAACGGCTCCTCGCCGGCGTCGCTCCCCTCGACGTACGCCACGAGGTCCGGGGGGAGCGGGTCGAACGGGACAAGGGGGTACTGTTCGGTCGTCCGGAGAAAGGAGACGACCTCGCGGGCGCTCTCCGTCGAGAGGAACGCGGAGAACGCCGCCGAGACCTCGTCGTCGTAGGACTCGATCGGTCCTCTGAGCTCCTCGATCGGAGCGTCAAGGTCGCCCGGGTCGAGCGTCGAGAGCCGTTCGAGACGGCCGATCCGGTCGTCTAGCTCTTCGATCCGGGTGGCCGCGACTCGCCGCGCGTCGCGGTAGCTCTCTCTCGCTTCCTCGCGCTCTTCGAACACCGAGAGCGTCTCGTCGACGGGGTCGAGTTCCTCGCGGGCACGGGCGAAGTCGCCCTCGGAGAGCCGGTTCTTCTCGAAGACCGCGGCCGCGCGCTCGATCGCCTCCCGCTCGGGGAGCTCCTCGTCGAGCGAGTCGACGATCGAGGCGAGTTCGAGTTTGAACGAGGCGAAGGCGGCGAACGCCTCGCGACCGGTCCCGACCGCCTCCTCCTCACGCCGGCTGAACAGGCGGGCGAGTCGTTCTCTCGCCTCTTCGAGCGACTCGAGCCGTTCCTCGCCGATCGCCTCGATATCCGCCTCGACCTCCGCCAGGTCGGCCCGCGCCTCGACGAGTCGCGCGAGGGGCGCGTCGCTCATCCGTAGACGGTGTCGGGGTCGAACACCCGCTCGCCGACGACCTCGCCGTCGATCGTCCGGTGGAAACAGGTGTCGTAGCCGGTGTGACACGCCCCGCCCTCCTGGGAGACGAGGTAGAGCAGCGTGTCCGCGTCGCAGTCGACGCGGATCTCGTGGACCGTCTGGAGGTGACCGCTGGAGGCGCCCTTCTTCCAGAGTTCGTCGCGGCTCCGGGAGTGGTAGTGTGCGAGGCCGCTCTCGTGTGTCGCGGCCAGCGCCTCGCGGTCGGCGTAGGCGAGCATCAACACCTCGCCGGAGTCCCCGTCCTGGGCGACGACGGGGACGAGGCCGTCGTCGTCGAACTCGATCTCGGCGGCCAGGTCGCTCATTGCGGGAGGCAACGCCGCGACGCCGATAGCTCTTTCCGTCGGCGCACGGCCGAGAACAGGTCGCCAGGGAGTGGCCGTGTGGTGGTGGTGATCGGTCCATCCCCGGACGACATCCTGGTGGAGACGGTACGCGTACCGACCCGTCCCCGTCTACGGGGGACGGTCGCTTATAGCTGCGTCCCGGGAGGGGTCCTACGTCGTGGGACACCGATCAGGGGAGCGGTACGCCTTCGGCATCGACCGGGTATGCCCGCTCGCTGTACTCCTCGTAGAGCGCGCTCACTCGCTCGACGAACCCCGGCGAGTCGCTCTCGAGACACGCGAGCAGCCGCTCGTCCTCGTAGGCGCCGGCGAAGGCGGTGTCGTCGAGGACCGAGAGGCCGAGCGGCGGCGACTCGTCGAGGACCCGGACCGAGAGCGCGTCGGTCCGCATCGCCTCCGCGAACCGATCCCCGTAGGCCGTCTTCGAGGCCGAGAGCGCGTCGGCACCGAGGATCACCTCGGAGTCGACCCCCCGCTCGAGGAGCGCCGCGTGCGCCTCGTTGAACACCGGACTGACGATGGGTGTGAGCCCGCGGAACTCGGTCGAGTCGATCGCACCGACCCGCTCGGCGTACCGGTGAACCGGGGCGTAGGGGTTCCCCTCGGTCGCGCGCGTGACCGTCGCCGTCGCGAGCTCCTCGGGGGTGAGCGTGAGTCCGCCGGCGACGAGGGCGTCGAGGAAGGGTGCGGCGGCCTCCGCCTGCGAGACCGTCTCCGCCAGGTCGCGGTAGGCGTCGAGGACCATCTCCCCGGCGGCGGTCGATCGGTACTGGCCGTTGCACTTCCGCGCCCAGCCACGCTCGCAGAGCGCCGAGAGGTTGCGGTGGAGCGACGAGCGCGCGATCGAACACCGCTCGGCGAGCGCCGCGGGCGGGCCCGGTTCGGTGTCGAGCGCGGAGAGCAGCGTGACGCGGTTCGGAGAGGACGCGAGAAAGCGGATCGCATCGTCGGCCGACATACCGGGGGTCGGACACGACGACGTATAGCTGTTTTCACACGCAGGGTTATAAAAAGCGAGTTAGTCCGTCCGCCGATAGAAGGCGTAGATCCCCGCGCCGAGACCGAGCCCGGTCGAGAGCACCCGCGGACCGCTCTCGGCGAACGCCTCACCCGGTTCCGCAGCCGCGTCCGCCAGTCCGAGCGCGATCAGTCCCGTCACGACGAGCGCCGAGGTGACGAGGCCGATGAGGCCCGCGATCGCGAAATCGGCGACGACTACCTCCCGGCCGCGTTCGAAGTACGTCTCCGTGTCCACGTCTCCGAAGAGCACCCAGACCGCGCCGACGACCGGCGCGCCGACCGCCGCGGTGGCCGCGGTGCCGTAGAGCGCCGGCAGGCCGAGGGCGGGCCGGACCACTGCGTCGAGACCCGTCGCGAGCAGCACCGCCACTAGGACGAACGCGACGAAGCCGGCTACGTGCCGTGCGGGGAGCATACGCGGGGATGGACGTGGCTGGGGCATAGGCGTTTTGTCGTGAGCGGACGGAATCGCGGCTCACGCCAGGCCGAGCGCCGAGAGCAGCGAGAACAGCACGTTGCCGTAGACCAGCGAGACGAGCAGGCCCAGGGAGATCGGGACGAGAAACGGGATCCCCGGCGAGACCCAGACGACCTCCCGCTCGGTGAGCAGGTCGAGACCCTCCCTGAGACGCTCGGGGGTCGTCCCGTAGGCCGGTCCGACGTCGATCAGGAACGCCTCCGCACCCCAGGGATCGCCGGAAGAACCGCCGTCCGTTCGGAGACCGTCATCGGATCGGGGGCCGCCGTCCGTGGCGACCGCGCCGTCCCCGACCGGGTTCGGTGTCGTCGGGATGGAGGCCGGGTCGCGGAAGGTAACGGCGTCCTCGCGCAGGTCGGCGAGGGTCGTCCCCCGCCAGCGGAGGTACATCCGCAGCGCGTCGAGGTCGAGTCCCGACCGGTCGAACCCCTCGCGCGACTCGACGACTCGACCGTGGGTCTCCTCGACCTCGTCCCACGGGACCGGCGTGGCGATGAACGCGATCGGTCCCCGGTGACCGGAGAGCGCGTTCCGGGCGAAGAGGACGAACGGATAGGCCGCGCCGACCAGCACCGCGTTCGTGAGGATCGTGAGCGAGAACACGCCCACCGGGGTGACCCCCAGGGGGAAGACGGTCCCGAGGACGATGTAGGTGGGGAACGTCGGAAAGAGCAGGGCGAGCACAAAAAGCGCCTTCGCGTCCGCACCGCCGAACGCGCCGAGGCGGTAGAAGCCGTAGGCCATGGGCACGACGATCAGGAGGCTCATCGCGACCCGCAGCGAGAACACGCGCCAGACCAACCCGCCCATCTCCCACGCGGCGAGGGCGTCCCACGCCAGGAGAACGACGGCGAGCGCGCCGATCGGGAGCCAGGTCCTCGAAGGCACGCGACGGGTCCGGATATCGCGATAGGCGACCCACACGAACAGCGGGAGCGAGAGGAGTCTGAGGAGGTCGGGCGCGCTCGCGACGTCCGGGGACATCGACCCGAGAGGGGTCGATGAGCGGTGTATGCTTTGTGGGCGTCAGGAGAGGAGGGAAAAGCCCTCGGTGTCCCGCAGACCGTCGCGGTGGCGTTCGAGGTAGCAGCGCACGCCGGGCTGGTGGGCCGCGCCGACGATCAACAGCACCTCGGTCGACCGCTCGTTGTGCGCCACGGCGTAGTCGGCCATCCGCTCGTTACGAGCGTGGGTGACGAGTTCGAGTTCGGGGTCGTGACGGCGCAGCCACTCCCGTTCGAGCGGCTGTGGCAGGAACGTCCGCTCGTAGTGGACCTGGAGGTCGCGGAGTCTGTCGGGCTCGCGGGCGGCCCGGCGGCTCTTCGCGGACGAGGTGAAGTCCCGGGCGGTCGCCCGCTCCTCGCGGCCCGTGAGGAACGAGGCCGCGACGGCGCCGGGCGACCGCGTGACCTCCTCGCCGTAGAGCTCCGAGCCCGACTCGATCAGCGAGAACGCCGCCTCGCGGAACCGGTCGGAGACGTCCTCGATCCCAAGGGTAGCGAGCGGTCCGTCCGCTCCGGCGTGACAGCCCTCCAGGTGTGACTCGCCCTCGAGGGTCGCACAGCGGTCCAGCGCCCACCCGTAGTCGTCCATCTCGCACACCCGACCGAGTTCCGAGAAGTAGAGCGGGCGGATTCCCTGCTCGCAGTAGACCGTCGCGCCCCGGTCGACGGCCGCGGAGACGTGCTCGCGGAGGACCGACCCCTCCTCGTCAGTGCCGGCGTGGGTGATCCCGTGGACGGTGAACGAGTGGCCGTCGATCTCGACGGTCACCCCCGGCAGCCCGTCGGGGTCGGACTCCGCCGCGATCCCCTTCCCTCGCAGGTCGTACCACTCGCGTTTCGCCCGGACGTAGGCGTCGTGCTCCGAATCAGCGTCGGTCACTGAAACGAGGGTAGAGAGCGACTCCGCTTCCCGGATCGCGTCGAGCCGGTCCCGCTCGGCGGTCGTGAGCACCCGGTTCGAGTCGATCGGCTCCGTCGTCACCCGTGTCCCCCGACCGCGAGTCGTAGTGGCAGAACCGCTCGTCGCATACGTTCCGTGAGCGGCCGTTCGTTCAAAACGCTTCGGGCCGGGCCCGAACCCGCGCACCGTCCCGGTCCGGCTATCGAACCCGTCGCAGTCAGGCGATCTTCCCGTACTGCTCGGAGAGCTTCTCGCTCGCCTCGTCCATCAGTTCGACCTCGTAGTCGTCGAGGTCCCACTCGACGACCTCCTCGACGCCGTTCGATCCGAGCTTCACCGGCACGCCGAAGGCGGTGTCCTCGTGGCCGTACTCTCCCTCGAGGACGACCGAGGCGGGCAGCACCTCGCCGGTGTCCCTGAGAACGGCCTCGACCATGTGGGCGACGCCCGTCGCGGGCCCCCACTCGGTCGCGCCCTTGCGCTGGATGACGTCCATCGCGCTCTCGGTGAGCTCGTCGAGGATCTCCTCGCGCTCGCCCTCGGTGAACTCGGGGTCCATCCCGTCGACGCGGACCTTCGAGAAGACCGGCACCTGCGCGTCACCGTGCTCGCCGAGGATCGTCGCCTCGACGTTTCTCACCTGGGTGCCGAAGCGCTGGGCGAGGACGTACCGGAACCGGGCGGAGTCGAGGCGTCCGCCGAAGCCGATCACCGCCTGGCGATCGCGGTCGCCGACCTCGTAGAGGTGGCGGTTGAGCAGGTCGACGGGGTTCGAGGTCGTGATCGAGACGTAGTCGTCGTTGTACTCGTCGATCGAGGAGCCGATGTCGTCCATGATCGGTGCGTTGTCGCCCGCGAGGTCGATCCGGGTCTGGCCGGGCTGGCGCGGGATGCCCGCAGTGATGACGACGACGTCCGAACCCTCAGTAGCCGAGTAGTCGCCCTGTCGCACCGTCGTGTTCGCGTCGTAGGCGGCGCCGTGGTTGACGTCGGCGGCCTGCCCGACGACCTCCTCTTCCATGTCGGGGATGTCGACGAGGACGAGTTCGTCCGCGAGGTCGCGCAGCGCGAGGTTGTACGCCGTCGCCGCCCCGACCGTGCCCGCCGCTCCGATCACGCTCACTTTCGTCATATCACGTAACACCGCACCGGGAAGGCCGTTAAGCGTGTCGGAACCACGCATTAGGCGTCGACTGCCGTTCGAGTATTCGACTATCGTCGAAGCCGGATCCGCTCCACAGCGCTTTTCGCCGAGGCCTCCTTTCCTCACCCATGAGCGAGTTCGACAAGGAGGCCGAACGCGAGAAGCTCCGGGAGAAGTACGAGCGCGACCGGCACGAACGCGAGGCGACCCAGCAGATGAGCGACCTGCTCCTGCGGGGTGCGACGATGACCAACCGCCACTGCGGGGAGTGTCGCTCGCCGATCTTCCGCTACGAGGGCAGCGAGTTCTGTCCGACCTGCGAACGGGAGGTCGAGAGACCGGAGGAAGCCGACGGGACCGCGAACGACCGGGAACCCGCGAGCGCGGAGGGCGCCGAGATCGACGTCGAGTCCGCACGCGAGAAAGCGGAGGACGCCGTAGGTCGGGACGTTGGCTCGACCGAAGTAGGTACCGACACGGGAGAGGAGAGACCCGACCCGGAGGAGGTGTCGCTCGCGACCGCGCCCGAGACCGCTCCCGATCGGATCTCGGTGCCCGATACGGTCCGAGAGGACGACTCCGAGACCACCGAGCGGCGACGGAGAGGAGGGGGAGACCTCGCCGACGCCCGTAGCGCGCTCTGTGAGACGATCGCGCACCTCTCGCGGCGGGCGGCGAACGCCGACGATCCCCGACGGGCCGAGGAGTTCCTCGCGGCCGCCGACCGGGCGGCAGAGACGCTCCGAAAGCTCGGCTGAGCGAGTACTACCGCTCGTACTCCAGTTCCCTGGCGTCCTCCTCGCCGGCCCCGCGTACGGACGCGGGGAACGTATCGAGTTCGACCAGCCGTTCGAGGCGGTGTTCGAACTCCTCGTCGTCGATCTCGCCCTCCGCGTACCGCCGTTTCAGTTCCGCGAGCGCGGTGTCCTCGTCGGCACCCGGATCCACCCGTCGTCCCCGTTGCTCTGTATCCCCTCCGAACAGCATCTCCGCGACTTCCTCCCCCCAGAACAGCAGGATCGGCGTCAGCAGGAACCAGCCGACCACCGCGACGGCGCCCGCGAGCGCTTCGAGACCGGCCATGCCGACGAGCGCGGTGAGCGCGAACGTCACGATGGCGACCAGCAGCCAGAGGTCCTCGGCAACGAACTCGCGCAGATCCGTCATCGCTCCGACTATCCGCCGGGAAGCCACAAAACCGTTCCCCGTTGTGGACGGGCGAGAGGATTAGTTCCCGTACTCGCTCGCGACGACCTCCCTGATCCGTTCGGCGGTCACCTCGCCCACCCCGTCGGTCTCCATCAGCTCCCCCTCGCTCGCGGTGAGTACCGCCTCGACGCTCCCGAACTGCTCCAAGAGCGCTCGCGCGGTCACCGGCCCGATGTCGGCGATCGACCCGACGACGTACTCCTGCTGCTCGGCGAGCGTCTTCGCCCCCTTCTCGCCGTGGACCCGGACCTCTCTTTCGGACTCTTCCTGCTCCCGTTTCGCGATCACCGAGAGGAGTTCGGTCGTGTCCTCTCGACCCCTGGTCCGTAAGACCGACGCGCCGAAGTCGACCGCGAGGCTCGCGAGCGCCCCCCGGATCGCGTTCGGGTGGACGTTTCGCTCCTCGTAGAGCCCCTCGCCCTCGACGATCACGACCGGTCGGGCGTAGTGTCGGCTCAGGTCGCCGACCTGCTCGAACACCGAACGTTCGCCACCGAACAGCGAGTCGAGGAAGTCCGCCACCGACTTGCGCTCGACGGCCACCCGGTCCGAGAGGACGTAGTCGCCCACCGCGAGCGTCTCCAGACGTACCTCGATCCCCTCGCGCCGGGAGAGTTCGCGGGCGATGTGCGAGTCGAGTTCGCGCTGGTCGGCGACGATCTCGATCCCCTCCTCGCTCGGTCGTG
Organism: Halalkalicoccus sp. CGA53; assembly: GCF_036429475.1. Taxonomy (GTDB): domain Archaea; phylum Halobacteriota; class Halobacteria; order Halobacteriales; family Halalkalicoccaceae; genus Natronorarus; species Natronorarus salvus. Next base: position 556,699 of record NZ_CP144125.1, read on the forward strand.
CCGTCGCGACCACGCCCTCGGATCGGTCCTCGCTCTCACCCTCGGAGGTGCCGGTCTCCTCGCTCGCTGCCTCCTCGTCCGGGCCGTTCGTTGGCGGCGAGAACGACGCGAGGTCGGGCTGTCCGCCACCGGTTCGGTCCGTCCGCGAGGAGGACCCCCGATCGGTACCGTTGCCGGTCTCGAACTGGCCGAGCTGCGACTGGTCGTCGTCGAGCTCCTCCGAGACCTCCTTCGCCACGCCCTTCAGCTCCGCGAGTTCGGAGGCCATCTCCTTCTCGCGCCGGCGCGAGATCCAGAAGTACGCCTCGTCCCTGGTCCCTTCGGCCATCAGCACGACGACGCGGCCCTCGGACTGCCGACCCGTCCGACCCTTTCGCTGGATCGACCGGATCGCCGTGGGGACGGGTTCGTAGAAGAGTACGAGATCGACCTCGGGGACGTCGAGACCCTCCTCTGCCACCGATGTCGAGACGAGCACGTCGAACTCGCCCCCGCGAAAGGCGTCGAGGACCTCCTTCTGCTGGTTCTGTGTCATCCCCGAACTGCCCTCCTTGTCCCCCTGACCGACGAACCGGCGGGCGTCGACGTGGGCGGAGAGGAACTCGGTGAGCGTCTCGGCCGTGTCGCGGTACTCCGTGAAGACGATCACCCGGTCGCCGCCGCTCGCGAGCGTCTCGATCACGAGCCTGCGGGTCTCGGCGAGCTTCGGGTGGAGGTCGTCGTACGCCCTGGCGAGCCGGATCGCCTCGCGGATCCTCGGCTCGCTGACGAGGCGCTGGCTCGCCTTCGACGCGCCCGAGGAGCGAGCCTCGTTCTGCAGCCGCTCGAAGTAGGCGACGAGCGCCTCGACGCCCTGTGACTCGACGACCTCGACGCCGTGTTTGAGCTTCATCACCTCCGCGTGGATCGACATCCCCTGGTAGCCCTCGGACTGGTCGTTCGAGATCAGCTTCTGGAGTTCGCTCCGGGCGGCGAACAGCTCCTTTCTGGAGATGTCGACGCGCGCCGAGGGGAGAATGCCCATCTCCTTCAGGCGTTCCAGACGCTCTTTGAGTACCTCGTTCATCCCGTCGCGGATCTCGAGGATCTCCTCGGGTACCTGGATCGTCTCCCACTCGACCTCGGTGTCGTGGGTGTACTTCGCGACGTCCGCGTCCTCCTCGGTCATCACCTCGACTTCGGTGAGCCCGAGGTTCTCACAGACCTCCGTGATCGACTCGCGGTCACCACCGGGCGAGGCGCTCATCCCCGTCACGAGTGGGTTCTCCGCATCTCGGTGGTACCGTTCGGCGATGTAGACGTAGGCGTAGTCGCCCGTCGCGCGGTGACACTCGTCGAAGGTGAGGTGCGTGACCTCCGAAAGCGACAGACGGCTCCCGACGAGGTCGTTCTCGACGACCTGCGGGGTGGCGATCACCACGGTGGCCTCCTCCCAGAGTTCGGCGCGGTCGTCCGGCCGGACCTCGCCGGTGAAGACGACGATCTCGTCGTCGGGTACGGAGAGGGCGTCGCGGTAGAAGGCCGCGTGCTGTTCGACCAGCGGTTTCGTGGGTGCGAGAAAGAGCACCTTTCCCCCGACGCTCGCGAGGCGTTCGGCTGTGACGAGCAGGCTCACGGTGGTCTTGCCGAGGCCAGTCGGGAGGCAGACGAGCGTGTGTGCGGTCTTCGCCACGCCGGCGAGCTGGATCTGGTAGAGCCGGCGCTCTACGAACCCCGGAGCCAGCAACGGGTGCTCGACGTAGGCGACGTCGCCCTGCGTGGCGGCCATCACCCGTCGTTGGCCGCCACCGCGAATAAACGTTGAGTCCGCGGGGTGAAAGTGATCGGCGCCGCTACCGCTCGGCGACCCGCACGACCTGCTTGCCGACGTTCTCGCCCTCGAACAGCCCGATGAACGCCTCGGGCGCGCTCTCGATCCCCTCCGAGACCGTCTCCTCGTAGGTGAGTTCCCCCTCGCTGATCCATCCTGCGAGCCGTTCGGTCACCTCCTCGTATCTCCTCTCGTAGTCGGAGATCAGAAATCCCTCGACGCGGGCGCGCGTCTCGATCAGCTTCCAGAGTTTGCGGGGGCCGGTCGACGGCCCCTCCTCGTTGTAGAGGGCGATCTGTCCGCAGACGGTCACGCGAGCGCGCTCGTTGAGTTGGTGAAAGACCGCGTCGGTGATCTCGCCGCCGACGTTGTCGTAGTAGACGTCGACGCCGTCGGGACACGCCTCGGCGATAGCAGTGTACATGTCCTCCGACTCCCGGTAGTTCACCGCCTCGTCGAGACCCAACTCCCCGGTGAGCCAGTCGCACTTCCGATCGGAGCCGGCGATCCCCACCACGCGAGCGCCACAGAGTTTGGCGATCTGCCCGACGACCGATCCGACCGCGCCGGCTGCCGCGGAGACGACCATCGTGTCGCCCGGCTTCGGCTCCGCGACGTCGAGCGTCCCGAAATAAGCGGTCCGGCCGGGCATCCCGAGCACGCCGAGCGCCGTGGAAATCGGCGCTAGCTCCGGATCCACCGGCTGAACCTCGTGACCCGGTGCCGTCGCGTACTCCGCCCACCGGAACGGTCCGACGACCACCTCGCCTTCTCTGTACTCCGGATGGGCGGACTCCACCACCTCGCCGACGGCTCTCGCCTGCATCGGCTCTCCCACATCCCAGGACTCCGCGTAGGAGTCGCGATCGCGCATCCGCCCGCGCATGTACGGGTCTACCGAGAGCACGAGAACCCTGACGAGCACCTCGCCTGCCCTAGGCTCCGGAACCTCGGTCTCGACCAGTTCGAAGTCCTCGGTACGTGGTTTTCCCTCCGGTCGGCTCGCGAGCACCCACTCGCGGTTCGTCCTCTCCATGTCCGATCTGGTGGGGCCACGCTCAAGAACGTTCGGCGATCGAGCGGGCGGAGTCCGATTCCTCGGATCCCCCGGGCGGGAATCGACCCCGATCTACGAACCGGCTACAGTCTGAGGTGTGCCGGCGGATCGAGGACCTCGAGCTGTTCGAGCAGCCCCAGGCGATCTTCCTCGATCCAGATCTCCGCGATCTCGTCGCCCTCGATCCGGTACATCGCTATCCCGGACCACTCGACCGTCCGACCGCTCGGCTCGACGTCCAGGTACTCGCCCGTGTGCGTTCCGCTGACGGTGTAGCGGACCGCGACCGTATCGTCCTCGGAGATCAACACGTCGGTCCGCCCCGAGTAGTCGGGAAACGTCTCGAAGTGCGCGTCGAGAAACTCCTCGATCTCCTCGTATCCGTGGAGCTCCCTGCCGAGGCCGTGTTCGACGACGTCATCGGCGAGCAGCTCCGACATCGTCTCCCTGTCCCGCTCGTTGAACGCGTTCAGGTAGCGCCTGATCAGTTCCTCGTGTTCGTTCGCTCGCTCTGTCATGGTGTCTCCGATCGGCGCCCGGAGCGCCGGTCGTCCTTCATCGGCCACAGTGTTAGTTGTTACCACATCGTCGGTGCCGCACTACCCGAGTTCGAGGATCGGCCGCGATCGGACTCACAGCACCACGAACGCGAGCCACATCGCCACGCCCGCGCCGACCGGGATCGAGATGTTGTCGTCGACTACGTAATCACGGACGATCAGGGGGACCCCGTCGGCGAGCGTCGCGACGAGCGCGCCGGCCGCCGCGACGGCGAATGCGGTCGCTGCGACGGCAGTCGCGCCGGGGACGGTCGGGTCGATTCCGGCCCAGACGAACGGTACCGCGAGGACGAAACAGACGACGAACGTCGCGACGAGGACGGGCACCGGCTTTCGTGAGAGTCCGCCGTCGCCGAACGTCTTCCCCAGAAAGCCACTGACCGGATCGCCGATCGCGAGCATCAACATTCCGGGGATGGCGATCGCCGGCGCGAAGAGCAACGCGAGGAACGCGAAGCCGACCATGTAGAGCGCGTAGCCCGCGACCTTCTCCTGTTCGTACTCGCGGGTGAGGTTCTCGTAGATCCACCAGTCGAGCCCGTGTCTGAGTCGAACGACCTCGAGGACGGCTGCGACCCCGACGCCCAGCACGAGCAGCGCGATGAGCTGGTCCCAGGTGAGGATCCCGAGGAGGTAGGCGGCCGGCGCTAGTACTCCGGAGGAGTGGACCAGCCGCCTGCCGATCTCGGTCACGTCTCCGCCGTGGTCTCGGCTCGCTCTGTTAGCTCTTCGTACTCCTCGACCAGGTCGACGAACGTCGCCCGGCCGTACCGCAGCTCGTGCAGGCGACCGATCAACTCGTCGCGGGGCAACCGGACCTGCCGCGTCGAGTCGCGGTCCCTGAGGGTGACGGTGTCGTCCTCGATGCTCTCGTAGTCGACGGTGACGCCGAACGGCGTCCCAACCTCGTCCTGTCTCCTGTACCGGCGGCCGATGTTCCCCGAGTCGTCGTAGCTGACCGAGAAACCGCTCTCGCGCAGCTGCCGGGCGAGCGCGCTCGCACGTTCGCCCATCCCGTCCCGATCCATCAGCGGGAAGACGCCGACGAACGTGGGCGCGACCGCGGGCTCGAACGCGAGGAACCGTCTCGACTCGTCGTCGACCTCGTCCTCCCGGTATCCGTGGTCGATCAGCGTGTAGACGGTCCTGTCGACGCCGAAGGAGGGTTCGACCACGTGCGGGACGACGTGCTCACCGGACTCCGTCACCTCCTCGACCGAAAAGCCCGTCCTCTCCGTGGGTATCTCGTAGAGCTCTCCGTCGACCTCGACCGTCACGGTCTCGCCCGCGAACGCCTCGCGGTCCCGGGCGGCGAGGGCCGCGAGTTCGTCGGCGATCCCCGCCGCGGCACCGCCGAACTCCGGTCCCAAGAAACTCATGTCGGGGTCGACCGTCGCGCGCTCGACCGTCACGGGTTCGTCGTACTGCCGGAAGACCGTGAACTCCTCGTCGGCGTGTTCGGCGTGCTTCGAGAGATCGTAGTCCCCACGGTAGGCGAAACCCGCGATCTCGATCCAGTTTCCACCCACTTCGGCCTCGGCGTCCCAGCAGTCGGCGGCGTAGTGCGCCCGTTCGCCGGGCAAGTGCTGTCGGAACCGGAACCGGTCCATGTCGACGCCGATCCGCTCGTACCACTCCGCAGCGATCCCCAGGTAGTAGGCGATCCACTCGTTCTCGAGGACGCCCTCGGAGACGGCCGCTCCGAGGGTCATCTCGACGGGGCCGCCCTCTCCATCCTGGGCTTCCACGGAGTAGAGTGGCAGGGTGGTGTCCGCGACCCCCGAGAGATTCGGCCTGTCCGTCTCCGGATCGACGAACAGCTCTAGCTCCGCCTGCGTCAGTTCGCGAACCCGGACGATCGCCCGGCGAGGGCTGATCTCGTTCCGGTACGCCCGACCGATCTGCGTCACGCCGAACGGGAGCTGGTTCCTCGCGTACTCCCTGAGGAGGGGAAATTCGACGAAGATCCCCTGGGCGGTCTCCGGCCTGAGATAGCCCGGACTCCCTGTCCCTGGCCCGATCGCCGTCTCGAACATCAGGTTGAACTCGGTGACCTGCTCGCCCGCGAGCGCCGCGCCGCAGGCGGGACAGTCGATCCCCTCCTCGCGGATGATCGTCTCGACCTCCGGGATCGGGAGCGCTTCGGCGTCCTCGATCCCGATCGCATCCTCGACGAGGTGGTCGGCTCGGTGGCTCTCGCCGCACTCCGCACACTCGACGAGCATGTCGTCGAACGTGTCGAGGTGGCCCGACGCCTCGAAGACCGGTTCGGGCATGATCGTCGGCGCGTCGAGTTCGAGGTTGTCTTCCCGTACCGTAAAGCGCTCGCGCCAGGTGTCCTCCACGTGGCGTTTGAGTGCCGCGCCCTGCGGGCCGTAGGTGTAGAAGCCGGCGACGCCGCCGTAAGCCCCCGACGACGGGAAGAAGAAGCCCCGACGTTTCGCGAGTTCGACGACGTCTTCGTCCGTCGGACCCTCACTCATAGATCGCCTCGAGCAGGTGGACGTCCTTCAGGATACCGACGAGGTCGTCGCCCGAGACCATCGGGATCTGTTCGATGTCGTGGCGGATCATCTGCTGGGCGGCCTCCTCGGCGCTCCGACGACGGGTCACCGTCACCACGTCTTCGGTCATGAACTCCCCGACTGGCGTCTCGGGGATCACGACGTTTCGCGTGGGAACCGACCGGCTCGCGACCGCCTTGATCCCCTCCCAGGCCCACTCGCTGTCCTGTCCGGCGACGGCGTCACCCGGGTTCTCCTCGCCGTCGACGACCTCCGCGACCGCGATCACGTCGACGGCGGTGATGATCCCACACATCTTCCCCTCGCCGTCGAGGACGACGGCGTACGGCTCGTCGGCGTAGTAGAGCTCGCGCTCGGCGACCGGCAGCGGCGTCTCTCGGTAGGTGGAGTTGACGTGGCGGTCCTCGAGCCCGCCGACCTCGGTCTCGCCGTCGATCCTCCCCTCCGCGACCGCCCTGATCACGTCCGTGATCGTGACGATCCCCTCCAGTTCGCCGTCGACGACCGGCACTCTTCGGGCCCCTTCCTCGACGATCAACCGCGAGAGCTCCGCGATCGAGGCCTCCTTCCCGATCGTCGGCACCTCCTCCAGCAGGAGCGCGAGCTGGTTCTCGTCGGGGTTCTCGATCAGTCCCTCGCGCGTGACGAGCCCCCGGAAGACCTCCGTGCCCGCTTCCTCTTTCACGACGGGGACCGAGGAGAACCGGCGTTCCTGCAGGTACTCGAGGGCGTCGTCGCGCGTACCGGGGAGTTCCACCGTGACGAGCTCCGAGCGAGGCGTCATCGCGTCCGCGACGTTCATACTCGGCGCGTTCGCCCCCCGCGCTCTTGTACCCTCCGACGGCGATCGTCTGGACGAACGGTCGGTGTGAACGCGCCACACGGAGTGGATCCGAATGATTGTCCGGTTGTCGTTTCGACGGGCTTATAAACGATGGTACGCATTGTCAAAGTATGTCCACGAGGGCGACGCGACTGCCGGACGTGGCTCGCGAATCGGAGGTGATGGCGGCCGTCGACGAGGGCGAGCGGTGTAGCCGCTACGTCATCGCCGACGTGTCGATCGACGACGCGTGGCTCTCGATGCCGGTAGCGGAGGCGGCGTCGCTCCGCGACTGGCGATAGCGGGTCGGTCGGTAGAGGGTTTCTCGGCCCGTATCTCCCCGATCGAGCGACACCACCTCGCGACCGGCGACCGAGTTCGGTCGCTCGAACCGACGGGACCCAGTGTATTTTTGTAAACGCCCGTCCTCGGTCAGAGACATGAAACATCGGGCGGTGGAGACGACCCGGGAGTTCGTCGCTCGGTTCGAGCGGGGTGCCGAGTGGCGGGCGGAGATCGAGACGCTCGCCGTCGCCGAGGCGGTTGACGCCGGGGTCTTTTTCGCCTACGGGACGGTCTCCGACGCGGAGGTCCTCTTCTACGACCAGCGAGACGAGCGCCACGAGCGGGTGGTCTTCGACGAGCCGCTCACCGTCACCGGCTGTGTCGGGAGCATCTCCTGGATCGAACGCGAGGATACGCGGACGAGCGACCGGCGTGAAGGCGACGAGGCCGAGGACGACGGACATGAGGAGACGAACGAACCGCCCAGAACCGGCCGTCGCGAGCGGGAGGTCCGGACCTACGCGACGTTCGCCCGGCCGAGCGGCCAGGCGCTCGCGGGTCGGCTCCAGGGCGCGACGGTCCTCACTGGCGAGTGTTACCTCCGGGCGTTCGACGACTCGTTCGAGCGAGTCGCGGAGGAAACCGGCCTCGACACGCTCGATCTCTGATGCGGCCGGCCGACGAGCGGTACTTCGAGCGGCTCGAAACGCGGCTCGAGGAGGCGATGGACGTCGCGAGCGAGGCGAGGAGACGCGGCGAGGACCCCTCGCCCGAGGTCGAGATTCCGATCGCGAAGGACATGGCCGACCGCGTCGAGAACATCCTCGGGATCGAGGGGGTCGCGGAGCGAGTTCGGGAGCTCGAGGGGCAGATGAGCCGCGAGGAGGCGGCGCTCTCGCTCGCGACGGACTTCGCCGAGGAGCGCGTCGGCGAGTTCGAAACCCGCGAGGGACGGATCGAGGGGGCAGTGAGAACGGCGGTCGCGCTACTGACCGAGGGCGTCGTCGCCGCGCCGATCGAGGGGATCGACGGCGTCGAGATCCTCACGAACGACGACGGCACCGAGTTCGTCAACGTCTACTACGCCGGGCCGATCCGCTCGGCGGGTGGCACCGCCCAGGCGCTCTCGGTGCTGGTCGCCGACTACACGCGCGCGTTGCTCGGTATCGACGAGTACGACGCGAGGGACGACGAGGTCGAACGTTACGCCGAGGAGATCGCGCTCTACGACGGCGAGACGGGCCTGCAGTACACGCCGAAGGACGAGGAGACGAAGTTCATCGCGCGGAACCTCCCGGTGATGCTCGACGGGGAGGCGACCGGCGACGACGAGGTTTCGGGCTTTCGGGACCTCGATCGGGTGGATACGAACAACGCCCGCGGCGGGATGTGTCTCGTCCTCGCCGAGGGGATCGCCCAGAAAGCCCCGAAGATCGAGCGCTACACCTCCCAGCTCGACGAGATCGACTGGCCCTGGCTCGACGACCTGATCGAGGGGACGATCGGGGAGCCCGAGGGCCCGTCCGCCCCCTCCGAGGTCGAACCCGACGAGGAGGACGGAAGCGAAACGGAACCCGAGGTCGACGAGGACGACGGAGACGAGTCCGAGGGACCGGTCCGGGTCGAACCCGCCGACAAGTTCCTCCGGGACCTGATCGCGGGCCGGCCGGTGTTCAGCCACCCCTCGCGGGCGGGGGGCTTTCGCCTCCGGTACGGCCGGGCGCGCAACCACGGCTTCGCGACGGCGGGCGTCCACCCGGCGACGATGCACGTCGTGGACGACTTCCTCGCGACCGGGACCCAGATCAAGACCGAGCGGCCGGGGAAGGCGGCGGGCGTGATCCCGGTCGACTCGATCGAGGGGCCGACCGTCCGGCTGGCCAACGGCGTCGTCAAACGGATCGACGATCCCGAGGAGGGGCTCGAACTCAGGAACGGCGTGGACGCGATCCTCGACGTCGGCGAGTACCTCGTGAACTACGGCGAGTTCGTCGAGAACAACCACGCGCTCGCACCGGCGTCGTACGTGTACGAGTGGTGGATCCAGGAGTTTTCGACGACCGAAGCACCCGTCGAGGCGATGGCGGACGACCCGCGGATCGACCTCGACGACCCCTCTCCGGAGGAAGCGATCGAGTGGGCGATCGAGTACGACGCGCCGCTGCATCCGAGCTACACCTACCTCTGGCACGATCTCTCCGTATCCGAGTTCCGCACGCTGGCCGACGCGGTCGACGGCGCGAAGATCGCACAGACCGACGGCGCCGTCGAGCCGGGTCGTTCCGGCACCGCGGTCGGCCGGGGTGGGACGCTCGTGATCGAACGCACCGAGGAAACGAGGCGAGCGCTCGAATCGCTGCTCGTCCCCCACGTCCAGGAGGAGTCCGAACTCCACGTCGAGGAGTGGAAGCCCCTGGTTCGCTCGCTCGGCCTCAACGAGACGCTCTCGCGCACGTGGAAGACGCTGAGCGACCGTGCGGAGGGGTGGCCGAACGCGATGCGGGCGGTGAACGAGGTCGCCCCCTTCACCGTCCGAGAGCGCGCGCCGACGCGGATCGGCAACCGGATGGGCCGGCCCGAGAAGTCCGAGTCCCGCGACCTGAGCCCGGCAGTCCACACGCTCTTCCCGATCGGCGAGGCGGGCGGGACCCAGCGGGACGTGACGAAGGCGACCCACCACGCCCCGGAGATGAACTCGACGCCCGGTCTGATCTCCGCCCTGGTCGGCCGCCGAGAGTGTGTCGACTGCGACGACTTCACCTACCGGAACCGCTGTCCCTCCTGTGACGGGCGGACCGAACCGAGCTACTTCTGTGAGGACTGCGAGATCGACCTCGACCCGGACGAGGCCGGCCGCGTCGTCTGCCCGCGCTGCGAACGGGAGGGGACGACGCTTCGCTGGGAGACGATCGACCTGGACGCGATCTACCACGAAGCGCTCACCTCGATCGGCGAACGCGAGGGGTCGTTCGAGATCCTGAAAGGGGTGAAGGGGCTCACCTCGGAGTTCAAGACCCCAGAACCGATGGCGAAGGGCGTCCTCCGGGCGAAACACGGCGTCTCGACGTTCAAGGACGGCACCGTCCGCTACGACATGACCGACCTGCCCGTCACCGCCGTGAAGCCGGAGGAGCTCTCGGTCACGGTCGACGAGTTCCGCGAACTCGGCTACCACGAGGACATCGACGGCGAGCCGCTCCGTCACGACGACCAGCTGGTCGAGCTACGAGTCCAGGACGTCGTCCTCTCGGACGGCGCCGCAGAACACATGATGAAGACCGCGGATTTCGTCGACGATCTTCTGAAACGATACTACGGACTGGAGCCGTTCTACGCGGTCGACGAGCGCGAGGACCTGGTGGGAGAGCTCGTCTTCGGGATGGCACCGCACACCTCCGCAGCGGTCGTCGGCCGCGTGATCGGCTTCACGAGCGCGGCTGTTGGATATGCCCACCCATATTTTCACGCAGCAAAGCGTAGGAATTGTGACGGGGATGAGGATTGTATCATGCTTCTCATGGACGGCCTGCTCAACTTCAGCAAGTCCTACCTGCCCGACAAACGTGGCGGACAGATGGACGCCCCGCTCGTGATGAGTTCGCGGATCGACCCGACGGAGATCGACGACGAGGCGCACAACATGGACGTCGTCGACCGCTACCCCCTCGAGTTCTACGAGGCCACCACGAGAATGGCCGATCCCGGGGAGGTCGAGATCCAGATCGCCGAGGAGAGCCTGGGGACGGACAAGGAGTATACGGGCTTCCGCCACACCCACGAGACGAGGGACATCCACATGGGGCCGGCGCTCTCTGCGTACAAGACGCTCGGGCCGATGATGGAGAAGATGGACGCACAGCTCGAACTCGCCCGCAAGCTGCGGGCCGTCGACGAGACCGACGTCGCCGAGCGCGTCATCGAGTACCACTTCCTCCCCGACCTGATCGGCAACCTCCGGGCCTTTTCCAGCCAGACGACGCGCTGTCTCGGCTGCGGGGAGAAGTTCCGGCGGATGCCGCTATCTGGCGACTGCCCCGAGTGTGGCGGGGACGTCACCCTCACGGTGCACCAGGGCTCGGTCTCGAAGTACATGGACCACGCGATCAGGGTCGCCGAACAGTACGACTGCCGGGAGTACACGAAACAGCGCCTCTACATCCTCGAGAAGACGTTGGAGAGCGTCTTCGAAGACGACACGAACAAGCAGTCGGGTATCGCGGACTTCATGTGAGCCGATACGGGTCGATCGTCGGATCGTTCCCGAAACCACACGGCGGGCGAGCGTAACAGATACGATACCGCGTCACAATCTAGCACGTATGAGCACCGAGAGCGAGGCGACCCCTCGGTACCACGGGCTCTCGTACGAGGAGTTCGGCGAGCGGATCGCCCACCTGAAAGCGCGTTACGCCGACTGCGACCTCTGTGCGTACGACTGTCGGGTCGACCGCACCGCGGGGAACGTCGGGACGTGCCAGGTCGACGATACGGTGTACGTCTCCTCGTACTTCCCACACTTCGGCGAGGAAGAGCCCCTCAAAGGCTGGAACGGGAGCGGGACGATCTTCCTCGCGAACTGTAACATGAAGTGTGTCTTCTGCCAGAACTTCGAGACGAGCCACGAGGCCCGCGGCGAGCCGGCGACGGCCGAGGAGATCGCCGAGATGGCGCTCTCGCTCCAGGCCCGCGGGTGCCACAACGTCAACTTCGTCTCGCCGACGCACCACTCGCCGCACCTGGTCGAGGCGGTCTGGATCGCCCGCGAACGCGGGCTCGACGTGCCGGTCGTCTGGAACTGCGGCGGCTACGAGCGGCGGGAGATCCTCGAACGCCTCGAGGGGATCGTCGATATCTACATGCCGGACGTGAAGTGGTCGGACGACCGATCGGCCGCGCTCTACTCGAAGGCGCCGGGGTACTGGGAGAACGTGAAGAGGTCGTTGCGGGAGATGCACCGGCAGGTCGGCGACCTCCGCATCGACGATCGCGGGCTCGCGACCGGCGGCCTGCTCGTCCGACACCTCGTGATGCCGAACCACGTCGAGAGCGCGAAGGGCGTGATGGAGTTCGTCGTGGAGGGGCTCTCCGAGGACACGTTCGTCGATGTCATGGCGCAGTACCAGCCGTACTACAAGGCCGAGAGCGAGGAGTTCTACGACGACATAAACCGTCGGATCACGGCCGAGGAGTACCGCGAGGTGGTCGAACACGCCCGCACGGTCGGCTTGGAGCGCCTCTACCTCGACGAGTCGATGCTCGCCGATCGACCCGGTTTCTTCGATCTCTTCTGACGGGACGGTGCTAACCGAGACGGTTCTCCGGCGTTCGCGGTCCAGAGTTAATAGCTCACGCGTCGTCTCGCTCCCCATGGCGGGAGAACGCTCGGAGGTGAAGATCGGTGCAACGCTCTACGACGAAGAGGGGAACGAAGTCGGGAGGGTGCGGGGGTTCGATCAGGACGGGATCTACGTCACGACGCGGGAGGGGATCGCCTCGCTCTCGGTCGAACACGAACGATCGGTGCCCGAGTTCGGCGAGGCGGAGCTGGTCTGGCGCTGTGGGATCTGCGGGGAGATGGGCGAGATAGTGGCGCTTCCCGATTCGTGTCCGTCCTGTGGCGCCGAGCGGGAGGAGCTGTACTACTGGACCGAGGACTGATCCCTTCCCCGTGCGACCATCGGGTATGGAGGTCGTCGTCCTCGGCGCGGGGAGCCTCGGGAGCCTCGTCGGAGGGCTGCTCGCGCGCGAGCACCGGGTGACGCTCGTCGGCCGCGACCCGCACGTCTCGGCGGTCGAGCGCGATGGGCTCCGGGTCGTCGGCGAGGTGGAGCGCGAGGTGAACCCGCGCGCGACGACCGACGGCACCGGTCTCTCCGGGGATCTCGCGATCGTGACGGTGAAGGCGTTCGATACCCCGGAAGCGGCGCGGGTTCTCGCGACCGGCTCGTTTCGAACCACGCTCTCGCTGCAGAACGGGATGGGAAACGAATCGGCCCTGACCGACGCGCTCGATTCCGCGGTCCTCGCGGGGACGGCCAGCTACGGGGCCGTACTCCGCGAACCGGGACTCGTCGAGTGTACCGGGATCGGCGAGGTAGCGATCGGCCCTCCTGGGGGTGGCGAGAGTCCCGTCGCGGAGCGGGTCGGGGCGGCGTTTCGTGAGAGCGGGATCGGCTGCGAGGCGTCAATGGAGATGCCGCGTCGACTCTGGGAGAAGCTCGCGGTGAACGCCGCGATCAACCCGGTGACTGCCCTCTCCGGTGCCGAAAACGGAGCCGTGATCGACGGACCGCTCGCCCCTGTGGCGGAAGCGGCCGCCCGGGAGACGGCGGCGGTCGCGCGCGACGATGGCATCGACCTCCCGGAGGAACGAACGCTCGACGCATTCACACGAGTCGCTGGCGACACCGCACGGAACACCTCTTCGATGGCACAGGACGTGGCCAACGGGAGCGAAACCGAGATCGACGCGATCAACGGCTACGTCGTGGATCGGGCGAACGGACCGGTACCAGTGAACGAGACGCTGACGGCGCTCGTCAGGGGCTGGGAACGGGAAAAGGGACTTCGTTAGAACGGGGCCTGCGGACCTTCGTCGTCGTCGCTGGTCTCGCCGGGGAACGAGGGGCTCATACCGCCGCCACCCATCCCGTCCATGCCGCCGCCCATCCCCGTGTCGGCGTGGACACGGTTGATCTCGGGGATCTCCTTCACCATCCGGCTCTTGATCGCCTGGATCGTCATCGGGGAGATACCACAGCCCGAACAGGCGCCGCCGAGCATGATCGTGACCTCGCCGTTCTCCCGATCGAGGTCCTGAATCGCCGCGCTACCGCCGTGCATCTGGATCTGCGGGAAGTTCCGGCGCAGGAAGTTCATCACGCGCTGTTCGAGGTCGTCCTCCGGCTCCTGGGATTCCGTGCTCATGGGTGCGGGTAGGGTGCGGGCACTCTTAGCCCTTTGGACCGGTTCGAGATCAGCCCTCGAATCCAAAGACGCGACGGTGTTCGCGTTCGAGCCGGTCGACGTAGGTATCCAGTACCTCCTCGAACCGGTCGCGATCGACCGCGATTCCCATCCGCTCGTAGGGATCGTCCGGGAGGTCGATGCTGAACTCGCCGTCGCCCTCGTAGCGGGGCTCGCTCTCGTTCAACACGAACTGGTCGATGCCGTGGATCAGTTCGGAGTCGTAGCGCTCGTTCATGTACTCGAACGCCTGCTTGTACGCCCGCTGTAGCTCGTTGAAGTAGTGGACGTACTTCTCCTCGAACTTCTCGGGGTCGAACTCGGCCATACACGGGACTCTCGGCCGTCGTGAGCATAAGTCGGACGAAGTTCGCCACGACGTTCGAACCCCCGGATGGCGGGAACGCACGGTATGGGATCGATCGTCCCCTAGACCGATCCGACAGAAGCCTCCGTGGTGACGACGAGGGAACGACTGTCATAAACCGAATGTGGAGATACAGAATCGCAGTCGAAGGTCGCGGACCTTACCGTTCGTCCAACCGCGGTGGTCGTCGAGAGGGTTCGATCCACGAATCCATCGAAACCAGAGGCGACGGTCGAGTGGGCCGATCACAAGCGGTCGAGGCTGGGAGCTCGTGTAACAGACTGCGCCCCGTTGGACAGGAGTATACGTCTGCGAGAGTGTCACACGACACACCCAATGACGACTCCAGAACGAAGTCCGTTCTCCGGGTTCACGCGGCACCGGGCCGATCGACGGACCGAGGCGATATCGCTCGCAGACGGCCGGACCGTGTCGTACGTGGACTGCGGGGATCCCGGCGGCGAGGTCCTCTTTTACTTTCACGGAAGTCCCGGGAGCCGGTACGAGGGCTGGTTCTTCGACCGCCCAGCCAGGACCCAAGGCTACCGCGTAATCGCCCCGGATCGGCCCGGAATGGGGTGGAGCGACTACGACCCGGGCTACGCTTCTCGGATACACCGCCGACGTCACCGAGATTGCGGATGCGCTCGGCGTCGAGCGCTTCGGTCTCCTCGGACTCTCGGGCGGCGGGACGACCGCGCTCTCGTGTGCGAGTGCGCTGGCACACCGCGTCACGACGCTCGGACTGGTCTGCAGTTGGGCACCTGTCGGTGTCGAGTCGGATCTGGCCGCTCGACTCGCACCGCTCGACCGAGCGTACATGCAACTCTCGAGGCTAGGTCCGGTCCCCTTCGTCCCGGCGTTCGCGGTCGTCGGCCTCGCGGCCCGGTATCTGTCGGCCGAGACGTTCACACGGAAACTCCTCTCGAGATCGCTCTCGAAGGCCGATCGACGCCTGCTGAGCGACCCCGACCTCCGGCGCGTTCTGAGCGAGGACACGCGCGAATCGTTTCGGACGGGGTTCCGTGGTCCCGCTCGTAACGCGTATCTCAGGTACCGACCGTGGGGCTTCGACGTCGCCACCGTGGAGTGTCCGGCCGTCGTTCACCACGGTACCGACGATAGCTTCGCTCCGTACCTGTTCGGCGAGTACCTCGGTGACGAGTTACCGGACGCGACGCTGTATCCGTATCCATGGGGTCATCTGCAGTTTTTCACCGAACAGGAAACCGTGCTAGCCTCGCTTCGGTAGAACCGCTCCTGGGGTCGTGTCGACAACCGTTTCGACCGGTATCGCTGGGTATCACGGCGAGTCAACCTCGTCGCGGTAGTCGTCACAGTCGTACTCCCGGACCACGACTTCCCTCAGGGAGCGATTCTCTATCGTCGTATCCAGTTTATCGTGGGACATGTATCGACCGGAGGATCGATCCGCGTCGTGATGGAGTACGACAGAAACACACCTCCGGCGGGTCCTCCGTACCGGAAACCGCGAAAACGGACTCAGCTCGACGTGCGATAGAGGTAGACCAGGACGAGAATCAGCCCGACCTGTGCGACCTTGTCACCCAGGTGTGAGGGCGGGATCTCGCCAGCCGAGATCCGCTCCAAGTTGAGCGCGATCCAGAGGACGATCTGGACGCCGGTGTAGGGGATTCCGACGAGGTAGAGCAGCCGTCGCCGGTAGTCGATGAGGAGGAGTACGACCGCGCCGGCGAACCCCGTCCCCGCGAGGATGAAGAGGATACCCATGGGATGGGGGAGGAACCCGACACCGAGAACGAGGTGGACGCCCGCGCTGACGAGCGCGAGCGCGATACCAAGCCAATGCACTGTCGAGAGCGTGCCGAGCGAGAGCGACACCATGTCCACTCATTCGTGGCGATCGGACATCAACCCGGGCACGGAAGGGTCCCGACGAGGGACGCCGCTACCGCAACTGCTCGCCGACGAGTCGATCCAAATGGCCGACGAACTCGCGCTCGCGTCCCGTCGGGATCGTCGCGCCGGCGGCCACGTCGTGACCGCCTCCGTCACCCTCCACCGCCCGGGCGGCCTCACCGACCGCCGCCGAGAGGTCGAGGCCACGGCCGACGAGCCCGCGCGTGCCACGGGTGGAGACCTTCGTCTCCTCCTCGGACTTCGCCGCGAACGCCACGATCGGCTTCCCGTAGCTGATCCCGCCGCTTCCCATCGCCATGCCGGCGACGATACCGACGATCGTGTCCGGGATCTCGGTACCTGCATCGAACCACTGGACGTACTCTTCGTGGGTGACGCCGGTCTCCTCGACGAGGCGGACCCCCGACGAGAGGTTCCGGCGGTGTTCTCCGAGAAGTTTCCGAGCCGCCGCGAGCGCCCCGTCACGGTCGCCCAGACAGACCGCGAGGCCGACGTCCGCCCGATCGTACCGCGCCGTCGCGTTCAGCAGCGTGGAGAACTCGCTCGCGTCGCGCAGCTCCGTTCCCGCTTCTTCCTCACTGAGGGTGTACGTCGTCCCGACGAGCGTCTCGATCTTCTCGGAGGGGACGCCGCGCGTGATCGCGTGTCGTAACAGCGCGCTCACGACCCGCTGTCGTTCGTCTCCGCCCAGGTCGACCCAGCAGCGCCACCCGTCCCCCGCTTTCAGATCGAGCCCGAGACCGTCGAGAAAGCGGATCGTCCCCGCCGGATCGTTCGAGACCCCGGGGATACCGAGGTCACCAGTGTACTCGAGCAGTTTCGGCAGCGGACGGGTCTGCGTGCCGTAGAGCGCGAGGTCGGTGCCGGCGTCGATCACGCCCGCCTCGACCGCCTCGGCGACGATTCCCGCGTTCGCGCCGTGGAGTTCGCCGTCGCTCGCCTGCATGTCGCCGACCGCGCCGACGATCGCGAGGGCGGCGAGGTCCCGGTTGTCGTGGCCGTTCTCGAGCGCGCGTGCGAGCACGTAGCTCGCGCCCGCCCCCGAGAGCTCCGACGCCCCGTCGATCCCCTCCAGGAGCGGGTTGAGGTGACAGTCGGTGTCGGCCTCTGCAGGCTGGTGGTGATCGCAGATCACGGGTGTGAACGCTCCCTCTCGCTCGTACTCCGCGATGAGGTCTAGCTGGCCGCTGCCGAAGTCGGTGAACAGCACCGTCTCGTACTCGCTCGCGGCGATGCCCTCGATCACCTCGCTATCGAGCTGTTTCGCGAACGTCGCCTCGAAGTCGATTCCCGCCCGCGAGAGCGCCCCCGCGGCGACGCCCGCGCTCGTCAGCCCGTCGGCGTCGATGTGCGAGGCGAGCAGCACCTCGTCGGCTGCGCGGAGCGCCTCCGCACAGCGATCGGCGCGCTCTCGGAGTTCGGGAACCGGACCGTCCATCTGGCGGATCTGGGGCGCGCTCGTATGTAAACTCCCGCATCGGCGCGGACCGGACGGGTTTTTTCCCACCCCTCCGAACGGGTGGTATGAGCGACTCCGCAGAGTCGAGTCTGATCCCGACGCTCGCGCGCGTCGGCTCGGTCGCGCTCGCCGTCGCGCTCGTCCTCTCGACCGGCTTCCTCCTCTCTGAGGGCGGTCTCGCCGCGGCGGTTCCGGGACTGCTCGCGACGGCGATGGCGCTCGTACTCGTCTACGGCGTCTTCACCGGGCAGCTGTTCGAGCCGCGGGTGCAGGTCGCCTTCTTCGTCGGCGTCGGCGCCTGGGCGGGCTACAACTACCTCGTCGCCGATGGCGGCGCGATCGACCTGCTCCTGCTCGCGCTCGCGACCCTCGTCGTCGCCCAGCAGGCCAGAAAGCTCTAGCCGTAGTACGTCGGCGCGGCGCGTTCGACCGCCTCGCAGGCAAGTGCCTCGAACGTCGCCCGTTCCGGGACGACGTCCACCGCGATCCCCAGCCCCTCTGCCGTCTCCCGCGTCGGCTCGCCGATCACCCCGATGACGGCGCGCTCCAGTCCGGCGAGCGCGTCCTCTCTCACTCCCCGTTCCTCCGCCGATTCGAGGAAGTGTTCGACCGTGAGCGAGGAGGTGAACAGCGCCGCCTCCAGTTCGCCCGTCGCGGCGCGTTCGGCCGAGACGCCCGCACCCTCCGGCACGACGAGTTCGTAGAGGACGGTCTCGTGGACGTAGCCGCCACACTCGTTCACCCCGTCGGTGAGGACGGGGCTCCCGTGGTCGCTCCTCGCGACCTCCACCGTCCGTCCCGGAACCCGGTCGCAGAGCGCGTTGACGAGGCCCGTCGAGGAGAACACGTCGGGGACCAGATCGACCCGGTATCCCGCCTCGCGGAGCGTCCGGGAGGTCCGCTCGCCGATCGCACAGACCGACGTTTCGCCTGCGTCCCACTCGGCATCCGAAGCGAGTTCGACGCCCGTCTGGCTCGTGAATATCGTGTACGCCGCGTCCTCTCGCGGACTCGACCCGGTCGGACGTACTTCGAGCATCGGGTCCGGGACGGGGATCGCGCCGAGCGATTCGAGCAGGTCGATCCCCTCGGCGAGGCGCTCGTCGTCCGGGCGGAAGAGCGCGACGCGCACCTCCTGACTCATTCGAGCGCCCCCTTCGCGGCCTCCCGAACCGAGACGACGTCACCGATGACGGTCACCGCCGGGGGTTCGATCCGCTCTCGGTCCCTGACCTCGACGATCGTTTCGAGGGTCCCGGTGGCGATCCGTCCCTCCGACCAGGTGCCGCGTTCGACGAGCGCGACGGGCGTCTCCGGGTCCATGCCGGCCTCCCGGAGCGCCGCGGTGTACTCGCCGAGTTTGCCGACGCCCATCAGGACGACGATCGTTCCACCCGTCTCCGCGAGCGCCGCCCAGTCGACCGTCGACTCCGTTTTTGCTGGATCTTCGTGACCGGTGACGACGCTCACCGACGAGGCGTGATCCCGGTGGGTGATCGGCACGCCGAAGACGGCGGGGGCGGCCATCGCCGAGGTGACGCCGGGGACGATTTCCACAGGAACGCCGTGTTCCGCCAGGTACTCCAGTTCCTCGCCGCCACGTCCGAAGACGAACGGGTCGCCGCCTTTCAGCCGGAGGACGCTCTTTCCCGCACGCGCGAGGGAGACGAGTCGCTCGTTGATCTCGGACTGGGAGGTGCGCTCGCCGCCCGCGCGCTTGCCGACGTCCTCGCGTTTCCCGTCGGGGATCAGCTCGATGATCGCCGGTCCCGGGAGTTTGTCGTGGAGGACGACGTCGCACTCGTCGAACAGCCGGCGGGCCTTCACCGTCAGGAGTTCCGGATCGCCGGGGCCGCTCCCGACGAGGTAGACGGTACCGGGCTCAGCCATCCGTCCCCCCGACGTCCTCGCGTCTGGCCGCCTCGATCAGCTCGCGAGCACCGCGGTCGGCCAGTTCGTCGGCGAGCCGGCGGGCGGCGCTCGCGTGGCTCTCGATCGGCAGGTCGCGGGTCGCCCCGATCCGCTCGGTGCCGTCGCGGCTGAGCGCCTGCACGCGCGTCGCGACGTACGATCCCTGCACCCGTGCGCTGATGCCGAGCGGAGCGACACAGCCCCCACCGAGTGCGGCGAGGACGGTCCGCTCGACGGTCGTCTCGACCCGGCTCCTGGGGTGGTCGATCCGGTCGTGGATCGTCTCCGCGACCTCGCCCTCCAGGGCGATCACGCAGAGTGCGCCCTGACCCGGCGCGGGGACGAACTCGGGTACAGTAAGCGACTGCACACCGACCTCCCCGAGCAGTTCCGCGCGTTCGAGTCCCGCACGAGCGAGGATGAGCGCGTCGTACTCGACCTCGACGTCACGGTCGAGTGCGGCCCTCCGAAGCGGCGAGAGTCCCTCGTGCCACTCCTCCAGCCGTCGGTCGAACGCCGGCTCGAACTCCTCGTTCCCGGTGTTCGCCCGCCGTTCGGCCTCGTCCTCGCGCCGACGCTCGTGTTCCGCGTCCATCCACGGGGCGAGCAGCTTCTCGATCCGCGTATCGACGTTGCCACGGACGGGCTCGACTACGAGGTCCGGTCGGGCCGCGAGCAGCTGTGCCCCTCGCCGCAAGCTCGCGGTGCCGACGGTCGCACCCTCCGGGAGCTCCGAGAGCGTTCTCCCCTGTGGAGTGACCAGCAGATCCTCGCGCGAACCGCGCTCCGGGACCCCCGCGACGACGAGTTCGTCCGGCATCTCCGTCGGCACGTCCTTCATCGAGTGGATCGCGGCGTCGGCGTCGCCCTCGAGCACCCGTTCGTCGAGCGCGCGGACGAACGCCCCGGTGGTGCCGAGACGGTGGATCAGTTCGTCGGTGATCCGGTCGCCCTCGGTCTCGACGGTGACGACCTCGACGTCGTATCGTCGCCCCGAGAGCGCCCGTTCGACCGTCCGCGCCTGGGCGAGCGCCAGGTCGGATCCGCGCGTCGCGAGGCGGATCGACCTCGGTCGTCGTGTCATACACATCCCTCGGCGATGGGGGTTGAAACCCGCTTCGCTCGCCGTGCGCATGCAAGCACAATCGGCATCCGCACTCCGGCTGTCAATCGGTTGAATATGATGGACGACTCGACGCTCGTTACGGGGGACGGGTCACGGATACCGCCGGAGGTGCACGACCGCCTCGCGGAGGGCTCGCGGTGGCATTCGCTCTGTCACTGGACGGTCCATCGGAGTACGGACGCGGCGCTCGCGTTCGAGCACGAGCGCGGCCGGACCGTGCTCGAGGTCGTCCCGGACCGGGACGACCGCCCCGGATCGGAGCCGCTCACGCGCTGGAAGCTCCGCTGTCGCCGCAGCGCCGGCGAGGCGACGAGTACGGCGACCGTCGACCGGTACACGACGATCGATCGCGCCGTCGACGACCTGCTGGAACGGGTCACACGCCTCGATTGCGAGGAGTACGCGAGGGGCGTGCCCCTCGCCGAGGTGTTCGGACGCGGCGGTGAGCGAAGCGGATGAGCGGCTCGATCGAGTCAAGCGAGGCCGTAAAGCGCGCCGAGGAGGCCGCGCGACCGGAGTCGCTCGTCGTCGTCTCGAACCGCCAGCCCTACAGTCACGACCGTCAGGGCGACGAGATCTCGGTCGACGAACCCGCCGGAGGGCTCACCGCCGGGCTCGACCCGGTGATGCAGACAACCGACGGGACGTGGATCGCGTGGGGCGACGGCGCCGCCGACGAGTGCGTCACCGACGAGAAGGGGCGGGTCCGGGTGCCGCCCGACGACCCCTCGTACACGCTCAGACGGCTCTGGCTCACCGAGCGGGATGTAGAGCGATACTACGCCGGTTACAGCAACCAGGTGCTCTGGCCGGTCTGTCACGGCGCGAACTGGAAGGTCGAGCACGCGGAGACCTACTTCGACCGGTACCGAGAGGTGAACGAGCGTTTCGCCGAGGCCGTCGTCGACGCGGCCGACGAGGGGACGACGGTCTGGTTCCAGGACTACCACCTCGCGCTCGCGCCACGACGGGTGACGGGCCAGCGCGATTCCTTCTGTATGCAGTTCTGGCACATCCCGTGGCCGAGCTGGGACGGCTACCGGCGGCTCCCACAGCGCGAGGAGCTGCTCGACGGTCTGCTCTCGAACGACCTGCTCGGCTTTCACCTCCCCAGCTACGCCGAGCGCTTTCTCGACTGCGCGGAGCGAGCGCTTGGCGCGACGGTCGACAGGGGATCCGACAGGGTGTGGTACCGCGGGGAGGAGACGACCGTCGGGGCGTTCCCGCTCGGGGTCGACGCCGAGCGTCGCCACGAGCGGGCGCTCACCGTGGGAGACGAGTTCTGGACGTCGTTCAGGAAGGAACACGGGATCGGGCCGGACGAGCAGGTCGTCGTGGGTGTCGACCGGCTGGACTACACGAAGGGGATCCCCGAACGGCTGGCCGCGCTCGAACGGCTCTTCGAGCGTCACCCCGAACGGCGTGGCCGGCTCACCTACGTCCAGAAGGCGGCGGAGAGCCGGACGTCGATCCCCGCCTACCGGCGCCTCGGCCGCACGGTGCGCGACGAGGTCGACCGGATCAACCACCGGTTCGGGACCGCCGACTGGAAACCGATCGTCCACGTCGAGGAGTACCTCGACGAACGGGAGATCGCCGGGCTGTATCGCCACGCCGACTGCGCGCTGGTGAGCCCGGTCTGCGACGGGATGAACCTCGTCGCCATGGAGTACGTCGCCTCGCAGGTCGACAGCCCGGGCGTGCTCGTGCTGAGCGAGCTCGCGGGCGCACACGAACTGCTCGGCGATCACGCGGTGTCGATCAACCCGTACGCGACCGAGGCGTTCGCCGACGCGATCGACTATGCGCTCGAGATGGATGTGTGGGAACGACGCGAGCGGATGGACGCGCTCCGTCGGGTCGTCTTCGAGAACGATCTCGAGGGCTGGATGAACGATATCTTCCGAGCGGCCGCGACGATCCGGGGCTGAGACGTGCGGGGACGGTTCGCCGACGAGGTCACCGACGCGTTCGCGCGGACGCTCACCGGGAACGACGGCCTCCTGTTCTGCACGGACTTCGACGGGACGCTCTCGCCGATCGAGACGGACCCCGACGCCCCGACGCTCCCCCCGGAGAACGAGCGGGCGCTCCGCCGGCTCCGGGATCGGGAGCGGGTTCGCGTCGGCGTCGTCAGCGGACGCGGGCTCTCGGACCTGCGAGAACGGGTCGGGATCGACGGGATCGCCTACGCCGGGAACCACGGCCTCGAACTCGCCCTCGACGGTGAGCGGATCGTCCACCCGATCGCGGAACGGCGAGAGCGGGAGATCGGCCGGCTCTGTGACGCGATCGAGCGCGAGGTCGGGGAACGGGTGCTCGTCGAACGGAAGGGGCTCACGGCGACGGTCCACTACCGGAAGGCGAACGAGGGGGCCTCCCGGGCGGTGAGAGCGCTCGTCCGGCGCGAGGCCGGGACGAAAGACGGGATCAGGACGGTCTCCGGGAAGCAGTCGGTCGAACTCCGGCCGGCGGTCGAGTGGGACAAGGGACGGGCGGTGTCGCTGCTCCGGGAGCGGGTGCCCAGCACTTGGACGGCCGCGTATCTCGGCGACGACACGACCGACGAGTCGGTCTTTCGGACGCTCGGGACGGGACTCTCGGTCCACGTCGGCGAGGGTGAGACCGACGCCGAGCACCGGCTTCCCGACACCGACGCGGTGAGCGAGCTGCTCGACTGGCTCGCCGACGGCGCGGGCGGACGGCTCGTCGACTGAGAGCCCTGCACACGCCAGCAGTCCCGGTATCCCCGTACGTGTCGTTCGATCGAGCTATGCACGCTCTCTGTGCGAGGACGGGACGTGATAGCGGCTGGTGGAACCGGGGCGGTCGGGGTGAACCGGGACGCGAGGACGGTCCGAGAGGACGATGACGGGGAAGAACGTCGTCGTCGTGGTGATGGACACCACGAGAGCCGAGGAGACGGTCCCGGCGTCGGGGCTGACGCCGACGCTCTCGCGGCTCGCGAGCGAGGGATCCGAGTTCACGCGCGCCTTCGCGACCGCGCCGTGGACGCTCCCCTCGCACGCCTCGCTGTTCACGGGGACCTACCCGTCGAGACACGGCGCCCACGGCGGGCACACCTACCTCGACGCGGAGTTCGAGACGCTCGCGGAGACGTTCTCGAACGCGGGTTACGAGACGGTCGGCTTCTCGAACAACACCTGGATCACCGCGGAGTTCGGCTTCGACCGGGGGTTCGAGGCGCTGAGAAAGGGCTGGCAGCTCACCGAGGGGGGCGCTGACTTCGGCGACGTGATCCGCCAGAAGACGCTCGCGGGGAAGGCGCAGGCGGTCCGTCGGGAACTGTTCTCCGGCAACCCCGTACGGAACGCGCTCAACGCCGCCTACGCGCAGTACACTCACCGCTACGGCGACGACGGCGCGAAGCGGACCGTGAAGCGCTTCGGGAACTGGCTCGATTCGAGGACCGACGACCGGCCCTTCTTCGCGTTCGTCAACTGTATCGAACCTCACATCGACTACCGGCCGCCGCGCGAGTACGTCGAGGACCGTCTCCC
This sequence comes from Halalkalicoccus sp. CGA53, assembly GCF_036429475.1. GTDB lineage: Archaea > Halobacteriota > Halobacteria > Halobacteriales > Halalkalicoccaceae > Natronorarus > Natronorarus salvus. The sequence continues at coordinate 581,011 of NZ_CP144125.1, forward strand.
AGAGGGGACGAGCTACGAGGAGGCGCTCGCGGTCCGTCAGGACCCGCGAGCGTTCGACGTGGAGGAGTACGTGCTCACCGAGCGCGAGTTCCGGATCCTCAGGGCGCTCTACCGCGGCGAGATCGCCTACCTCGACGACCGGATCGGCGAGCTCCGTGAAGCGCTCACCTCGGCGGGGGAGTGGGAGGACACCCTGTTCGTACTGACGAGCGACCACGGCGAGAACGTCGGCGAGCACGGGCTGTTCGGCCACCAGTACAACCTCTACGAGACGACGATCCACGTCCCGCTCGTGATCGCGGGCGGGGCGTTCGACGGCGGCCGCCGCAGGGACGACCTCGTCCAGCTGGTCGATCTGCCGCCGACGCTCGCGGACGAGACCGGGATCGACGCCCCGCACGAGCAGTACCAGGGTCGGTCGGTCCACCCGGAGAGCGACGTCGAACCCAGGACCGAGGTCATCGCGGAGTACGTCGCGCCACAGCCCGACCGGGCGACGCTCGAAGCGCGCTTCGGGTCGGTCCCGGAGAAGGGGATGTTCGACCGGTCGCTCCGCGCGATCCGGGCCGGGGACCACAAACTGGTCCGTGGCTCCGACGGCCTGCTCGAACTCTACGACCTCAGCGAGGACCCCGCGGAGCGACTGAACCTCGCGGACGAGGAGCGGGGGGTTGCCCGCGGCCTCGGCGACGCGCTCGACGTCTGGGCGGACTCGTTCGAGCACGCCGCGAGCGACGGCTCGGTCGAGATGGGCGAGGCGACCGAACGGCGCCTGCGGGAACTCGGGTATCTTTGAACCGGGATCCGAACGTCGGAACATGCTCGACCGACCGAACGTCCTGCTGTTGCTCACCGACCAGGAGCGCTACGACCTCACCGCGCCCGGAGCGCTCCCGGTGGAGACGCCGAACCTCGACCGGATCGCCGAGGATGGGACCCGGTTCACGCGCGCGTACACGCCGATCGGCATCTGCACGAGCGCGCGCGCCTCCTTGCTCTCCGGACTCTTCCCGCACGCCCACGGGATGCTCAACAACTCCCACGAGGCGGACGCGCTCCAGCCGAACTTCCCTCCCGACCTCCCCACGTTCGGCGAGGGGCTTGCCCAGGTCGGCTACGAGAACACGTATCTGGGGAAGTGGCACGTCGGGCGGGATCAGGTCCCGGGGGAGTTCGGCTTTCGCTACCTCGGCGGAAGCGACACCCACCACGACGACATCGACCGGGCGTTCCGTGCCTACCGCGACCGGCTCGGTGTCGACCGAGAGGTCGACCTGATCGACCCGATCACGACCGACTACGAGGACGACCCGACGCTGATCGCGGCCGAGACGCCCGTCCCTGTGGAGGCGACCCGGGCGTACTACCTCGCCGAACGGACGATCGAGCGGATCGAGGGGCTGGCGGCGGGCAGTGGTGAACAGCCGTTCTTCCACCGGACCGACTTCCTCGGCCCGCACCACCCCTACGTCGTCCCGGAGCCCTACGCCTCGATGTACGACCCGGACGACGTCGACCCGTGGCCGACGTTCACGGAGACGTTCGACGGCAAGCCGCAGGTCCACGAGAACTACCTCAGGTACAGAGGAGTCGCCAACTTCGACTGGGAGACGTGGTCTCGGGCCGTCGCGCGCTACTTCGGCTTCGTGACGATGATCGACGACCAGGTCGGGCGGATCCTCGACGCGCTCGCCGAGCACGGCATGGAGGAGACGCTCGTCGTCCACACCTCGGATCACGGTGATTTCACGGGCAGTCACCGCCAGTTCAACAAGGGCCCGCTGATGTACGAGGAGACCTACCACGTCCCGCTCGCCGCGATGGGGGCCGGCGTCGAACGAGGTACCTGTGACGCGTTCGTCTCGCTCGTCGACCTGATGCCGACGTTCCTCGACCTCGCGGGTGCGGAGGTCCCCGAGGTCCACGGTCGGAGCCTCGGACCGCTGCTCGACGGCGACGTCCCGGAGGACTGGCGCGAGTCGATCACCGCCCAGTACCACGGCGACGAGTTCGGCCTCTACAGCCAGCGGATGATCCGCTCCGAACGGTACAAGTTCGTCTACAACGCGCCGGACGTGAACGAGTTCTACGACCTCCACGACGACCCACACGAGCTACGAAACCTCGTCTCGCACCCCGAGTACGAGGAGGTGCGACGGGAGCACGAGCGACGGCTGCTCGGGTGGATGGAACGGACGGACGATCCGATCACCCGATGGACGAGGAACGTCCTCGGGCAGGGGTAGTGCGACCGATCGTTCTCGCGAACTCACCTCTCGAAAAACCGTCTCCGCGGCGCGATAGCCTAGTGGGTGCCGGCCGTTCCGGTCGTCCCTGTGTCGAGCGAGCCGAGTCGGATCTCGTCGTCGGTGACCGCCTCGACCGACTCCTCCTGCAGCGGGTACGTGTCCTCGTCGCGGTCACCCCAGCCGAGTTTGGCGCTGATCGTGTCGGTGATCCCGGGGTCGGGTTCGACGTGTACGGTGCCGTGTTCGACACTCGTTACGACGCCGACTTCCTCGCCGGTCTCGTCGACGACTTTCTTGCCTTCGTCGTCCTCGGTGAAGTTGTGTGCCATCGCACCCGTGTGTTCGGCGTTCGGACACTTGGTCGTCGCACTTGCGTATGCGGGCCTCGTGCGTGACGCCGAGCGGGAGACGTCCGAGCGGGAGACGTCCGAGCGGCGACGCCGGGCGAGGTAGTAGAACGCGAGCGGTGGGTGAAGCGGCGCGATCGTGAGCCCGACGAACGCGAGAGCGAGGTAGGTCGCCGGGTTCGGCGTCCAGCCGTCGCCCGCCCTCGACCGGACGTACGCGGCGTCCTCGTAGATCGCGGCGGGAAAGACCCCCAGACCGACCGCGGCGGCGAGCGCCGGAACCGCGACGGCCGTCGATGGCACCTCGATCGCGACGGCGATCACCGCCACCAGGCTCCCGACGAGCGCGACAACCAGCGAACCGGCGACGAGGACCCACCAGTACCCCTCCCGGGCGTCGATCGGAACCCGCCGGTGACGTCGGTGGAGGTAGACGAGCCCGACGAGCGGGGCCGAGAGGAGGAGCGCCGCGAGGGCGTAGAGCGAGCCACGGGGTCCCCAGCCGGTGGCCCGGACGCGACGTGCGTCGAGGAGGAGACAGGCGGGAACGCCGAGGCGGACACAGAGCCCCGCGGCCGTCGCCACGAGGAGGAGTCCCGAGTCGAGCGTCGGGTCGCCTCGTTCGGCGAGCACACCGGCGATCCCGACCCCGACGATCAGCGGGAGCGAGAAGAGCAGCCGCTCGAGGACGCGGTGTGGAGCGAGTCCGACTCCCCGAACCGACGCCATCTACAGCGCGTGTTTGTACGCTTCGAGCGTCGTCTCGACGTCCTCGTCGGTGTGGCCGTAGCCGACGAACTGGGACTCGAACTGGTTCTGGCTCAGCAACACCCCCCGCTCGCGCATCTCGTGGTAGAAGAGCCGACGCCACCGGTCGGTTTCGGCACGCGCAGTCGCCGTCCCCGTCTTCGGGCACGCCTCGTAACACGCACAGTCGGGGTCCTGAACACAGCCAGCGGTACAGGAGCCGTCCTGTGCAGCGCCTTCACGCGTGAAGAGCACCTTGAACATGCTGTCGGTCCCCGCGACGGTGTAGGAGGGTGCCTGGTCCGCGACGATCTCGACGAGCCCCGAGCGAAGGCGCTCGCCCAGCGCGTTCACGTGCTCGAAGACGTCGTTCTCGGCGGCGAATTTCAGGGTTTCGAGGCCGGCAGTCATCGTCACCGGGTGGCCCGAGAACGTCCCCGCCTGGAAGACCTCTCCGATAGGCGTGAAGCCCTCGATCAGTTCGGTCTTGCCGCCGATCGCCCCCACCGGGAAGCCGCCGCCGATGATCTTCCCGAACGTCGTGATATCGGGGTCGAGATCGAACCGACTCTGCGCGCAGCCGAGGCCGCCGACCCGGAAGCCCGTGATCACCTCGTCGAGGACGAACAGCGCGCCGTTCGCGCGACAGGTCTCCTGGACGGTCTCGAGATAGCCCTCCACCGGGGTCACGATCCCGTAGTTCGCGAGGATCGGCTCGGTGAGGACGGCCGCGATCTCGTCGCCGTGGCGCTCGAACACTCGCTCTATAGCCTCGCGATCGTTGAACGGAACGGGCAGGGTGTGTTCCGCGAACGACTGGGGGATGCCCGCCGAGCTCGGCCGGGGGTGTTCGGCGTCGCCCTCGACGAGCGTCGACTCCTGGGCGCCGTGGTAGCCGCCCTGCATCACAACGATCTTGTTTCGTCCGGTGATCCCACGGGCGAGACGAACGGCGGAGACGGTCGCTTCGGTGCCCGAGTTCACGAACCGGATCATCTCCACGGAAGGGACGTGACGGACGACGAACTCCGCGAGGTCGACCTCCACTTCGGTCGGCATCCCGTACATCGGGCCGTCGGCTACCTGCGACTGGATCGCGGCGATCGCAGGTTCAGGGAGATCGTGGCCGAACAGCAGCGGGCCGAGGCCCATCACCCAGTCGACGTACCGGTTGCCGTCGGCGTCGATCGCGTGGCCGCCGTCGCCGCGAGCGACGAAGTTCGGGTAGGGTTCGACCGCGGCCCGGACCGTCGAGTTGACACCGCCGGGCAACACCGAGAGCGCACGACCGTAGAGGTCGCGCGAGGCCTCCTCGTTCATGGCCCGGCGTTCGTGAGGGGACGGCAAAGTAGTACCGAGGCGTGCCCGGTCGACTCCCCCTGCAGGGGGTCATCGAAACAGTCAACCGGCGGAGATGACTGTCCCAGAACGATGGAGTTCGACCGCCGACCCGTCGTCGCCGGCGCGCTCGTCCAGGCCGCCGTTCTCGGGGGCTACCTCGTTACGATCGAGGGGATGTCGCCGCTCGCATTCGCACTCGGGCTGGTCGGCGGGGCGGTCGCCGGCGGGCTGACACGCGGGGACGGAGCGTGGGTGAACGGGAGCGTGGCGAGCGCCGTCGGGTGTCTCTGCTACCTCGTGGGCCTGTTCGTCGTCGGCTCCGCGGTCGGGATCTGGACGACCGAACTCCGCGTCACGGACGTTTTCGCGGTCTACCTCACCCACGTCGTCGTCCAGGGCGTCTTCTTCCTCCCGGCATTCCTCGTCCTGGGGATGGGTGCGGGGGCGGTCGGTGGAGCGGTCCGTCGGTGGGTCGCACATCGACGTTCGTAACGTCCATGCCCGTCGGCCGGTAACGAGGACTATGCGAATGGAACTGCGGGTCTGCCGGCAGTGTCACACCGGCGAACACGGGGACGACCGGAAGACGGCGATCACGAGGGACATGGTCGCCTGCGCCGAGGCGATCCGCGAGTACAAGGACCTCATCTCGCTCGAGGCGGTCTACATCTCGAAGGTCGAGGAGGGCGACGCCGGCGGGGCGGAGGCACTCAGCGTGATCGTCGCGGGGATCGAAGGGGACACCGTGACGCTCCAGGACACCCAGCTCGTGATCGAGGACGACGACGGGAACATGCTCGTCTACCCCGAGCCGGCGGATATCCTCGAGGTGCTCACCCGCAACCTCGATCAGATCAGCGGGGGGACCCGCCAGGACGTCGCGGTCGAGCTCTCGGCCGAGAGTGCCGAGCTGATCACCTGAGGCGGCTCGGGTCGCGAACCGGCGAGACCCCGACGGATCACCGATATCCCGCGCGACAGGTTTAGGGGTACGGTGTCGTTAGAGGGAGGAGATGGACACGGGAGCGTTCTTCTGTTCGTGTGCCGGCACCTGCGACATCGACCTCGCCGAGGTACGAGAACGGGTCGACGGCGTCGAGGTGGCGGCGAGTTCGCAGCTGCTCTGCGGGGAGAAACTCGCCGCGGTCGAGCAGGTCGTCGAGGAGTACGACCTGAACGAGATGATCGTCACCTGTCCGGAGGCGAGCGCTCAGGGGCGGATACGCGAGACCGCCGAAGGGGCGGGTCTCCATCCCGACGACCTGACGTTCGTCGACCAGCGCGAGGGTGCGGGCTGGGTCCACGACCGCGAGGGGGCGACCGAGAAGACCGCACGGCTCGTCAACGCCGCCCACGCCGCCCGGCAGACGGAGACGATGCCCACCTCGAGCATCCACCGGGCCGGGTACGACGTGGTCGTCGTCGGCGACGCGGCGACCGCCGCCGCGCTCTCGGCCTCGGCGGAGGTCACATTGATCGCGGACGGAGAGGAGTTCGCGATCGTCGACGCCGACCTCGACGGCGTGACGGTCGAGCGCGGTGTCGTCACCGATGTTTCGGGGACCTACGGCGAGTTCGAGGTGGCGGTCGAGGCGTGCGTGACCGACGACTGTATCTCCTGTATGCTCTGCGTCGAGGAGGGTCCCGACGGGATGGTGACGCGCTACCCGGTCGACATCGACCCCGACGCCCCGCGGGGCGAGTGGGTCGACGTCTGTCCGACCGACGCGATCGAGATGGACGGCGTCTCCCGTACGATCGAGTGCGACCAGGTGATCTATCCGGAGGGCGACGACGGCACCGTCGGGGGCCAGCGCGGCTTTCACACCTCGGTCGACGCGGCGACGATCGACGCGGTCGAACGGCTGCTCGGCGGGTTCGAGGGGCCGGACTTCCTCGACCTGGAGATGGACGTCTGTGCCGCCGGGACGGCGGGAGAGCAGGGCTGTAACGAGTGCGTCGAGGCCTGTCCGCACGGCGCGGTCGAACGGACGGCGGTCGACGAGGTCGAGTTCCACCTCGACAGCTGTCTGAACTGCGGGGCCTGCACCAGCTCCTGTCCGACCGGCGCGGTGATGCTCTCCGAGCCGAGCAACGAGCGGATCGCCCGTGAGGTCGAGGCGCTGCTCTCGCCCGGTGCGGACGACGGCGGCCTCGTGAGCGGGCTGCTCGGCGGATCCTCGTCGGGCATCGAGACGCCGATCGTCGCGTTCGCCTGTTCCGAGCGCGCGAGCCACGCGCTCCGCGAGTACGGCCGACTCGCGGCCGCGGGCCGTGCGGAGGTCGAGTATCCCCCGATCCTTCCCGTCTCGGTCAACTGCGCGGACACGGTAGGAGAGGCCCACGTGATGCACGCGCTGGCCGCGGGCGCCGACGGCGTCGCGATCCTCGGCTGCGGCCGGAGCTGTCTCCACTCCGGACCGGACCCGAAGGAGGCGTTCGTTGAACGGATCAACCGCGCGACGACGGATCTCGGCCTGGGCGAGCGCGTCGCGTTCTTCGCGCCCGATCCGACGGACCCAGAGGTGTTCGCCGACGAACTCGCCCACTTCGCCGAGAGTACCCTCGACGAGTCGCCGATGCCCGCCGGCGAGCACGAGGCGACCGGGGAGATAGCGGATCCGGGTCGGGAGAACCCCGCGTTCGACAGCCACGGCTGGACGTTGGAGAGCGTTCGTGCGATCCTCGAGCACGTCGAGCCCGAGCGCGAGGTGATCCGCGGGCTCTCGGACTTCGGCGTCGTCGAGGTGGGCGAGGGCTGTACGCTCACCCCGACCTGTTCGAACTACTGTCCGACCGACGCGCTCCGTCGGACCGGGATGGGCCTGGAGTTCAACCACGAACGCTGTGTCAACTGCGGCCTCTGCGAGGAGGTCTGCGTCGAGGACGTGATCACCGTCGAGGAGGGGCTGGACCTCTCATTGCTCCCGGAAAACGGGGACGGCGAGGAGCCGGCGTGGAGCCGGGTGTTCGAGGGTTCGATGCTCGCCTGTGCGGGCTGTGGCCGGGAGTTCACGAGCGAGGCGACCGCCGCCGCGGTCGAGGAACGGGTCGGCGACCGCGTCGCAGAGCTCGCACCCGACGCGGAGGAGAGTATCTTCCAGTACTGTCCCGAGTGTCGTGCCCGGCTGCTCCACGAGTTCTGATCTCCCGTCGCCAGGCGTTCGATGTCCCGTGCGTCCGTGGTATCGAGGATGATAGAGACCGACTTCAGTATTCAAAGATTTGGTTCTCGTCGTCCCGTTTGCGTGAACCAATGTTCCTGCTGAATAGAGGGCGCATATACAGCACGGAGGTGAATTGTTACCCGTACTGTCGCCCCGCGTGAATCGTCCACCAGGCGACGACGTAGCTGATGGGAGATTCGCTCGATCACACCGACTGGGAGGACAACGACAAGCAGTTCCTCGAGATCGTGGAGTCGGGCGAGCCGCCGGAGTTGAACACGGTCACGTACGATCTGACGGTCGGCTGAGGCAAAAACGTCGGTGTCGGTCGAGTAGCTTCCGATCTCAGCCCTGGGAATCCCGTAGGATCAGCGGACCGATCGCGAGGGTCCGCTTCGCGGCCGTCGCGATCCGCAGTATATACGAAGTTAGCAGGAAGAACGGAACGAGCGTGATCGTGAAGGTGATCGCGACGACCCAGAGCATCGTCTCGATCCCGAGGATCACCCCGGTGAACGTCGTCGTGTCGACGAACGTAATCATCATCCCCGAGACCAGCAGCGCCGGGATCGCGGCGTAAAGAATGTACCGCGAGAGATTTATCAGCTCCCACTGGAAGTACAGCGTCTTGATGTGCTCGCGAGCCGGCCCGAACATCGCGAAAGACATCCGGAGATCCTCGAGGGCGTCGCGTTGTTCCTCATCGATGTCGTCCTCGTAGTCGGCCAGCAGGCGCTCGATCTGAAAGATGTTCCAGGAGTAGTTGTAGTCAATCGAGGCATGGACGACATCGAACGTGCCGAATTTCGCGCCCTCGAGCTTGTCACGGACGGTCTCGGCGTTACCGGTGATGCTGTCGACGAACTCGTCGACCTCGTCTCCGAGGTCATCGTTGTCCGTCGACTCCATGGTCTCGTCGAGGGTATTGGCGCGTTGCTGTGTCGCGTCGATGATCTCCTGAATGAACGCCGACGGATCGGCCGGTGCCGGCTTGTCGGTAAGCTCTTTGATGTAGTTCCGAAAATCGAGCGTCTCGCTCATCCGCGTTCGCTGTTCGCCGAGCGGGCCGTTCTGCTGTGATATTATCAGCTGACTGATGGTTACGACGAGGATGACACCGGTGATCAGCGCGCCGATCATCTGCGAGTACAGCGACTCGATGACGCCCCGAGTCTGCACCAGATCCGAGAGCGTCGGTTCGAGGAGGCTCCCGAGCATAAACAGCCCGAAAAACGATCCCGCGAGCACGCCGGTGACGAGCTGTCGGTTCGCCCCCATGAGCAGCCAGAGCTTGATCCGACTCTCGTCGGCCCGCTCGCGCATCGTGTTCTGAGTGCTGACTTCATCCTCGTTCGTGTCATCACTCATCGGCGTCACCACCCGCCTGCCGTTTGAACACGAGGTACTTGGTACCGCCGCCAGTATAGTCGATCGTATTGACGAATTCCCAGCCCTCTCGCCCGTATTCGTTGAGAAGTTCCTGGGGATCGGTTGCTTCCTCCATCGTCGCCTCGCGGGGTGGCCGGACCGTCTCGTACTCCCAGGCGGTCCCCTGGTCCGTTGTCATACTCGTATCTCGACGATTCACCGAAAAAGGGTTCGCGTTGCCATTCCGGATCGGCGACTCGAGAATCGGCCAATGGTCGCGAGAACAAGCCACGCAAAATAAAGCAATCGCGATTCCTCCGCGACCCGCTGTTCCAAGAACGGTCTGTTCGCCATCAGCATGGTAGACCCCCATGCTGCTAATAGGTATCAACATATCCACTCGTAGATTTGCGGTGAGGTGAGCGTCGGGAGAGTGTTCTTGTGCGCGAGCGTCGAGACCCACCAGGCCTCCACCTTTAGGTCGTGCTCCGCGGCGCGGTCGACAATATCCCCTTTTAAACAGAGTTCATACTCCGGGTGGACCGTGATCGCGTCGAGCTCGATCGCCAGGTCGAGGTACTCATCGGGCTAGTCGACGAAGATTGGCGCGAGCCCCACGGAGTTGTTCCGGTCGCGTACCTCCCACAGCGCGTCCGGGACGAACGAGGGGAGGACGAGTTCGTTTCAGATCCTTCGTAGAGAGCACTGTAAAGCGCTCGATGACTTGGGCTCCGAGGTAGTGAACTCATCACTGGAGACGAACCATTCGCGGCATGTAAAATAATTCGTGGTAGACATCCAGATATGAACCTCCATTCTATTAAATTGCCACTAAATTATTACAAGTATTTAAGAGTCCTGGGGCCGTAACGAATAAGTGAACAATCAAACCATCGACTCACACCCGAGAGAAAGTAAAATCTCGTCCAACGGTACAGAGCCGGAATCAACTGGTCTTGGGAGCTCCGACTGGAAGATTCGATTCGTTGATATCGACGGTACAGAAGGGAGAATCACGAACTCGAAAACCGTTATCTACGACGGAGCCTACAGAGATGAAGTTCGGTCGTTTCTGAATGAAAAACGGGGAAGCTACCTTTCAGACACCGATCAAAGCCATCTCCTCATAGACCTCTACGCGTCACTTCCTCTCAAAGAGATCGAAGCCCAGCAAACCACGGTGGAGGAACACTAGCCTACCTGCTATGGTGATTGATTCTGATCCCACAGACAGCGAGGCACAGCTAATCGAGTACGCCCGCCGAACGGACGTCCCGATGAGTACCGAGTTGGTGGGCGCGATTACTGAAATCGACGGCAGAAAGCCGACAGAAATCGATCCGATTGGGTGGTCGATCGATCTAGATGCAGTCGATGCACTCACCGTAGATGAAAACGATGACCTTCGTATTACGTTCTCTACGAACGGGTATCAGGTGCAGATCGAGGGCTCACGTCGAATCCTCGTTCGAAAAGCCTCTCAGGAAGACTGAAGACTGCTACATATTCGCGGCCACTAATAGGGATCATCGTAGAAGTTCATAGATTTCCCAATTCGGGACCGAGAGACGGGGTCAGTTGATCGGCCACCGAGATCTCTGGGTGGCTACGATGATCCCTATGAATGGATGGATCGTGTCTATCGCTCAAAAGCCCGCTATCTCACTTGCGTCAGTAGTTCTGCGGAATCGTCCTGTTCGGACCTCACGAGGAGCGTGTTCGAATTGAGCGTGTGCTGTCCTCGTCGAAGTCGCTCCGAGAGCGACTGATGCGAGATCTCCATCTTCTCGGATAGATCCATGAGGGTAGCCTCTCGTGGGACTCTGTAGAAGCCGCGTTCGGTCGCGAGTGTGAGTGCCTCCGTTTGCTCCTCGGTCAGACCGAACCGGCCTGATCGCTTGTCGCTCATCTCGTAGATCGCGGCTACCGTGAGTGACATACCCTTGTCGTTCGCATACTTGAAGGTCTCCGAAACGGACGTTCGGGTTGGAAAGAGTACTCGTACGCTCCATCTATCGGACGTTGCATCCGCCGAGAGGACCGTCCCCTCGTATTCGACTAGTATTGTCATCAAGAAGTGAATGTTCTCGGTCCAGTTCATCCGATAGAGAAGCCACTCCTCCGTCTCGCTTATCCGCTCGAACGCTTCGACACTCGGATCCGTCTCGAGTGCCCGATCGAACGCCTCGAAATCGTCACATTCGACCCAGACGTACGGCATCACCGACCCTTCAGCCTGAGCAACGACACGCTCGATATCGAGTTCGATCCCGTCTCGCTCCGTGAGCGTCTGACTCATCGCGAAATCCTCGAGAGAGATCTCGAACTCAGCGATCGTTGCCATGGATTCCGGACACAGGCAAGTCGGAAATGGATATGGTAGACATTCAAACAGGTGAAGAGGGTGATCAAAGTGGAGATCTGTTGTAGGATGAAGATGCTCTGATATATTGGCTTAGCGAGTTTTGTGTGAGTGGTCATCACTTCCGATGTATCAGTTCTAGAATCTCGTTTCGGGCGTCATCGGCGGTATCGAAGGTCTCGGCGTCGCTTGTAGCGAGTACCTCGTCGAGAGATGTCCACCCCTCCTGTGTTTCGACCTCCCGGTCGCCATATGCGCTGATCAATTCATCCGATGTCGTCGGATAGTCATGGGCATCAAGTATCCTATCGAGCGTCCCGAGCTCTCTGTCTGGATCGTCGTGTATCGGTTCAGCTTCATCGCCTCGTTCGCGCGCCTCCTTGAGCTCGCGTTCTCGCTGACGTTGGTGCTCGTTATCGGCTTGCTTGTCACGGCCTCGTTTGTTGTCTGCCATCCATTACCCTAAAAGAGCAAGCGGGTTAACGGTGTGGTTGGAATCGGCCCAACCACCAAGCTTCTCTGCTAACCCGCGTTACAGTATCGATTCCGTCATTATGTCTTCTGTAGTAATCGATCCAGGATGGTGGAAAACAGAGTATATGATCCGCGGTCGATTCAGGCGACGTTCTGTACACGATGTAACGTTAGGATTACCTCAGGTGTGTTTGGGACGAAGAAACGGGGAATGCACCTGTGAACTAAGCATTGTTATTTTTATCATGTCACATATGAACCTGTTTCCAATTCAACACGCTATATTTAGACGCAGTCAGCGTCTGTTGATTACGCGGGAAAGCATCTTTTGGCTCGGCCGTTAACGGTACATATGGCTCCCGATGAGATCGACAATGTAGACAAAGGAATCATCTACCTGCTGCAGCAGGACGCCCGGAAGCGAACAGTCGCCGATATCGGTGAACAGGTCGGTGTCTCCTCCAGCACGGTCACCAATCGGATTGAGAGGCTACAAGAGCAGGGCGTTATCAAGGGGTATCACACAATCGTTGACTACACGAAAGCTGGACTCAGTCATCATCTGCTTGTAACTGCGACAGTCCCTATTCCAGAGAGAGAAGAACTAGCGAATGAAATTATGGACATATCCGGTGTCGTAAGCGTGCGGGAATTGTTATCAAACGTAGCGAATCTGTCGTTAGAACTGGTTGGGCACAGCCAAGAAGACATAGAGGAGAGCCTTACAGAACTGGATGCGCGGGGTGTTCATATAGAACGTGTAGAGATAATGAAACAGGAACGAGCCCAACCGTACAATCACTTTGGCCAAGAATTCGCTGAGGAGGATGATGTTGGTTGATTTCCAGACCGGTTTAAGTACCGCTGGTTATTGTTTAATATTCGACATGTTTAAGAAGGTCGGTAGGCTATAGGAGATATGAGCACTATTACGGCCGAAGTAGCTGATGAAAGTTATATCACTCAGGCAGTAATTGGGTCGATTGCCGAAGCAGAAGGAACCGATCCGCTTGAACTCACTCCCCCTCTGTATGAAGTCATAGATCTCAGCGCTCTGGAGAGCCTCTTCACCGACGGCAAGACACTTGGAAAGGTCGTTTTCAACTACAACGATTACGAGGTCAGCGTGTTCTCTGATGGGTATATTTCGGTTGAAAACAACGGTGTATAACTGAATTCGATCTTCTGTAGCACATTATTGATGGATCGCCCTCTTGCGATTTTGCTCGCAGATCACTGAATCGAGAACTGGCTAAAGAGCTGGTCACTCAACTGATTGTGGTTCTCCGTTTGAGCCGACGATCCGGATCAACAATCTCCGCTAGAAGAGCGAACTGAATTTACTTACTGGTTGCCTTGGTTGAGCTGGTCAGATTAGAGCGCAATCGTATGCTGGAGTCAATCTCTCGATACAGTACTGAGTGATTTGCCAGCACACCGATTATTGGGCTATCGGTGATGAGCTCGTCGGAGGGCATCAGCGGTTGCAGTCCCGGAAATCCGGATGTACTTCTGGGCTGTTGCAAGGTCGCTCCACCCCATCAGTGCTTGGAGTAGGACGGGGGCGACGCCTTTGTACGCGTGGTGGCTGGCCGCGGTAGCACGCAGGCAGTGCGGATAGATACGACCAGTGGGTCGACTGTCGGCGACTTCCTGGACGCGTCGGTTGATCGTTGACCGCAACCGTGGGAAGCCATCGTTGCGATTCGCAAACCGCTCGACACAGAGCTCAATCCGCAGCGATAGGTCGAAGGGAATTGATCGAGCTGAGGCGACGGTCTTGGGGTGCTAACGGGAGGCGATGGCGTCGGCTTCAGTGAGCACGTCGTTATGGGCAGCTTCTTGCCGGGCCTGTCGCTAGCAGTATCCACACTCACAGGGCTCATGCCTTGGGATGCGGATGAGCTTACGATTCCAATCCACCAAGCGATCCGGAAGTGCGCGATTTCGCCGGCCCGAAGACCGAGGCGATCACTGAGCAGACAGATGAACCGCGCCTCAAAGTCCCTCGGGGCCGGTAGGTCCCAACAGGCCTCCAGTAGGAGGTCGAACTCGCGGTCGTTCAGAACATCCTCGTGGGAGTGACGGGTGGTCAACGCCTGACGATGCCGGTCAGCCCATTCATCATTCGACGTTTGGTGATGGTCCATCCAACCCTGACGAGGGGTCAGGAACAAGGTAGTCCCGTCAGAATGTCGGCAACAAATAGCATACGTCCTGCATAGAGGGCGCGTATCACGCAGTCAAATTAACGATACATAGTAACTCCATCTTCGTAATTATCGTCGGGGTTGGACATTCGAAGAATTCCTGAATGGGTTTGCATAGATCCTGATAGGGCCTCTTGACAAATCCTCTCAGCGAGGTCGTCATAGCTATCAAGTGGTGTCACTCACTTAATGAAAAGCCCAGTCCGTGTGAAAATGTCGTACGGTGATGTAGGCAGAGGCCTTATGAGGTACCATGTCAGCCACCGATCTCGACGTGTGTCTCGAACTGGTAGCCGATCGACGCCGACGGAATCTCATTCATCAGCTCCGGCACAATGGCAACGGACTGACGACGATCGATACCCTGGTCGACCGATTGGACCGGGGGGAACAAGGTGTCAGTAAGGACCGGCCCCCGAATCGAGAGGAACTCGCCATCCAGGTGTACCATACCCACCTACCCAAGCTAGCCGATCACGGCGTCGTCGAATACGATCCCGAACGCGGAACCGTTCAGTATCTGTCCGACGAGCGACTCGAAGCCGTTGTGGACTCGCTCCCAGGGAAGTGCCGCGACCGGAGCCGTAACTCCTAGACCATGGTCACGATAGTAGAACTCCAAATCCCAGCAACGGAGACACTGTTCGCGGAAGCCGTCGAGTGTGAACCATCTCTCGAACTGGAACTCGAACAGGTAGTAATGACGACGGGAATCCCGCTTCGAATCCGAGGACCGTCGAGAGAAGACGTAGAGAGGGCTCTCAGTTCGACGAGGTCTATCGAAAGATACGATCTGATCTCGAATCACGACAAAGAGTGGATCTACTCGATCCAGTGTGAGGAGGACTTTCAGATCTTGTCGTGGATCGTCGAGACAGGGGGAACGGTCCTCACAGCCACGCTTTCGGATGGGATCTGGTCGGTTCGATTGCGCTATACCGATCACGATAACGTCGAGGAGACAGTAAATCAGGTAAAGAGAAACGGTATAGAGATAGATATTACCGCGATCAGGAACATTTCAGGAGACGATCAAACTGAGGCCGGCCTCACGGATGAACAGTACGAAGCACTCAAGGTAGCGGTCGAATACGGCTATTTCGAGATTCCCCGACGGACTACTCTGATGGAGCTATCGGAACATCTCGATATCTCACATCAATCCCTTTCAGAGCGGCTCCGTCGCGCACAGAAAGGGTTACTGGCCACGAATTTACCCCAAGCAGGTACGGCTTCGGCTTCGGAAAGGGCCATCTAGTGTCGCTTCAGACCTGAATTGCTTGGGCGACGATCGGAGAACGTCCATCGGCCCACGGTCGTGCAATTCGTCGATGGCGTCGTACGCCCTGGTACGGGGCACCTCGGACACTTGGCTCACATCCCTCGCTGTTCCCGATCCAAGGCTTGCAAGTGCCACGTATGTCCGGGCGACATAGGTACTCAGCCCAAAGTGCTCGAGCTGCTCGATCGCAACGGACTGTGGGTCTTCGGAAGTATCGTTACTCATCTATCTGGTGGGTGTCGGCCCCGCTCGAACCCATCACGCGAGGTGGCGGGTCAGCACGCAAACAGTAATGTGGTTGGGACCATTCGTGTTCAGTTAACACTACCAGTAATATTCGTCGGTCAGGCCTTGCGCCAAACTCACCAGGTGAAAGGCCGATTTCGGCCGTTTTATCCACCCGGTCAGAGCACGAGACTCGGCAATTTGCCACACAGGGTCTTAACCGGACACAAATGGATCGGTGAGGTAAGCGTGTTTTCTACAACGACATTGCCGCACTGTTTAGCCTCTCAGAAGACCTTCACTGACGGACGGTGCAAAACACTCGCACTTCGTATCCAGAGCGGTCGATGCCCGCCGAAACAAAGACGGATCGCTACCTTTTCCGTGCCTTGATCATGAACTCCCTGTCGCGATCGATCAGTCGGCGCGACTCGAACCTGAGTCGCTCCAGCGTACCCTCTATATCGGACGGCACACCGCCATAATCCTCGACGGAGCGGCGACGCTCGCTCGATCGGTGGACCTCACAGTAGACGAGCCGGCAGCGATCGTCCACAAGCGCCTCTTCCATTCCCTCGATGACGAGTCCTTCAGCACCCTCGACGTCTATCTTGACGACCGTTGGTGGCGGGATGTCGTCGTTTGCGATCAGTTCGTTCCCGGTTCGAGTTGGGACAGTTATCGCACTCTCTCCGGGATCGGTTGCGAGCGACGCTTTCCCATCCCATTCCGTACGCGAGAACCACTGGTTGTCGAACTGCGCGGTGCCGGAGTCGTTCGATAGCGCACAGTCCAGCACGAAAGGGTTGGCGTCATTGTACGCGAGATTGGTTCGAAGCCGCGTTAGATTATCCGGCAACGGTTCGAAGGCGACGACCTGGTCCTCGGGCAGGACGTTGACGGCGAAACAACTGTAGAGCCCAATGTGCGCGCCGACATCCCAGAACACATCATCGGACTCGAACTCTGAGAGAACATCCTCAAGCATCGGTGACTCAAGCCGGAGAGATCGGTGAACGGTGCTCGCTTCGTCGGCAGTGCGGGTCGGAAACGTGGCGTTGACGCCATCAACTGTGACCGTCTGGGACCGACGAACGACCCAGTATGCATCGACCAGCCGCTTCGAAACGCGTCGCCTCCCCTTAACTCTCAAACTGCGTGCACCCTCATTACGAATGATCTGTATGGGACGGCGACCTACCCCCATAGATGAGTAGTCAACGAGATGCCGGATAAGTCTGAGTGGTTTCTCTCATCGCGTTCTAGATAGAGATCTATAAGCTACGAAAGCGATTCAATTTATTAGTTAATCTCTCAACTATTCGGTATTGGAGGTTTCATACCCCAATTCTCGGATACTGATCATAATCCGCTCTTCGGCGAGTAAATCAACATCGTAATTGATGTTCGCTTCACCGCTTTCCTGGTCGATTTCCGTTCCCAATATCCCATCTACCTCCTCTAACGTTTCCTTGATAGCGTTCACATCGTCTTCGGATTCGATCCCCTGTATGACGAACGACGCATTTCCTACAGCCATGATCCTGACTGTCCTCATACGCGCAAACGACATAACGGCTCGTGTCTTGATTAGTAGTGATGTAGGTCCAGTCGTGTTCAGTAAAGGTCATGAGTCCCGAATTGTCGGGTTTCGGACTCCGACCCAAGTTGTTCAAATGGTCAGTTTCTCCCTCTAAGCTGATCGGTCCGGACTAACGTGTTACCTACGAATATTACTGGCAGTGTTATCCGAACACGAATGGGGTAGAACACAGCACCGAGTCGCGTGCTGGTAGAGTGATTGACCTCCGCCGCGTATATCGGTATTTTGATTAATCGAGTGACCCTGGATATCGTCCCTACAACCGGTTTGACTACACTTGATAGTCCTATTCAAATGTTGTCACTGGAATTATCACGGGTGGTAGTAGCCGTTCAGCGATTCGTTATCGACTTTCGCCACTCATCGATCGTGGCATACCTATCCTTACTTCGGGGTATGGGAGGAGTCCCAATACCTATCCGCCACGGTGCGCTATCTCGAGTTAATTCCTGGGCTATCCAGGAGGTTGGGACAGATGGATACGAACGCGAATTTGGAGGAAGCGATCGAGGTCCTTCAGCAACTCGGCTTGAAGGAGTACGAGGCGCGATGCTTCGTAGGGTTGTCACGCCTGCACAACGGGACGGCAAAGCAGCTCAGCGAGATGACCGATGTTCCGCGAACGCGGATCTACGACGCGATCCGGGTGCTGGAGGCACAAGGGCTGGTTGAGATTCAACATTCGAGTCCCCAGCAGTTTCGCGCCGTTCCGCTCGAGGAAGCGACCGAGACGCTCCGCGACCAGTACGAGGCCCGGGTCGAACGGCTTCACGATGCCCTGGACACGGTCGAGATCGTCGATACGGACGACGAGGAACCAGTCCAGCAGGTCTGGGCGATGTCCGGACGGGATGCGATCGAAAATCGGACGAACGACCTGATCGGGAAGGCCACGGACGAGATCGTACTCGTCATCGGCGATGACTTACTCATGACACCGGACCTCGTGGACGCCCTCAACGAAGTCAGTAATGGAGCGGACCTGCTCGTCGGTGCGTTGAGCGATTCGCTCCAAGACGAGATTCAAATGGCTGTGCCCGACGCCACGACATTCATCTCGGGGCTCGAGTGGTTGCACGGTGAGAACGCTACAATGGACGATACGGCGATCGGTCGACTCCTCCTGATCGATCGATCGACGATCCTAGTGAGTTCGATCATACCCGACACCAAGAAGGAACAGGCGGTCTTCGGGGAGGGATTCGGGAACGGCCTCGTCGTGATCGCCCGTCGTCTCATGGCTCAGGGGCTATTACTCGCTCGTGATCCGGGTCCGTAATCCCCCGGGATCGTCACCTGACAGAACTACTCTCTTCTTCACTTCCGCTCGTGTCACAGAGACGGGTTTCGAGTAACTGAAGTGTGAGATATTCTCCGTTGTCGATGGTGATTCGACACGTGCTATAGACGAACGAGAGTCGGCCTCCAATACGTGGCGTCCCATCACACCGGCAGGCGAACAAGACATCCAACGCTTCCGTATTGATGACGTTCGTCAGCGGTTGGAGGGACTGTGGTTTACGGCCTTCAACTGCGCCCACCGCCCGCACTACGGCCGTGCTCACTGTTTCGTCCGTACCTATCTCGTACTCCACATTGTGGTATAGCGCTGGAGAAGTAAACACGTATTGTATTTCACTCGAATAATCAAAACAACACTCGACCGAGCGTCGAGAGTTCACTGTACGTTGTTCGCGTGTAACGATTGATGCTAGAAGTATCCGCGGTGGTGGTTAATCGAGACGTGTTGATTCTCCGTTTGATCGGGAAAGCGGTGCGTGATGTTAAAGGGCAAACGGGTAGAAGATCACGGGGGCTACGCAGTTCTATCGGTCGGATTTTCAGTGCAAATGGATTGAAAGAAGTGAGCCCCACATGCTGAATAGAGCCTCTAAGTCTTGCACGCCCGTTCTGCCAGCTGCTGGATAAATCACGTGCAACGTGCAAGATACACAACGCGTATCTTGTACCAAATTCTAAACAAACCGAGACAGTCGAATCGGTTCGTATTGGTCACGAGTGGAGACAGAGTTCAGTGGGGGTGACAGTGACGCTTTCGTGAACGCCAGGGGAGACATATGTGCTTAAACCAGAATCGGTCGATCGATTGTACCAACGAGGTAAACTCGTCGGGATTTGTCGACTTTGTCAAGCAGGCATTGGCCGGTGCATAGAGATTACCGGAGAGCTCCATCACGACCTCCCGGACCGATCTGCCGGGATGTCTTTACCCGTTTCCACCCATATGTTACGGTTGTAGTATGACGGATGACTTCGGTCCACTCGACGTGACTATTCGCGGTCCAGGAGAGCCCGAGGTCGTGGTTGTCGGCGGTGTCCACGGCAGCGAAAAAAGCGGCGTTCGAGCGGTACGCCGCCTGTGGGAGGCCGACCTCGATCTCCAACGGGGTGTCGCGTTCGTGCTCGCCAATCCGGCTGCGATCGAAGCCGGCGAGCGCTACCTCGATTCGGATCTCAACCGCGTATTCCCCGGCGACCCGAACGGGGATCGAGAGGAGCGGATCGCGGCCCACCTCTGTGAGTTCGTCGAAGGTCGTACCACGCTCTCGCTGCACGGTACCGAGGCCAAACCGACGCCGTTCGCACTCATACACAGCGCCCAGGAGCGCGAGTTTGAACTGGCCGCGGGGCTGCCCGTGCCGCACGTCGTCGATCACTGGGGGGTGAACGAGCAGACGATCACGACGTGCGGCTTCAGCGTCGAGATCGAACTCGCCTCGGAAGACTCAGAGGAAGCTGCCGCAGCCGCCGAATATCAGGCTTGCGCGTTCCTCAAGCGAGTGGACGCACTCCCCGGCGATCCGCCCGATGCCGATCCGGACTTCTTCCACATGGGCGACCCCGTTCCCAAGGACGCCGAGCGCTCCTACGAGCTATACGTCGAGAACTTCGAACACGTTTCCGCAGGAACTGTCTACGCGAGTGTGGACGGGCAAGATCTGATCGCCGACGAGTCGTTTTGGCCGATCATGATGTCCGAGCACGGCTCGCCAGACCTCCTCGGCTACAAGGGACGTAAGATCGGCGAATCGCTCGAGGATATCAAAGACACGTGGCTCGGCGACGACCGAGAACCGCGAAATTCTGAGTGAAGCCGGCGAACAACAGTCAGTGGTATGTCTCTACGCTGGATATCTGTAAATGCTTTACACTGGTTCGGATACGCATTTCGAACCGTTACTTCTGTAGCTGTCGTATTCTGCTACTTCGTAGAGTTTCTTTGCGTATTCAGCGATGGTATCACATCGTTCAGACATATCTACGGCATCTGTATCGGGTTGTTGAGACCGGGCAGCCGTTCTCCAAGACTGAGTGGGTACCTAGCTCGTCCTCCTGCTGAATTCTCCCTCTGTATCGGTCACGTCGTTTCTGACATTAGTCTGGGGACTCATCGAATGAGTGCTGCATACACAGTGCGCCGTTCAGCAGTTACTCCCTGTTCAGCCCGTGCAGATTCGTCACCAGATGACACTATGTGAGTGTGTCACAACGGTACTAAGGGTGATACATCTCATGGCAGAAGTAACACCACCAGACACAGACGAGGAAACGGAAATTCATCGAACTATTTCGGATGATGAGGTGAAAGAACGATGAGAATCCCCTGGAACATAGAATCCCGACTCAGGGAAGAGCACGTGGCCACGGAAGTGGCCGATGGTGTCTACCAGCTCTGTTCAACCATGACCAATATGTACCTTATCGAGGACGATGGCGGACTGACATTGGTCGATGCGGGAGTACCTGCTCACATGGAACTGCTGCAGGCCGGGCTCGAACGAATTGGGGCCGAAATAGCCGACATTGAGGCGTTAATTCTAACGCACGTAGATCCGGATCATATAGGACTGGCTGAACCACTTCGCAAGGAGGGAATCCCCGTTTGGGTCCCCGAAGATGGGTACGAAGCAGCGTTGGAAGGCTTAGGCAAGCCACCTATCGGATTCTACTTCTTCATGTGGCGACCCGCTTATGCGCGATTTATCCGCGCTCTGATGCAGGATGGCATGCTCGACGTGGAACCGATTACTGAGGCCCACACGTTCACGGACGGTCAGGTATTGGACGTCCCCGGTCGGCCTGAGGTGATCCAAACACCCGGACATAGGAAGGAGCACTGTTCGTTCTGGTTGGAGAACTCTCGAATCCTCTTCGCTGGCGACGCGCTATTAACGTTTGATATAATGAGTGGGAAGGCCGTGGATCCCGAGCCCGTGCGGGGAGGGGATCTGTTTAACTTTGATAAAGGGCAACAAACGGACTCCGCACGAAAACTGGCCACGCTCGGCCAAGTCACCCTGCTCCCTGGACATGTCGATCCATGGGTGGGAGATGTCGGGGAGCTTCATTCTCCACCTGATTAATGACCTCGCTCTAGACAAGAAATTTGTTTCCCTACATGGCTAAATCAGAGTTGTGGAATGACGCGCTGTTTCGTCACCCGGTATGAAACATTTTTCCAATACGTATTAGAAGTCGCGATGTTTGAACCCTCTACATCTCGCACTGGTTTAGCAGAAGCTTGGTGGGGTTGTCACGACTGAAGTGATAATCTCGGGCAGTTTCTCCATGCTGCCCCCGATAGGTCTATCGTATGTATCGGTATGTTTGGCGTGAGGCATACGCCCCCTGTACACATCAGACTGTTTGTGACAGTCTAATACCAAGAGAATACCAGCCTGCAACATTCACACTCTGTATCGGGCACGCAGTTCCAAAAAGAAATTTGATTCGAGGAGCGCCTACCGGTGGTGGACTCGACGCAGCGCATCAGCGGTTGCCGTGCCCGAGATACGGATGTACTTCTGAGCAGTCGCCAGATCGCTCCATCCCAGTAGCGCCTGTAGCGGTAGGGGTGCGACGCCTTTGTACGCGTGATAGCTGGCGGCGGTCGCTCGCAGACAATGTGGGCAGACGCGACCAGCGATGTCAGCTTCGTCGGCTGCCGCTTGCACACGTCTATCGATCGTTGTCCGTGAGCGTGGGAATTCGTCGTACCGGGCAGCAAAACGTTCGAAACACAACTCAAGCCGAAGCGAGAGGTCGAACAGAATAAGTCGAGCCGAGGCTACCGTCTTCGGGTGCCACCGGGATGCGACGGTATCAGTGACGAACAGGTCGTCATTGTGTGCGGCCCCTTGGCGAGCTTGCCGACAGCAGTATCCACACCGACACGGTTCGTGCTGGGGTGTTCGAATCGTTCGCCGGTTCCAATTCACCCACGCAGTCTGAAAATGTGCGATCTCGCCTGCCCACAATCCGAGTCAACCTGCGGCGAGACAAATGAATCGAGCCTCGAAGTCGTCTGGTTCGGAAAGTTCTGAGCATGCTTCCAGTAAGAGTTCGAATTTCCGATCTGTGAGCACATCCTGGTGAGTGTGCCGGGTGGTCAGTGTCCCTCGGTACCGGTCGGCCCACTCAGTAGCAGGTTGGTTGTGGTGAGACACCAACAATCGTCTTCGTGCTATTGAGATGGGAGTATCGTCCGGTGGTGCTGTATAGAAAGCACGAATGTGGCACGAGGCTCAGCCCAATTTGCGAAGGTAGTGATCGTTCAATACAGAGAACGGATCTATCGGTCTGTCCCTTTCCAGTCGTCCGGGTCCCCTTCACGGAATTCACCCTTGGCATGGCGCTCGCGGGGCCAGAAGCTGACGCCCAGCAGTACGACGTAGAACACACCCACAACGCTAACCACAGCAATCCCGGGGATACGGGCGATTCCAGCGGTTGTCAGCCAGTCTTGGCGCGGCGCGAACGCTGTAATCCTGAAGACCCACGCGACCAATAGAACACTAAGCAGAGCAAGGTACACACGCCGGAGCCGGTTTACGAGTGCTTCGTATAACGAGACTTTCAGCGTCGGCCTGCGATAGTCCTTGCTCAGTTCCGCTCGCCAGTCATGACTTTCAGTGCCTTGGGACGGATCGAGGGCGTTTGCGAACAGGTTCTCTTGGATGACTCGAGCACGAGAGCGAAAGACATCGTAGTCCCGGTACCGCCGTGCTTCGATGCCCAGAAAGATGGTGACGACAACGATCCCGATCAGTAAGATGTAGTGTGGGTTATCGGTACTCGAAAACGCCCACGTCAAGATTGCTGCCATCAGCGTCACCGCCCACGTCGTCGTCTCGTCGAGGCGCTGGCGCCACGTCCCCACTCGGTCTATCTCTCCGCGATAGGCGTGGGCCATCACCGAACCGAGTCCCGTACTGTCGTCAACCATTTCGCGGCCGATCTCCCGTTGGTCTGGTGCAGTTGGGTCGAACTCGTCGCTACTCGAATCGGTCATAGAGGAGAGACATCTCCTCGCTCCATAAGCAGTTATGGTGACAGCGTAATCTGAGTGTCATCTACTGGGGAACATCGAACAGTACGCACCCACAATGATCGGCTGATTCAACGCAATCCGACCGAAACAAACGAAGTGACCTTGCTAAATAGATGCTCTCTATTCATCACCCAAATTGGAATCGGTTACCGATTCGTGCAAACAGAACATTATAAAGACTTCCGCTCATCCCTCCCCTCGTTTCAATGACACAGTCGCTGCTGGAATCACTCCTCGTGTTCGATCGTCCAGCCGGCCTTCTCCGCAGCCTCCGCGAGGGGGACGAACTCCCAGCCCGCGGCCTCGGCGATCGGCTCGTCGCTCACCGCCCCCACGAGCACCATCCGCTCGGCGTAGAACATCGTCTCGGGCGTCACATCGGCGAGCCGTCTCTCGGGACCGTCCTCCGAGCCGCCGAAGAAGTCGATCTCGAGGCCCTCCCTTCGCTGGAACCCCTTGATCGCCGGTGTGGAGACTTTCCCGACGACACCGATCCAGTCCGCCCAGCCGCGGGCGTCGGCGATCACGAACCGGGGGTCGGAAAGCCGGTTGAGCGCCTCGTAGGTGATCGCGAGCGTCATCTCGCTCGCCGCCCCGGTGTCGTCAGCGCTCGATGAGGTGGATTCGGACGGTTCGGCCGCCGAATCGCCCCCAGAAGAACTCCCCGCCCCAGCGCCGCCCTGCTCCGCGGGCAGCCCCACCGGACCGGTCGGGATACGCGGAATTCCCGGTGGCCGTTCGGAACTCTCGGGCCCACTCCCGCTCGTCTCGGAGGTGTCCTCCGGACCCTCGTCCTCCTGCGTCTCAGCCCCGTCGTCCGAGGTCTCGCCGGCCTCGTCCGTTCCACCGCCCGGGCCGTCTATCGGTTCCTCCGGTCCCTCGTCGGCCGGCTCCCTCTCCGAGGACGACCAGACGGGTTCCGGTTCGTCCTCCGGGTCGCCCTCGCCGCGCCAGAGCCAGTCGCCGTGGTTCGCCTCCGACTCCTCGTCGGGCTCCTCGACGTCCATCTCGTCGAGGTCGATGCTGTCAGCCATCCTCCGTCACCCCCGATGATCGATCATCCTCGTTCGTCCCCCTCGCACCCTCCCCGTCGGTGAGGTGGTCCAGATCGAGCCGCAGGAGGAGGTCGTCCGTCGGCCGACCCTCCCGGTCCCAGCCGCGGAGGGAGTAGTACGCGTCGAGCAGCCGCCCGAACGACGCCCGATCGACGACGCTTCCCGCATCCGCCTCGCCGTCGAGCGGCTCGGTCAGCGCCGCCGGGAGTTCGTCGTCGTGCCTCGAAAAGCCCTCGCGGACGTTGAACAGACGGACGAGCGTCCAGATCCGTTCCCCGACGAGGGCGAGCTCCTCGGCGTCGTGGTCGTGCCCGACGGCCGAGAGCCACTCGACACAGCGCTCGCCGCGGAACGTCTCCTCGAGGAAGTCGTCGGCGATCAGGCTCCAGAGCAACGCCCGGCGGTTCTGTTCGGCGATCACTGCCCCGACGCGCTCTTCGGGGCTACGAGTCTCGCCCGAGACCGCCTCGACCTCGACCGGCCGGGCGCGGCGGTGACAGCCGCCCCGGTCGCTCGTGGCATACGCCAGCGCCATCGTCTCGGTGCGTCGGGGGTCGTACGAGGAGAGCTCCATCCCCTTCACCGTCGGGATCAGCCCCTCGCCGCCGAAGCGCTCGGCGGCGCTCTTGACGCCGTCGGCGAGTGCGTCGCCGAGCGGCGTCGACCGGTCGGCGATCTCCTCGATCAGCGTCCGGGCGGCCGTCTCGTCGCCGAATCCGATCTCGCGATCGATCAGCCCCCGCTCGCTCGCGCGGGCGGCCCACGCGACCGCGTTGCCCGCGGTGATCACGTCCAGGGCGAGCCGATCGCAGACCGCGCCGAGCGTCGCGACCGCGTCGAAGTCGTCGATACCGAGGCCTGCACCGAGGACGATCGGCGTCGCCCCCCGGGGAACGCTCTCGCCCTCGTCGGTGTCGACCCGGAACCCGCCCGGGACGGCGTCCTCGGGCCGTTCCCGGCCGACGGCCGCCTCGCGGACCCGCTCGATGCCGATCCCCGAGGTTCCCTCGAAGCGACCCTCCTGCCAGCCGCGGGTCGGGAGTGCTCCCACCTCGTTGGCGAAGTCGACCGTCTCCAGCGTGTCGCTCGCGGCCAGCCACCGCCCGGCGTCGCTCCCGGCGAACGTCTCCTCGGTACGCTCGCGCAGGTCGACCAGCCCCTCCGGCTCGGGGCCGCGAGCGACGACTGCCTTCAGGTTCTTCGAACCCATCACCGCGCCCGCGCCGCCGCGGCCCGCGTGGTGGTCGCCGCCGTCGGAGGCGATCGTCGCGTAGGCCACGCCGTTCTCCCCCGCGGGCCCGATACAGGCCACCGCGCTCACCGGAAACCGCTCACACGTCTCCGCGGCGTCGAGCCCCCGAAGATCGTCGGCGGGTTCGATCGTCACCCCGTCGTCGCTCGCGTGGAGTGCGACCGGTTCGTCGGCCGCGCCCGTGACAAGCACGTCCAGGTGGCTCGGGAGCGACCCCGCCAGCCGACCGGGGAACGAGCCGCCGCCGTAGGAGTCGAGGAACGCGCCGGTGAGCGGCGACTTCGTGATCGCCGCGTAGCGCTGCTCGCCGGGGGTGTAGCCGGTCAGCGGGCCGAGCACGAAGAGGAGAGCGTTCGACGGGGCCAGCGGATCGGTTCCCGCGTCGATCTCGTCGTAGAGGGTGCGAGCGCCGAGTCCCTTCCCCCCGACGAACCGATCGAGCCACTCGGGAGGGATGGCTTCGCTTCTCACGCGCCCCGTGGAGAGGTCGACCCGTAACAGCCGGTCCCTGGTGGGCATCCTACACCTCCTGACGGACCGAGGGGGGTAAACGTCACGGTACGCGAGGGCGGGCCACGCGTATTCGGGGTAAATAGTACCGGGTGGTTGAACACTGTACAACAGAACGAATTATAGTCTAACGGAACTTTTTTAAGGAGATACCACGCTTGCCAATATATGTCAGGGTCAATCATCGACCTCGACCGACGTGGGTTCCTCAAGGTCGGTGCCGCGGGGGCGCTCGCGACGGCCGTCGGGGGCCGGACGCTCCTCAAGCGCGCGGAGGCACAGGACGACGATGACGGCCCGGTCGACCCGGGGGCGGGCGAGGAGCTGGTGAAGACCGTCTGCACGCACTGCTCGGTCGGCTGTGGGCTGAAGATGCGCGTCGAGGAGGACACGATCGTCGGCCAGGAGACCTGGGACGACAACCCGGTCAACATGGGCGGGCTCTGCTCGAAGGGCTCCGCGCTCACCCAGACCGAGAACTCCCCTCAGCGGCTGAAAGAGCCGTTAAAGCTCGAAGACGGCGAGTGGGTCCGGATGGACTGGGACGAGATCTTAGAGGAGATCACGGGCCGTCTGAACGAGATCCGCGAGGAGACGGGGCCACACTCGACGTTCTGGTGTGGGTCGGCGTGTCACTCGAACGAGGCGGCGTACCTGATCCGGAAGCTGTCGGCGCTCTACGGCACGAACAACATCGACCACCAGGCACGGATCTGTCACTCGACGACGGTGACGGGGATCGCGAACACCTGGGGCGTCGGCGCGATGACGAACAACGCCAACGACATGCGGAACGTCGACGTGAACCTGATCATCGGGCACAACCCGCTCGAGAGCCACCCGGTGGCGTGGCAGCACTTCCAGGAAGCCCAGCGACGCGGCGGCGAACACATCGTCGCCGAGCCCCGGTACACGAAGACCGCAGCCGCCGCCGACGACTACTACCAGTTCCGCTCGGGCACCGACGTCGCCTTCATCTACGGACTGATCTACCACATCGTCTTCAACCTCGAAGCGCACGACGAGGAGTTCATCGAGAGCCGCGTGATGGTCCCCACCTGGGAGGAGTTCAGGGACGAGGTCCTGCCCGACTACGACCTGGAGACGGTCTCGGACATCACCGGCACGTCCGTCGAGGACTTAGAGGAGCTCGCAGAGCGCCTGGCCGACGCCGAGGTGAGCTGCGTCGAGTGGGCGATGGGCGGCACCCAGCACAACAACGCGACCGGAAACGTCCGCGCGTACGCGATGTTGAACCTGACGCTCGGCCACGCCGCACAGTCCGGCGGCGGCACGCCGATCTTCCGCGGCCACGACAACGTCCAGGGCGCGACGGACCTCGGCGTCGACGCGAGCCAGACGCCCGGCTACTACGGGCTCGGGCCGACCGCCTGGGAGCACTGGGCGAACGTCTGGTCGGAGACCCAGAGCACCTCCGGCGAGATCAACTACGACGAGCTGGTCGATCGGTTCCACTCGACGGAGCTGATGGAGAAGAACGGCTTCACGGTCGCGCGGTGGTTCGAGGGCGTCCTAGACGACGAGTGGGAGCTGTACAACGCCGGCGACAGCCTCCGGGCGGCGGTCTTCTGGGGCCACGGCCTCGGCTCGCTCAGCGAGTACAAGAAGGTCCGACGGGCGGTCAACGAGCTCGACTTCATCGTCAACGTCGACGTCTTCCCGAACCAGGTCGCGGAGCTGGCGGAGGCGGACACGGACGTCTACATGCTGCCGGCGGCGACGAACCTGGAGGAGGCGGGCAGCGTCACCAACACCGGCCGGAGCGTCCAGTGGCGGTACAAGGCGGTCGAGCCGAAGCACAACGCCCGCGAGGACTGGAAACTGATGTGCGATTTCGCCGAGTACCTCGGCTTCGGCGAGCACTTCGACTACGACGAGGTCGAGGACGTTACCCGGGAGATCAACCTCGGGGTGCGCTCGATCGGCTACATCGGCCAGACACCCGAGCGGCTGAAGGCGCACATGGAGAACTCGGAGCTGTTCGACCCCGAGGACCTCCGGGCAGACCTCGACGGGGAGGAGGAGGTGAACGGGGTCAGGGACGGCGACTTCTACGGCCTGCCGTGGCCGTGCTGGCACGACGAACACCCCGGGACGCCGATCCTCTACGACGCCTCGCTTCACCCGTCGGAGGGCGGGATGGACTTCCGGGCGAACTGGTGGAGCGAGGAGGACCCGGACGTCGCTCCGGAGGACCAGCTCAGAAATCCCTTCGAGCCGGAGTGGTGGGACGGCGAGGTCGAGGGCGTCCCGCAGTACCCGCTGTTCTCGACGGTACTGCCGGACCCCGAGACCCCGGCCGCGGCGACGATCCCGATGGAGTACGCCGAGGACGAGGAGCGATCCGTCTACGACACCGCGCAGGCGCTCGCCGAGGAGGGCTACGACGTCGACGTCGAGCAGTACGAGGAGTTCGACAACCCCCAGCCCGACGCGGTGTGGGGCCGCGGTCGTGCCCGGATGAAGGCCTGGAACCTGGAGGACCAGATACCGGTCCACCGCGAGCCGGCGGTCACCCCCAGGCCGGACCTCGCGGAGACGTTCCCGTGTAACGAACGCGTCGAGGACCACTGGCGGGTCGAACTCGACAACTTGGGCGTCCAGGAGGCGAACATCGACGCGGTCGAGGAGCTCGTCGAGATGGGCGACGTCGACCCGATGGTGCTCACCTCGGGTCGACAGGTCGAACACACCGGCGCGGGCGCGAAGACCCGGAGCACGCTCGGGACCGCCTCGCGCTCGCCGATGATGTACCTCGAGATCCACCCGGAGGTCGGCGAGGAGCTCGGCGTCGACGAGGGCGACTGGATCGTCGTCACGACGCCGCACGCGGAGATGGTCGTCCAGGCGCGGCCGACCGGGCGCGTCCCGCGCGACCACGCGTTCGCGCCGTACCACTGGAGCGGAATCCTCGAGGGGGAGAAGCTAACGGGCAACTACGAGGGCGAACTCGACGGGCTGGCGCCGCTGGTGATCGGCGAGTCGATCAACGCCGGAACCGCCCCCGCCTACGACCGGGAGACGCAGATGCAGGAGACGAAGTCGACGCTCTGTAACGTCCGGGTGGCGGAGACCGACGAGATCCCGGAACTCTCGGAGACGCAGCTCGCGTGGCAGGAACAGCGGATGACGCGGCACAAGCGATAGGAGACACGAATGAGCACACAAGAATCCAGCGGACCGGCGCGGGTGGTTCCCAACTGGGAGTCGTGTATCGACTGTGGCGCCTGCGAGGTCGCCTGCCAGCGGACGTGGAACCTCCCGCCGGAGAGCGACCGGATCAAGGTCGTCGCCATGGCCCACGGTACCGAGGACGAGACGAACAAGCCGATGCAGTGTTACAACTGCTCGGAGGCGCCCTGCGTCGAGGTCTGTCCGACCGAAGCGCTGTTCTTCCGCGACGACGGCACCGTCCGGGTGAGCGGGGACATGTGTATTGGCTGTCATTACTGTGGTGTCGGCTGTCCGTTCGGCGCGCCGCAGTACCCGGACGCGGAGGTGCCCGAGGCGGCCGAGTCCGAGCCGGTCGGTGCCCGAGGCAACGGGCTGATGGACAAGTGTACGACCTGCGAGCCGCGACAGGAACATGACCTCGAACCGGCCTGTGCCTCCGAGTGTCCGACCGACGCGCTGCTCTACGGCACGCCTGACGAGCTCTCGGAGAAGCTCGCCGAAGACGGCGTCTCGACCCCGTTCAACGACGAGGCGGCACGGATAGTCTTCGGGGACGACGCCGACGCGGTGATGGGGGAGGGGCCATGACAGCGGAGATCGTCTTCAACGAACCGATAACGGAGTGGGGCTGGAAGGTCGGCGTCTACGTCGCGCTCATCGGGATCGCTGGCGGGGCGTACCTCGCTGGCTACGCCGCCGACGTCGTCTCGTACCGGAGGGGCTCGGCCGGCCACGGGGCGATCGCGAAGTGGGCCTACCTCGTCGGCCTCGGCGGCCTGGTGATCGGCCCGCCGATCCTGTTGAGCCACCTCGCGACCCCCCTCAGGGCGATGCTCATCCCGCTCACGATGACGAACCTCGGCTCGTGGATGACCATCGGGGCGTACATGCTCGGCGGGCTGGGGATCGGGAGCACGCTGATGTTCCTCTGGCTCGCGTTCGGGACCGAGCGACCGCACGCCCGTGCGGCCGGGCGGGAGTCTGCGGTCGCGGACGGCGGTCGCGACGTCGCCTCCGACGGCGGCCCCGCACGGGCGGCGACCGGCGACCGGACCGTCGGCGGGTTCCGCGGCGTCGCCGACCGCGTCGGCCTCCTGGGAGCCGTCGATTCGGTCGCCGACGTCACCCGGCCGTCCGAGAAGACCCGACTCCTACTCGGTGCGCTGTTCGGGGTCTTCGCCGCGGGCGTCCTCCTCTACTCGGCGATGGCCTACGGGGAGGGCTCCGCCCAGCGCGTCGCGCTCTGGGAGAAGACGTTCCTCGTCCCGGTCCAGATCTTCAGCGGGCTCGGCGTCGGACTGGTCACCGCACTCGCGCTCGCGGCGGTCTTCGACCGCACACCGGGTGCCGTCCTTCGAACGTACGCGACCGCGGCCGTCGGCCTGCTCGGGGCGACCGCGCTCGCGCTCGCGGCGACCGTGGTGCTCTTGCCCGGGCAGCGTCCGGCGGCGACCGCCGGCGTCGAGAACCTCCTCGGGACGCACGCCCTCGCGTTCGTCGGCGTGAGCGTCGTGCTCGGGCTGCTCGTCCCGGTCGCCCTGCTCGTCGCCGCCGTTCTCGGCGAACGGCGCGGGTCGCTCTCGGAGACGGCGGTCGTCTCGTCGTACGTGACCGCGGCGGCGCTCGCCACTGTCGGGAAGGTGACGCTCGCGATCACCTACCTCATGGCCGCGGAGTTCGCCCCGATGCCGCTGCCGGTGTAGCCGACTCGATCCAACCGATTTACCCCCGCAGGCCCAGTACCCGACTACGATAATGACGCGTACGGACGACACGACGACCGAACTCGCGGACCTCTACGCCTTCGTCTCCGGCGTGGTCGCCGACCCGCCGGACGAGGCGGCGATCGAGCGTCTCGCCGCCGAACCGTTTCCCGCCGACGCGCGGCCGCAGGCGCTCGAGAACGGCTTTCGGTTGCTAGAACAGTGGCGGACCGGCGTCGACGATCCGGCGACGGCCGCCGACGAGCTCAGACGGGCGCACACCAAGCTGTTCGTCGGTCCCCGGCCGAAGATGCAGGCGTACGAGTCGTGGTACGCCGACGACTACCTGGGCAAGCCGCTCGCGGCGGTCAAGGCCAGCTACCGCGACCTCGAGATCCACCCGTCGGCAGAGCTCAGGGAGGAGGGCGATCACGCAGCCGTCGAACTCGCCGCGCTGGAGATACTCGCGCGCGATGGGGACGACGAGCACCGCCGGGCGTTCCTCGCGGCACACGGCTGGTGGCTGCCGAAGCTCGCCGACGACGTCCGGGAGCTGGCCGAGGGCCCGTTCTACGAGGGCGTGGGCTGGCTGATCGATGGCCTCGTCGAGATAGACACCTACCTGCTCAGCCTCGATTCGGACGAGCTCTCGCCGGGCTACGACCGGTCCTCCGCTACCACCAGCGGCGGGTGAGAGAAGAGGTCAGACCGCTTCGATGCCGCTCTCGCCGGTCCGGACCTGGAGCGCCCCCTCGACCGGGATGACGAAGACCTTGCCGTCGCCGGGTTCACCGGTCGACGCCGCCTCGCGGATCGCCGCCGCGACCTCGGTCGCGGGGACCTCCGCGACGACGCACTCGACTTTCACCTTCTGGTGGAGGTCGACGACGTACTCCTCGCCGCGCCACTGGCCCTTCTTCGCGGCCTGGCTCCCCCTGCCCGAGACGTTCGTCACGGTGAGCGAGGGCGCGCCGACCTCCGCGAGCGCGGTCTTCACGGCCGCGAGCTTCTCCGGCCGGATGATCGCGGTGACCATCTTGATCGCGGCACCGCCGTCGGCGACGTAGCTCTCGAAGCCGCCGTCGGTCCGGTAGCGCCCGCCGTCGGTGACGACCTCCGGCGAGGCGAACTCGGGGTAGGTGTCGACGCCGTGTTCGGTCACGTCGAGGCCGTCGCGCTCGTCTTCGGGCGTCACACGGGCCTGTCCGACCGCCTTGAACGCGCCCCAGACGGCGGCGGTCGCGGCCACGGTCCATATCGTGATGACGGCGACGCCGACGATCTGTGGGGCGAACGCGCCCGCCTCGATCGAGAGGATCCCGCCGGCGACGACGCTCCCGCCGATCACCGCTGCACCCTCAGCGTTCGACCAGAGCGGGAAGAGGATCAGTCCGAGCATCCCCGCGCTCCCGTGGACCGGGAAGACCGCACAGACGTCGTCGATCTTCAACCGTTTCTCGACGAACCGGAAGACGATCGGGAGCTGTGCGCCCGCGATGAACCCGATCGCCAGCGCGCCCATCGGGGTGAGGAGGTCGGTCGGCCCGGTGACGCCGACGAGGCCCGCGAGCATCCCGTTCGCGACGTAGAGCGTATCGACTTTCCCGTTCAGGTAGAGCGAGACCGCCGACGCACCGAGCGCACCCATCCCCATCCCGAGCGCGGTGACCATCGCGACGCTTCCGACGTAGGCGAAGTCGGCGAGTTCGGCGCCCGCGTCGCCGATCTCGACGACCGTCGCGGCCGTCCCGACGTTGAAGCCGAACCAGCCGAAACAGAGGATCAGAGTCCCCAGCACCGCGAACGTCATCGAGTGACCGGGGATGACGTTCGTGGAGCCGTCCTCGCCGTACTTGTCGATCCGGGAACCGAGGATCCAGGCCGCCGTGAGGCCGGCGACACCGCCGACGCCGTGGACGACCATCCCGCCCGCGAAGTCCTGAAAGCCGAGCACCGCGAGCAGCGGCGTCCCGCCCGGAGCGTACCAGACGAGCGCCGCGACGACCGGGTAGATCACCGCGGCGAGCGCGAACGTGTACGTGACGTACGCGCGGAGTTTCGCACGACCGGCGACCGCACCGGAGACGATCGTCGCGGCGGTCATCGCGAAGACCGCACTAAAGAGCCACATCGTCCAGTCGAACGACTCCGCCCCGAACATCGTCAGCGAGGTCGCCTCGCCACCGCCGAGCGCCGCCCCGACGTTGTTCGAGACGCCCATTCCCACGAGGAAGAAGACGACGATGCCGACCGCCCAGGTCAGCATGTTCTTCGTCAGCTGGTTCGCGACGTTCTTCGATCTGACCTGCCCGGCCTCGAGCATCGCGAAACCGGCGTGCATGAAGAAAATGAGGAACGTGACCGTCAGCGCCCACATCAGGTTCAGCCCCTCCGCCAGCGTCGCGAGGTCGCTCATGCGCCCACCTCGCGATCCGCGATCGATGGTCTCCCCGCTACCCCTGGCGTGTCCTTCGTTGTCATTCCGCTCACAGCCACCACGGCGCGTTCGGGAGACATAGCCTTTCGTACGTACATGTCGATATTCTCCGGCATCGTACGGCCATACCGGGTACTGTTCGGGGTATATACACGTATTCTGTACTGTATAGCCAGATTAATACGTTCGATCGTCCAGTTCTCAACGGGGCGAGCCAACAGTAATGACCGTGCGCTCACTACCCACGGCAATGGAGTCGTCGGGCGGAGCGGAGACGGAGCCGCGAGCGAGCGTCGAACTCGAAGCGGGCGAGTGGTATGCGCTCGTGAACTGGCTCAGGGAGCACGAGAACCGGCTCTACTACGCCTACGGCCCGACGTACGACGAGTGGAAGATCCTCAGAGAGCTCCGGCGGTCGATCGAGGACGGGGTCGACGAGGCGGAGGGGCCGTTTCCGACCGTCTCGCTCGACCGCTGGCAGTGGGAGGAGCTCTGTTCGCTGCTCTCGCGCCGGCGCAGGGCGCTGCAGTTGAAGCCGTGGCGCCACGAGGAGTCCCGCGACGTGCGAAACCTGCTGGCACACGTTCGCGATCAGCTCTAAGCACCCACTCGGAAGCCACAGGGGATCGCAGCGGGCGAACTCCGGAGGGCTTCGGATCGGCTCCGCCGGCGAGGAGAGGCGTGTGCTGACCGTCCGAGGATCGGGAGCTCTGGCGGCCGTAGTGCTGTACTCGTTCGGCGTCATCACGAGGTATGGCACCGATCCCAGACGACAGACTGGACCTGTTCGAGAAGCCCGCGATCGCGACGTTCGCCTCGATGCTTCCGAACGGGCATCCACAGGTGACGCCGGTGTGGGTGGACTACGATGGGACGTACGTGCTCGTCGTCATTCGAACGGGGACACGCGAAAACACAGCAACGTCGAATACGATCCCCGCGTCACAGTCACGGTCATCGACCCGGACGACATCTATCGATACGTGGAGATCCGAGGGGAAGTCGAGCGGATGCCCGAGGACGGGGCACTGGATTTCAGCGACCGACAGGCCCGACGCTACTGGGGCGTCGACGAGTACCCCTACGAACGCGATACACCGCGCGTGCTTCTCCACATCCGGCCGGCTCAAGTGGTCGCGCCATCGGTTAGATCACCGGTCCGTGACGACGCCGAGACTGCCTGAGAGGGAAGAACGTCCGTACTGGCCGTTACCTCACTCCGTGCTGGCCGCCGTCACACTCGAAACGCACCCGCGAACCCGAAACCCCCCGACACCCCGATCTACAGTCGTTCGGCGACCTCTTCGGCGAAGTAGCTACAGATGAGATCCGCCCCGGCGCGCTTGATCGAGAGCAGCGACTCCATCGCCGTGGTCTCGAGGTCGAGCCAGCCCTTCTCCGCCGCGGCCTGGAGCATCGCGTACTCCCCCGAGACGTTGTACGCCGCGATCGGGACGTCCGTACTCCTCCTCACGTCGTTCACGATGTCGAGGTAGGGGAGCGCGGGTTTCACCATCAGCACGTCCGCGCCCTCCTCGACGTCGAGGCGGGCCTCGCGGAGCGCCTCGCGGGCGTTCGCCGGGTCCATCTGGTAGTGGCGCCGGTCACCGAAGGCGGGTGCGCCGTCGGCGGCGTCACGGAACGGCCCGTAGAAGGCGCTCGCGTACTTCACCGCGTAGCTCATGATCGAGACGTGTTCGTGGCCGGCCTCGTCCAGCGCGTCTCGAATGACGCCGACCATCCCGTCGGTCATCCCGCTCGGAGCGATCACGTCCGCGCCGGCATCGGCCTGCGAGACCGCCGTCTTCCGGATGATCGAGAGCGTCGCGTCGTTGTCGACGGTCATCGTCCCGCCCTCGCGTGCCCCCTCCGCTAGGATCCCGCAGTGGCCGTGGCTCGTGTACTCGCAGAAACAGAGGTCGGCGATCACCGTCACGTCGGTCTCGTCGGTGATCGCCCGCGTCGCCCGCTGGATCACGCCGTCGTCGGCCCACGCCCGCGACCCGTGTTCGTCCTTCTCGTCGGGGATACCGAAGAGCATCACCGCCCGCACGCCGCTCTCGCGCACCTCGTGCACCCGGTCGGCCGCCGCCGCGAGCGGGACGCGTTCGTGGCCCGGCATCGAGGGGATCGACACGCGTTCGTCGGTCGTCGCGTCGACGAAGACGGGCGCGATGAGGTCCTCGGATGCGAGGCGCGTCTCGCTCACGAGCGGGCGGAGCCCGTCGCCTCTGAGCCGACGGGGGCGCGTCGTGAGGTCCATACCGGGGGTAGTGGAGAGGGGGGTAAAGGCGCGTCGTTCCGTCGGAACGGACTTGATTGCCCGTCGCGAGCCACCCGCATGCGCGTGAGCGTCGTCGGCGGCGGCACGGAGAAACGGGACGAGACGGCGGTCGCGAAACGGGTGGGCCGGCTGCTCGGGGAGCGAGGTCACACGCTCGTCTGTGGCGGTCGAGGCGGCGTGATGGCGGCCGCGTGTGAGGGCGCGAGCGAGGTCGACGGTCGCACGATCGGGATCCTCCCCGGGACCGACGTTCGCGAGGCGAACCCCCACGTCGAGGTCCCGATCGTCACCGGGATCGGCGAGATGCGGAACGTGCTCGTCGTCAGGAACGGCGAGGCAGTGATCGCGGTCGGCGGCCGCTACGGCACGCTCTCTGAGATCGGTTTCGCGCTCAAGGTCGGTCGACCGGTCGTCGGCCTCGGAACGCACGACGTCGAGGGCGTCGAGGCGGTCGAAACACCGGAGGAGGCGGTGAGATACGTCGAATCGAGGGTCGAGGAGTAACCGTTACGTGGTAGAACCTACTACCATGTAGTACGAGTACCTCGGTGAGGATGAGCGAGTCGGCGAAGTCCCGGCTCGAGGAGCTACGGGCGGAGATCAGGTTAGAAGCGGGGGAAGCGAGTCACGCGGCAGGAGCTGCTAGATCGGCTCGTGAGCGATGCGTACGCCTCGAGGGAAGAGCTGATCGACTCGTATCGCGACGAGTGGGAGGGGCTCGACGAGGAGGAGGCCGAGCGGTGGCTCTCGGGGATCACGGCGTCCGGTAACCCCGTCGACGAGGAGGGTATCGACGAGACGTTGTACGGCACCGAGATCGAATGAGCGTCTTCGTCGACACCGGGGTCTTCTACGCGCACCACGACCGCGACGTACCCGGGCACGTATCGGCGACGAACGCGCTAGAACACCTCGTATCGGGGCGGCACGGTCGCCTCTACACCAGCGACTACGTCTACGACGAGACGGTCACGCTCGCGCGAACGCGAACGGGACGGTCCGACGACGCGAAAGCCGTCGGGGACGGGATCCGTGGGGCCGATCCGTATCCCGATACGATAGAACTGCTCCACCTCACCGAGGAGCTGTTCGGGCGATCGATCCTGCTCTTCGAGCGCTACGACGACCACGCGCTGAGCTTCACCGACGCCTCGACGGTCGCGCTCACGGAGTACCACGGGATCGATCGCGTCCTCTCGTTCGACGAGGACTTCGACGGGCTGGTCGATCGGCTCGATCCCACAGAGGTCGTTTAGTCGGCCGCGGCAGGCGTTTCGTTCGACCTCGACGTCTCACTCACACCGCCCACCTCGACCGCCTCGATCAACAGTTCGGCGACGTCGACGATCTCGATCCGATCCTCGAAATTCCCGGTCTTCCGGCCGTCCTCGTACATCGTCATGCACATCGGACAAGCGACGACGAACTTCTCGACGGCGTTCCCGGCCTCCGTGTCCTCTAACGCCTCCCGGAGCCGTTCCTCGCTCGGTTTGGGCTCCTCGTCGAACTCCATCCAGAGGCCGCCGCCGCCGCCACCACAGCAGAAGGAGTTCGCGCGGTTTCTCGGCATCTCGTAGAGCTCGCAGCCCGTCGCCCGGATGAGGTCTCTCGGCGCCTCGTACTCGTCGTTGAACCGGCCGAGGTGACACGGGTCGTGGTACGTGACCGTGTAGTCGAGTTCGGTACCGGACAGGCCGAGCCGTCCCTCGCGAACCAGCGCCTCGACCACCTGCGTCCAGTGCAGTACCTCGATCTCTCCGTCGCTATTCCAGAACCCGTCGTACTCGAACGGCATCACCGGGTCGTCGGCGAACTCCGCGAAGTCGATCTCCGGGTACTCGTTCTCGAACGTGTTGTAGCTGTGGGGGTCCGTGCAGACGAGCCTCTCGAACTCGCACTCTTCGAAACTCTCGACGTGGTGGCCGGCGAGTTCGAGGAAGAGGAACTCCTCGCCCACCCGACGGATGTCGTTGCCGTCGTAGCGCTCCTCCTCGAAGAGGATGCCGACCTCGACGTCCGCGGCGTCGAACAGCCGGGCGAGCGAGCGGGCGACTTTTTTATTTCTATCGTCGTAGCTCGGGTAGTCCCCCACGTACCAGAGGTACTCGACCTCGGTCTCCTTCGCGTCGGTCAGTTCGAACTCGAGGTCTTCGGTCCAGTTCGCT
The DNA here is from genome assembly GCF_036429475.1 of Halalkalicoccus sp. CGA53. GTDB lineage: Archaea > Halobacteriota > Halobacteria > Halobacteriales > Halalkalicoccaceae > Natronorarus > Natronorarus salvus. Next base: position 619,339 of record NZ_CP144125.1, read on the forward strand.
CGGTCGGCCGGGCGCTCGCCGAAGGTGTTCCCGCGCTGCATCAGGTTGCCGAAGACGTCCTGCATGTTCGCGTCGACGTCGCCCTGGTCGGTGAGCTGGCGGTTGAGCCGGGTGAACGAGTTCAGGTGTTCGATCTCGACGGGGCAGGCGTCCATACACGCCATACACGCCATGCAGGACTCCATCGTCTCCGCCTGGATGACGCCGCCGCCGTCCGCGATGACCGGGCGTTCGTCGCCACCCGCGTCGAGCTGTTCGCGGTAGGCCTTGAGGTCCAGGATCACGTCACGCGGGTCGAGCGGGCGACCCGAGGCCTTCGCGGGACAGACAGCCGAACAGCGTCCGCACTTCGTACAGGCGTCCTGGTCGAGCATGTCCTTCCAGGTGAAGTCGTCGATCGACTCGGCGTTCGTGTGATCCAGGTCGGCGGGCACCGCTGGAAGCCTGAGTCCGGCCTTCTCGTCGCGGACCACGACGTTCGCGAACGACGAGAGCATGTGAAACGGTTTCGCGTACGGGATCCACGCGATGAAAAAGAGCGAGAGCAGCGCGTGCTGCCACCAGACGACGGGGTAGATCGCCGCCGCCCCTTCGGCGGTGAGTCCCCCGGCCTCGAGCAGTCCCGCGGTGAAGACGCCGACGAAGCTCACCGTCTCGCCGGCGCGGATCTCCTGGCCGACCATCGAGACGCCCTGCACCAGAAAGCCCCCGACGCCGATCAGGAAGAGCAGCCAGATGAACAGGTCGTCCTCGCGGCTCGTGTGCCGCCCCCAGAGCCGGACGTTCTGGACGACGTATCTCCTGTAGATCGCCATTCCGATCCCGACGACGAACAGCAGCCCGAACGCGTCGAGCACGAGCTGGTAGGCGAGGTAGAAGTCCCCGACCCAGAACGACTCGCCGGTGGCCAGCCCGTAGGCGTCCATGTCGATGAAGAGGATGGTCGTCCCGATCAGCAGGACGAGAAAGCCCCAGAAGATGAAGGCGTGCATCAGCCCGCCGTAGAGGTCGCGGTTGAACTGTTTCTCGTTGCTGCCGGCGATCTTCGCGGCGGCGACGACCCGCTCGGAGAGCTCGGAGAGCCGGTCGATCGGCTCCTCTGCCCCCTCCGTGTAGCGTGCGAAGCGCTCGTAGACGCCGTAGAGGAAGACCACGATCACCACGACCGAGAGGAAGTAGAACAACCCCTTCCCGACCGAGCCGATCTGCCAGAACGTCTCGCGGGTCGCCCCGGCCCCCGCCTGCCCGAGAACGTACATAATCGTTGTGCTGTGTACCGGGCGCTTAACTCTTCTCACCGCGCCCGCGCGCCGCGGGCGTACGCGGTTCGACGACGGAGCGAGGTGAGGAGTTCGGGTCGGACGTGGTAGCGGATCGGCCGACAGAGGAGACCGAAACGGTAGCATACCCGCTCGAGTCGGAGCGTCGATCGGTCCCGGGCAGCTATTTCCGGCGTGCAGGGGGTAAAGCGAAGTAGCGACTGATGGAGGTAGCGATCGGATGTCGGGGAAGAGGACACTGTCACGACGAGCCGTACTGGGCGCAGGAGCACTCGTTACGAGCGGGATACCGCTCGCACTCTCACGACCCGCTGTAGCGGAGGACGTCGAGGACGCGGTGCCGATCGAGTGCGGGGAGACGATCGCCGGAGAGCTAACGTCGGCGGACCCGGACGGGTTTCGCGACGACTCCCATCACTACGACACGTACACGTTCGAGGGCGACGCAGACGAGTTCGTCACCATCGACATGATCGCGGCGGAACCAGAGGAGGTCGACGCGATCGAGGAGTTCGAGGAGATCGACGAGCACGAGTGGATCGACGAACTCACCGAGGAGGACGTCGTGGAACTGCTCGACGAGGTCGAAGACGAGGAGGATGCGGTGGCGCTCCTCGACGAGTTCATCGGAGAGTTCGGGGACCCGTACCTCTACCTCCTCGGCCCGGATGGAGCGGTCCTCGCCGAGGACGACGACAGTGGGTTCTTCCTCAACTCGCGAATCAGACAGCGCATCCCGGAGACGGGAGAGTACACGGTCGTCGCGACGAGTTTCGGGCCCGAGACCTTCTTCCAGTACGAACTCTCGCTCGAGTGTCGGCAGTTCGCGGAGGTCGTCGGTGACGGAGAGCGAATCGAGTGTGGCGAGACGGTCCGTGGCGAACTCACGTCCGAGGACGCCGTCGGCTTCCGGGGACCCGACCACTACCACGACGCCTACGTCTTCGAGGGGGAGGCCGGCGAGCACGTTACGCTCGCTCACTCGCCGGTCGTGTTCGAGGACGACCCGTATCTGTACCTCCTCGGTCCCGACGGAGCCATCGTCGCGGAAGACGACGACAGCGGAACCGACCTCGGCTCGCGTCTCACGGCCGTGCTCCCACAGGACGGGGAGTACGTCGTCATCGCGACGACCTTCGGTCCGGAAGACGTCTTCGAGTACGAACTCTCGCTCGAGTGTCGGTCGTTTCAGGACGTCCTCGGTCCGCAGCGAACCGTCAGATGTGGCCAGACGGTCGCCGGCGAGCTGACGTCGAACGACGCCGTCGGCTTCCGAGGACCCGATCACTACCACGACGCGTACTGTTTCCTCGGGCGGGAAGGGGACACGGTGAGGCTCTCGCTTTCGACGGTCGACGGCGACACCTACCTCTACTTGGTCGACGCGGCGGGACAGATCGTCGCGGAGGACGACGACGGTGGAAACGGGCTGAACTCGCTGATCGCCGACCAGCGACTCGAAGGGTCGGGAGTGTACTACGTCGTCGCGACGAGCTTCGGCTCCGACGCCTTCTTCGAGTACGAACTCTCCCTCGAGTGTCGGTCCTGACCCCTACAGGAACTCGGCTATCGATCGCTCGATGACGGGACTCTCGTTCGAACGCCGTACGGACGCACGATCGGTTCGTACACGCCGCTGCACGAGGTTCTAGGGGAGGACCGGCGAGCCGGAGATCGCTCCCACGAGCAGCGAGATGGCGAGTGATGAGACGAGTGTATCCCGCCACGAGAACCGTAGCTCCGGCAGCGTCGCGTTCCACGAGAGACAGCGCGCACGCAGCGCGAGCGAGAGTCGATCCGCCCGGGAGAGCGTCCGCGAGACGCCCGCCACCACCAGCCACGAGATCCGGTTTCGAATCGGCTGCTCCGTCCCCAGCCGAGCGGCGTGAGCCGCACGCGCCCGTTGCAGGTCCTCGACCAACAGGGGGAGAAACCGGGCGACGAAGCCGACGCCGAGGCCCAGAAACCGGCCGGCGCGTCCCGGAAGCGTCCACGCGAGCGCCGCCTGCGAGTCGCGGATCGGCGTCGTCCGGACGTACGCCGCGGCGACCAGAAGCACGAGGAGGATCCGGTAGCTCGCGAGCACCGGGTCGACGGCCCGGTCGAGAGCGATCCACGGGGGGCCGAGGACGGCCGCCTCGATCAACGGCGCGGCGAGGACGAACGGGAAGACGATTCTGAACGTCCAGAGCGTTCCGAACAGGGGCGTCCGGCTCGCGAGCAGGACGACCACGACGAGGCCCGAGAGGGCGAGGAGGCCCCGGGGCGTGGTGTAGGCGTAGGCGACGGCGACGAACGCGAGCTGGAAGGCGAGCTTCGAGCGGGCGTCGAGGCGGTGGGCGAACGAGGCACCCGAGGAGTAGCTCAGCATCGTGGATCGCGCACCGAGAGACCCGGGAGATCCGAAAGGACGTCTTCGGGATGGTCGTCCCGGACGATCCGCCCGTCCCCGAGAACGACGATCCGATCCGCGTCCTCCCAGATGTCGCGTAAGTCGTGGGTGACGACGACTACGCTCGTCCCCGATCGGTGAAGCTCTCCGAGGCGGGCGAGCACGGACCGCCGTGCGGGCTCGTCGAGGCCGGTGAGCGGCTCGTCAAGGACGAGGTGATCGGGCTCCATCGCGAGCGCGCCAGCGATGGCGAGGCGTTCCTCCTCGCCGCCCGAGAGCGTCGCGATCCGGTCGTCCTCTCGCCCGCCCAGCCCGACAGCGGCGAGCGCCTCGGCCACCCTGCGGTCGATCCCCTCCCGAGAGAGCCCCAGGTTCTCGGGGCCGAAGGCGACGTCCGCGCCGACGGTGGCCGCGACGAAGCCGTCTCTCGGGTGCTGAAAGACCATCCCGACGGTCGTCCGGGCGGCGACGAGGTCGGCTCCCACTCGACGGCCGTTCACCAGCACCTCCCCAGCATCGGGTTCGAGCAGCCCGTTCCAGTGACGGACGAGCGTGGTCTTCCCCGAGCCGTTCGGCCCCGCGAGGAGGACGAACTCGTCGTCGATCGCGAGCGAGACGCCGTCGAGTGCGACGGACTCGCCGTAGCGGTGGACCAGGTCTCGCGTCTCGATCATCAGGCGGCGGCGAGCGCGTCGCTCCGCACGATGCCGATCGCGGCGGCGATCTTCACCGCCTCGAACGGGACGAACGCGAGCGCGCTCGCGACGAACGCCCGCCCGAGGCTCACGTCCTGGACGAACGCGAATCCGAGGGTCCCCAGCGCGTAGATGATCACGGTACCGAGGACCATCGCCCCGACGAGCGTCGGGAGACTCGCTTCCCCGTGGTCGCGGAGCGTCGCCCCCCGGTGGACGACCAGGCCGACGACGCCCGCCGCGATCGGGTACGACCAGAGGTAGCCGAGGGTCGGACCCGCGAGCAGCACGCCCGGCCCTGCGGTCCCGCCCGCGAAGACCGGCACCCCGAGGGCGCCCGCGACCAGGTAAAAGAGCATCGCGATGGCCCCCCAGACGGGTCCGAGGAGGATCCCGGCGAGGAAGACACCGAGCACCTGCAGGGTAACCGGAACGCCCGGCGCGAGCGGGTTCGGAAAGGAGACGTAGGCGAACGCGCCCATCAGCGCGGCGAAGGTCGCCGCACGCGCGAGGTTTCTCACCGTCTCATCGCCGACGAGATCGACCGCTCCGGCCTCCGTTCGCGTCGTATTTGTCATAACCGGCCATCTCGTCAAGCACACTCAAAGGTTCGGTTTACGAATTCGGTGTGGCGAAAGCGTTTATATATCTCCGCCCCGTTCGAGCGCGCCACGAACCATGGACGAGAAGACACAGGAGCTCCGTGACATCTTCCTCGAGATGAGCGGCGAGGGGTCGGTCACCGAGAGCCAGGAACAGACGAGGGGGTCGCTCGCGGACGACCGATCTGACGAGGAGCGCGTCGGGCCCGTGATCGAGACGATGCACGAGCGACTCGAGTTCGAGACCGACGAGGAGACGGAGACGTACGCGGCGGTCGTCAGGGGGTTCTTCGCCGACGAGAGCGACGAAGAGATCGCCGAGCGGATCGAAGTCGACGCCGACCGCGTCCTCGCGATGCGGATGGACCTCCACCTCGTGCGGGAAGCGGACACCGAGGCCGCGGTCGAGACCCGCGACATCAGGCGACGGCGAGCCGACGGCGAGTCCGTCTCCGAGATCGCCGACGCCCTCGACGTCGCTCCCGAGGAGCTGGAGGGGGTCGTCCGCGCGCTCGAGGCCGAGGCGGCCTCCCGCCGGGTGAACGACCGCTATCGCGACGAGTTCGAGGCGATCGTCGCGGACGGCGACCTCTCGACCCGTCTCGCTCACGACGCCCGCGAGGACGGGCTGCGAGAGGCGACCGAGGGGATGGAAAACGAGCTCTCGATGTGAGACTTCTTATGCGAGGACGCGCCCAGCGAGAGCGTGCCGCCCCACGCGATGAGCGACCTCGCGATCGCCACCTACTGCCCGCGTAAGCTCTACTACACCTGGCAGGCCGACGATCGAACGGTGCCCGAGTCGGTACGAGAGCGCCGGGACCTCGCCTTCCGATATGACGAGTTGCTCGCGGCCGAGGAGAGCGCGCTCGCCGCCGAACCGATCGCCGTCTCGCCCGAAGCGTACCGGGCGAACGTAGAACGGAGCGCTGGGACGATCGACCGCTTCGACGACCTCGTGAACCCCGATGCGCGCGACGTATTGCTGACCGGTCGGGAGTGCCGTGGGATCGTCCACAAGGTCCTAGACGAGCCACCGGAGCCGTCGATGATATCGACCGGCAGCCCCCCGCGGCAGGGCGTCTGGGAGCCCGACTCGGTTCGTGCGGTCGCGGCGGCGAAGGCGCTCGCCTGGACTCGCGAGTTCCCGGTCGAACGGGCGTACGTCGAGTACCCCACGCACGGTGTGATCCGATCCGTCGAGATCACGACCCGGCGGAAGGCGACCTACCGACGGGCGGTTCGTACGACCGAGGCGATCGACGGTCCGCCGCCGCGGCTGCGCGGGAAGGCGAAGTGTCGGTCCTGTGAGTTCCGCGACCGTTGCGGGGTGCGGAGCCGGTCACTTCGATCGCTGCTCTTCGGCGCGAGGTGATACTCGTAGGGATCATCGTAGGAGCACATCGTTTCACGGCTGCGAATCGAACGACACCGGTGATCTGACGCCCCCAGGAACGATCAGCTACGATGATCCCTATCAGTGGTCGGCGAGCCACTGCTCTACCTCGTCAGCGATCTCCCCCTGCCGGTGGATCTCCCCCATCTCGACGTCGACGACCGTACTCTCAGTTCCCGCCAGGGTTCCGCCGTCGAGGACGACCTCGCTTCGCTCCCGGATCGTCGGATCGAGGTCCTCTGCGCGCCTGGCGTTCGCCCCCCCGCTCCGGTTCGCGCTCGTCGCAGTGATCGGCGCGACCTCGGCGAGCAACGCCAGGGCGACCGGGTGGTCGGGAATCCG